>JAKFUF010000101.1 GCA_021732845.1 Planctomycetaceae bacterium | reverse complement strand
ACGCCGCCCCAAGCCCTTCCCGAACTTGACTGAGCCCCGCACCAAGGCCCGACAACGCCTTACACGTCAGCGCGTCGTGCCAAAGCATTAACCCCCCATAAGATCGGTCCGATTAAGTGCCATTCGATCACAGTCGATCACAGTCCATTCACCACTTCACCTAGGGCCCGGCCGATCGGGATGATCGTCCATCCGAAATCCAAAACCACTCCCAGCACTGCCAATAACGGCCATGTCATCCTGGATAACCGACGCTGAGCTCTTTGGTCGGTTTGCCATCTTTGGCATAGTAGCCCTTGGCAAATCCCCAGTAGCGAAGGATCAGTTCGCTGACCGAAATCGCGGACTGCGGTGTGACAAATGGCAGCGGAGGAGAGGATGAAGTTGCGGGCTTCCAATGCGCAATGAGCCGCGCGTACTCCTAGTGGCTCTCGGGGGAGCCGAACGGCCCCAAATAATGGTCAACACCCTTGATGGTGACGACCGCGAGGTTTCTCGCTTTGTGGTGCCTGTACTTCGGCGGAGTAGACTTGCGGGGCGTAAACGAGGCTCTCGGATCGACCAAGACAGTACATGTACTGGATTTGGAAAGACCTTTTAGCCGCATTGCCCATTCAGGCAAGTACCCTATCTCTAGGATTCAGCGTGACTTACTTCAAGCGCACCTCGCAGGGGTCGAACCTGCAACCTTCGGTTCCGTAGACCGATGCTCTATCCATTGAGCTAGAGGTGCGTTTCCAAGGCGATTGTTCATCGACCGGGAAGTTGGATCATGGCAAAAAGTCACCGGAATGGCAAGGGGTTTCCGTGGATTTGGTCCATTTCCATTTTTGAACCCCTTTGCGTTCAAGCGGGGTTCATCCCGCAAGACGGGTAATGTGATGATTCCCATACAGCAGGGATGATGGCCCATGGCAAATGTCACCCTGGGATCAACTTGGATATTTTCGGCGCAAGACCTGAATTGACGATCCATTAAGAGTACTGGATAATTGAATCATGGACACTCCCACCAGTCATCTCCAAACCGAGAGCGGACGCAAGCTCCAAGAAACCCTCGACAGGGTTGCGAGGGGAATTCGCGACCCGGAGGCGGCTCGTCAGGCTCGAGAATGGATGGAACGTGAACGCGATGAGATGAGAAAGCGACTCGGGGGGCCAGTGGAAGTGGTCGTTGATCTTGTCCGGGAACTTCGTGACTCATGAAGTTCGTATTGGATGTCAATGTCGCGCTAAAGTGGGTTCTCACTGAACCAGACTCCGATCTGGCTCAGTCGCTTCTGGACGATTTCGCTTCGGGCATCCGTGACTTCATCGCCCCTGATGTGTTCCCGATCGAAGCTGCCCATGCCCTCACTCGCAGCGAGCGGCGCGGGCTGATCTCGAACGCTCAAGATCGTCTTAACGCAATCATGGCCAACGCGCCAGATCTCGCCTTCTACCTGCCGCTTCTCGGCCGAGCCGTTGAAATTTCGCGTAAGTGCCGGATTGGAGTCTTCGATTGTCTGTACATCGCCCTCGCCGAGCGTGAGGGGTGTGATGTCGTGACGGCTGACCAGAAGATGATCAACGCCGTGGTTTCGCACTATCCATTCGTGAAACACCTCCGGGACGTTTAGTTTAGGGCGCGGTGCATTATTCCGCCGACAAAAAAATCGCTGTGCCATCAATCCGCGAAATTCGCGCCGCATGAGGTTTGTGCTCAATGTTGGCGCAAAAATTCGCGATTCCTTGCGATCACGCATTCTCCCCAACCGGCTGGTCCTTCCCCATCCGGAACCGCAAATAGGCCTGAATGAACGAGTTGATATCGCCATCCAGCACCTTGCCCGGGTTGGTGGCGGTGGCGAGGGTGCGGTGGTCCTTGACCAGTTGTTGTGGCTGCAGCGTGTAGGTCCGCAGCGTGCCACCGCCGAAGCCGATTTTGCTTTTCGTATCCCGCTTGGCGGCCTGCTCTTCCGTCCGTTTTTCCTGTTCGGCCTGGTAGAGCTTGGCCAGCAGCATTTTTCGGGCGAGCGCCCGGTTTTTGTGCTGGCTCCGTTCGTTCTGGCACTGCACCACGGTGTTGGTGCTGAGGTGCGTCAGCCGGATGGCGGACGAAGTCTTGTTCACCTTTTGACCGCCGGCACCACTGGAGCGGAACACGTCCTCCCGCACATCCTTGTCCCAGTCAATGACAATGTCCGTGTCTTCATCAATGTCGGGAATCAGGTCGATCGCCGCGAATGAGGTCTGACGGCGGGCGTTGGCATCGAAGGGACTGATCCGGATCAACCGGTGCAGGCCGACTTCCCCCTTCAAATACCCGTAGACGTAGTCACCTTTGATCAGGATCGTGGCACTGCGAATGCCCGCTTCTTCCGCCTCTGACAAGTCGACTTCTTCGACCTCGTAGCCACTCTCTTCGGCCCAGCGCTGATACATCCGCAGCAGCATCAAGGCGAAATCGGAGGCATCGGTGCCGCCTTCGCCCGCCTGGACGCTGAGGTAGGCACCGCAGCGGTCTTCAGGTGCCGAGAGCATTTCCTGCAGTTCGACAGCGTCGAGCTGCTGCTCCAGGGTTTCAGCAGCGGCGGCGAGAACCTCGGGCTCTTCAGCTTCCTGCTCGACGAATTCCACCAGCACCTTCAGGTCGTCGGCTCCATCCTTCAGTTCGCGCAACGGCTTGAGCGCCAGGGAAATCCCGCGCAGCTCGTTGACCAGATCCTGGGCCTTGGCGGCATTGTCCCAGAAACCACTGGCCCCCATCACATCGTTGATTTCCTTGGAACGCTTTTGTTTGCCAGCGTAGTCAAAGAGAATCCAACAAACGTGCGATGCGCTGACCCAAGTCTTGACACTTGACCTGCAGTTCGTGGTCCATTTCCCTTGTCCTGCTCAAATGTGCGGGAATCCTGAACAGATCCTCATTCGAAGACCAATTCGATGTGTTCAAGGTTCACGCAAGGCGCTTCAATTCTGACAGAACGCGAATTATAGCAAGCTGCGACAGCGGTCAAGTGGATCAACCGGCCGCCGCGAATCCCTGAGCCACCATGAGAGCCACCGACATGGACAGTTACCCGCTTTACGACGCCCGGGGCTCAGCCTGGGAACTCGGCTACCAGCACGGAACGCAGGCCGGCGAGAAGATTCGTGGGTACGCCGAGTACCTGGCCGCCTCGCTGCAGATGTCGATGTCCGAAATGCAGATTCGCACGCTGCAATACATGCCCCTGTTTGACACGCAGTGCCCCATCCTGCTGGAAGAGATCAAGGGGCTGGCAGAGGGCGCGCAGATTCCTGTCTCGACCGCAGTGGCCCTGCAACTGCGGGGGGAATTGGGTCAGAGCGCGCCGGAGGGCTGCACGACGTTTGTCATCGGTCCCCGCGGCACCGCCAACGGTGAAACTCTGATTGGGCAAACCAGCGACACCCCCGCCGAAATTGAACAGTTCGCCTATGGCCTGCGGCTGACCCCCATTGACCGGCCTGCCCTGCTGATGTGGACGTTTGGCGGCATGCTCGGCTATCACGGCATCAATCAGCATGGTGTCGGGCACTTCGCGAACGCCCTGGGTGGCGGACCAGCGTGGCGGTTCGCCCTGTCGCACTATCCACTCAAACGGCTGATATTGGAGCAGCACAACATGGGCGACGTTCTCGCCCTCATGCGGCGGATGGGCGTCTGTTCCAACGGGAACTACGTGCTGTGCGATGGGGCTGGGCAGATTGGCGACGTGGAACTGACCAGCGAAGGGCCGCATGTGCTGAATGAGGGCGGGGCGGGGTTCATGGTCCACAGCAACCACTACCTCTGCTCGGCCCACGCCTGCGACGCCAACTTCGCCAAGAGCCTGCCCGATTCCTTTCCCCGCCTGGAACGGATTCGAGCATTGGTTCAGGAGAAGTTTGGCAAACTGACCGCCGCCGACCTGCAGGTGATGCTGACCGATCACTCTGGGCATCCCGCCGGCATCTGCCGCCATCCGCATGAAGGCTACGGTGACGCGATTCTGCCAATCTCGGGAAAGACCGTCGCCGCGATTGTTGCCGAGCCGGCCCAGGGCAAGATGCACATCGCGCGGGGGAATCCGTGTGAGAATCCGTATATCACATGGCAGTTGTGAAGGAATGACAAAATGACAAATGACAAATGACAAATGACAAATTCGCCGTTGGTTGAGGAAGGAGGCTCAACGAACGGCGAATTCTGTATTGTTGTCAGCGGTTGGATGCAAAATCGACGGCGAACGTCTTTGTCATCCTTGGCTGGCGATCTCGCAGTCTGACGACCAATTTGTCATTTGTCATTTGTCATTTCGTCACTTCGTCATTCGCCTCACCGTTGTGCATCCAGTGCCCGCTGCAGCTCCTGCAGTTCCCGCGTCTGCTTGCGGATCTGCTCTTCAAGCTGCTGGCGGGTGCGTGGCGACCGGGTGTGAGCCACGGGGGATACGGCACCAGGGCTTTGCAGCACGGGACCCGGCTGAGGGCTGTTGCGATTCACACGCGGGCCATACTGGTCCGTCTGTGGCAGGACCGGCTGCAGTTGTGGCTGCGTGTTTTGGGGGTCTTGATACTGTGGCTGGGCGGGCGGATTGACCCGCTCGTTCTGATTTTGGGGCGCGTAACGGCGGAAGTATTCCTGACTGTGGACGAACGTCGGGCTCATGCCCCAGCCGGCTACGACCTGCGATTGCGACAGGACGTGCTTGTAGTTGTAGGGCCGGAAGTGGTAGGAGCCACCGAAGGCGGGGATCTCCTGCCAGTAGCCACGGACCCAGGGACGCGGATCGTCAAACGGGTGGAGTTGGTCATACCCGCCCGAGCCAGGCCCGACCGGCCCGCCCACGGCGCTGTATTGCCCCGAGTACGAAACGGGGCCGTAAACACCCCCGCCGTATCCCGACTGATAATCGCCTTGATATCCGCCGACCGCATACCCGGCCTGATACCCGCCTTGGCCACCGTTCTGGCAATTCTGGCAGGGGGCCTGGGTTAAGACTGCGGCGACGGCCACCGCCAACAAACTGCCAGACATGAAAACTCTCCCATGATGAGCCACCGTGCGTCATCTTCACAGTGATTTATCGGGAGAATTTTGTCTGGCCGGACACCGGATCCACCGCCGCGAGACCACGATCGGCTCAAGTCCATGTTCGATTCGCTAAAGATGCTGCAATCGATAGTGTGTCAGTCATGCATTGTTCCGACACACCGATTGTAGCGGCAGGGCGCGAGCCCTCCGGTGAGCCACCACGGCTCGGTCCTCGCTTACCGGACGGCTTTAAGGCAGATACTCGCCCGCGAACATTTTGCGGAACTGCACATCGGTGGTGGGGTCGTGGCCCTGCAGGATAAAGGGACCGTAGTCGGTTCGCAGGCCTTTGCGCGGGTTCTCATCCGGTTTGCGGTCGTCGGTCCAGTCGGTCACCATCTCGCCGTCGACCCACACCGAAAAATGAGCCCCCACGGCGACCAGAGTCACGTTGAACCATTCAAAGTCATTCGAGACCACCCGTCGGGCAGGGACGCGGCGATAAATGGCCCCGGTCCCGAAGTCGGCCGGCTTGGTCCGGTCATCGTCCTTGAAGCCGTTGTGGATCTGCAGTTCATAGCCGTTGGACGGGGCCTTTTCGGTGGGCAGCATCGAACGGAAAAAGATTCCGCTGTTGAGCCCCTTGCCGTTCGTTTTCACCTGCGTTTGAAACACGAAATCCTTGTAGCCGCTGCCGTGCGAATAGAGAAATCCCGGCCCATTCTTGATGCGGATGGTTGCCTCCTCAGCCGTGAACTGGCTCTTGGAGCCCGGCACCACGGTCCAGCCCGAGAGATCCTCGCGGTTGAAACGCGAGGCCATCACCAGTGGCTTCAAAAAGATGTTGCGGTACTCCGCCTTCCCTGCATTCTTCTGCAGCCCGATGAATCCGCGCTGGCGGATATTGGGGCGCTTTTCCGTGTAATCCAGCACCGTTTTGCCATCGAGTTTCACCTGGACCAGCGAACCTTCGACACGCACGTGGAACGTCTTCCACACGCCCTCGCCCACGGAGGGCATGTCGGCTTTGACCACCCCCACGAGGCTGCCCGTGGGGAACCCCGGGTGCGAATCGCAGACGTTCAACTCGTAGCAGCCGACGGCGGGATCCTTCGGCGTGAACAGCGAGCGGAGGAAGACTCCGCTGTTGCCGCCCTTGGACAGCCGAAAGTCGCACTTCAGCTCGAAATGGTTGAACTCCGTTGTCGAAACCAGCAGGCCCGGGTCTCCCGCGTCCGCCCAAACAACGCCATCCTTGATCTGCCAGTTCACACTTGTGTTGTTGGCTTTCCAGCCGAACATCGACTGGCCGTCAAACAGGGAGATCCACCCGTCATCGATTTCCGCCCGGGTGAGGTGGTTGAGTTGCCGTTGCTCCGGCTTTTCGTCTTCTGCCGCCGACAGCACTCCGGCTTGGAAACAGAGCAGAGCCAGGCAGAGATGCCAGCACCGAGTGTGGCTCGTGAAGAGGAGCGTTCGCATCCGAGAATTCATGATTCTTCTCGACCGATTGAGGGGCGGCACCATCACAACAACGATTCAGGCGTTGGATTATTAGTGCCAGCCGCCAAGTTGGGCAACCGACCCCGCATACATCGACTGGGTGGCGAGTTTTTCCAGATGGGGATCTCGAATCAGCCGGAGGCCGTTCGGCCCCGGTTCTCATCCCGGTTTTGAGTGCTGCGCAGGGTTGTAGTCATTCTGATGGCGCGTGAAATCGAAAAGTGGCTGCGAATTGCATCTCTCGAAAACTGGTGCCGCTGAAACCATGCAAATCTCACGTTTGTTGCTTTCCTGCAACATTGGCACGGGGTGTGCATTTTTACCTTTTCGTAAAGACGAGCCGAGGAAACTCAGCGGGATCACTCCTCTGGAAATCATCATAAGTCAAGGAGACAGAACATGAAACGCACTCTGAGCTTGGCCATCGTCGCTTCCGCCCTGGCCTTCGGTTTGTTCGTGGTTTCGCCCAGCACGGTTTCCGCTCAATGGGGTTACGGCCGTGGCTACGGTGGTTACAACTCCGGCTATGGCCGCTACGGGAACTCGGGCTACGGCGGGCACGGGAATTATGGTCAGTCGCGCGGCTGGTACCACGACACCAGCCACTACGACTACCATCCGCCCGAAATCTACCGGCATGGAAACCACTTCCATGTTCAGCCCGGTCACTACGACTGGCATCAGACGGGTCATTTCCACGGTGGCTACAGCGGACATTACGGCCATCACCGCTAAGATCTGAGACAGATCCGAGACCAAATTCCGGCGACGAATTGGTCGCTGGGTTTGTAAGAGCCGCCAGTCCGAAGCGCAGGCGAGTGAATCTTCCACCAGATCACGGTGCGATTCATTCGTCTTCGCTTCGGCTGGCTTTTTTTGTTCCTTGTCCGCACCGGAAAATCCAGTACCGCTCCTGCCAGACAGATCGCGCTGACATTCGATCGCGCGTCGCTGCCCGACCGTCATGACTCCGCCGAAATCTGCGGACGTTAAGGGATCTCGTCTTCGGACATGAACGGGCTCAGGACCTTTTCTCCGGGACTTGGGGCACCGGGGAGTTGCGGTGCAGGCGAAGGCGGGTCCCGCCGGGCCGCCAAGATGACTGTTGCCACAATTCCTGTGATGAATGCCTCGACTGCCGCCGTGCCGATCAGGACGATTCCAAGAATGATGGAGAAGACTGCCGAGAACAGATTCTCAAAGAAGCGGCCCAACGGATCGCTGCTGTGCGTGCTTGACAGCAACCCCACGATTCCCCCATCAAACCACAACGGCGAGAAGGTGCAAAAGACGCCCACGAAAAAGCACAGGAGCATCGCTCCCCAAACGGCCGTCACGACCCAGATGGATTTTGTCTTCATCGGAGACCCTCACTTTCTGGCGGCCACGCCTGCCCGCGATGTTGGCCGCAATTTGACATCGTTTCCGGCATCCTTAAAAGACCAGACGCGGCCCGAGAGCGGATGTCACGCTTTTGAAGTCAAAACCGTGAGGTCTCTGGCACGAATCGGCGTTAACGTACGCTTTTGGATGCTGAGCGAAGGCCGATCCAGGACAATGAAAAGTGGAACCGCGAATTTTCACGAATACGACGAATGTCACGAATGACAACGAGATGGATTCCGTCACCCACGATGCCAAGCCGGTTGATGATTCGTGAGATTTGTCAAATTTTCGCAGATTCGTGGTTAAACTTATAACCGTGCGATTCACTCACCGTTTTGCCAGCCCAATCGACTTGACTGGTAGCAACCACTGTTCGATCTCGGCAGCATTGTCACAGTCCGTGTTGCTGCGCCCCCTGTTGCGGGGGCCGCTGGAAATAGACCGCGGCGATGGCGCTGTTGTCGAGGGGGCCGAAGCCACGGGTTTCGGCGTCTTCCAGCAGCGCGACATGGGCGTCGCTGAGTGGCAGGCTCACTTTGGCCTCCTCTCCTGCTGCGAGGATCAGCCGCACATCTTTCAGGTGCTGCGAGAGCCGCGCGACGGGCGAGAAGTCCCCGGTGATCATTTTTTCCCCCTTGGAATCCATGATCTTGGAGTAAGCGGCGCTCGCCTGCAGAACCGACAGCGCTTCCCTCAAATCGAGCTGCAGGCCATGGGCCAGCGCCAGCCCTTCGGCCAGTGCGGCGCGGTTCAACCCCAGCACCAGGTTGGTGACGAGCTTCATTTTGGCACCACTGCCAGCCGCGCCGGTATGCACCACCTCCCGGCCGAGGCAGCGCAGCAGGTCCGCACAACGTTCAAACCCCGCACGGTCGCCGCCGACCATCCACAGCACCTCTCCCGCGCGCAACTGGGCACTGCTCCCGGAGACCGTGGCATCCAGGTAGGTCACGCCCCGCTCCGCCAGACGCCCGGCGATTTTCGCCGCCACCTCCGGTGCCCCGGTGGTGGTGTCCACCAGCAATTGCCCGGCCCGGCAGTCCGCCGCGTGGGTCTCCAGCACCGCCTGCACTTCGTCGTAGGTGGGGAGGCTCATCAGCACAACGTCGCAGGTATCAAGAATCGCTCCCGCGTCAGCCGCCAGAGTGCCACCCAGCGCGGCAAATTCTTCCCGACAACGCGGAGTGATATCGAAACCGAGCAGCTCATGGCCCGCTTCCAGCATGCGCCCGGCCAGGGCTTTTCCCATCAGCCCCAGGCCAATCAGGCCAATGGTGGTCGGTGAAGACATCGCGGGCGAAACACTCAGATAAGAAGGGGCCGGTTTCCAGACTGCTGGAATGTATGCTGGGCGGGGCAGTTTTTGAAAGCGGCGACACCATGGAGACTTGTTTGTTGAACGACGCCGGCAAACATCGCCGAACTGCGAGCCACGGCTTTCATCGCTTGATTTCCAGACTTCTCTGGCGCGTCGGGTCACAAGTGGTTGTACCGCGTGCTCAGATTGAAAAACTCGTCAGCCACAGTCAAATTCCGCAGACCACTGGACTCTCACGTCACCGCCCCGGATACTGCCGGATGGCGATTTTCTTGACTTGTGTGCTCTGGCAGGGTGACGCGCGATGTCGACCTCTTCAGCCCCGGAAGAACCCGTCTTCGAGTTGGAGCCAGCCACCGCAGCCACCCCGGCGGCAACTGCCGCCGCGCCCGCCGGTCCCGCGCCGATCTTTGAGTTTCGCAACCTTCACCGGTTTTTTGGACGGCTGAAGGCGGTGAACAACGTGTCCTTCAAGGCCTATCCCGGCGACGTGGTGGGGTTCATCGGCCCCAACGGCGCGGGGAAGACCACCAGCATGCGGATCTTGGCGACATTGGACATCCCCACCGCCGGCGACGCGCTGGTCTGCGGGCATTCCGTCGTCGACGACCCCGACAAGGTGCGGGGGATGATGGGGTTCATGCCGGATGCGTTCGGCAAATACGCCAACGTGAACGTGGGCGAATACCTGGATTTTTACGCCCGCGCCTATGGCTTCAAGGGGCAGAAACGCCGCGATGCCGTCTCCCGCGTGATGGAGTTCACCGAGCTGGACCGCCTCGCGGAAAAGCCGATCGACACGCTCTCCAAGGGCCTGTCGCAGCGGCTGGGGTTGGGAAGGACCCTGATCCACGACCCCCAGTTGCTGATTCTCGATGAACCCGCGGCCGGGCTCGATCCGCGGGCCCGTGTCGAGCTGCGGGAATTGATTCATCTGCTGGCAAAGAATCTCAAAAAGACGATCTTGATTTCGTCGCACATTCTGACCGAGTTGTCGGAAATCTGCGACTCGGCGGTGATCATTGAGGCGGGCAAGATCCTCGCGTCGGGCACCGTCGACGAGATCATGCAGAAGCTGCATGACGGCCGCGGAGCCCGCGGCATCATGCTCACGATCCGCGTGCTGCGGAACATCGAAAAGCTGGAAACGCTGCTGGTCCAGGAGCCGTTCGTGGTCAGCGTCACCCCCGCCGGCGGCCAGACGCTGTCGCTGCAGTACGAAGGCGACGACGAGGCCCGGTCGAAACTGCTGACCCGGCTGGTCTCACAAGGTGTCGAGATCGTCGACTTCCAGGCGAAGACCGAAAGCCTTGAGGATGCCTTCATGGCGATCACCCGCGGCGTGATGCAGTAGCGCCGTGGCGTTGTCACGAATCCTCAGGCGCGTGTTGTAGCAGCATGCGGGCTCCCTCTTCCTGAACCCTCTCCTGGCCAGCGTTGACATGCACACCGATGCTGAATCGTTGGGGAAGCTGGAAGAGACCTTTAAGCCCAGTTTGGCGAATGTCGCCGCGGGAGTGATTTTGGGGCTGGGATTGGTGATCGGCGGCATCGCCCTGGCGGTTTACATCGCCTTGAAGCCGGCGGGGCCGAACGAGACTTCGGGAGATCACTTTGCCAAGTACGCCATTATGGCCGTTGGTGGGCTGCTGCTTCCCTTGATGGGAGGAGCTTTGGTGTTCGGCATGCGGGAACTGGCGGCGCATCGCGTGCTGCTCCACGAACATGGCTTTCAGTATCTGTCAGGCAAAAGCGTCGACGTTTGCCACTGGCAGGATGTGACCGAGATCCGCGAAGTTTTCACCCACGAGGAACTGAAGGTGGCCAAGCTCCCTGGAGCCAAGATCAAGCAGGTATCCCGCAGTTTTGTGGTCCTGCGGAGCGACGGCAAGGAGTTCGGCTTCGATGGCAACTCCATCAACCGGCTGACCCATTTCGGGGAGTGGCTCAAGTACGCCAGCGGACAGTTTGAGATTCCATGGCGGGAGGTCGAAACAAAGTAGCCGGGGCCGTGGCTGCCCGGACCTTGAGTGCCCCGCGAGGCACGTTTTCGCGCTGGTCTTCTGTGGATCAGCCTGCTCACGATCAAAACTGAACCGTTTGCCCCTGTGCCGCGACCCTGTGGACGGAGCAGCCATTGAGGCCTAAAGTATCGCCAGTGTTCAGGGCGAGCGAACGGGAGTTTGGCGTGGCAGTTCCAGAGACAATCTTGCAGTTTGGTGCCGGCCGGTTTCTGCGGGGGTTTGTCGACCGCTTCGTCCAGCAGGCGACCGATGGCGGGCAGGCGGTGGGCCAGGCGGTGGTGGTCCAGTCGACGCCCGGGCAGCGGGCGGAACTGCTGAATGGGCAGCCACAGGGTTATCACGTTCTGGTGCGTGGCTATCAGGACGGGCAGCTTGTTGAGCGACTGGAACAGGTCCGCACGATCAGCCGGGCGCTGACCGCCGAGGCCGATTGGTCGGAGGTGGTGAAGGTCGCCGTTTCGCCCGAGCTGAAGTGGATCGTGACCAATGCCACCGAATCGGGATACGTTCTGCGTCCCGAGGACGGCCGAGACGATGCTCCCCCCAAGACCCTTCCGGCCAAGCTGACGCAGCTTCTGTGGGCGCGGTATCAGCAAAAAGGCAGCCCGCTCACGCTCTTGCCCTGTGAACTGATCGAGGGCAACGCCCACAAATTGCGTGACTTGGTGTTGAGCCAGGCGCGCACGTGGGGGCTGGATGGCCCGTTTGCCGACTGGGTCCGCCAAGACTGCCTGTGGCTCAACAACCTCGTCGACTGCATCGTCACCCGTGCCCCCACCGATCATCCGCTGGCGGCGACCGATCCCCTGATGATCTCTGCCGAACCGTTCGCCCTGTGGGCTGTCGAACGTCCACAGGGGCGCGAAGTGCCGCTGTTTTCCAATCCGGCCATTCAACTCGTGGACGACCTGAAGCCGTTTTATCTAAGGAAGGTGCGGATCCTCAACGGGCTGCACACGGCCATGGCCGCAAGGTATGAGCCACTGGGCTTTCAGACCGTGCAGGAGGTCTTGGAGAACCGTGACGCCTGCCGGTGGCTGCGCGGCGTGCTGTTCGAAGAGATTGTTCCCACGATCGCCTACAAGGTCGAAGACGTGGCCGAGTTCGCCGACACCACCTTCGACCGGCTGCGAAACCCGTATCTGCACCACCGTCTGTCCGACATTCTGATGAACCACGCGGACAAGGTTCGTGTCCGGCTGGAGCCGACCCGGGAAAAGTACGAGCAGCTCTTCGGTCGTCCGCCGCGGCGCTTGTCTGAACTGTTGAGCAAGAAGTCATGATGCGGTTTACATTTGCTGCTCGGCTCGTCTTTCCCGTTGACCAGCCACCGCTGTGGAATGGCTGCCTGGAGATGGAGAACGGGCGGGTCACTGCCGTCTATCAACGGCCATCTCCCAGCGTGGCAGGCATCAAGAATGCCATCGACATGGGCAATGTGGCCCTGGTCCCGGGGCTGATTAACGCCCATACGCATTGGGAATTCAGCGACCTGCGCCAGCCACTGCAACCTGCGACGCCCTTCACCGGGTGGCTCAAGTCCCTCATGCAGTCACGCCGCAACGCGACGACCGACAAGGCGACTCGCATTCAACTGGGAGCCACGGAGAGTATGGCTGCCGGCTGCGCGGTCGTTGGAGAAATCGCCACGGCCGGCAACCCCGTCCTGGGGACGACAGATTGGCGGGCACCCGTCACGAGTGGTCGGACCGTGGCCTTTCACGAATCGATCGGTCTGCGGCCCGAGCGGCGTGAAGCTCAACTCCAAGCGGCTCGAAACTGGCTGTCTACACCGCTTGCTGAGGGAATCATCCGCGGCTTGAGCCCGCACGCCCCCTATACGGTGCATCCCGCGCTGCTCTCGGACTTGGTCGACCTGGCGAAGGCGCGGAACGCCCCTGTCGCCATGCACCTCGCCGAGACAACAGCCGAGTTGGAGTTATTGCAGCACGGCACGGGTGAGTTTGTCGAATTCCTGGACCACATGGGTGCGTGGGATCCTCAAGCCATCCCCCGTGGCTCACGCCCGTTGGACTGCCTGCGGAGCCTTGAGCCACTGTCGCACGTGCTGGCCGTGCATGGCAATTATCTGAATGCCGAAGAGCAGGCGTTTGTCGCCGCGCGGCCGCAGTTCACGGTGGTTTACTGCCCGCGAACGCATGCGTTCTTCGGACACGCTCCGCATCCGTGGCAGGAACTGCTGGCCCAAGGCTGCCGCGTGGCATTGGGCACCGACAGCCGGGCATCCAACCCAGACCTGTCCCTGTGGAATGAGGTCGTGTGGCTGAGAAAGCGGTTCCCCACAGTCGATCCGGCACTGCTTTTGAAGCTGGCCACGCAAAATGGAGCTGAGGCTCTCGGCCTCGCCGCAGAATTTGGGTCGTTGGTGCTCGGCAAGTCAGCGAATGTGGCGGTGGTGATGCTGCCCGACGTGCGATCCACAGATCCTTGGGAGCTGTTGTACGCGGGCCGCATGAAGACGTAGCTGTCCAAGTCAGGCCATTTTGGTTTAGGGAATCGCCGTGCCCACCTGACGGGGAACACTGGATTCAAGGATCGACATACCGTCGCCGGCCTGGCTGAACGGATCCTCGATTCGCGTGAAGACATCGTCGGGAGTTTCACCCAGTGACAGGCGGAACTTCGTGTCGAGCTGCTTGTGGTCTTCCAGCTTCTCGCTCAGTCGTGCTAGCCGGTTGACGACCGGCGGCACAGTTTGGGAAATACCGGTCAGCGATTCGGGCAGCGCAGGGCGGTCGTCCTCACCGCCAACCATGGGCAGGGCCGTTGGCTCGGTCGTCGAGGTCCAGCGGTGCCACGGGAGTTCCAGCGACCAGGACAGGCCGCCCACCACGACGATCAGAAGCGTCAACAAGCTCCACCGCTGCAAACGCTGCCACATCGGACGATCCCCCAGGGCTTCAGAAATCAGGGCTTCAGAAATGAGCCAGCCACCATGACCGCTGTCGCAGTCGCGAGTGCCGGGAGCGGGCTATCGCAGAAGATGACAAAGGCGTCAAGACGAGTCGCGACGCATCCTTGCCGATCGGTCACGCAAGCGGCAGGGTGCAAGCCGGCTTGCACCGTACCGCCAAAATAAAAGCGGAAGGGCGCGAGCCCTCCGGTGAGCCACGCGGGTCGGTTCTCATTCACCGGACGGCTCACGCCGTGCCGCTAAAATTGGTACTCGTTCCATCAGCCGACGCGGAGCATTCCCGCGGCGCACAGGTCCTGGCGGCAGATTGTGCGCAGGCCCAGTTCCCCGGTGACCGTGGCAAACAGCGAATGCACCCGGCGGCAGTTCCGCAGCAACTCCTCCTGCAGGTTGCCCAGGCGCTGCTTGTACTCGGCCACGGCCACACGATCGAGAACTAGGTCGAGTTCGCCGCCGGTCTCCACATCCATCAGCCGCCGACCGCCGATGGCCTGCGGATCACGTTCCCAGCTTCCCAGAACCTGGATGATCCACAGGGCACTGGCGTCTCCCGCCAGCCGGCGAATCAAGGCCTGCGGGTCGTGGGGAAAGAGAAAATCGCTGATGACAATCCTCACCGCCCGTGGCTTGAGCGGAATGCGGTTGTCGTTGAGTAGCTCGATCAGCGTGGCCCGCCCATCAAACACCAGCGACGAGAGCTGGTCCAGGTTCTCCATCCCCAGCGTTCGCGGCGGACCATCCTGCAGGGGCACCACGGCCGGACGCCCGCCCAGCCGGCCGCAAAGCATGGCAAAGACCGTGGCCAGTTGCCGCGCGGCGAGCATCTTCGCCGGGCTGGAGGTCATCGAGCGGCTGGCATCCAGGAGAATTTCCGTCCGCGGGCTGACTTCCTCCCGATACAACCGAACCATCAACGTGTCGGTGCGGGCATAGGTGGCCCAGTCGAGATGCCGGATGTCGTCGCCCGGGACGTATTGCCGGTACTCCTGAAACTCCAGCGAACTGCCCGTGCCCCGCCCCAGCAGCTCACCCGAGCGCCCCATCGCAGGCACCCGCGGCAGGCCGAGCTGAAAGGTCTCGACGACAGATTGAACGTCCGGGTCGTGCTGCATGCGCGTGAGCTTTGGTGAGGTTGGGGCTGCGACAGCGTCGCGCCGACATATGAATTTCAAATTTCAGATTTCACAGTAATATGCCTTTTCGCGAGCTTCAAAACACAGAACGATGGTTGCATCCGCCACCAATTTGTCCAGACAGTTCGAAGCGCCTGTACAGACTGTGAAATTTGAAATTGTCTTAACGTGGGTTGGCTCCCGCCGAAGCCATGGGTTCGACAGGCGGCATCGCGGGCACCATGGGCGGGGGCAGGCGGGCCATGGCGACTTCCACCACGCCACGGAACATCGCGGGCAGGTTCACCAGCACGCCAATCCCGGCGGCGGCCATCAGCAAGGCCACCAACAGGCCCGACTCTTCACCATTGGACAAATGCATCAATGTCGTAAAGGGGTCGGTGATAAAAAAGATCGGTCGAATGGTGGCCTGCCGCAGGTTCAGCAGGTTCAGCAACTGGGGAAAAATGGCTCCGAGAGCCACGATCAACACCATGAAGACGCGGGCATGCGATGGGCGCATCTCCCCGGAGAGGCGGCGCGACAGCCGCGCCAGAAACGCACCCAGGCAGAGGTAAATGATCAGGTAGCCGGTGAGGCCAAACAGCACGTCCACAGACGTTCCCACGGATGTCGTGGCTTTCGACAGCATCCACAGGCAGAAAATGACCGTGAGCGGAATGTGAATCAGGAGGAACAAGAGGCCCCGCGCTCCACCTGGCATCAGTGGAGTCAGGACAACCCGGAAGACTCCAAACCGCAGCAGGTTCCGCCGCACGCGCCGCGAGAGGGCATCGTGCTCGGTGACCGCGAACAGACCCAGAATACCCCAGTGGGCGATCGCCAGCCCCATGAAGGTCAGCGCCATCTCGGGCACGATGATTGTCGGCCACCAGATGAATGCGCCAGCCACCCAGGCCACGGACATCCAGAACAGTCCGGCAATGCCGAGGCGGACCCACGAACTGCGGTTGTCGGCGTCAAACGTCAACTGGGCAATGGCCAGTTCCATCAACAGCAGGAAATACGCGATGAAGTAGCTCACCAAGGAGGCGCAGCCCCACCAAAATCCAGAGTCGTCCATTGGGGGCATTCCGCCCCGCTCCTGGATCAGGCTGACGCACATCCCGGTGTTCATCGAGAAGGCGAACAGCAACCCCGCCAGGACACCCAGCGTCAACAGCACTTGAAGCGCACGGTGACGGGCGGCCGTGCTGACGGCGAGCGCCGCCATCGACAGTCCCAGCGACCCGAACGCGGCGCTGACCAGCACCAGTCCCAGCAGCCTGACGTTCACGCCCTTGAACTGCAGGCTGAAGGCCAGAAACGGCGTGATTGCCGAGTAATAGATGAAAATCTGGACGATCGAACTGCACAGTTTGCCCCACACGATCTGCCGTGGGGAAAGCGTGGTGATGCTCAGCACTTCATAGGTGAACTGGTCGCGTTCCGACAGCAGGCTGCGAAAGGCGGCAAACGGGACGATGATGAAAATCGCCACCGCCAGGATCATGTAAAACGCGGAAAACAGAATGGGACCGCTGCGTCGGAACTCGGCCCCATCGCTCGCGAACAGCAGGGCGAAGGTTGAAGTGAGCCACGCGGCAATTAACAGCAGGAAGAACGTGGCAATGAACTGCCGGCTTTTGAGGGCTTGCCGCGTTTCCTTGACGAGAATCGGGTTCAACCAATCGCTGGCCCGGTCCGGCCAGGAAATCCGCGGGATGGATGCGGTGCTCATAAGATTGGAGGCTTGCAGTCAGAATGCATGCAGAAAGATCGGACTTGATGACAATAGTCGGGCGCGGGCGGAGAGACAAGACGCGAAGGCTCAAATGACGCAATGACCAAGGCCCCAATGACCAATGCTTCACGCCAAGATCACTGGACGAGGTTGCGCCAAAGCATTGGGCATTTTTTCATTGGACATTGGGTCATTGCCCTCTCTAACTCATTTCGCCGCTGCGGGCTCACGCGTCAGGAGGGCATGCAGCATCAACATGATCGCGCCGGTCACCAGGAAGGCGTCGGCAAAGTTGAAGATCGGCCACTGCCAGTGTTCCAGCAGGGTGAACTGAAACGGCCAGCGGTACTCGATGGCCGGGATCTTAAAGTCGAGAAAGTCCCGCACTCCCAGCATCGGCTCAAGCTGCCCGGTGCGGGGGTTGACCGCCATGGAACCGTGCAGATACAGGCGGTCGTAGAGGTTGCCCAGTGCGCCCGAAGCGATCAGAGCCAAGCAAATGGTGAGCCACCAGTTGTGCGCGGCGCGGCGAATGAACAGCCAGTAGACAACGAGGCCCACCGCTCCCAAACTGAGCAGGCAGAACAGCCAGCCATAGCCCTGCCCCAGCCCCCACAGCGCTCCCTGGTTGAAACTGGTGAAGAGCTGCACCCGCACGCGGCCCCAGAGAAACGGGGTGGTCCACGACCACTCGCTGGGGTGGTAGGGGTAGCCCAACGTGCTGAAGGCCCACCACTTGGAATACAGATCCCACGCCAGCGTCGACGCGAGGAGAACCGCAAACGCCACACAACGGCTGAGGGGAACAGGACCAGGCAGCACGTCGGCCGCACCTCCGGGACCGGCCGGCGGCGTACTGGACGGAGTGCCTGCCGGAGGTTCGGTACGGGCGGGGTCGGTCGTCATGACGTCGAGTTTTCCAGCACGCGGGCGCACGCCACACAATATTTGGCGTAGGGGATGACCTGCAGCCGTTCCTTCAGAATCATCGCCGCCGCACCGGTTTTTCCATCCTTGAGGCAGCCTTCGCACTCGCCGTAAGTGCCCTTCTCGATCTTATCCAGAGCGGCGGCAATCTCAGCGAGTGTTTCCTGTTCGTTGACGACCCGCAGCAGGGCAAAATCCTGCTCGAAGGACTCGCTGCCCAGTTCGGCCATGTGGGTGGGACTTTTCGAGTCGCCATCGTCCTGCCGGTCGGTTCCGAGGGCTCCGCTGGCCAGTTGTTCCACATCGCCGCGCAGCCGCGCCTGCCACATCAGGAGCAGTTTTTTGAAGTCGGCCAAATCAGACTTTTTCATGCGCCGTTCAGTCCCCAAGGGGGTGTTCTGCCGGGTTGGAAAGACTGTCGATTATCGGGGTGGAGCGGCGGAAGATCAAGGCGCAGGCAGCGCAAAGGCGTCCGTTGAAGGCGCTGATGTATGCAGGCCTGTGAACGGCCTGAGCCTCAAGCCAGTCATCCACCTTCTGCGTCAACCTTCAGTGCGACTCGTGTTGGCTGTGATCTGCCAGCGTGCGCGGTATGCTGGTTCCATTCGCCTCCCCATCTGATTGACCGATTGCGGTTATGAGCACACCGAGCGGAATCTCGGGGACTGAGCCCCCCATTCGTGACCAGGTTTTCCTCAGCTACAGCCACAAGGATGAGTATTGGCTGGAAGAGTTGCAAACCATGCTGAAGCCGCTTGTGAAGCGGCGGACATTGGCGCTTTGGAGCGATAAAAGGATTCAAGCCGGCGACGAGTGGCGTGCCGAAATTCACGAAGCCCTCTCTCTCGCCCGAGTGGCGATCCTGCTGGTCAGCAAGCACTTTTTGGCATCAAATTTCATCCAGGAGGATGAACTTCCGGCCATGCTGGCGATGCGCGCCGCGGGCTTGAAAATCCTGTGGGTGCCCGTCAGTTCCAGCATGTATGACCACACCGACCTGCGGCACCTCCAGGCCCTGCACGACGCCTCACGGCCGCTGGACATGCTGAACCAGGCGGAACGCGAACGAGCACTGCTCTCGATCTGTGAGAAGATTCGGGACCTTCTCGTCGAGTTTCCCGCAGGCAATGCGGGGCAGCCACTTCCAGCCGAAAACCCGCGCCCTGTGTTACCGGAACACAAACCCAAAGAGGCTGAGCCACAGGCCCCGCGTGATGCTGAAGGGCGTCATAAGACGGAAACCAACCTGCTGTTCGGAGTGCTCGCCGTGCAGATGGAATACATTGATTCCAGCCAGTTCACGGAGGCCTGTGCGAGCTGGGCCGTCAACAAGTCCCGGCCGCTGGCCGACATTGTCGTTGAACGTGGCTGGTTGTCGCCTGAGGACCGCGAAGACATTGAGAAGTGTGTCCTGCGGAAACTGCGGAAGCATCAGGGCAGCGTTGCCGCCACATTGCATGCCTCGGCTGACAGCACGCTGCGCGAGGCCATGCGTCAGAGTCAGGTTCCCGAAATCCTGGAATCGCTCGACGAGTTGTGCGGGCACAGTGAAACCGCGCTGCATGCGCCACTGGCTTCGGCCTCCATGGACTGGCGGTCGGTCTTTCGTGAAGGCAAGCTCGGACAGATCTGGCGGGGCTTTGACCCGGCGCTGGGCCGGGAAGTGGCGCTGAAGGTGGTCCGTCCCGACCGCGCCGGTCAGGCACCGGCGCGCGGGAGGCTGATGCAGGAGGCGCGGATCGCCGGCCGTCTGGAGCACCCGCACATCGTGCCGGTGTACGCGCTGGGCCAGCGTGATGACGGCGACCCCTACTATGTGATGCGGTTGGTCCACGGCCCAACCCTGGCGGACGACATCGCCCGGCATCACCAGACGCGACTCCAAAACCGTGTCGATGTCATCGAACGCCGCCGCCTGCTGCAATGCCTGCAGAGCGTCTGCCACGCCGTGGCTTATGCCCATTCCAAGGGTTTTTTGCACCTGGATTTGAAGCCCCAGAACGTCGTGTTGGGTGAATTTCGCGAGGTCTACCTGCTCGACTGGGGCCTGGCGCAACCGGTCCCTCCCAAACCGGATCCAGACAGCAGCGTCGCCGATCAGCCGATTCCCCCGTCACTGCGGGAAACAATCTCGATCGACCCCAACAGCCGCCGATTGATCGGCACTCCGGCCTACATGTCGCCGGAACAGGCCGCAGGTGATCCCCACCAGTTCGAAACGCGCACCGATGTCTACGGGCTCGGGACAATTCTGTTTGAAATCCTCACCGGGCAGGCTCCACACCGGGCCGATGACCTTGAAGCCACGCTGCAGGCCATCCAGTTCTATCGGCCGCCATCACCGCGAGACATTCTGCCAAGCATTCCGGACTCGCTGAATGACCTCTGCCTGCGTGCCCTGGCACGAAACCCCGCCGACCGGTTTGCCTCCGCCGAAGACCTGGGGCTGGCGATCGAACGGTGGCTCGATGACGAACCGCTGGTCGTTTACCGCTCCAACATCGAGCGCTACGAACAGGCACTTTTGCGCAATCCCGAACACCTGATTTTTCGCGAAGGGCTGGCGCGAAATCTCGTGACGCAGGGGCTGGTCATGCATGGACTCGGCCGCCTGAGCGCCGCGGAATTTGTGCTGATTCGGGGAATCGACGTTTACAAAGATTTGGTTGAAAAACGGCCAGAATCGCGCTATATGGCGGAGCTCGGCATGGCGTACGTGTCCCTCCGCCATGTTTACGTGCAGATGGGAAGAGCCGACGACGCGGACGCCAGCGACCGCGAAGCGAAGGTGATCTACTTCAAACTGAAACATCGGGAGCCGGAGGACGGCTTTCATTCCCTCATGTCGTCCATGTTCGAAATGGCCATGTTCGAAGCGGGCCAGTCTGTGGATGATATTGACTGGGACGAATCGCAGTCCGCCGTGCGGGAACCCAACGCCGACGACAGCGCCGACCGGACCATTGCCGACCTGAACCCCGTCAACCGCCCGCCAGCAGCTCGGCAAGCTGCGGCTTTGCCTGTGGAATCGCGGAGTGAGAGCGGCAAACGCGAGTCTCGCCCTTCACCTGCGCAGGTGCCAGCGCAACCAGCCGTCCTCGAAAATCAGGTTTCCAGCAAGGGGGCCTATTTCCCCCCACCGACTCCGCAAGACACCGCGTTTGCAGTGGGAAATGTCATTGGGGGCGGCGGCGAGGGCCGAATCTATTCGGCGTTCGAACGGCTGCTCCGTCGCAACGTCGCGCTCAAGGAGGCCCACCGCCCCGAACAAAGCGATCTTGTCGCCCGCGAAGCGCTGATCATTGCCGATCTGGAACATCCAGGGATCAACCCCGTCTACACCCTGGCGCAGTGGTCGGATGGACGGACTTATTTCACGACACGGCTGATTCTTGGTGGTTCGGATTTCCGCGCCTTGATTGAGGATCTGCACACCGAAATGCGCATCGCGAAGACAGTCACCGGATGGCGCGGAGGAGTGCCCAATTCGCGGGCGGCACGACGACGAGTGCAGATCAAACTCCGGACCGCGATCAACATCCTGAAGGAACTGTGTTCGATCGTGGCGTATGCCCACACGCGGGGAGTCGTGCATCGGGATGTCAAACCCCAGAATGTCCTGGTGACGCGCTCCGGCATCCCCCTGCTGATTGACTGGGGCATGGCCTACATCGTTGCCGGAAGTCCTGCGATGGAACGCCTCGGTCCCAAGGATGAATTGAACCAACGCGTCTGTGGGTCACCGCCCTACATGAGCCCTGAACATTTCAAGGTTCATGCCGCGTCTCCGAGCATCTTTGCTCATTTGCTGAATGACCCGCACACAATGGATGTTTTCCAACTGGGAGCGACGCTCTATGAAATTCTGACGGGAAAGCCTCCCTACCAAGGGCGCACAGCGGAAGAGTACATCCTGCAGGCGAAAAATGGAGTCGTTGAGCCACCCGAAACAATCACCACGCCGATTGACCCTGATCTGCGTGCAGTTTGCGCTAAAGCTCTCAGCCAAAGTTCGGCCGATCGGTATCGAACCGCAGGCGAAATCCGCGATGACCTGAACCGCTGGCTTTTCGGCAAGCCGGTGTCCGTCCGACCAGGAGGACTTTGGAACGGGCTGAAGCGACTTGTCACCCTTGAACCTTGGAAGCAGGCAGAGAGTCAGGAGCCAAGCAACAGCGACGGGGCGCGAGCCCTCCGGTGAGCCAAATGGATTGAGCGGTCCGATCAAGGGGCGTCGGCCGGCGTGGGGGCGATGTCTCGCACGACGCGGAAGCCCAACACGATCGTCGCGAAATTTGTCTCGGGGAATTGGCGCGCGTCGTTGAGGTAGCGGTTGGACGAACGAAGCCGAATCGCATTCGAGCTGACGGCTCCACCGCGAACGACCGCGGGCACGTTCATCTCCAGGCTGCCCAGCGGATCGGTTACCGCGTCCGTCGTGAAGGTGCGGCCCGAGTCCCCGCAGATTTCGTTGACACTGCCGTGCATGTCGAACAGACCGAACGGATTGGCGGGGAGCCGAGCCACCGCGCGCAGCGGCGCGCCCCCCGCACCGGGAGGTGACGACGTATCGGAGAGGGCGTTGCCGAAGGAGTATCGGGTGGTGGTGCCGGCTCGGCAGGCGTATTCCCATTCGGCCTCGGTGGGCAGGCGATAGGCGTACCCTTCCGTTTGCGTCAGCCATTCGCAGAACCGCCGCGCGTCGAGCCAACTGACGCAGCGGACGGGAAAATCGTCTCCGCCCTGCAACTTCAATTCGGCATTATCCCAGGTATTCGTTCGTTTGCGGACTTGCGGACTGATATCGAAGGCCCCTTGACCGTCGGACTCCGCCTGCGTGACGTACCCGGTCGCCTCGACGAACCGACGGAACTGGTGCCTGGTGACTTCCGTCGCGCCGATGACGAACGGCTTCGTCAGTCGGACACGGTGCTGCGGCTTCTCTTGCGGGGTCGCGTCGGCGTCCGCATCAGAGGCCCCCATCAGGAACTCGCCGGGTGGGATGAGGATCATCTTCGCGCCGATGGAGTTTTCCGATTCAACGGGCACCTTCAAATACGTCGCCCATTCTTCCTGATGCCTCTTTGCCCGCGCCGCATCGAACGGAGCAATCGCCGGCTTGGGCGGAGTCGAGGGGGACGGATCGTCGGGTTCCAAGGGGATCGCCTTTAACTCGGGTCGCACCCACTCGGCTCCGACGATCTTGCCGTCGTGACCATTTCCGCTGACGTCGCGCAGCGTGTCTTTCGAGCCTTCCCGGAAGTCATACATCGCCAGCGTCTTGTCATCGTTCGACAGGCTGGTGACGGGGGGAAAGTTTCTGGAGTAGCGGGCCACGCGCGAGATGCGGATCTGATCGATCACTCCTTGAAAGCGGCTGCGCAGGTCGCCGCCGCAGCCGATGTGCAGCGATGTCATCCGCCATTGCAGCCCCTCGTGCGGTTCGGCGAACCGCTGCCCCTGCCAGACGCCGTTGATGTAGTAGTTGAGGTAGCGACCGTCGAAAGAGAGGGCGCGATGCTGTCGGACCTCCCCCGCGAACGGGCCGTAGGCGTTCACATAGGGGGATTTTCCCTGGATTCTCGCGCCGCTGGTCCGTTTGCCGGGATCCGCCTGTGAATCATCGTAGAGCGCCATGAACTCGATGGCTTTCGCCGTCCCTCCGCTCAGTTGGACGATCGTTCCCTGCCCGCTGGTGTTCGAGGAGGTGACCAGCGCTTCGATCGTGAACTGCGGGTAGTCCCAATCGAGGCCCGTCACCTCGACATAGTCGTCGCGGCCGTCAAAACGCAGGCCGGCGGAGAGTTTGGTCTGCGGCAACATCGGGACCGGCGTGTCGAACGAGCGGGCCAGTCGCTGCCCGACGTACGGCATGACGGCCAGCACCGCCAGCAGCACCACCAGTCCACTCAGCAAGCCATCGCGGATTCCGCGCCCACGAGCATTTCGGCCCGCCGGGCCGATTCTTGATTCTGCTGTGGAAGTCGCCAGTTCAATCGTCGTTGACTGTAGCTTCGGATCCAACTCGGGGATCGGTTCCACGAACCCCTTGACTCGCAATTCCGTCTGACAGCACTCCAGAAGTTGGGCAACTTCCTGGGCGGTCTGGTACCGGTCTTCCGGCTTCTTCTCAAGCAGTTTGAAGATGATCGTCTCCAGCCAGCCGGGAACTCCTGGAAGCACATCCGTCAGGGGCCGCGGCGTGTCTTCACAGACCCGCTTTAGGACGGCCACGGTGTTGGCCGCGCGGAACGGAGGCCGGCCGCTGGCCATCTGGTACAGCACGCTCCCCAGGCTGAACAGGTCCGCGCGATGGTCGAGCGTTTCGCCACGGGCCTGCTCGGGGGCCATGTACATCGGCGTGCCGGCGATCATGCCGCTGGAAGTCATGGTGGCGTCATCAACGGCACGGGCCAGCCCGAAATCGGAAATCTTGGCCCGCTCCGTGGGACCATCGACCAGCAGAATATTGGCGGGCTTGATGTCGCGATGGATCAGGTTCACCGCGTGGGCGGCGGCCAGACCGGCCGCGACCTGCTGGCCGATCCGCAAGATGGTCGGAACCTCCAGCGGCCCCTTGGTGTCCATCCGTTGCTGCAGCGTCTGGCCCGGAATGTATTCCATCACCAGATAGGGGATCGGTTCCTCCTCCACGCCGTGAATGGCCACGATGTTCTCATGCGTCACGGCTGCCGCCGTTCGGGCTTCCCGCAGGAACCGTTTGCGGGGAGGGGAGGTCGAGGCGAGGTCGGGGTTCATCAGCTTGATCGCCACGACCCGTTGCAGCTTTTCGTCAAACGCCTTGGCGACGATGCCGAATGCCCCACGGCCCAGAATTGCCTCAATTTCGTAATGTGCCAGCCGGCCGAGCCAGCCAGGTCGGGTGGCTGGCTGCAGGTAACTGCGGAACTCGGCTTCTCCCGAGGTTTGCTCGGTCTCGTCGTCGTCGGTGTCCGCGGATTTCGTGACGATGGTCTGTGAAAACGAGGAATCCGTGGCTGCGGCAGGTGTCTCCAGAAACTGGCTGGTCTGCGAGTGCGTG
The DNA here is from genome assembly GCA_021732845.1 of Planctomycetaceae bacterium. Classification (GTDB taxonomy): domain Bacteria; phylum Planctomycetota; class Planctomycetia; order Planctomycetales; family Planctomycetaceae; genus JAKFUF01. Next base: position 46,169 of record JAKFUF010000101.1, on the reverse strand, counting down.
GTCAGCAGTGCCTCCACCTGCGCCTGCAGCCCGGCGTCGCCACCGCAAGCCTGGGCGACATAGGCCGCACGCCGGGCCGGATCGGCGATCTCGATGGCGGACAGAAAAATATCGCGTTCGTGCATGCTGTCGCCCCTCTGGTGCCGAGCACCCGTCTCGAGATTCTTCAGGTCCGTGGTGGATCAAATATCCTGCCTCAGAAGACGTGGCGATTTTTCCCGGACAATTACGCCAAGAAATTACAAAAGAATCTTCTCGAAAGACATCACGACGCATCGGCGGCCTCGCGCTGGATTTCGCGCAGCAGCCACGCCTTGGCGTAAGCCCAGATCCGATCGGCAGTTCTGGGAGTGAGGTCGAGAGCCTTGGCGGCATCGGCAATCGACAGGCCGGCAAAGTATCGCAGCTTGACCAGTTCGCACGCCGTGACGTCCACCAATTCGAAGCGGCACAGGGCTTGGTCGAGACTTTCGAGCAAATCGTCCTCGTCCGTGGCCCCCGCCACCTCTTCGAGCCGAATGGAAATCTGCTGCCGGTCGCCCCCATGCTTGAGTCGCTTCCGACGGCGCGCCTTGTCGACCAGGATGCGCCGCATCGCCTCCGCTGCGGCTCCAAAGAAATGCCGCCGGCTCGACCACTGCTGGATGTAGTCCACGTCTACCAGCCTGAGCCACGCCTCGTGAACAAGGGCCGTCGCCTGCAGTGTCTGGCCCGGTTTCTCTCGCGCCAGTTCTTCGGCGGCCAGTTTGCGCAGTTCTTCGTAGACAAGCGGCAGCAACGCCTCGGCAGCCGCGGCATCGCCTTGCTCAGCTCTCTGGAGGATCTGGGTGACGTCGTGCTTCTCGTTCATCCGGCATCGAATCTCTGAGCCACGGGCCTTCGCAACGACGAATGGAATTCCTGATTCAAAGCGTCCCGCGATCTTTCTCAGTTCGTCGCGCTCGCTTGAGAAGCGCTGCCAGCGAACCGACCGTGAGCGCATCGGCGCGGAATCGCGACAGGTGTACTGAAATCTGGCAAGGTTGATAAGGGATATGCGCAAGTTGATGGTCACTCACACTCGTCCCGCCACGATGCGGCCGGTGTTGTTGTAGGCGGTGGCCAGCCAGTCGCATTCGATTGCATGCCGGGGCCATGTGGTCCTCAGGCGGGTTTCCAAAAGGGAGATCAGCCGGTCGGACTGATCGGCGCGGGACAGGTGCTGGCACAGCCAGTGGAAATCACCAGGTGGCAGCTCCTCGGTGTGCAGCCGCCAGGCAATGTCGGCCGCCGCCTTGAAGTCCAGCGACTGCAAACAGCGCGTTCTCCCTCAGAGAGCAACGCCGGGGCGGGTGAAGCTGCAGCCGGACCGGCTTCACCCACGCTTCAGTGTCCCACTTCTCCCTCAATATTGTAGAATCCCTGCATGTCGCGGACGGTTGAGCTGGGATTGCGGGGGCTGGCGGCGGTGTTGAGCCGCGCGCCGGGATTCCCTGAGGTGGTGGCGGCTTTGGAACGTGGCGAGAGCGCCGCGGTGGACGGAGCCTGGGGCTCGGCGTGCGCGCTGACCGCCGCCAGCCTGGCGGCGGAACTGCAGGCGGGAGCAGATGCCGACTGTCCCCTGTTTTTGATCGTTCTTCCACGCATCAGTGAAGTCGATGACTTCACCCTCGACCTGGCCGGGTTTCTGCCGCAGGCACCGGCAACCCCGGCCGACCTCCCGTGGATCTTTCCCGCCTTTGAGGCCCTGCCCAAGGGCGACAGCCTGACCGATCCGGTCTTCGGCGGACGGCTGCGGATTCTGCGGCAGATCGCCAAGCTGGGACAACCGGAGGCGGGCGGCACCACTGAGCCACGACTTGTGGAAGAACAGGTTCCCACAGCTCAGCCAGCCAAACCGACCAAGACCAGCAAGTCACGAAGCACCAAAGAAGCCGCCAAGCCGGTTGAGGCTCCACCTGCAGTCACGTTCGAGAGCCTAGCATCCGCCGGTCGGACGACCGGGCGGATTGTGGTCACCAGCATTGCCGCACTGCTGCAGCCGGTGCCCAGCCGCGCCGAACTCGCCCGCAGCACGCGGATGCTGCGCGTCGGTGAATCGACCGACCCCGAAGAACTGCTGCGGTGGCTCGTGGAACGCGGTTTCGAGCGGGTGCAGGGGCTGGAGCTGGCAGGCGAGTTCTGCATGCATGGCGGCATTGTCGACCTGTTTCCGCCGGGCGAAACCGCGCCGCTGCGGATCGAGTTCTTCGGCGATGAAATCGAGTCGATCCGCCGGTTTGATGTCGAGACGCAACGCAAGATCGAAGACCTGCGCGAACTGTCGCTGACCGTGTTGAAGCAGCCACCGCGCGATGCCGACAGTGAGCCACGGAAGAAGAAGGAGGCCCCGCCGCCACTGGTAAGTGTTGCTCGCTCCGGACCCCCTGGCGCGGATGGGTGGCTTGCGCCCCCTTCTTCATCCGCTGTCGGGGTTCCTCGCTCACTGTGGGAGACCGAGCCCGTATTCGCGGCGTTGCCCAAGGGTACGCGGATCGCGCTGGTGGAACTCAACGAGATGCTGGATGAAGCCCGGCATTTCCTGGCACGGCTCGACCATCCGAAAGCGTTCTACGGTGTCGACGAGACGCTGGCGCGGGCCATTCAATTCCCGACAGTGACCATCGCCTCGCTGGCCGCCGACAGTCTGGAGACCAGTTGCCACCTGCAGATCGAATCGATTGAACGCTTTGCCGTTCCAGCGGCGCAGGTGAAGGAAGAACTGCAGAAGGTGGTGGGGCGCGAAGAGCGGGTGTTGGTCGCATGTCATAACGCCGGTGAACGCGAACGGCTCGAAGAGTTTTTGAGCGACATCGAATTGCGACAATCGGGCCGGCTGCAACTGTGTGAAGGCCAGCTCTTGCGCGGGTTCCGCCTCGTCGCCGAACGGCTGATCGTGCTCAGCGACCACGAACTGTTCAACCGGCGTGACATCCGCCGGGCGGCCCCCACTGCCAAGACCGCCCGCATCGAAAGCCGGGCGATCGACAGTTTTCTGGAACTGAACCCCGGCGACTATGTGGTGCATCTCACCAAGGGGATCGCCCGCTATCGCGGAATGGAACTGTTGTCGCGGAAGGGACAGCAGGAAGAACACCTGGGGCTGGAGTTTCGCGAAGGGGTCAAGGTCTTTGTGCCCACGGTGATGATCCACCTGGTCCAAAAGTACATTGGCGGCGGCGGGATGGCCCCCACGCTCTCCAAGCTGGGATCGCAGAGCTGGGAACGGAAGAAGCAGCTTGTTTCCGAGGCGGTTTCGGACCTGGCGGGCGAGATGATCCAATTGCAGGCCGAACGGGCCAGCAAACCGGGACACGCGTTTCCCGCCGACACCAAGTGGCAGCAGGAGTTCGAAGCGGCGTTTCCCTACACGCCGACGGTCGATCAGGTGACGGCGGTGGCGGCAGTGAAGGAAGACATGCAGCGGGCCCGGCCGATGGACCGGCTGCTGTGCGGCGATGTGGGATACGGCAAGACCGAAGTCGCCCTGCGCGGAGTCTTCAAAGCGATCGACGCCGGACGGCAGGTGGCGATCCTTGTCCCCACCACGGTGCTGGCCGAACAACACTACCGCACCTTTTGCGAACGGCTGGCCGAATACCCGTTCAATGTCGAAGTCTTGTCGCGGTTTCGCACCAAGGCAGAACAAAAGCGGACACTGGAGGCCCTGGCATTGGGTGGGGTCGATGTGATCATCGGCACGCACCGCCTGGTGCAGAAGGATGTGAAGTTCAAGGATTTGGGACTGCTGGTGATCGACGAGGAGCAGCGGTTTGGCGTCGAGGCCAAGGAGAAGCTCAAGCAGCTTCGGCTTGAGGTCGACGTGCTGACGATGTCCGCCACGCCGATCCCGCGGACGCTGCACATGTCGCTGATCGGCATCCGCGACATCTCCAATTTGCAGACGCCGCCGCACGACCGCCTGTCGATCGAGACCCGCATTTCACGCTTCGACCGCGAGCTGATCCGGGCGGGCATCGTCCGGGAATTGAACCGTGGCGGGCAGGTCTATTTCGTCCACAACCGCGTCTACAACATCGAGCATCTGGCCGACACCCTGCAGGAGATCGTGCCCGAAGCCCGCATTGCCATCGTGCATGGGCAGATGAACGAACACGAGATGGAGGCGGCCATGGTCAAGTTCGTGAACGGCGAGGCGGATGTCCTGGTTGCCACGACGATCATCGAGAGCGGCCTCGACATCCCCAACGCCAACACGATGTTCATTCACCAGGCCGACATCTATGGGCTGGCCGATCTGCACCAGTTGCGGGGCCGCGTCGGTCGCTATAAACATCGGGCTTACTGTCACTTGCTGCTGGAAGAAGGCCGCACGCTAACCGCCACGGCTGCCAAGCGATTGAAGGCGATCGAAGAGTTCAGCGAACTGGGGGCGGGTTTCAAGATCGCCATGCGCGATCTGGAAATTCGTGGGGCCGGCAACATTCTGGGGAACGAGCAGAGCGGGCATATCGCCAGCGTGGGATACGAGTTGTATTGCCAGTTGCTGGAAGATTCCGTCCGCGGCCTGAAGAATCTGCCGTCGCGCAAGGTCCAGCACGTGGCGATTGACCTGCCGATTTCGGCCTTCTTACCGGGTTCCTACGTGCCACCGGGCCGGCACAAACTGGATGTCTACCGCAAGCTGTCGCGGGTTGACAGCTTCGAGCAGTTGGGCGAACTGGAGACCGAGGTTCGCGATCGGTTCGGCGTCTTTCCTCCGGTCGCCGAAAATTTGTTCAACCTGAAGCAGTTGGAGCTACTTGCGCGCTACTGGAAGGTGGAGGACATCCACCTCGAAGACCACTTCGTCGTGCTGAAATACGATGATGCACCCAAGATCCGCGAGTTGGCGCGGCGGACCGGAATCCTGCGGATCGTGGATCACCTGAGCGCCTATCTTCCATTGCCATTGGGACTTGACCCCGCTGCCCAAGGGGCCGGCGAAGAACTCGTGGCGCTCCTGAAAGTGATGTTGCAGCCAGCGGAGGGGCGTTCCTATAATCCCGCCCTTTTTGAAAAACAGAAGTAATCGCGGCGACTCTCACCACTTCCAACAATCTCTACATTTTCAGCAATCCCTACATTTTCAGCAATCTTGGGCTGCGGCTCACTGCGCTCACGGCGGGCTGCCGATCAACACAAGTGCGGTTGTACGAATTCTTCCGGTTGTCCTGTCGGGTAGGTCATGAACTCTGCACGTCCGATCACCGCCGCGGGCATGGCTCTGCTGACTTTGGCACTGGTGCTGCCCGGTTGCAAAGAGTTCACCAAGGCCAAGAAGTTCGACAACCCCGTAGCCGGGCCGGCGCCGACCCGGAAATCGTTCGACAATCCCGCGGTCGCGCGGGGCAACAGCGAAGCCACGCCGGAGAAGACGGCTGCCCTCCCCGACAAGCCGGGAACAGCCAGCGACCTTAAGCTGGCTTCAGCCACCAAAACCGAGGCGGGACAGGCCAGCGCAGACGGCTTGGAACCGGCACCCGGCGGGGCCGTGGTCGTGGTCGTGAATGGCGAGCCGATATTCGTGGACGACGTGCTTGACCGCATGCCGCCCCGGGCTCACCAATACCTGGCGGAATTCCGCTCCCGGAATACGCCCGCCGAATACGAAGCCGAAAAATGCCGCCTTGTCCGCGAGTTCCCCGGCTTGCGGGCGATCATCGAACGCACCGTGCTGGTTCAGGCTCTGGCGGAGTCCGTCAAACCGGATATGCTCAAATCACTGAACGCCTCGCTCGACAAGGAATTTGACAAGCACTGTCAGCAGTTGATGACCGACATGGAGGTCAGCACGAAGGGCGAACTGCAGGTGAAACTTCAGGAGCAGGGCAACAGCCTCGACTCACTGAAGGAAAGCTATCGCAACGAACAGATGGCCGGCTACTACGTGGCGCTCAAGTCACCCAAGGCACGCAAGCCAGACAGGCCAGAACTGCTGAAGTACTACGAGGACCACATCAAGGACTACGAGTACATCAGCGAGGTCCGCTGGCAGCAGATCGTGCTGAAATATGAACGGGACCGCGGTCCCAAGGGAACACGCAAGCTGGCGGACAAGATCTGCCAGGAACTCCGCGACGGGGCTGACTTTGATGCGCTGGTCGACAAGTACTCGGAAAGCACGAACAAGTCCAACGGCGGCATCTGGGATTGGACCAAAGAAGGCGGCATGAAGAACAAAGAGATCGAAAAGCAGTTGTTCACAATGGAGATCGGCGGCATCAGCGAGCCCATGGTGAACGGCGATGCGCTTGAGATCGTCCGCGTGCTGAACCGCAAGCCGGCGGGCCGGAAGGAATTCCCCGAAGTTCAGGATCAGATCCTGAAAACGATCATGGGCGAGGAACGGAAGGCGGCGATCACCAACATGATTGTGACCCTGATGAAGGGCGCGGAGATCGAATACCAGGTTCCGGATGCGGGGTGAGCCAATGCCGGTGGCTGCTGGATGCAGGCCTCTTTGACGATTACACCGAAATCGATTCTCACGCGTCACGGATGGCACGATGACCAAACTCTTCCGCAACGGACTGCTCGCACTGGCGTTTGTCGGCGGGCTGTTGTTTGCCGCCGTCTATTGCTCGAACCCCCGTCTTAAGCCACCAGAATTGGCCATCTCGGGGCCGGTGCGGTCGCCCGCGGAGGTTCTGACTGAGTCGAATTTGGAACTGTTTTTCAAGGTGATTGCCGCCCACCCCCGGCACCGCGTGCCGGAATTTCAAGGCGGAGGGAAAACGCCCACTGCGGAAGCCTCTCTGCCAGCCGAGGCGATGGCGAAGCAGCTCAAAGTCGGTTTCCGTGAGCAGTTCGATTCCCGCCGGCAGGCGGCGCTGTGGAGTCAGGATTCGCGTTGGACGAAGGCTTTTGCCTCGCAGCAGACCACGGCCAACGATTTTGCCGCCCTCGTCAGCATTGTGAGTTGTGCGGTGATGCGGGAGCAGATCGATCAGTTGCTGCAGGACCCGCATGAGTTGGAAGCGCAGGCCTCCAAGGAGATCGAGGAGTACGTGGCCCAGATCAAGGCGCAGGAAGGCAAAACAGACCGGGCATCGATCCGCAAGCGCACGACCGCGTCGATTCAGTTGAGCCACGCCACGGCGCTGCAGGTCTTTGCCGAAATGCTGGCCGCCGTCCCCGAGGCCAACATCGCCCTCGTCCGCAAACACAAGGCCCGCCTGACTCCGCTGCTGCCCGGCGATTTCGCGGACCGGGCGGCGAAGTTCATGGCCCCATGACTGACCCCTTGGCAGCCTGTGCGTCCGCCAGGCGGGCGGAGACCAGGGTGTCAATGAACAGTTGCGAGGCGTGGAACAGGAGCATCGGTAGCAGGGCGAAGTGGTGGTGGGCGAAGACGGTGGTCGCCAGGTACAGGCCGATGGGCAGTGTCTTTTGACTGCCGGCAAACCCGACCGCGTCGCTGTCGGTGGTCGACATCCCGAGTGCGCGTCCGGCCCGCAGTCCGGCGATCAGTCCGAACAGGTGCAGCCCGATGCAGCACAGCCAGACCAATCCCACGGCGGGAATGGAGATCTCATCCGGGACCGCCGCGCCGGCTGGAGCTGAGATTTGAGACGCGGCCGTGGCCGCGCCCGGCGCGTGCTTGTGCAGGGCATCGCCCGCCTTGAGTGCCGCGATGAAGACAATCAGCAGGATCAACAATTGCGCCGAGTTGCTGATCTTCAGCTTGTGTTTCGTGGCCCAAGCCTGGATCCGCCGTGGCTGCCGGACCAGTTGCGCCAGCAGCGTCGGCAGCAGCACGGCGAACAGCAGATCCAGCATCAGCGCCGTCCGGTCAATTGACACCGCCTTGCCGGTGGCCAGGCCCAGCCAGAAGGGGATGACCATCCAGCACGCCATGTTGGTGGTCATGGTGATCAGCAGCGAAACGGCGTCGCTGCCGCCAGCCCGGCGCGTCATCACGGCAGCGGCCGCCTGGGTACTCGGCACGGCGGCGGCGATCATCAGCCCGTAGCGAAAATCTGCTGTCAACTGGATGGCGCACAACGGCCAGGCGATCAGTGGCAGCACCCCGGCATTGATGACAAACCCCAGGGCCACCGGCCCGGGCGATTTGAGCGCCGCCCACAGCATCCGCGTTTCCAGACTGAACGCCATGAGAAACAGGATGAACGCCGTCGTGATCTTGGGGTCAACGTACTTGAGCCACGCCTGCGTTACCGGGGCGTGCCCAGACATTCCCAGCCCGGTCCCCACCGTCATCAGTGCGACGAGGACAGTCAGGAACCACTGGCGCTGGAGGAAGCCCATCATAAAAGAATGACTCAATGACCAATGAAACAATGACCAATGCTTCTCGACAGAAACGCCCGTGCCCAACCGCATTGGTCATTGGGGCATTGGACATTGAGTCATTTTGGATCTTTGAGATCCAAGCACATCATCTGGCTCTCGCACCGCAGATACAGTCTTTGGCGGGACAGGATGGGCGCGGCCCAGCTCGGGTAGGTCATTTGCGGAAATTTGATGCGGGAGATTTCCACAAATTTGTCGGGGTTCAGTTCGACCAGGGCCAGCAGGCCCCGTTCGCCCAGAACGATGAATTTACCGTCGGCGAGAATGGCTGAGCCACGGCCGTAGTAGTGGGGGGGAGTTTGTCCCAACCCGGCCTTGGGATCGGCCTCTTCATTCGCGTTCACGTCCTCTGTCGCCCAGCGGAGCTTGCCGGTCGCCATTTCGATGCAGCGGAATGTCGACCCCGGTTCGTGCCGGCCGCTGAAGCCGTACAGAGAGCCCTGGTGCTCGATGCAGGTGGACCAGTGATTCTGCATCGCCAGTTCTTCGCGCCAGGCAACGTCATAGCTCTTGCCGTCAGGCTTCACTTTGAGGAGTGCAGCGCCGACATCGTAGGCGGCAGAGATAAAGATCTCGTCGCCCTTCACGATCGGCCGGGCGGCGTTCACGGAGTCGCGGAAGGTGGCCCGAAACCAGTAGCTGAAATTGACGTTCCCGGTCTTGGGGTCGAGCGCGACGAGTCCCGGCCGCATCAGGCACAGCAACTGCCGCTGACCGTTGATCGTCGCCGCCAGGGGTGTCGAATAGCTGGCCAGTTTGGTGTCGCGGACATACCGGATCTTTTTGGGATCCTCCCAGGCCTTCAGCCCCACGTTTTCCCAGATAATTTTCCCATCCGTGGCATCAAAGGCGACGACCCCGGATTTGGGAGTGCCGCCGATCATCACGATCAGCAGGTTGCCTTCCAGAATCGGCGTGGCTCCGACGCCAAAAAATGCCGAAGGAATGTCGAAATCCGTGCCGGTGTTGCGTTTCCAGATGAGCTTGCCGGTCGTCAAATCCAGGCAGGTCAGCCGCCCTTCGGCACCGAAAGTGTAACAACGGTCCGCCGTCAGCAGCGGCGCACACCGCGGGCCGTTGTTGTAGCCGTAGGGATCCTCAAACTCCGTGAAGTACTTGTGTTCCCACAGTGGCTCACCCTTGTCGGCGGAGAGGCACTGCACAATCTCTTCGTCGCGAAGACGATGAAACAGGACCAGACGGTTCCCCATCACCGACGGGGCCGAATATCCAGTGCCGACGCGCATGGTCCACAGGACTGGCGGGCCGTTCTCCGGCCACTTGGACAGCATGCCGGTCTCGCCCGAGATCCCTGTGCCACGGGGACCAAGAAACACCGGCCAGTCTTCACCGGTACGGGCCGTTTCGGGCGTACTGCCGGCAGGGGTTTGCGGCACCTTTTCAATCAGCGACGCGTCGAAAAACCCGTCCGGGGTTTCGACAACGGCCGTGCCGACGGGGGCCTCACCTGCAGTCACTTCAGTGGGAGCGTCGGTGGCAGCAGCGACGGCGGTTTGGAGCGGGGTGGCGGGCGATGCCCCGGCGGGAGCGTCGGCGGCGTGCGAACAGGAATGACAGCATGCCGCCAGGCAGCACACCACCCAGGGCAGCGCACCAAACAAAGACCGATTTCGGCGAACGTCGAGCCACTCCGCAGCCATCCGTGTAGCCTCCCGAAAAATTGCGTGATCGATTTTCCAAGCATCGTCGACTGGGTGTCCCGTCGCGACTCTACCGATTCGGGTGCGCCCGTGAAAGGGTTTCGACACATCCGTTACATTGCAGAGGGACTGAACAAGAATGTGACGAATCTCAATTCGTCATTCGCCGGAAATTGACGCGCTATTCTGTCGGGGATAGCCTACCGTGGGAATTCGGATCGTCGGGCTTCGCACTGTGAGGCAGATCGTTATGAAGAGAACGGGGGAGTTTCGGCCTGGCGTCATGTTCGGCAATTGGCAGATTGTCAAGTTCCTTGGCGGGGGTGGGATGGGCGATGTGTACTTGGCGAGACACTTGATTTTGAGAAAAGCCGCTGCGCTCAAGGTCGCACGCCACGATCACCGGGATCCCGAACTGACCCGGAAATACTTCTTGCGCGAGGCGCGCCTTGCTGCAGGGGTGAAGCATCGAAACGTGGTTCGGATTTTTGATGCTGGCGAAACCGACGGTCGGTTGTACCTCGTCATGGCGTTGATTGATGGACAGGATTTGTCCGAAGTCTTGAAGGCCTCACAGGGTTCACTGCAGTGGCGTACCGTACTGACTTGGATCCGCGACGCGGCACTGGGGCTTGAAGCAGTACACAAACGTGGTCTGATCCACCGCGATATCAAGCCCCAAAACCTGATGCTGGCAAAGAGTGGCCGGGTCATGGTGACGGATTTCGGACTCGTCCGTGAAGATGATCCGAACGCTGACATGACTTGCGGACCTCTTGGCACCCCGGCTTACATGTCTCCCGAGCAATGCAATGAACCTCGGCTGGATCAACTCACAGACCTCTATTCGCTGGGTGCCACGGCCTACACACTGCTTTGCGGCACCCCCCCTTTTCCTGGAAACCGCCATGAGGTTATGGCGAAGCTGACGAGTTACACCGAGGCACGGCGGTTGGATCAGTTCCAGCGAGGCATTCCCGGCGATGTCGCCGAAGTGGTTTCGCGGGCCATGGCACCATTGCGAAAAAACCGCTTTTCCAACGTCCAGACGTTCACTGAAGAAATCAACCGGTTGTTGGCACGCCAAAACGCAGGTGATGATGTCGATGAGAGGACGGCGGAATCGATCATAGTCCAGTTGCCGCCGGAGGGCAGCCTGAGGAGTGACAACCACCTGAACTTGCCGATGATCTGGTGCCCACCAGGAAATCTCCTGATGGGAAGCTCAGACTTAGATCCAGATGCCCGGGACAATGAACTCCCACAGGTTTCGGTGACGCTGTCGCGTGGCTTTTGGCTCGGTGAGACCCCGGTCACCCAGGGCCAATTCTATATGCTGATGGAATCAAAACCCTGGAAGCGGAAAGGATATGTGAAGGACGGGGTGGACCGTGCGGCGTCGTACACCAGTTGGGACGAGGCAATCAGGTTTTGCGAGAAGCTTACGGAGGTCGAACGCTTGGCTGGACGATTAGGGGATGGCGAAGAATATCGGCTGCCCACCGAGGCAGAGTGGGAATACGCCTGCCGGGCCGGCACATCGACAGCGTACGGATTCGGTGACGATGCATCAGAACTGGCGGACCATGCGCTTTTTGAAGACAACGTCGACCATCGAGTTGACGAATGCGCACAGCCAGTGAAACAGAAAAAGCCCAATCGGTGGGGGCTGTACGATATGCATGGAAATGTCTGGGAGTGGTGCAGGGATTGTTACGTGGAATTGTTGCCGGGTGGCACAGATCCAGCGCCAAAGTTTGAAACCTTATACCGGGTGCTTCGTGGCGGCAGTTGGAGCTGCAGGTCGGCAAACTGCCGGTCTGCATATCGAAGTTGGATGGCGAAGAATACCCACTACGAGAATCTGGGTTTTCGTGTTGCCCGTTGCCAGGTCGTCGCTGACCCCAGCCAGAACCAGTGAACGCAAGGGCATCGACACGGCAATTCAAAATTCCGAAAAACTCCTAGCGACCTGAAAGCCCAAGTTGTTTAGAATCCCACGCTTTCCTGTGTTTGAAGGAAAATTAGGCCAGTCGCAGTTCACGGTTGAAGCAGCAGTCACCTTCGCAGTCGTCCCGGAGTTCAGGAGGAACTCCCGTGCCCATCACGGTTCGCCAGCCCTTCTCTCACTCGTCGTCAACCTTCATCGCGTGCCTGCTCGGCATGATGATCTGGTTCTGCGCCGCCGGTTGCGGCCCCAAAACCAAGGAAACCGAGAAAAGCGCCGCGGCCCCGGCTACGACCACAGCGGCTGCCGCTGAGGGTGGGCAGGGGCAGGCAGGTCGGCCCACCAACCGGCTTTCGCGGGAGACGAGCCCGTACCTGCTGATGCATGCCCACAATCCGGTGGATTGGTATCCTTGGGGACCCGAGGCGCTGGAGAAGGCGCGGGCTGAGGGAAAGCTGATCTTCGTTTCCGTTGGCTACAGCACCTGTCACTGGTGCCATCTGATGGAGCGGCTGGTGTTCTCGAACCCCGAGATCGCCCGCTACATGAACGAGAACTTCGTCAACATCAAGGTCGACCGCGAAGAACGGCCGGACCTCGACGAAGTCTTCATGACGGCGCTCACGCTGTATTTTCAGGCCAGCGGCAGCTCCCAGACTGGTGGCTGGCCGCTCTCGCTCGTGCTGACCCCCGATGGCAAGCCGCTGTTCGGCGGGACGTACATGGGTCCCGTTGACGAGGACGGACGGCTCGGGCTGCCCAACTGGCTGCGGCGCGTGGCCGACGCCTGGACCCGCAAACACCGGGACTCGGAGAAGAACGCGGCCATTCTCGCCAGGGCCGTGCAGGCTGCCAGCCAGCCATCCGCGCCGCCGAGAGACTTCGTAATGTCGGCATCGCTGGTCGAACCGATTGTCGACCGCCTCAAGAACACCTTTGACCCGGAAGACGGTGGCTTCGGCTTCGAGCCGAACGATCCCGAGCGGCCAAAGTTTCCGGTGCCCACCAAGCTGGCACTGCTGCAGTATGAAGCCACGCACCACCAGAACGAGGTGGCGGCACAGATGCTGAAGCTGACCCTCGACCACATGGCCGACGGCGGCATCTACGATCAACTCGCCGGTGGCTTCCACCGCTACAGCATCGACCGACACTGGAAGGTGCCGCATTTCGAGAAGATGCTGTACGACAACGCCCAGTTGGCGGAAGTCTACGCGGCGGCGTTCCATCACACGGGCGACGTCCGGTATCGGGAAATTGCCGAAGGGACGCTGAGCTTCGTGCTCCGCGAACTGGCCGACCCCAATGGCGCGTTCTATTCGGCGCTGGACGCCGACACGGATGGCGTCGAGGGCAAGTTCTACGTCTGGCAAAAGCGAGAACTGGCGGCCGCCCTCCGGCCGGAAGAAACTCAACTTGTCGCTGCCGTCTTTGGCATTCAGGGTGAGCCCAACAGCGAGAACGGCTTCGTGCTGACCATCGACCGCCCACTGGACCAGGTGGCGGTCGAATGGAAGCTGTCTCCGGCCCAGCTCAAGGGGCATGTCGAGCGGATCAAGGCGAAGCTGCTCTCCGAACGGCAGAAGCGGCAGCCCCCCTTTCGTGACGACAAAATTCTGACCGGTTGGAACGGCCTGATGATCCGCTCGCTGGCACGCTCCGGGATCTACCTCAAGCGGCGGGATTACACCCAGGCCGCGGAGAAGGCGGCAACCTTTATCGTGCAGACGCTCCGCGACGACCGCGGCCGCCTGTTGCGGAACTGCCGCGGCAAACAGTCCAAGGGGAACGGCACCCTCGACGACTATGCCTACCTTGTCGAAGGCCTGCTGGCCCTGCACGAGGCCACCAACGACGACAAGTGGCTCAACGCCGCCAGCCGGCTCACCGACCAGCAATTGGAATGGTTCTGGGATGACCGGCAGGGGGCCTGCTTCTTTACCGCACACGATCACGAACAACTCCTGGCCCGGACCAAGACCGCCTACGACTCGGTGCTGCCGTCGGGAAACAGCGTCACCGTCCGCAACCTCATCCGCCTGACCGCGCTCACCGGCGACGAGTCCTATCAATCCAAGGCGCGGCAGACGCTGGAACTCTTCGCTCCATTGATCGACGCCAACCCCGGCGGGCTGACCAACATGGCGCTGGCCCTGCGGGAGTACCTCGACGCCGAACCGCTGCAGTCGCCGGGAATTCAGCCACCCGAGCGTCAATCGCCAACCAAGCCGCCAGTTGAAAAGGACGCCGAGGTTCAACTGATCGGCGGCGATAAGCCGGTTGAGGCGATCATCTCCGCCAACAACATCTTCTTTTCCCACAAGCCCCTGCCGCCTGGTGGCTCCGCCAAAGTCGCAATTGTCATCCAGATCAAGGATGGCTGGCACATCCACGCCAACCCCACCGGCGATGAGTTGATAGAGCCTACGACCGTTGCCATCACGTCTAAATTGGGGATCAAGCTGGGAAAGATCCAGTACCCCCCTCCTCAGGAAATCGAGCTGGCCGGCGTCGACGAGCCTCAGCGGATCTGGGAGAACCAGGCCACGGTCCTGGCCGTCCTGGAGATCCCGGCCGCCGCCGCGGGCAAGAAGGACGAACTGCAGATTCAAATTCAGTACCAGCCCTGCACGGCTAAAAGATGCCTGCCGCCGGCCGTCTTGACACTCAAGGTGCCAGTGGACATCGCCAAGGTGGATGAACCGGTCAAGGCGATCAACAAGAAACTGTTCGCGCCAAAAGCCACTGCGGCGAAACCGTGAGCGGCAGGTCGACACGGCTCACCGCGAGAATGGTTTTTGTCAGTCACGCCGCCGGTGATTTCCCCGGAGATTCCATGACCACCCCGGCACGAATTTCCAAGACGCTCGCGTATCTGCACGGACATGGCAGCGCGCAACTCCCGCACATGCAGACGACGCTTCTGGCCCATCTGCAGGGAACCTGCGAGCTGCTGAGCCACTGGAAGGCCGCGCCCGAGGTTTGCCTGGCCGGGCTCTGTCACGCCATCTATGGAACGGAGGGTCTCCCCGCCCAGTTGGAAGACCCCCAGCACGGTGCCGCGCTGGCCGAGGTGATCGGTTCGGACGCAGAGCAACTGGTCTACTTCTATGCCTCCTGCGACCGCCGGTGGCTCTACGGACAAGTCGTGCCAGGTGCCGTCGTCGGTGTGCAGGAACCGGCTCACCGCACTTTGGGATTGCCGCTCGAAACACGGCAAATCCAGGGTGACATCAGCTTTCGCGACCGGTTCACCGGCCAAGTCTTCATTCCGCCGCAGCACCTGTACGCGGCCTTTCTGGAACTGACTTTCGCCAACGAACTGGAGATCATCCGCCGTCAGCCGCCCGAGGTCTCCGCCGGCAACCGTGGCGTTTGGGAACCGCTCTTCGAGGCCTGGAGCCCGCTGGTCAGCAAGGGCGCGGCTCAGGCCGCGCGGGCGACGTTCGCCCATTGCCGCCGGGCGGCGTAGTTCGATCGCACTGTTCCACCAATGAGGAGGCACTCGTCGGGTGCATGTAAAGGTGTTGGTCAAGTCGACAGATGACTTTCACGAATCACTAACCGGCTTCGCTCATGCCGCTGGCCTGAAGGGCTAATTTCACCAGTCCTGGACGATGCCCGTGAATTGGTCGACTCCCATGACTGTACACTTTCGCGCCGGACCACGCCTGCGGCCTCTCGCTCCGCGCTCCGCGAGAGGCGACACAATGTTGCCGAGTCACTCCGTGACTCGCATCTTGGCTTGTTCGTTGGCGAGCGATCCAAAACAAGCGGCACGGCGCCAGCCGTCCGCTCAAATGAAATCCTTCGAAAAGGCCGGATCGTCGGTTGCTCGCGGCTCTGGAGGACCAGTGCCGACCAGAGCCCTCCCGCCACGCCGATCGACAAATGGAAGCAACCGGTTTGTCCCAGCGTAACACCGCACGGCTTGCGCCGTTCCGCTCAAATTAAAGCGGCTGGGCGCGAGCCGGCTTGCGCCGGCAGGCGTTCGCGTTCTTTTGCGGAATTGCCCCAGGTAATGGCAAGCGGCAAGCCCTGCCGTCGCAAAATTCATAGACACCAATCGGCAGAACCGATAGGCTTATCAATAAGCATTTATTGATACGGAGGTTTCATGCTGAGTTTGTTGGGGGCGGGCAGCCCGCTGTGCGACCGGATCACCCGGCGTGACCTGTTGAAGCTTGGGACGCTGGCGGTCGGTGGCTTGACGCTGCCTGATCTGCTGCGGGCGGAACAGGTTGCGGGCAGGCGAACGCAAAAGTCAGTCATCATGATCTACATGTGCGGCGCGCCGTCGCACCAGGACATGTACGACTTGAAAATGGACGCCCCGAGCGAAATTCGCGGCGAGTTCCGCCCGATCGAGACCGCCGTCCCCGGGATCCAAATTTGCGAGCACCTGCCGCGGCTGGCGTCCATCATGGACAAGCTGGTGCCGCTGCGCTCCGTCTATGGCTCTCCGTCGGGCGATCACGATTCCCTCATCTGTTACACCGGCCGCAGCAAGCAGAACCAGCCGGCCGGTGGCTGGCCCGCAGTCGGTTCAGTCGCCTCGAAGCTGTTGGGACCCAGCACCCGGGCTGTGCCGCCGTTCGTGGGCCTGTCGCCTGACGCCGGGCATCCGCCGTACGGTTCGCCGGGACTGCCGGGTTTTCTCGGTGTGTCGCACGCCGCCTTTCGGCCCTCGGGTCCCGGCCGCAAGGACATGGTGCTGAACGGAGAACCAGGTCGGCTCGACAACCGCAAGACGCTGCTGGCGGGGTTTGATAATCTCCGTCGCGAAATCGACGCGTCGGGAACGATGCGGGGGATGGATTCGCTGACGCAGCAGGCGTTCGAGATCCTGACTTCCAGCAAACTCGTTGAGGCTCTCGACCTTTCTCGCGAAGAGCCTGCCGTGCGGGAGCGGTATGGAAAGGGCGATGCCAACAATTTCGGCGACGGAGCCCCACGCAACCTGGAACACTTCCTGATGGCCCGCCGGCTGGTGGAGGCCGGTGCCCGCGTGGTGACGCTGAACTTCGGCCGCTGGGACTTTCACAGTGACAATTTTGGCGGGTTGAAAAATACGCACCTGCCGCAGTTCGACCAGGGGCTCTCGGCGCTGATCGACGATCTGCATCTCCGCGGCCTGGACAAGGATGTGGCGGTTGTTGCCTGGGGTGAGTTCGGCCGGACTCCACGGATCAACTCCGATGCCGGTCGCGACCATTGGCCGCAGGTGGGCGGTGCCCTGCTGGCTGGCGGCGGTTTTCGCACAGGTCACGTGATTGGAGCCACGGACCGATTGGGTGGGCAGGCCACTGAACGTCCCGTGCATTTCGCCGAGATCCTGGCGTCGCTGTATCAGCATCTGGGAATCGACACTTCCGTGGCCAAACTTGCCGACCTCAACGGTCGGCCCCAGTACCTGCTGGACCACTTCGGGCCCTTGCCTGAACTCGTTTGATTCACTGCTTTCATGGACGATGTCTCACAGCCGAGTTACTGGAGTGCCATCTATCAGGCGAACGACGCCGGATGGGACAAGGGATGCTGCGCCCCTCCGATTGCCCGACTGCTCAGAGAGGGCTTCTTGCCCAAGGGGGCGGAACTGGCGGTGGTGGGTTGCGGCCGGGGGCATGAGGCGTTCGAGGCGGCACGCCTCGGCTTCAAGGTGACTGCGATCGATTTTGCCCCCGAAGCGGTCGCCGCTGTGAAGGCTGGTGCTGAGTCCCAACGCCTTGGGCTGACGGCGGTGGAGGCGGATGTTTTTAACATGGCAAGCCGCTGGCCGCAGGGTTTCGACGCCATTGTGGAACACACCTGTCTATGCGCCATCGACCCCTCGCGTCGAACAGAATACATGCGGGCGGTCGCGGGGGCGTTGAAGCCAAACGGTCTGCTGCTGGGGCTGTTTTATGCCCACAACCGGCCGGATGGACCGCCCTATCGAATAGACATGGACGAAGCGAAGACGATCTTTTATCCAAAATTTGACTTCACCCGCTTGTGCATCGCCGCCGACAGTTTCGAGAACCGTGCCGGCTTCGAGCTGGAATTCATCGCCCGCCGCCGGGCGTGAACGATTTAGGACCGGATGGCATTCGCTGCTGGATAGGGAGACAATTGTCACAGTGATTGTTGCTGCGATCCGTGGCCGCCAGCTCGAAATCGTGGAACTCTCCCGGATCGATCTCTTCCGGCAGTTCTTCCTCTTCCTCACCCAACTCCTCTTCGCGTTCGGTGTCGGGCTGCTCCATTGAATCCGTCGGCATCCCGGAGTAACTCATGCGCTGCATTCCAAAAGCATTCTGGATGCAGGCGATTGTCGGATTCGTCAGCGGGATGGGAGCGATTCACGGACGACCAGTTTGTGGCGCTGTTATAGTAGGGGCGTTGGTTCCGTCGCGACCTTCGGAGAACTGCCATGCGGTCGTATCGTGTTCTGATCTGGACGACGGTGGTCATTGTGTCCAGCGCGGCAATCGGCTTTCCGGCAGCGGTCCTGCACAGGCACCATGCGGCAGTCGCGGCGCTGGAGCACCGGGATTCGATCACGCTCTCAGCCTTGGCGCGTCCAGAATCGGAATACCGGCTGGTGAGAGAGTATGACAGTCTGGTCAGCACGGTCGAACGGGCAGACTTTCAGGAAACTGTTCAGCCGGCCGACATGCGGCACTTGCAGAATTTGCGTGGGTTAACGGCGGTCTCGTTCCAGAACGTATCTGATTCCGCATGGGCCTTTCTGCCGCGTCAGCTCGAGTCCCTGCAGTTCACCCTGCATTCGGACCAGCCTAATGCCGCCGCTTGGGAGCAGATTGCCCGACTCAAGCATCTCGAGGAGCTTTCCATCGAAGGTGGCGGTCTTTCCGCCGATCAGCAACTGCCGCAGGTTTTGAGTTCCCTGCCTTCGCTGAAGGCTGTTCGCCTCCAAAATCTGCCGTTGTCGCCCGCGACGCTGCAGGCGATTCTGACTCAAAAGCCACACCTCGAAACGCTCGAAATCTCGAATTGGGAAGAGGACGGCACAGCGGGCGGCTTGACGGATGCGGAGATTGAACTCATCAGCCACCATCACGGCATCAAAGAACTCAATGTCGAAGGGAACAAGCGGCTCACGGACGCCAGCTTCGACTACCTCGCGAAGATGACTTCATTAAAGCTGTTGAATATCACGCCCCTGGCGGACGACTCTCCCGCAACGCTGGCTCAGAGAAAGCTGAAGCCCGAGGGCCTGGAAAAACTGCGAATCCTCCGGCCCGATCTGGAAATCAACCCCGTGCCGGTCTTCGGCTGTTTTGGCGGGTTTTGACGGTCTTCGCCCACGGTTGTTGCCTGTCTGCCATTCACTCGATTTCAGGCCTGCACTGCGTTGCCACGAGTTCCTGAGAGAGCAATTGTCATGCGTTCTTATCGCGCTTTGGTCTGGACGACGGTGGTCGCCGTACTAAGCGCCGCCATTGGATTTCCGGGCGCGGTGCTGTACAGGCACCGCAATGCCGTTATTGCTCTCAAGGATCGGGATTCGATCTACCTCTCTATGACCCACCTGAGCGATCCACCGATTGTTGAAGTCGATTGGGTCAACGAACTGTTCAGTACCGTGGATTACGTTGGCTTCGGTGAGGCAGTGCATGTCGGCGACATGCGACATTTGAAGAATCTTCGTGGATTGAAGTCCGTTGACTTCGACGCTGTGTCGGACTCCGCCTGGCCTCACCTGCCCCTTCAAGTTCAAACCCTCGGCTTCATTTTACCAGCGGATCCGGCAAATTCTGCCGCCTGGAATCAGATCTCCCGGCTCCAGCAACTCAAAGAGCTTTCCATCAGCGCGGAGGGGAAACCGATAAGTGAGCATGTGCCACGCCTTCTCGATAAGCTGCCGTTGCTGGCCACTCTGAGGTTCAATGACGTGACGTTGTCACGGGACGATCTGCAGTCTCTCCTAATTCGAAAACCAAAGCTGGAGACACTCGAAATCTCGAGCTGGGAAGCGGATGGTTTGGTGGACAGCCACATCGAACTGATCAGCCACCATCGAGGCATCAAGGATCTGAATATCGAGCGGAATTGGAACCTGACGGATGCGAGCCTCGAACACTTAACGAAAATGCCATCTTTGAAGGTGCTGTACATCTCCGCGAAAAACGAAACGAATTATCAAAAAGGGGTGTTTCGGACGAAACTGACGGACGAGGGGTTGGAAAAGCTGCGCAGACTCCGACCTGCTAATCAACCCACCGCGTGGCGGCGGGATCGGAGTGTTCTGAAGTCGGCCAACGGTTGCGATCCCCGCCATCAACAAGATCTCGACAGTCTTTCCCAGATTGCGCAATCGGCATTTCGCAGCAAACCCATAGATCAGTCGGCATTTACAGGCTGCCGCTCAAAAGCGGCGGCGATGCCAATGGCAGAACGGGGTGGTGGCTCCTAGGATCGTGGTGCGGGATGAGCGGGCTCGATGCAGCCACGTCCCGCGATCTCAACCCTAGCCTTTCCGGTGACGTCGTACTCCGGCGTCCGCCCGGTCATGGTCCGCACACCAGCCGCCCTGATTCCACGAGCACTGCCTCCATGTCGTTTGAACCTGCCGAGTATTTCGACCCCGAAGCCATGCCTGATGAAGGTCTCGCTCCAACTGAGACCGTGACGGATGGGGATCAGCCCGAGACCGAAGAACAACTGGTCCAGCGGGCTCAAACGGCGCTCAGTGAGTGCCGGTGGCTCGTGGGCGAATGTGCCGCCAAGTGGACCCAGCGGTTTGCCCGGGGACGCACCGACGCCGACTTCGCCAACCTGCTGGGGCTGTCGGCCGACCAGATTTATCAGCGGCGGCGCGTCTTTGAAACGTTTGGCGGCACTCACGACCAGTTTCCCAATCTCAAATGGTCACACTTCTATGCCGCGCTCACTTGGGATGATGCCGCGCACTGTCTGCAGTGGGCGCTGGAGGCTCAAGCCACGGTTGCGGAGATGAAGGCGTGGCGGCGGTTGCAGCGGGGCGAGGATCTGCAGAGTGTTCCCGAAGCCACGGGCTCGTTTCAGGACGCGAACTTCATGTTCGTTCCCAGTGAAATGACCGCCGTGCAGAATCCGAACGCGTTTCGCAGTGGCGGGTCCGCGGGACCTGGTTCCCCCCGCTCGTCCAGTGACGCCGATGATCCCGTGCATGCCGGCGTCGCGCGCCAGTTCGGCCCGGACGACGCCCCCTTCGACGGTGGCCAACCGTCGTCGGGCCAGGGACCTGCGTCGACAGAAGTGCCGCTGGAACAGTCGATCGAACAAGTGGTAAAGCGGATGACGAGCGCCTTGGACCGTGTCCTCAAGGTGATCACGCCGGAATTCGCCCGCGAGTTCAAAAAGGTTCCCAAACCGGTGCGGATGAAGTTCCTGATGCTGGCGGCAGAAATCGGAGCCCGTTCTGGCGACTTGGGTTAAGGCTACAGCCAATGCCGGTCATGAGCCGCGATCTCAAATCTGACGTGTCCGACAAAAGCCAATTTCAAATCTCAAATTTCAAATTTCACAGTCTGTTCAGCCACACCGAACTGTCGACTGAGCTTCAATGGCGCGAACGTAACTGTTGCCCCACAGTGTGGATGCTGCGACAAAGTATTTCACGGTAAAATGCTTTTTCGCGACAACTGGCATTCCGGGCGAGAGTTACGGACTTCGCTGTGGAGGCGTGGCCGATAGTTCGATGTGGTCGCACAGCCTGTGAAATTTGGAATCTGAGATTTGAGATTCTGTCGTAAGGGACTGGCCTGTGTTGATTTTGAAAAAGCGCAGGTTCAAGAGTGACCCTTCGGGCTACATAATGGCTTCCCTCTTGTCGAAAACCGGCCAGCCGTTGCTGGTCGGGCGATCAGGCTTCTACCGTCGCTGAAATCTGCTACCATTTTCGAGTTACTTCGTCGTCCTCCGCGAGTTCCCGATAAAGGACCCGCTGGGCCGTGAAGGTTGAGCCGGCCCGCCGCGTGAGCTTTCTCTGAAAGGTCGCGCTGTGATCCCATCCAGGCCTTCAAACGTCCCCGCGAACCCTCCACAAATGAGCAGCCTGCATCCCACGGAACGAGTCGTCGCCATTACCGGTTTGGGTATTATCAGCCCCATTGGCATCGGAACTGGCCCATTTTGGGAAAGTTTGGAGGCGGCCCGCCCAGGTTTTCACCCCATTCAGGGGCTGGCATATTCTCCGCTGCCGGGTCGCATTGGCGGTGAAGTCCGCGATTACAACGGCGTCAAACTGCTCCGCAAGGATCAGCGGAAGGGACGCAAGCTGATGTGCCGCGAAATCGAGATGGGCGTGGCTTCCGCCACACTCGCCCTTGATGACGCCGGCTTCACCGATGACGCCGCGCTCAAGGCCGCCGTCGACCCTGAACGGCTGGGTGTCGAGTTCGGTGCCAACCTGATGCTCAGTCCCCCGGAAGATCTGGGCGCGGGCAGCTTTCATTCGATCGACCCCGCCACCAACGCCTTCAATGCGGAATTGTGGGGCAACAAAGAAACGGGCGGCATGTCCAAGATGGAGCCCCTGTGGCTCCTGAAGTACCTGCCCAACATGCCTGCCTGCCACATCGGCATCGGCGCGGACGCACGTGGTCCGAACAACTCGCTGACGATGGACGAGGCCAGCGGCAACCTGGCAATGGGTGAGGCGATGCGGATCATCGCCCGGAACCATGCCGACGTGATGATTACTGGAGCCACGGGGACCCGGGTGCATGCCATCAAGTCGATGCATGCCGTTTTGTGGGATCCGCTTTCACCGGATGGAGCCTGCCGGCCATTCGACACCCGTCGGCAGGGGCAGGTGGCCGCGGAAGGGGCCTGCACGCTGATTCTGGAAGAAGCGAAGCATGCCGAAGCCCGGAAAGCCACGATTTATGGCTATATCCTTGGTGCCGGAGCCTCCTGCGTTCTGGACAAAAACCAGAAGCCAGACTATCGCCGGGCCCTGGTCCTGGCGATGAACAGCGCCCTGCGCGACGCGGAGGTCACTCCCGATCAGATTGGGCACATCAACGCCTTTGGTCTGGGTGATAAAATGACCGACCTGGGCGAAGCCCGCGCGATTCACGAAGTCTTTGGCGACCTGGGCTCGAAGGTGCCGGTCACCGCGCTCAAGAGCCTGCTGGGAAACTCGGGCTCCGGCAGCGGGACGCTGGAACTGGCCGGATCGATTGTCGGGTTGCAGCACGGAGTTGTCCCGCCCACCGCCAACGCGGACCAGCCCGATCCCGAGTGCAACCTGAACCTTGTGCAGGGAAAGCCGCTCCCCATTGAGAACAAGTTGTTCCTCAAGCTCAGCGTCACCCGCCTCGGCCAGGCCAGTGCCATTGTGGCTCGCGGTGCGTGAGGCTTGATCAGAGATGTAGGATGGGCTTCCTAGCCCGTCCTGTTCGATCTGCGTTCCTTCGGAGAGCGCACGGCCCAGGAAGGCCGTGCTACCTCGCCGACATTGAAGCCGCAGCACTAAGCACCGAGCCACCATGATCAGCATCATCGACTACGGGATGGGGAATCTGCGGAGCGTGCAGAAGGGGTTTGAACGGGTGGGGGCGGAAGCCCGCATTTGCACGCGGCCGGAAGAACTGGCGGGCAGCGAAAAGTTGGTCCTCCCCGGCGTGGGTGCGTTTCGCGATGCCATTGCCGAACTGCGGCGGCAGGGGTTCGTCGAGCCGATTCGCGAGCATGTCGCCGCCGGGCGACCCTTCCTGGGGATCTGCCTCGGAATGCAAATGCTGATGGATGTGAGTTACGAGGACGGCGAATGGGAGGGGTTGGGAATCATTGCTGGCGAAGTCCGCCGCTTTCCCGACGTGCAGGATCTGAAGGTTCCCCACATGGGCTGGAACCGCATTCATTCTCCCGCTGAAGCCGATCGTTCCGGCAACCCGCTGTTCCGTGACGTGCCGCAAGACGCCTACGTATACTTCGTCCACAGCTACTACGTGGCTCCGGCCGACCCCACCGTCACCGCCGCCACGACGGACTACGGTCTGCCGTTCACCTCCGTCATCCGCCGCGGCAACCTGTTTGCCACCCAGTTCCATCCCGAGAAAAGCCAGTCGCTGGGCCTGCAGATGCTGCGGAATTTTTCGGAGTGTGTTTGAGACGCCAGTTTGCCGTACAACGCATTGGATGACCGCAGAGGTCGCAGAGTGGCGCAGTTGCGGTTGATTCATCCTAAGATCACACCCGGCTATGCTCGCGACATCCAGCGGAGCAAGCATTTTTAAGACCCTGATTGCCGAGAACTTCCCTCATGGAAATCCTTCCCGCCATCGACCTGCGTGGCGGCCGTTGCGTGCGGCTCAAGCAGGGCGACTATGCCCGCGAAACGGTGTTCAGCGACGACCCGCTGGCGATGGCGCGCCGGTGGGAGAGCGAAGGAGCCACGCGGCTGCATCTGGTGGACCTGGATGGCGCGAAGGCCGGGAAGCCGGTCAACACGGAAGTGGTCCGGTCCATCGTGCAGGGCTTGAAAATCCCCTGCCAACTGGGTGGCGGACTGCGCGACGAAGCCGCGCTGAGGCTGATGCTGGAGGATGTGGGCATCGCCCGCGTGATCATCGGGACACAGGCGCTCAAGCATCCGGAGTGGTTCGCGGAGATGGCTGCCCGCTACCCGAACCGGCTGGTTCTGGGGATTGACGCCCGCAACTCGATGGTCGCCACCGAGGGGTGGCTCGATGTCTCGCAGACACCGGCCATCGACCTGGCCCGCAAGTTTGTCGGTCTTCCGCTCGGAGCCCTGATCTACACGAACATCGCCAACGACGGCATGATGTCCGGTGTCGACACCGCCACTTTGGAAGACATGGAACGCCTCGCGGAACTGGGTTTTCCGATCATCGCGTCGGGTGGCGTGACGACCGTTGCGGACGTGACGGAACTCACCCGCCGCGCCCGCAAGCAGCCGAATCTGGTGGGAGCCATCATCGGCCGCGCGTTATATGAGGGCACTTTGACGGTTCGCGATGCGATTGCCGCCACGCGGTGAGTGAACGTCCTGGCCTGTTGAACCGGACGGAATTACTTGTCGGCGGGAACCAGCTTCTCCGCCGCCAGCCACTCCAGCGACTGCTTCTGCCAGGCATCCCACATCGGCCCCTTGTAGCCATTCAATCCGTGCCCGCCGGAGGGCAGCTTCAGGTACTTTGAAGGCACCTTGTGGGCCTGCAGGGCATCATGGAAGGCCTGACTGTTTTCCGGGGGCACCGGTGCATCGTCAGCGGCGTGGGCCAGAAACGCGGGTGGCGTCTTGTCGGTCACCTGTTTCTCATTCGAAAACAGCTTGACCAGTTCCGGGCTGGGATCCTTGCCGAGCAGGTTTTGCATGGAACCGGGATGCGTTTTGCCGCTGCCGAAGACGATGACGGGATACACCAGAATCATGAAATCCGGCCGGCAGCTTGCCTGCTCGACCGCATCCGTGGCTCCCGGCATTCCGCCATCAAAGTGCGTTCCCGCTGTTGACGCCAGATGCCCGCCAGCGGAGAAACCCATGATGCCGATGTGGGCCGGATCGAGCTTCCATTCCTTCGCCTTCGCCCGCGTCGTGCGAATCGCCCGCTGGGCATCCAGCAGCGGCACGAAGGGCCGGCCGGCTGGCAGCCGGTATTCGAGGACCACACCGGTAATCCCGTGCCCGTTGAGCCACTTGGCAATGCCGTGGCCTTCGGCTCCGGTCACCAACCCGCCGTAGCCACCGCCGGGGCAGATGACAATGGCCGTCCCATTCGGTTTGGCAGGCTGATGCACCGTGATCCAGGCATCGCCCTTCTCAAACTTGCCCTCCCCGACCGGGGCGTTGCCATTCCACAGCGACTGCCGCGGTGGCTTCGTGTCCTCGGCACAACAGACGGTGGCCAGGGTGAACAGGACCAGCACGGCAGGCAGACAGGTCTTCATGAGCGGCTCCATTCGGGAGGTTCATCCCTCGGTGACGGCATTCGAGCAGGGATGCTCCACAGGATACCGGGATGAGCCTGTCATGGCACGCTTCCGGACTTGCTTCGTCGGAGAGTGCAATTCTCAGAGGCCATGGCCGAGGATAGAATTAGGGTGGCTGCAGATTCCGATATGCGGCTTGAAAACTGCCGTGATTTGTGGAGGTCTCATATGACATTGGTTGCCCAACGGTCGGTCAGCCCTGAGGAATTTGATCGCGCGGAGCGGGAGTATCGCCAGGAGGAGACGCTGGAAGACATGTCCGAATCCACCGGGAGCCAGTTCCAGCGCGGCATAACAGACTTCAGCCTCACGCTCTTGCGCACGCGATACGTTCCACATCTCGCGATCTTTGGCGAATTGCTGGTTTTGTACCCCTTCGACAACAAGGTTCGCCGCGTTGTCCCCGACAATTTCGTGACGCTGGGACTGCCTCCCGTTGAGAAATCGATCTACAGCTTTCGCGTGAACGAAACCAACCGGCCCTTCTGGGTGCTGGAATATGTTTCGGAGCCAACGCAGAACAAGGACTACAACGAAAGTTTTGTGAAGTACGAGGAGCATCTGCAGGTTCCCTACTGCACGTTGTTTCATCCTGAAACAAAGCGGCTGTCGATGTTCGCCCATGACGGGACCGGGTACCAGGAAATGTCCACGGACAGTCAGGGACGGTTTCTGATTCCGGAATTGGAACTTCGAGTCGGCCTGTTGAATGGCTGGTTGCGGTACTGGCACCGTGACGAATTGCTTCCCACCGCGCTGGAACTCGAGGAGCTGCAACTTCAGCAGGCGGAGAGAATCGCTGAGCAGAGCCAAACATTGACCGAGCAGGCTCGTGCCTTGGCAGAGTCCAAACAACGGGAGTTGAACCGCGTTGTGCGGTTGGCAACCACTGCGGGGAGGATGGACATTGTCAGTCTCGCCCCTCAGGCTTCGCTGGAGCAACTGCAGAACTGGATGGACGAACTGCTGGGGTGAGCCACGCCAGTAACTACCACTTGATGAAACCCGGGCCAAAAACACAAAGCCGGCTGCCGCCCAAGAAACGGCACGCCGGCGGTTCACTATCGCCTCCTGCGAAGTTCTGTCAGTCGCGTGTGTAACCCAGGCTGCGGACCACCTCAAGGACTTCGCTCCAGGTGGGGAACATTCGTCCGCTGCGGCGCTTGTAGTCGTCCATCGCCTTCATGAACTCGATTTCGTCGCCCGAGTAATCGCGTTCGCAGGTGGTTGGGTCGATCTGGCGGCGGCGTTCGACCTTGGCGCGGCGCTCGACAGCGGGGCGGGCTTCTGGCAGGTACGCCTCGCCGGTGGTCGAGGAGGGCTGATCCGCCCGGCGTTCGCCCGCCAACCGCTGTGGCAGGCGGTTGCGGCGTTCGGTCCCGCGCCGGTCGATGGTCGCTTCGTCCATCGTGGTTTCATACTGACCCAGCATATTGGAATCCCCCTGAGGAGTGGTCGCACTTTGGCGTGCCGCCAGCGGACCCGAGGTTCGGGCATCGCCAGCCGCGGAATTGAGCAGGGGCAGAGCACCCCTGACAGGAGGAAACATAGCACGTGTGTGCCGGTCAGCTTGAATTTTCCCACCGGCGAGGATGGCAAAGGCCGTCACTTCCCGTTGACGCTGCCGGTTGTGCAGGACGTAACGGCTGGGGGTGCTTCAGCCCTCCCGCACCCACGAAAAACGCTCATGGCGATGACGGTTGGCAGGCGAGGCGAAATACGCTTGACGAAGCACTTCACCCTTCGTTTTGCCGCGCAGTGGCATAGGCCTGCAATGTCCAGAACGGAACATCGGGATCGGGCCAGTCCGGGCGAAACAGCTCAATACTCACCCATTTTTGACCGATTTCCCGTGCCGGAGTGGCTCCCGTGGCGAGCGCAGTTGGATAGAGGCGCGCGGGGAGTCTGAAGGACACCATCGACTGCCCGAAGCCTAGGGCAAACACCGTGCGATTGGTGACGAGAGCCACATATCCGTAGTTCTGCAGCGACGGACTGAAGGCAATCCATTCGCCACACTTTTCAATGGCCGCTTTCAGCAGCACGGCACAGTTGTCCGAGTGGCAGGAAGGATTTGATTCTGTAAGAAAGGCGAAAACATCCGCGTTTCGGGCGACGTCCGCATGTTCCGCCAGTGAGCTGCCTTCAACCAGGTTTGCCAGTCGCGCCATAGGAGGAATTCTCCCGATTTGCAGATCGATCGGACGTGGGTTGCGGAACGGCGATTGTCAGCCCGCGTTCCGCAACTGTTGACGAACATACAAATCCCAGGGCTGGTGTATCTGTCACGGCACCAAAATCGGCAGCAATTCTGCCGAAGACGCTTCACCGGTTGGTTCAGGCTGGTAATCGTCGATCAACTCGTAAAACACATTCCGCTGGCGGGGGATGTAGCCAGCTTCGCGGATGGCGCCGCGGATCTGTTCCAACGACAGCGAATAGACCGTTCCCGCCGAAGCCACGACGTTTTCTTCGATCATCAGGCTGCCCATGTCGTTGGCCCCGAACAGCAGGGCCATCTGGCCGACCTTTTCCCCCTGCGTGACCCACGACGACTGAATGTTGGGCACGTTCTGCAGATACAGCCGGCTGACAGCCTGCGTCTTCAGGTACTCAAACGCGCCGACCGGCGGGATGTGATCCATCTCGGTGTTGCCGGGCTGGAATGTCCAGCAGATGTAGGCGGTCAGGCCACCGGTTTCGTCCTGCAATTGACGCAGGCGTTCCAGGTGCTCAATCCGTTCCGCCAGCGTTTCAATATGGCCAAACATCATGGTGGCCGTGGACCGGCCGCCCATTTTGTGCCACACGCGGTGGACGTTGAGCCAGTCGTCCGTCATCACCTTGCCGCGGGTCATTGCCGCGCGCACGCGGTCGACCAAAATCTCGCCGCCACCGCCGGGCAGGCTGCCCAAGCCAGCCGCCTTCAAACGCTCCAGCACTTCCTCCAGCGACTTCTTGCTGATCTTGGTGAAGTGATGAATTTCCGGCGGGCTGAAGCCGTGGACATTCACCTGCGGGAAGGCCCGCTTGATGTCCCGCAGCAGCTCCTCGTACCACTCCAGCGTGAGCGTCGGGTGCAGGCCGCCCTGCATCAGGATCTGGTCGCCGCCCAGTTCCACCGTCTCTTCGATCTTCTTCAGCAGCACGTCCCGCGGCAAGACGTAAACTTCTTCGTGCTTGGGTGTTCGGTAGAACGCGCAGAAGTCGCAGACCGCCGTGCAGGCGTTGGTGTAGTTGATGTTGCGGTCGATGTTGTACGTGCGGTACGGCTCGGGGTGCAGCCGGCGGGTGACGGCGTTTGCCGCCTCGCCGATCGCCACGAGGTCGTGAGATTCCAGCAACTTCACCCCGTCTTCGAGGCTCAGTTGCTCGCCAACCACGGCTTTATCCAGCAGCGGCGTAATCGCGGAAGACAAGTTCAACTCCTTCAGGCGCCAGACCATGCCGGACCGCCAGTTCGTGGAAGCGTTTCAGCCCCCGCCGTTCGGCCGGTCCCAGCCGGTAATATAGGTTTTTTTCGAGGTAATCAATAGTCGTCTGGTACGAGAGCCCCAGCAGCGGAGCCTCCCGCGCGGCAATCTGTACGAGCCGCGCGACCCCGCGGTCGCGAGCCGCACCCAGCCCCTCCTCCACTGGTCCCAGGTTCGTCCCCGTCCGGGTGGCCCACATGGCGAACACGAACGGCAGGCCCGTCCAGCGGGTCCATTCCTCCCCCAGATCCCACGTGCAGGCAAACTTCTCCGCCGGTGGCTCAATCGCCCGGTCGCCAATCAGCAGGATGCCGTCGGCCCCGCTGTCTTCCGTGGTCGCCTCCAGCGACAGTGGCTCAACCTCCGGGAACACCCCGCACCGTTCCGCCAGCAGAATCCGCACCAGCGTGGCACTCGTCCGCGACCCCGCGTCCAGCGCCAGCCGCTTGATCTCGCCTGGCGGCACCCGGCTGAACAACTTGACGCTCAACACCGGCCCATGCGTGGCGACGCAGGCATCGGAGACCACTTCATAGTCCGGACGCAGCAGACAGGTGACGGAGGGGACCAGAGCCACATCCAAATCGCCCCGGTCGAGCGCCGCCGCCAGCCGGCTGGGGTAGTCGAGAATCAGTTCCGCGGCCGGAGCCAGACCTTCCAATCCCTCGATCAGTGGCTTGGAGTTCAGGTAATTGACCGCACCAATGCGGATGGGGTCGGCGGTGGACATCGGGAAATCCCGTGAAAATCGTGCGTGAACCCAGACTTCGTGGCTGCCATTGTAGTTCCCCGCCTGTTTGCGGGGGAGTTGTGGTGGCCAGCCATGGCGCATTTAGCGGCACGGCGGAAGCCGTCCGGTTACCGCTGGAAGAACAACCGCAAAATGGCGCGGAACGCAACCGCGAATCTGCAGAAACGGGGCGGAACGTTTGATGCGTAAAAATTTGACGAGATTCCCGAAAATCCCTATGCTGCGGCGCGCCGCCCGGATCCTCGGAGGCAGCCGATCGATCTACATCGCCTTGCGTGATGCCGGGATACCGCCAGCGGATCTGGAGCGCCAGCGAGCGGATCCGCGACAAGTGTCCCGGAATCTCGCAATGTTCATAGGAGTGTTCGAGATGGGCGGAGTTTGTCAGGGATGGGCAACCGCCCCGCAGGCGAATGCACGAGGCAGCGCTCGATGGGCCTTTCGCGCCCTCGTGTTTTGCGTCATCTGGGGAATCGCGGCCCTCTGTCAGGCGAACTTGCAGGCCCAGCCCCACCTGTCTGTAGAACCACAGCATTCTCCTCCCACATTCAATACGGGAATCCCCCAAGAAAATGCCTTCTCCGCTGAGCCACTGCCATTTGTGGGCAGCGGCCAGGCCGATCCTCTGGTCAATTCGACATTCCCCACAGACCCCTCGGCTTATTGGCACTGGATCCTGCTGCCGCAGGGGTTTCTCTATCGCACCTATTGGGCCAGCACGCAGGAACCGCGGCTCTCCACCCGTGCCATTCGCGACAGTAGTCGAAACTTCCTGGATTCCCAGATCGGCGGCCGCTTCGGCATTGTCCGCTTTGGCGATCCGGATCGGGAGGAAGGGTTTCAGGTCGATCTTCTGGGCGGGGCCAATCTGCGACAAAACATCGACACCGAAGGCTGGGACATGACCGGAACGGACTACCGGTTCGACGTTCCCCTGACCTGGCGGCGCGGTCCTCACGCCTGGAAGTTCGGCTACTACCATGTCAGCTCGCACATGGGAGACGAATTCCTGCAGGCCAACCCCGCGGTCACACGCATCGATTACTTTCGGGACTGCACCTACCTGGGATACTCGTTCCACGTCCGACCGACCCTGCGTGTCTACGGAGAGGTTGAGTACGCCTTCTCCCGCGACTATGCCGAGCCCTGGCATCTGCAGTTCGGCTTCGACTGGGGTCCCGTCGAGCCCACTGGCCTCCGCGGTGCCCCGTTCTTCGCCATCAACGGAAGCCTGCGGGAAGAGCTGGATTTTAGCGGCAACGTCAGCCTACAGGCCGGCTGGGCCTGGAAAGGCCGCGGCCCCACCGCCGGAACCCTCCGCACGGGTCCCCACTACTACAACGGCGGCAGCCCCCAGTTCTCGTTCTATCAGGAAAACGAGCAACAGGTGGGCTGGGGGCTGTGGTATGATTATTGAGCAGAAGCCTTGTCGATCGTCTTGCAGCCGCAGGGCGCTTTGGTCGTCCGCCGACGCCACTCGCTTCACCTCGTGTTGATAACGCCGCTGTCGTCTGCAATATTCTGCGGACACCGGGCAACCGTGAGCCACGGCTCAATGGTTGACGGGGGCAGTTGCCCGTTGACCCAACTGATGCAACGGACCGAGCCATGGAGGGTCGGGAAGGCGACATCGACGAGGCCGGCCCGGGAGGCTTCTTGGGCCGTGAGGCCGGTGGGCGTTGGGACGGATTTCAGCAGGACCAGTTCCTGGGCCTGAGCCACGCTGGCGATCCAGGCTGCCAGGGAATCGCTGGTGACATCCCATGTCCGGGGCAGCGGTGGATAGTTTGCCGCTTCGGCCCAGCGGACGAAACACGAACAGCAGACAAGTGCGGGGTGCCCTTCAGCCGCAACCGCCGTCCACTGCTTGACATTGCGAACGAGGCGCAGCTCCGGCACCAGTTCCCGCAGCAGGGCTTCGTTGAACGCCATCGCCTCCAGTGCGAGCCAGTGGGCGGGTTCATCGCCGAACTGATGAGTCTTGGCCCAGCCACGGACAAGGTCCGCCGCCCCTCCTCCGCCCACGACCACTGCCGACCCTGGTCGCTGCTGCACTAGGCCACGCAGCAGTTGTGCCAAACCGGGATGGTCGAGCAGGCTGCCGCCAAGCTTGAAGACGGTCAACGGAATGGGCATGTGAATGTGGGCAATTCGATCTGCCGGCACGCGTGAGCGCGCGTTAGCGTCCGGTTCCGGCTCATTCGTTGAACGACCTGTCGAGAACCGGCAGTTGTCTCCCTTTTGAGCAGCGAACGCAATCAGGGACAACGAATGAATGAATTTGTTGGTGAAGTCGACCGGCCTGGCAAAACGGTGCGGGAATCGTACGGTCAAAAATTAACCAGTGGAGTAGGAGAGGGGCATTGTTGCTGCCTCCTCTCCTACTCCACTGGTTTCCCTTTCGCGTTGCCTTAGACCGGCCTTGGGCCAGCATCTTGAAGCGTGCTTTTATTCTTTGTCCGGTCCCAAGTATGCCATGGCGCAGCATGGGTTGCCGACGGGCCGGATCCAACCGCCGAATTGGCCGCGCCGCCTGCCGTGGAATCGGAGCCACGGACTGGCGCACCCTTCCAGCCGACCCATCAGCCGGCGGACGTTAGTCCCCGGTTCACACAGGGATTCGAGGATCATCAAGTCGACAAACCGGTGCCAAGGCCGGATTGAACGAATTTGTGACAGATGCATCGCGATTCCCGCGCCGACAGACATTTCTACAAACTATCGAAAAAGAAACACCAAAATCGAACTGGACACTTTCAGCGCAAGACTTCGGCGTGCAGACAGTTCCGGCTGTAACCGCGAGACTGGTTCGTCTCCACTGTTAGCCACGGGTGCCACCGGCATGGGGCTTGCATAAGAGTCAGAAAATGGGGCCAACACTCAAATTTCATGTGACGTAAAAAACATTGAGACGTGATATTCGACCGCTCGCGGTTTACGGAGAACCGCAGTCGATATTGAAACAGGCCAGGGAGTTCACAGAGATGAAACGCTTTGAGTCCAAGGGACCGTGGGTGGTGATGGGGGTGGGGTTGCTGAGCCTGGGTATGGCGGCGGGGCTGACGGTTCAGCACGTCACCAGTTCCGTCGTGGCTCAGGAGGCGGCGGCCCGTGCGCCGCGTGAAGCGGGCGTGGCCCGCGAACTCTCCGCGGTCTTTCGACAGGTGGCCCGCGAATCGATGCCGGGCGTGGTCTCGATTGAAACCCGCGGCCGGGCGGTCACCGTGCAGGCTGAGGAAGGCGATGACGCGCTCGAAGGCACGCCGTTCGGAGAGATGTTCAAAAACAACCCCGAACTGCGGGAATACTTCAAGCAGCGGGGAGGGCCGCGGCAGATGCCGCGATCGGGTGGCATGGGTTCGGGATTCGTCATCGATTCTTCCGGCGTGATCCTGACCAACAACCACGTTGTGGCTGGCGCTCAGTTCGTGAAAGTGCGGCTGTCCGATGGACGTGAGTACAACGCGACCGAAGTCAAAACCGACCCCCGCGCCGACGTGGCGATCGTCCGCATCCATCCGGATGGACCATTGACGCCGCTGCCGCTGGGAAACAGCGACTCGGCTGAGATCGGCGACTGGGTCCTCGCCTGTGGCAGCCCGTTCGGACTCGAAACCACGGTCACTGCCGGCATCATCAGTGCCAAGGGGCGCGGGATGAAGATCACCGACCGGGAAGATTTTCTGCAGACGGACGCCGCCATCAATCCGGGCAACAGCGGCGGCCCGCTGCTCAATCTGAATGGTGAAGTGATCGGCATCAACACGGCCATTTCGACCCGCAGCGGCGGGTACGACGGCGTCGGCTTTGCCGTGCCGATCAACATGGCCCACTGGATCGCTGACCAACTCGTGAAGCACGGTGAAGTCAAGCGGGCCTATCTCGGCATCGCGATGCAGGACATTACCAGCGACATCGCCTCTCAACTGGGCATTCCCGTGGGGAAGCACGCCCTGGTCTCGCAAGTGCGGCCTGGCAGTCCGGCCGCCGATGCGCAGGTGGAACCGGGTGACCTGATTGTGAAGGCGAACGGCAAGGATGCGACGAACCCCCGCGTGCTGCAGGCGATCGTCGAGCAGGTTCCCGTGGGATCGAAGTATGAACTCGTGGTGATTCGTGACGGCAAGGAAGTGAAGCTGCAGGTCGAAGCCCGCGAAATGCCCAACGACTTCTCGCTGACGCAGGTGCCCGGTCGTGGCTCAAAGCCCGGCAAGCCGAGCAAGCCAGCTCCGACCGCTGTCAGCGAATTGGGTGTCGACGTCGAAGCGATCACCGCCGAGCATGCCGAACAGCTCAGTGTCCAGGAAGGCAGTGGTGTGATGGTCAGCAAGGTGACCGACAACACGCCGGCTGCCGACGCTGGCCTGCGGGTGGGCATGGTGATCGAGAAAGTGGGAAGCGCCCGCGTCAAGACGCCCGAGGAGTTCCTCGCGGCCGTCAAAGCTGGCTCGCTGGAAAAGGGCCTGCTGATGCTGGTCCGAACCGAGCGTGGCACGCAGTTCATCGTGGTCCGCAACCAGGCTCCAGGACTGCCGGAATGACCTGGATCCCTGCTTGATCTTGGCTCCAGGGAGCTTGGCCTCCTTCAGCTCCTGGTGGGTGAAAACTTCGCGGATCACATCCTGCCAGTGGAAAACGTCGACGTTTTGCCTGACAGGTACGCCCGCCAGGAGAGGGGTCAGGAAGAGGGAGACACTCGGAGACGGATGATCGGACCGCGATGTTTCAACGGAAGAGCAGCACGGGCGCATCCAAAGTCGACACCGATGAGCCCAGGAGCGTAAGCCCTGGACGATCCGTTTGCATCGTCGCACGCCAGGCTCCCAAGTTCTAAGATTGCCACTGTGATTCCGTCCCCGGTGCCGAGCTGCCTCCGTTGAAGCAAACCCTTGCCGCAGGAATGCCCATGTCACACGCCCGCATGCTGCTTCGACCGACTGGTTTCATCCTGTTGCTGGTGTCGCTCTCAAGTTGGGGCGTGGCTCTCACGATCGCCGCGGAGCCCGCACCGGGACCGCTCACCGTTGAAGGCCGGGCCGCCCTGAACGCGAAGTTCGACAAGCAGATCACCGCAGTGTCGGCGCGGCTCGAAAAGGCTCCGGCCGACACCGACCTGCTGTCGGAACGCGGTGACGCCCGGTTCTTCCGCGGCCAGTTCGCCGAAGCCATGGCTGACTTCGACGCGATGGTCAAGCAACAACCAGACCTGGAGGCGAGCCACTGGCGGCGGGGGATCGCCTGCTTCTATGCGGAGAAGTACAAGGAGGCCGCGAAGCAGTTCGAGCTGTATCACAGTTTTGACGATGTCGACCGCGAGAACGGCATCTGGCGGTATTTGTCACAAGTGAAGGCCCTGGGTCAGAAAAAGGCCCGCGAAGGGCTGCTGAAATACAAGAAGGACGACCGCGAACCGTTTCCCGATGTCTACAAGTTGTTCGCGGGCGAATTCACAGGCGAGCAGGTGCTTGAGCGGATCCGCAAGGCGGAGATCACCGACCGGGAACGCGAGATGCGGCTGTTCTATGCGGAACTGTATGTCGGCCTGAATGAGTTCGTGGAAGATCATCCCGAGTCGGCGGAAAAGCATCTCCGCGCCGCGGTCGACAACCGCTGGGGAGCCACTGCCAGCGGCGGCCCCGGTTGGATGTGGCAGGTCGCCCGCGTCCACTGCGACGTACTGGCGGCGAAGGCGAAGAAGCCCTGACGATGTCCCAAGCAACGCGCACTTGGCACATCCAATTTTCGCATGGACATGAGCCACGGAAAAACACCGACACAACACCGACTGGCAGGGTCTGTATCCGTCTGACTTCTGCAGCATGTGCGACGGCCAAATTTATGCCGGCACCGCCGTCTGCAATCCCTGCTTAGAAAAATCTTCAATCCGGTGGACCAGGGTTTCGCGGATCTGCCGCAGGCGGGCTTCGTCGTGAATCTTTCCGCCGTTGTGGTCGGTCACATAAAACACGTCCAGCACCTGGTCCACATGGGTGCCGATTTTTGCCAGCGTGACGGACAGTTGCAGGTCCAGCAGGGTGGAGGCGATGGTGTACAGCAGGCCCTGCTGGTCGTGGGCGAAGATGTCGATCACCGTGCAGCGGTCCGACGAATCGTTGTCGATCACCGCCTGCGGTGGCTCAGCGGCTGTGACGGGCGGGCTGGAGCGTTTGAGAAACGGCGAGTGTCGCGGGAACAGGCTCTCCACGGTCCGCTTGCCGAGCAGCACATCGCTGATCGCCTGTTCGACCTCGCGGATGCGGAACTCCGGGATCTCGTCGGCGTGGTCACTGTCATGCACTGAAAAACTGTCAACCACCTCCCCCTTGGCGGTCGTGCAGATGCTGGCGGAGAGGATTCCCAGCCGCTTGGCGGTGAGCGCCCCGGTGATCTTGTTGAACAGCCCGGAGCCGACGCGGTCGCGGGTGATGACCCGGTATTCGCCGGTGTACGCCCCACGCTCGAAGTGGCTGCGGACAATCACCGGGCGCGTTTCCAGCTCTTCCAGATCGCGCAGGTCGGCGGCCACCTGCGGCGCGGCGGTCGCATTCAAATAGTGGGCCGGGAACGAACGCAGCCGCGTCTCCAGTTCCATGAGTGCCGGCTCATCGCCGGCCGGCACCTGCAGGAGGCCCGCGACTTCGTCCCGAACCTGCAGGAACCGTTCCGTCTCGCGGAACTCGGGGCGGCTGCCGCTCAGCACAAGCATGGTCCGCTCATAAAGGTCGGTGCACAGGTCGGCCTTCCAGTCGGTCCAGACGCCCGGTCCGACCGCGGTCATGTCACAGGCGGTGACGACGTACAGCATCGTCAACCGCTCGGGGCTGCCGATCTCGCGGGCAAAATCCGCAATCACCTTTGGATCCGACAGGTCGCGCCGAAACGCCACCAGCGACAGGTTGAGATGCTTTTGCACCAGAAACATCAGCAGTTCGCGCAACGCTGCGGGGAGCCCCAGTCGCCCAGCGGTCTCCTCGGCAATCTTCCGGCCAAGATCGGAATGGTCCTCTTCAAACCCCTTGCCGAGGTCGTGCAGCAAGAGCGCCAGGTGCAGAATGTGGCGCGGGCGGATGGACCGGCAGGCGGCACCGATCGGGCCGGGAGTGGCGGCAAAGTTCTCCGCCGCTTCGACCGCCCGCAGAGAATGCTCGTCGACCGTGTAGGCATGGTATTGATTGAACTGCAGCAGGCAGCGGGCATGCGTCACGGCCGGCACGAGGATGTCGAGCAAACCCGTGCTGAACATCCCCCGCAGCAATCGGCCCACATGACCCGTCTGGCCGAGGATCGACAGGAAGGTTTTCGCCGACTTGTCGGAGATTTTCTTGGGCAGTTTCGGGGCCGCCTGACGGACGGATTCGACATCGGGTGCGGCGATCTCGACGGAATACAGACCCGAGAGTTCATAGAGATTCAGCATCCGCTCGAGGCTGCCGAAGACCTCCGGCCGCCGCCGCGAAGCCACGCTGATCTCTTCCGGACCGACCAGGAAAAAGTGATTGCTGCGGTGTGTGAGCAGGAACTGGACGATGCGGGAGAGAAACGGGCGGGGACGATGGCGGGCGACGAACCGGTTGGCGATGTCCGCGATTGCCTCGCTGTTCTTAAAGAACGCCTGCATAAACCGTTCGACCGGCCGCTGGCCGGGAGTGCCCTCGAAATCGTACAAATCCGCGAGCCGCAACTGTTCGTCGCGGCTCAAAATTTCCTGCGCCTTTCCCGCCTGAAAATGCAGGTCCGTCCGCACCCGCATCAGCAAGTCGTGCCCGGCCGAGAGCGCGAGGGCGTCATCCTGCGTCAGTGCGCCTTCGAGCCGCAGCAGGTCGGGATCGGGCGTGCCGTAGCAGGCGTAGCCGATCCAGCGAATCAGATGCAGGTCGCGCAGCCCGCCGGTCGAGCGTTTCACATCGGGCTCAAGCTGCCGGTCAGATTCTCCGAACTGGCCGCGTTCTTCATCGCGGGCGGCGAGACAGTCGCTGAAGAACTTGGCGTAACCCCGTTGTACCTGGCGGCGGAACTTCCAGGTGAGCTGCGACACCAATCGCTCGTCACCCCAGAGCAACCGGGCTTCCACCAGCGAGGTGGCCAGGTGCGGGTCTTGCCGCGCGGAAGAGAGGGTGTCCGCCACCGTGCGGACGCTGTGGCCGAGCTTGATCCCGGCGTCCCAGCAGTCCCGCACGACCTGAGCCACGCATTCGTTGAGTTCGGCGTGGGACTGGTTGCGGTGCAGAAACAGAATGTCGGCATCGGAAAACGGTGCCAGTTCTCCGCGGCCGGACCCGCCGATGGCCACGACGGCGATGTTTTGGGCAAACTGCCGGACCCAGACCTCGGCCGGCGTTTCGGGAGCGTGTTGCGTGGCCCAGGCAGTCAGCGTTTCATCGAGCAGCTCGATCAGGAACTGATCGATCATCTCGGAAATCAGGGAGGCCACCTGCAGCCCGGCGGCACCGCCGGCGTAGCGTTCTCGGGCGCGGTCCCGCAGCCGCTGCAGCCGTTCCTTCTGCCGCGACAGCCGCTCGCGGGGGTTTTCAATCATGGAATCAGCCGCCGAAAGGTACACTTTCGGGAATCGTGTGGGGATCAAAATTCGGTCGCCAAATGGGGATCTGGATTTGGCTTAAAGCAGGATCTTAACCGGCGGCGGGACTTGACGGTATCTCAGATGCTGCGCCTTGGCTCGCCGAGACAGTGTTTTGAGAGCAGCGGATCTGCGACAATTGGCCGGTGTCTACCCGTCTCCTGATTTCGTTTCGGACTCCGATGTCGACTGCCGTGCCTTCGCTTGCCTCACCTCCGGACCTGTCCCCCTGGTTCACACATCTCAAGGAGTTGCCGCCGCCACCGTTGGCCCTTGCGGCATTCTTCGGAAATGACCGGCCAGTCGAATTGGAGGTTGGCACCGGCCGGGGGCTGTTTCTGACCACAGCCGGCGAGGCGCATCCCGACATCAATTTCCTGGGAATCGAATGCGACCTGAAGGAGGCCCGCCGCGCGGCGACGCGGTTTCAGAAGCGGCAGTACCCCAACGTGCGGCTGGTGGGTGGTGACGCCAACGTGTTCCTGCCGCGATACCTGCCCGCCGGTTCCATGCAGGCGGTGCATGTCTACTTCCCGGATCCATGGTGGAAAAAGCGGCACCGCAAGCGGCGGATCTTCAACCCGGCATTCGTCGCCGAGTGCGCGCGGCTCATCCCTCCCGGCGGACTGCTGCACTCCTGGACCGATGTCGCCGAGTATTTCACGGTGATCTGCTCGCAGATCAATATCAGCCCCGCCTTCCGCGAATTGCCGCCGCCGGAAGAACGCGAGGCGTCGCACGACATGGACTACCACACGAGCTACGAGCGGAAGAAGCGGAAAGAAGGCCTGCCGATTTACCGCGCCCGCTGGGAACGGTTGCCGCTGGCTTCGCAGTGACAGCTATTCCACGGAACCGGCGGGAGGCGAAGGCTCGGATGTTCCATCGAGATTCGTCTTGTTATGAATTACATGTGGCCACGGGCTCGCCCGCAATCGGAACTAAATCTGAGTTCATCACACTGAGCAGATCAGAACTTGGAACTTCAACCAAGCTCTTGTTGGTTCCGACCGCCCTGATCACGCGACACTGCACAAATCCTTCAATCTTTTGGTCAGCAGATGGTTAGTCGATGAGCAGCAGCGCGTCCGGGAGTTCATTGATGTCCTCCGCGGTTCGCGGCAGCTTCGGCGACAGCGCCTGGCCCACCGCTTGAATCGTCTCACACAGGGCCTGGGTCGGGCTGCTGTTCCG
Organism: Planctomycetaceae bacterium; assembly: GCA_021732845.1. Lineage (GTDB taxonomy): Bacteria > Planctomycetota > Planctomycetia > Planctomycetales > Planctomycetaceae > JAKFUF01. The sequence continues at coordinate 6,283 of JAKFUF010000101.1, read as the reverse complement.
CAGCCGCCCGGTGAATTCGACACACAGGCGGTCAATGCTCTCCTGGCCGAGCGCCTGCAGCGCCGCCTCGTCGGCGAGGACCACCGCCAGGTGCTCAAAAAGGGAGACATACAACAGGACTCCGGCTGATCCCGCCGTATGATGGACACGGCTGTCGAAGAACACGGCGCGGGCGCGGCACTCGACCTCGTCCCGCATCTGTCGCCAGGGTGCAAACAGCCGGCGCAGCACATCGACGCGGCTGCCGAGGATCGCACCCGCGAAGAATCCGGCCAGGGCCGCTGCCAGCAGGGCAGCCAAATGCCAGCCCTGATGCGGCGCCCCCCAGTGCCCCGGTTCGGCGACGGGCAGGGGATAAACCGTCCAAACCGCGGCCAGTGACAGCAGCGCCACCCACAGGCCGATGAGATCCTCGGCCCGGTCGTATCGACCGGAGGATTGGGCCACCACCGGCACAATTTCCGCGCTCGTTCCGGACTCCGCATCCTTGACCGCCCTGTTCACCGCCTCGCGGTCATGAGTCGCGAATAGCTGCTGAAGCTGCATGAAGTCACTCCGCCAAAAGGCCGCAGTTTGTGTTCCGTCGCGGGTGGATGAAAGGCCGGCCGAATTGCCTACCACGATCCGGATGCTCCTCCGCCTCCAGAGGATCCGCCCCCAAACGACCCTCCGCCATAGGATCCTCCACCGGCACCACCACTGAAGAATCCACCACTAGATCCGCCACGGGATCCGCCACCGAAGAATCCGCTGCCGTACCCCCTGCGGTGTGAACGGCTGTCGATGGTTAAGATGTAGAGCAGGACCCCCAGGATCGTAAAGACGACGCTCCAGGCGGCCCATGCCCAACCGTTCGAACCACTTCTGGCGAGTGAAACGACGGTGAACACCGCCACCCCGACAAGGATCACAATCCAGGCCACCCCTGGCGACTGGGAATGTGGCACCACCCGCGATGACTGGAAATACGGAGCCACGTTCGATGAAAACGGCACCGCCGACAATGGCGGCGGCGGCAGGCCGCGGGCCATTCTGTCCAGTGCGGCCACCCCCTCGGTGATGCCGCCAGAGAAATCCCCCTGCCTGATCCTGGGGATGATTTGTCCGTCCATGATGGACTGGGCTTCGCTGTCCCGAACATGCCGCCACCCGCCACCGAGTTCAATCCGGCCGCGGTGGTCGTCACGCGAGATCAACAGCAGTATGCCCAGATTCGGGGAGCGTCCCCCGACTCGTCCCGGGCCGATGCCCCACTGGTCGAACAACTGCTGCGCAAAAGTCTCAATTCGCATTCCGGCTCCGCCGTGCTTCGCCATCGACTCAATGGTGACAGTGATGATGGGCACCGCCTTGTCTGTCAACAGCCTGTCGGCGATTTGCCGAATCCGTTGTTCATCGGCCTCACTGATCCAACCGGCCGTGTCGAGCACAAACTCCCGCCCACCCGGTGGCTGCAGGTCGACCGAGTAGCCGGACATGTTTGCACTGTCCGGCGCCTCTGGCAGTGCCGGGATCTCGATTTCGTCCGCCGGAGTCACCGGGCGCGTCGCGCCGGTCTCAGGCTGCGCTGCGTGCGCTGCCGAAAAAGCCAGCACCAGCATTCCGGCAAGGCCGGCCACGAGCCAACGTGCCATTCGATTCCCAGCGCTCAGTTGTGAAGGTGTTTGCTGCCAGGCGACGGTCGCGTTGCCGCCACGGCATGTCAACAGTTGCGGACCCACATTGTAAGCCTCCAGGCCGTTTGCCGCTCGACAGGGTGGTGACAGGCGGCACGGGCTTGTCGTCGATGCCTGTTCTTTGGGGGGTGCCGATGATTGATGGATGCCTATTTGCGCGGAAGGCCCGACACGGATTGATTCTGACACGACCTGTGTCGGGCCAGGCCATCATCTGGCAATCCAGAGTCAATCAAGGTCCTGCCGAGGAACGCGCCCCTTCGACTGGCGGCTTCACTTCGCATTGAGCGATCCCAGCAGTGCCGAACCCCGCGAGTCAGGCAGGCCCGATGGTCATGCCAGTCGCTTGTGAAACTTGACATCGCTTCCATTGGAGGAACGAAGAACCGCTCCATAGCCCAAAGTGTCTCATCCGCCCGCGCCGAGAACGACTCAATCCCGGGGCCGACGTGGCCCGCTGCCTCCGCGATGCTTGTCGAGGGCCATGCCACATTCAGAATTCCCGCGGAACTGACCAGGGACTTTTGGCGAATGGCGGACGAGTTCGGGCACATACCGGCGGGCGTGGCACAGAATCCAACGCCCGTACCGGCCGGGGTGCAAGCACTTTTCTTCGCAAGCTGCCACGACCTCTCCGAAGCTCACACCCATACGAACTCCGCGCCTTAGCCACGGTCAGCCGATGGGCGAATGGGACCTGGGCACGCGGCTGCGTTTTTTCGAGAGGGGCTGCGCGCGCCGCTTTCGGGTGCGGTCGCGGGATTGAGCTTTTTGTGGTTTGCGTTTTGGCGTCGGTGGGCACTTGGCGGGTTTGGTGGGCGCAGCGTTCAGTGGGGGTGCGGGCTCCAGGTCAGTAGGTGTTGGATCGATTAACAGGGTGGGCGCGAATGTTTCCGTCGAAATTGCCGTGGTCTGTGAAGTGGCAACCGGCGGTTGAGAAGCGTGGTGATTCGAGTAGTCGGCGAACCCGCCAGCCAAGGTGGGCGCGAACTCGTGGCTCAGGCTCTGTCCGCTCTCCGAAACGTTGGGCGCTGAATCTGTTGCGAGAGTGGGCGCGGAAATCACGGGCTGCTTTGTGTGTGCCGAAAAAATCATCGCGTCTTCCCGGCCAGCCGCCTCCGGCATCAACACCGACGCGAGCTGAGTGACTTCTTGTTTGGCCTCAACGAATGTTGCGGGCTCGTTTGCCGGTCGGTTGTCAGAATCAAAGACAGGCGGCGCCGCTTTCTTTTGGCGTTTTTCCGCCATGAGGCGGAATTCCTCGTCAAAGATCGCCCTCGCCAGCTCGGCGGCGGCTTCGTCGATGACAACCGGCGGTGCCTCGGGCGGAGTCGTTCCAACTGTGGCTTCCGCCTTCCGGCCACGGTACTTCTTCGCATACCGCCCGCGCGGGTCCAGATGGTTCAGGCAGTATTTGACCGCCCACGGCTCCCCGCGCTCCACCGCGCGAATCAGCCGCCGCAGCGACTTGCCCGCCCGCTCCGGCTGTTCCTCAACCTCCTCCGCCTCATCCAGTTTCGGCTCGCGCGGAGCGCGGTTGGTCTGCGCTTCCGTCGGCGGCTGTGGCTCCTTGAAGGACGACCAAAGCTGGTCTTCACGGCACATGAAGTAGTGGACCGCCCAGTCGACCCCCGCGGACAGCGCCATCCGCAAGTGGAAGGTCGCCACCGCCACCAACACCCGCCGCGCCCCATCGCGCGCCGCCTGCAGTGCCGGAGCACGATCAATCCGCTTGTAGAGCGCCGAGCGGTTGATCCCCACCGCGATCGCCACGTACGACAGGACGCCGAGATGAGCCACGATGGCGTGGTACAGACCCTCGTCCGTCACCTTGCAATCCGCCCGCTCCTTCCGCGCCCGCCCCTCGCCGGATGGAGCCACACTTGGAGGGCTTTGGGGAGCCACCGAACCCTGAATAAAAACTTCCATAATACACCCAATAAAACAAAATGTACCCATGTATCAAATACATTATCCGCCTGTCCGGTCGAAGTCAAACACAAAAACGACAGAATTTCTATGTCGTTTCGCGCTTGTCAGCGTAAAGTCGCCTTTCGCTCCTGCGAAAGGACGCGAGCGTGGTCCGGCGCGGACAAACACGGAGGCTCAAGATTCGCGCTGTCGGCATTGTCGCCAGACGTTCGCGTTCTTTTGCGGAGAGCAAAAGACGACTTTACGCCCACTTGTAGCGGCACGGCGCAAGCCGTCCGGTGAGCCGCTGGGACAAGCCGGTTGTTTCCATTTGTCGATCGGCGTGGCGGGAGGGCTCTGGTCTCCAGAGCTGCGGGCAACTCGCAAGCCTCACGTCGTCCTCTCTCGGGCACCGCAAAGTTGCCGAGTCACTCCGTGACTCGATCCCAGTCACGGAGTGACTGGGCGACTTTGAGACTCACCGGCGGGCTTGTGCCCAGCCTTTTGAAGGTGTGAAAACAACGGGAAACTCCGGGCTTTCTGAAGAGTCCAGCCACCTGGATCCAGCGTCGAAAGACGCTAAAGTCCCGAATTCTCGGTGTTTTTCACGACAATGCACCTTCAAAAGGTTGGGCTTGTGCCCTGCCGCTGTCTGTGACTTGCAAGCCGTCGAGGAAGCCACGATGCGAGTCACGGAGTGACTCGACTACGTTGTGTTGCCTTTCGCTCTGCGAGAGGACGCGAGCGTGGTCCGGCGCGGACAAACACGGAGGCTCTGGAATCACGCTGTCGGCATTGTCGCCAGACGTTCGCGTTCTGTTGCGGAGCAAAAGACGACTTTACGCCCACTTGTAGCGACACGGCGCAAGCCGTCCGGTGATGCGCTGGGACAAACCGGTTGTTTCCATTTGTCGATCGGCGTGGCGGGAGGGCTTTGGTCCTCCAGAGCCGCGGGCAACAGACGATCCGGCGTTTTCGAAGGACTTTCGAGTCATTTGCGAATCGTTCACACCCAAGCAGCGCCCACCGTTCACCGTGGCTCAGCAGGAGTTGGAGCCCTCCCGCCGCGTCGCCCGCAAGCTCAACGTCGTCCACTCTCGAGCATCGCAAAGTTGCCGAGTCACTCCGTGACTCGAACCCGGCCGGAGTGACTGGGCGACTTTGAGACTCACCGGAGGGCTTGTGCCCTGCCTGTCTGTGAATTGCAAGTCGTCGAGGAAGCCACGATGCGAGTCACGGAGTGACTCGACTACTTTGTGTCGCCTTTCGCTCCGCGAAAGGACGCGAGCGTGGTCCGGCGCGGACCAACACGGAGACTCTGGATTCACGCTGTCGACATTGTCGCCAGACGTTCGCGTTCTTTTGCGGAGCAAAAGACGACTTTACGCCGTTTATGCGACACCGTAACCCCACTGAGCTTGCCTCAGTGCCGTGTCGCAGCAAATTTGTAGCGGCACGGCGCAAGCCGCCCGGTGATCGATTTCCCACTCCGTGGGCATTGCCAGAATTTACGAACGACTTGCGACACTCATACGAGGAAAGTCTCCTGGCATTCACACTGGCAGAGCCGGTAGAGCCAGTGTGAATGCCGGAGACGTGAGAGTTTTGCCATGACAACTATGCCCGGCCGCCAGTGCCACACTCGCCGAGTCGTATCCTGCTGACCACAGGCGGGTTTAACGCCTCGTCCTCCGTCCGCTGGCGAACTGTTCCCCCCGTCAATAGAGTAGCCTGAGGCAGTGGCTTCCGGCGGCCTCGACAGGTCACGACAGCAATGGACGATCAGGACAAGACCGTTGACTATCCGCAAGCGAAATCCGTCGGGGACGATCCTGTCGACCCGCTGCCGGTCCGGATCGGCCGCTACCGCGTCGAGCGGGTGCTCGGCAAGGGCGGGTTTGGCCTGGTGTACCTGGCCCATGACGACCAGTTGCAGCGGCTCGTGGCGATCAAGGTGCCGCACGCGCGGCTCGTGGCTCAAGCCACGGCGGCAGAGGCGTATCTGACGGAAGCCCGGACGGTCGCCAGTCTGGACCACGCGAACATCGTTCCTGTCTTTGACGTCGGCGGCACCGCAGAATTCCCCTGCTTTATCGTCTCCAAGTACGTCGACGGCAGCGACCTCGCGCATCGGCTGAGGGCCAAGGCGGCGCGGCTGCCGCTGGCGGAGACGGTGGAACTCGTCGCCACGGTGGCGGAAGCGCTGCACCACGCGCACAAGCAGGGGCTGGTGCATCGGGACATCAAGCCGGGGAACATCCTGCTGGACAAAAGCGGCAAGCCGTTCGTGGGTGACTTCGGGCTGGCATTGCGGGAACAGGATGCGGGCCACGGACCGCGTTTTGCCGGAACTCCGGCCTACATGAGCCCCGAACAGGCGCGGGGCGAGGGGCATCGGGTCGATGGCCGCAGCGACATTTTTAGCTTGGGCGTGGTGTTCTACGAACTGCTTGTGGGACGGCGACCGTTCAAGTCGGACACTCAGCAGGAACTGCTCGAACAGATCATCAGCGTGGACGTCCGCCCGCCGCGGCAGATCGACGATACGATTTCCCGGGAGCTCGAACGTATCGCTCTCAAATCGCTCTCCAAACGGGCTGCCGACCGCTACTCGACGGCCACGGACATGGCGGAAGATCTGCGGCACTGGCTTGGCACCCAGAGCCACGGCGGCGCTGGCGGCATGGTGCCGTTGG
>JAKFUF010000188.1 GCA_021732845.1 Planctomycetaceae bacterium | reverse complement strand
GCCTCCTTGGGTGTGAACACACGGGACGTTTCGACAACTCCCCTATGTTTCCCCAACGGAGGCACTTTCTTCCACCGTCAACACCGAAAAACCCGCCGTTTTCCACAGCGGATGACCGGTTACACCCAATCGAAAATCACAAATTCGTTTCCGCCCAATGTTCCCGTCCGTACCAGACATAGGCGATGGCCGCGCGGACCGTCACATCCACCGACATTCCCGTCCAGGCACCAATCAGGCCCTGGCCGAGCCACAGGCCGAACAGGGCACCGATGGGCAGGCGAATGAGCACGATGCCAAAGGTGTTGATGAACATGGGCGAGCGGGTGTCGCCCGCGCCGCGCATGGCGTAGATGTAGACGACCATGATCACCAGCGGGATCTGGTACCACGAGAGGAACCGCATGGCGGGAACGCCGATGTCCCGCACGCTCTGCCATTCGGTCATGTTGGCGTAGATCCACGGAGCGCCAAACAGAAACACGAGTGCTCCGAAGGCGGCGATGACCATGCACTGCCGGACCGCGGTGTGTCCCGCCTGGCGGGCGCGTTCCCGCAGGCCGGCCCCCAGGCACTGTCCAATGACGGTGGCGGCCGCGTAGCCCCAGGCGGTCGCCGGCAGGTAGGTCAGCCCCTCGACCTGCACGCCGATCATGTGGGCGGCCATGTAGGTCTTGCCCGGGTGGCCGCCGCCAGCCGTGCCGAGGCGGGCGATGATCATCAGGAACAGGGAGTGGCCGACCCACATCAGAATGCCGTCGAGGACCTGCGGCAGGCCGATCTTCATGATCCGGCGGACATCGTCGGGATGCGGCCACCATTCCCGCGGGTTGATTCTCAGGCCGCCCCGGCTGATGAGCAGCACCGTGAGGATCGCCAGCCCGCCAATCGTTTTGGAAATCACCGTGCCGAGGACGATCCCATTGATCCCCAGGACTGGAAATGGCCACCAGCCGAAGACCATCGCACTGGACAGGTAGACGTTCAGGATGTTGACGGCCCCCAGCACAACCAGCGGCGTGCGCATGTCGCCCGCGCCGCGCAGCGCGGCGGAGCCCACCAGGCAGAAGGCAAAGAACATTTCGCCGATGGCGTCGGTACGAATGTAATGCACGACAATCCGCAGAGACTCTCCCTGAAAATTCTGCATCATGGCGTAGCCGGGAGCGATCAGGTAGAGCAGGCCCGCCACCAGAACCCCCATCCCGGCGGCCATGACCATCGACCCTGAAGCCACGCGGCTGGCGCGGGCAGTGTCGCCCCGGCCCCAGGCACGGGCCACAATGGCCGAGGTTCCTGTCCCCACCAGGGCGAACAGCAAGGTGGCCAGCCAGCTCACGTAGGCCGCCACTCCCACGGCCGAGGTCGCCAGCCCCTCTTCGATGCCGGTCTTTACCTGTCCGGCGAGCCACGTGTCGAACAGGCCGACGCAGTAGTTCAGCAACTGCTCGCCCAGAGCCGGCAGCGCCAGGAGAAAAATGCAGCGGTGGAGGTTGCCTGTCAGCAGCGACGGCACCGCCGATGACGGGCCGTCGACAGAATCCAGCGAGGGCATGGGGATGCGGGTTTTCAGATTTTCTGAGGTTTGGTCGTCGATGTCTTGGCGAGCTGCGTCCAGGGCGGATGCACCTGGCCGAGACGCTGAGCGACGCCGACGTCAGCCTCGTGGCGGTCTGCGAACAAGATTTGGCAGCGTACGGGAAGCACGCCACTCAGGTCGCAATCCTCCAAAACCGCGTGCCGCTCGAAGTTATAGAGACCGGGACGCGGGAAAACGAGTCCGCCCTGCGACATCAATCCGTCATGAAGATCCCTGGCCGGTCGCCGAGGTTCACCTTGATGAATTGCATTTCTCCGTCCGCAGTGGCGAGCCATTCCTCAATGCAGTTCATGGACGTGAAAGGAACGCCCCCATGTATCGACACCAGATGTGGCGAAAGGCTGACCTGAATCCTCTTCCCGCCCTGCACGGCTTGCACAGACTGCACGGCCCCGAACCAGCCAGCGATGACACATTCATGCGATTGTGCCAGGCCCGCGAACAGCTTGACCCGTTCCTGCGGCGAAGGATTCTTTGAGGCAAACCAACCACAGATCTCCATCTCATCAACGAGCGCTGCTCCGCTCGTGGCCCGGTTTGGGCGCGGCGCAGTTCCGCGAGCCGCCTGGAACCCTTCAAGTCGCAGCCGTCTCATTTCGGCTTCGAGGGCTTCCCGCACTTTCACCCGTTTCGCCATTTCCGCCTTGAAGCGCGGGTGGTCTGGAAGCACATCGACCTTAAAAGCATGGTCTTCGCGGTTTGGGAGGGCGTTCCGTTCAGGTCCCATGAAAACAAGGGCCAAGCCGACAATCAGCAACACTGCGGTCAGCGAAGAATATCGCGTGAGCATCGGATTCTCCAAGAGCCTGGAAGGCGCGGCCGCAGCAACAGTTCGATGGTGCGTTTGAGTGTGGATGCTGTCAAGCATGGACCGCCTTTGAGAGCCAGGATGGAGAGTTCTCGAAATTGGCGAAGCCATCTTTTGTAACCCGCTGCGTCAGCAAGGAAAGGCACAAGAAAGAACGAAAAAGATGACTGACAACATGAGCTGGCGATTTGCCGAGATGAACTCGGTGGGTCATGGAGGCGGCCGTGGCTGCCGGCTCCACTGGTTGCGACCGCCATCCTTTTCAGCTCACCGCTGAAGGCCCCAACTGCCGCGGCGGGTGACTGGGGATGAACCGCCCATCTGCCCGAAATCACTGGATCAGCGTTTCCCTGCAAGGCGTCGGCGAAATCCTGTAAGGTGAGGGAGAGCTTTGGAGCCAGTTTTGGGATCTGTACCATGTGCGGTCGCTACAACCTGCGGACAAATTTGCATCAGGTCGCGGAGTTCTTTTCGGTCCTGCGGGGAAAGGAAGAGGTCGCGGGGATTCCGCCCCGGTCCAACACGGCCCCAACGCAGACGGTGGTTTGCATCCGTGATCCCGGCGAAGCGGCGGGAAGAGAGTTTTTCGCCGCCCGCTGGGGGCTGATTCCCAGTTGGGCCAAGGATGCGAAGATCGGCTCCCAGTGCATCATGGCCCGCGCCGAGACCGTCGATACCAAGCCATCCTTTCGCGCCGCCTTTATACGCCGCCGCTGCCTGATGATTGCCGATGGCTTCTATGAATGGCGGGAAGAGGACAAGCAGCCGCTGTACGTGTCGCTCAAATCCGGGCAGCCCTTCGCCTTTGCCGCGATGTGGGAGATCTGGGATTCGCCCGAGGGGGAGGTCCAAAGCTGCGCGCTGTGCACCACGACCGCCAACCCCCTGATGGCCACCTTCAGCGATCGCATGCCCGTCATCCTGCCGCCGGCCGTCCATGCGCAGTGGCTCAACCCGCAAGTCACCGACCCCGGTCAGTTGAAACCACTGCTCGCACAGTATCCGGCGGAGGACATGCAGGTCTGGCCCGTGAGCAAGCGGGTCGGCAATGTGCGCAATGAAGGACCGGATTTGATTCAGCCCATGTCAGCCCAAGTCACACTCGCCTTCCCCGATTGAAAGCCATCGCTGATGCCCCGACGCGTGCTGCTGGCCGGCCTGTTTCATGAAACGCATACCTTCCTTGCGGACCGCATGGGGTTGGACCAGTTTGAGATTCGCCGCGGTGCCGAACTACTGTCCGCGGCGGGCGATGGTTCGCCACTGGCGGCCATGGTCGAGGTGGGCACGCGCTGTGGCTGGGAATTGGTTCCCGCCATCGACCTGCGGGCTTCGCCAGGGCCAACCGTGGCTGACGAAGTCGTCGACACGTTTTGGCAGGCCTGCGATGACACGCTTTCCACACAAACGCGCCCTTTCGATGGCGTTTGTCTTGTACTGCACGGCGCGATGGTTTCGGAATCGCATCTGGACGTCGAAGGAGAAATACTGGCCCGCCTGCGACAACGGGTGGGACCGCATGTGCCAATCTGTGGCGTGCTCGATCTGCATGGGAACATCACGCCAAAAATGGCGGCCAACAGTCAGGGATTGATCGCCTACCGGGAGAATCCCCATGCGGATGCACACCAGGCCGCCCACGACGGGGCGTTGCTGCTGGACCGCCTGATGCGAACCGGCGAGCAACCGGTCACGGTCTGGGAGCAGCCGCCGGTCGTCTGGCCGCCGACGGGCACAGGAACCGCCTTCGAGCCGATGCAGACACTTGAGGCGATGGCGCGGGACATCGAGCGGACGCATCCAAACATCCTTGCTGTCAATGTGTTCGCCGGTTTTTCCTTTGCGGACACCCCCTGCACCGGAGTGAGCTTTACTGCCGTCACCATCGGAGATCCAGACGAAGCGCGGGGTGCCTTGCGCACTTTAAGTGGATGGAGTGTCGAACACCGCGACAAGGGGAACACACAGGATGAGCCACTGGAGGCCGTGCTCGACCGAATCGCGCAGATGCCTGCGGGAAATGGTCCGATTGTGCTGGCGGAACCCTCCGACAATATTGGCGGTGGGGCGCCAGGCGATGGGACCGCGGTTCTGGCGGCGTTGGTCGCCCGCAAGATTCAAAACGCCGCCGTGGCGATCAACGATCCTCAGGCGGTGAAGGCCCTTCAAAATATTGCTGTCGGCGCGTCGATCACTCTGGAAATCAGTGGCCGCGGCAGCCCGCTCTCAGGCGCACCGCTCCGACTGGAAGTCCGGCTGGTTTCGCGCAGCGATGGCAGGTTCACCTTGGAGGATCCCAATAGCCACTTGGCGTCGATGTGCGGCAATGCCTTCGAAATGGGGCCGTCGGCAGTGGTGACGCATGGCGGTGTCTCAATTCTGCTAACTTCCAACAAGACCCCGCCGTTCGACCTGGGGCAATGGCGCAGCCAGGGGCTGATCCCTGAGACTCTGTCGCTGATCGCCGTCAAAGCCGCCGTGGCTCACCGCCGCGTCTACGACCGCATCTCCTCGGCGCACCACACCATTCACACCCCCGGCCCATGCTCCAGCAACCTCCGCGAGTTCCCCTACCGGCACATCCGCCGGCCGGTATATCCGCTGGATTGAACGACGATCTTGCCGAGACCGCTGCTCCAAAAAGCCGCAGATGGCCTTGCGGGAAATTCATCCTTCTGCGACAAACCCGCGCGATTGGTTTCACGGCCCCTACCCACATCCCGCTGGGGCCTGCGTCATACTCCAAGGATGGGAACAATGATCCAGATGACAAAGTATTGGGGGGCACGCGTCACGCTGCTGGCAGCCCTCGCTGTTTTGGCGACGGCGACGCTGGGTGGTGCCCAAGAATTCCGCCCGCCAGCGAACAACCGGTTTGCGGGCGTGCCACGCCTGAGCGAAGCCACGGCCATTTTGGAATCCGCGGTTCGCACGATGTATCTGACGATCGAGCCCAACGGCGACACCTCGCCGAATGAGCTTCTGGCCTATGCCGACCTGCGAGCCCTGCGGCTCTACACCGGCGCCCTCGAAGTCGCCGGCTGGTCGCTCGAGCAGGCCCAGACCGAGTATCTGAATTTTCAGCAGCAGGGTGCCTACCGCAACGGCTACACGCGGATCTCCGACCAGAAGGCCGAGATCGCGTGGGAACGCTACCGCGCCTACCGCGAAACCGCCCGCACGCTGCTCTACCGCGTGCGAACGACGGCTGTTTCTGTCGAGCACCAGGTTGGCATCTGCGGTCCAGAGACCGCCCGCGAATGGCGTCAGGACGTGCTGCCGGCCCTGAAGGACACCATCGCCGCCACCGAACCGCTGTTCGAAGAACAGATCGTCTACAGTGGCTACCGGGGCCGGACCGCCACTTCGACGAAGCCACGGGTTGTGCCCGCCAGCAGCAACGGCATTCCGCCGGAAGCGGTGGATGTTGCCCAGGCGCGGAGCTTCTCGCCCTACAACGGCGAGGGCCGGGGCCAGGGCCGCTACATTGAAGTTCGCACGTATGGCGGTGCCGTCCGGATCAAGTCGGTCAGCTTCAAGAGCCACGAGCAGGCCTTCGGGCTGATGGGCACGACCGTCATTAAGGAAATCGCGGTCGACAAGATCGCCGAACCGGGCCGACCGCAATACATTGCCTGCAACCGCGGCCGGACCGTCGACATCAGCGAACTCCGCATCGAATGGGACAATGCCGACCGCAACCGTCGGGCGTATGCCACCGTGGAACTGGTGGAAAACGATCCTTCGCAGCGTTAGTTCTTTCGACAGCCTGAAAAAGACTTTATCCACAGTCCGGTTCATCGAACCGGACTGTGGCATTTGGCCTGGGGCGACATCTGCATCGAACCCGATGGCTCTACCAGTCGGCGCTTCCGACGATGGCAAAAATCATCCCGGAGGGATGAAAGCTCTTAGCCGGGGGTTGAGTGAAGCGACACCCCCGGTTAGGTGCCCGGAAAAGATCCGATCCCGGAGGGATCGCAGCAACCTGCGAGCAACGGTGCTGGCACCCCTGCCGGGGTGCGTTCGTCACTCTTGCTTTTCCGGGGGTGTCGCTTAGTGTCTGTCGACACTTCGCTCAACCACCGGCTAAGGATCGCAGCAACAATAACTTTGACAAGTGTCTCCCTATCCAGCAGCGAACGCCATCAGGGACTACGAATGAATTTGTTGGTGAAGTCGACAGGCCTGGCAAAACGGTGCGGGAATCGTACGGTCATAAATTAACCACGAATTCTCACGAATCTTACGAATTTCACGAATCGTCAACCGGCATGGCTTCGCGAGCGATGGAATCCTACTCGTTGTCATTCGTGACATTCGTCGTATTCGTGAAAATTCGTGGTTCCCCTTTTCGTTGCCTACGGCCGGCATTCGGTCAGCATCTTGAAGCGTGCTTTATTCTTTGTCGGGTCCTAAGAGCTGTGATCCCTCCGGGATCATCCCTGGTCACGCCGCCCCTGTCAGCGTGGCGCTTGTGCTGTCATCAGTTGTCGGCCTTGAGCCGAGCCTGAACCGCATTCTCCGATTTTCGAATTGGGGTTGGGTCATCCAGCCCCGCCGCCACGCGCTTGCTCCACCGGCTGCCGTTCATAAAGACGATCTCGTCGACCGTCACGCCGCTGCCATCCTCGGCAATATTTGGAGCCTTGAAGCCGGGCTTGGGCGGCGACAGGACCGCGAAATGACTCAGCTCCGCAGTCTTGATGGCCAGCATCGGGGTGTGGCTGGTTTTGCATTGCCGACGGCCATTCGGGGCGGGAATGGGTTCGTGGCTGAAGCAGTTCACCAGTTCCACGCTGTCGGCCTGTTTCCCCACGAGCGTTCCGATGTACTGCTGGGTATCGCCGACAGCGATTCGAACGTGCGCACCGATGGGTGCCTCGGTGATCATTTCCCGGATCGATTCGTGGTTGATGTTGGCCAGCATTTGCTGCCGTTCGGCCGGATCGTCCAGGTTAAAGTCTGCCTGCGATTCCTGATGCGGTGCTGCCTCAACTGGCTTCCGCGCCGCAACGTCAAGCGGGGGGCCGGACAGACACCCAGAGAGACAACCGCAAGCCACGAGCCACAACGGATTGAGCTGGCGTAACATGTCGCGACCCCGACGAACGTGCGTGGTGCCGCGAACGAGGGGTTCGGGCATCACACAATGTGAATGGTGTGGAAGATCGCCAAGAGTGGAAGTGAGAGCGAGAGTGGGGGAACGCTAACTTCGAACTCGAAATCGGTCAATGTCGACTGGTGGCCGTTCGCCATGCTCCCATACTCCACCATGGCGGGAAATCGTCATTCTCAAGAGACTCTGTCCACCTCAGGGCTGGACAGTTCTTGAAGATGGCGAAGCCTGAATCAGCCGGAGGCCGTTAGGCCCCGGTTCTGACCCGGTTAAGAAGCGGTGATCGCGCCATCTCGGGAACCGGACGCTAACGCGCGCTAACGGGTGCCGGCTGATTTTTCGAAACTGGCCAGCCACGTGGCAACCCAGATTCCTGTTGACGGTTCCCGCAGACGCTGCGTAAAGTGCCGCGCGCTTCAGCGGACAGTCTCTTGGAGCCAGCGGTTGGACAGTGTGGCGGAGGGTTCATGGACGGATCGAAGGCACCACCGTCATTTGCCCGGCGGCCATGGTTTCCAGAGTTGACCCGCGTCTGCTGGCTGGCGTCGCTGGTGGTGCATCTGATCTGCCTGACCCCCCTCGGGTTCTTCTGCTTTCACCGCCTGCGCCTCCCGGTCGAGCAACCGATCATTCAACTGGTGGCTCAATTCTCGCTTGAACCCGGTGACTCCTCCGAGCCGGGTCAAGGCACGCACGAATCGCTGGTCGAAATCCTGTCGACCGGGGCAGGAATGGAAGCCCCCGTCGAAGACCTCCCTGGTGAGCAGGAACCAGAGCCTCCCATGGCGGTTGCAAAGGACGAGATCGAATCCGCGGTGGAACCGTTGGAAGACATGCCCACCGTCGATCCTGTCGAAACAGCCGAGACGGAGGTGGCAGAGGTTGAATTGCCACCGAAGCGTCTGCCAGAGGACCTGCGGCCAGTCCTCCAACCGACGCGGCAACCTGTCCCCATCGAGCCCGTGATATTGGCGGCCGCCACAGAGCCCGAACCACCGCCCACACGCCGTCCAGTTCGTCGGCCAGTACTGCGAACGAACCTGGAAGACAGCGCCAGTGCGACAGCGGCGCCGGGAAACGGCCTGCCCAGTGCGGGACACAAGGGCGGCAACGGTGGCGGCAAGCCATCGACATCGTTCTTTGGCATTCAGGGACAGGGGTTGAAAGTCGTCTACCTCATTGACGCCTCCAGCAGCATGCATGCGCACCATGCGTTTGGACTGGCCCGGGAAGAACTGCTGCAAAGCATTGCCGCGCTCGGCTCAAGGCAGCGGTTCCAGGTGATGTTTTACAACAACTCTGTCCAACAATGGACGCGTGAGGGCAGTACCGACAAACTGCCATTCGCCACCGACATCCACAAGAACCTGGTCCGCCAGTTCATTCGCCGACAGTCCGCCAAGGGGGGGACACAGCATCTGCTGGGGTTGGAAGCCGCCCTTGAGCTGCAGCCAGACTTGATCTTCATGTTGGCGGATGGCCGCCAGCTCCTTTCGCGGGCCGACCTCGACCGCATCCGCCGCCGCTGCGAGGGCCGCTGCATCATCCACACCGTGGAGTTTGGCGTTGGTGAGCCGCTCGGCGGCGAATCGTTTCTGGGAACCTTGTCGCGGCTGACAGGCGGCACCGCTGTTTATCGCGATGTGACTGCCGAAGCCCCCTGAACGCAGGCGGGGGCTCATTTCTCCTTCGTCTCTTTCAGCTTTGCCTCCAGGTTCGCATAGCCCCTGGCTGTCGCCTCGTCGCCAAGCTTGGGGTACAGCAGCTTGGTGACGGTCACAAGTTTCATGGCTTCGGGCATGCGTTTCAGCCGCGTCAATGCCTGACAGACACGCAACCGTGCCGCGAGCCACGCTGGAGTGCCCGCCTTCTCCAGCGACTCGAGCCGCTTCCAGAGTTCCAGGGCCAGTTCCTGATCGGCAACGGTGCCAGTCCGTTCCAGCAATTCGCCCTGAGACTGCAGAAGCTGCTTGTCGCGGGGCGCGGCTTTCAGGCGGACCGCGTAAATGTCCCGCGCGGCGGCAAACTGGTCCGTGGCGACATAAGCCAACGCCAGGCACTCCTCAAGGCGGGCCTGTTCGGCGGCGGAGAGTTGCGCGGCCTTGTCCCGCAGCTTGAGCGCGGCCTGCACCTGCAGCGCGCCCAGGTCGCGCTTGAGACCCTCGGGTGCCGACTTGGCCAGCGGCATCAACCCTTCCAGCACCGCCAAAAGTTCCTGCGGTTCGGCCACCGAAAGTTGGTCCAGCAGGCTGCGGGCTGCGGGAGGGCTGCCCTGGCCGGCCAATGACACCACACGCAGCCGCATGGCCCGGGCCGACAGGGAGGCCCCGTCGGCCTGCCCCTTCAAACTGTCGCTCGCGCGGGCGAGCCACTGGTCGGCGGTGGAATAATCGGGTTCGTGTTTCTGCAGCAAAATTTGAGCGAGAATGATCGCCACTTCGGCCTGTGTGCGGGACAGCATCCCCTCGGGGGAACTGGGCAGTTTTCCCGTGAGGGTCTTGATCGCTTCGGCCTCCCACGCGTGAGCGGGCCGTTTCAGTTCCACGAGTCGGCGGAGAATTTCGACGTAGCATTCGCCAACGCGGACCTCGGCCGCCGGGCCACGGGGATGACTGAACGGAATGCCGTCGTACAACTGCAAGGCGGCGGTGGTCTGATCGCGGCGTTCTTCCAGATCGCCCAGCATCCAGGCCGCCTCGTGGGCCTGTGGCTTGTCGGCGAACTCCGCGCGAATCCGCTCCAGAGACTTGGAGTAAGCCACGCGCCGCGATTGTGTCGGCTTGTCGCCAAACAGCTTTCCCAGGGCAAAGCCGTGCAGCAGCAGCGCATCCGGAGTCTTGTCGCGCGTGCTGGGCTCGTTGAGGGCCGAGGCCACGACTTCATCCGTCAGCAGAGTTCGGAGCGCCTCGGCACAGGCTTGCCAATCTTGAGATTGGGCCAGGATTGACGCGCGCGTATAACCCAGATCAAAGGCCAGCGCCAGCTTTCCGGCGGAGCGGACGGCCGCTTCTGCCTCGGCATAGAGTTTTGCCGCCTGATCCTGCTGGTTGCGGGAAAACGCGGTCTCGGCCCGGCGCACCAGTGGTGCGACCGCCACGCCGAACCGCTTTTGCAGCAGAACCTGCTGCAGCACGAGACTGCAGCGGTAGGCCCAATAACCGGCCACTTCACGCTGAATCTCCTCGACCCGCTCTTCCAGGTGGCTCAGAGCCAGCGCGGCCGAACCCGACTCGCCGTTGGCATGAGCGCTGGTCCATTTCGCGGCCATCCGTTGAACCTGCACCAATGCGAGTTCACCGGCCGCCGCGCCGCGTCTCTTGAGGGCTGCCTCCAGTTGCAGTTCCGCCTCGTCCGTCTGCCCCTCCGCCAACAAAAGTTGAATTTTCTCGACCGTCAGGCGGTCGGCGACCGCTTCTGGCGGGTCCTGGGCGATGTAGCCTGTCAGTGCCCGCCGCGCCCGCACCGTCTCGCCCATCAGCCGCAGGCACTCCACATGCAGCACCCGGTTTTCCCAGACCAGATCCGAGTCCTCGTCGACAGTCCGCAGCAGCTTTTCGGCCCGGACGAGATGATCCGCGCGGTCCGCCGTTGCAGTTGTTGGCAGACGTGCCAGATCCACCAGTGCCTGTGCCCGTTGAAAACCGATCCGGACCAGCAGATCCTGCAGTTCAAACGGCTGTGGCTCACCCTCACCCACCACGCGTTTCGGGCCGTTCAGCCGCGCCCGCAGCTTGCCTTCCACCTCTGTCAGCCGCGGAATCGCTTCATTCAACGCCGCCTGGGCACGCTCCAGCTCTTCGGCAACATCCGGCTGCAACTCGGCCTGCCAGCGGCTCCAATGCCCCTCCGCTGCCGGGATCATCGCCGCATGCGAATCCAGCAGCAGCCGCCGGGGATTCTCGGGATCGTTTTGCAGCAACTCGTTGAGCCCCGCCTTGGCCTTCCGCCACATCTCCTCCTGCTGGTCGTCGCTCACATACGCCGAGTGTTCGACGAGGGTGTCGGCCAGTTCGATGGTCAGGTCGGCCCGGTCCACCCCCGACAAGCCCGGGCGGCCCAGGCGGTCCAGACAGTAGCGTTCCGCCAAGCTGTACAGCCGCCGCCCCCGCAGTTCGCGGAAGAATTTCAGCGTGGATTCGTCAGCGGCATGCAGAGTGCCGAGCGAAATTGCGGTCGTGAACGCGACGACATGCAGAAATGTTCGGCGGAGCTTCATCAAACCGCAGTCTCTCCGTGGTTATTTCTTGGCATCCGGTTTCGATTCCAGCCGCGACCTCGCCTGACGGAATTCGTCGATCATGTCTTCGATTTTTTGCCAGCGGTCGGAGGGCTGCTGGGCAAGACCCTTCATGATCGCCTTGGCCACCTGCTTGTCGACCCCCGGAACCAGCTTTTCCAGGTCCTCCGGCGGGGAATTGATGTGGTGCATGACCATTTCCAGAGTTTCCCCGGCCTCCCACGGATAGCGGCGGGTGAACATCTCAAAGCAGGTGATTGAATAGGAAAAGATGTCGATCCGCTGGTCCGTCCGCTGCCGCTTGATGAGTTCCGGGGCCATGTAGTTCGCCGTGCCGGTGCGGTTGCCCGGTGCCTGAAAGGGGGCCGTGTTGGGCACCATCAGCCCGAAGTCGATCAGCTTCACCACGTTCTCGTCGCTGACCATGATGTTCCGCGGGCAGAGGTCGCGGTGAATCCACTTCTGCTCGTGGACGTAGCGGATCGCCTCGCCAAGCTGAATCATGTACCACAGGCGGTTGCGCTGCATCTGTTCGTTCTGCACGTCGACAAGGTATGTCATGCCGACCCCCTCGACGAACTCCATCACCAGGAACTGTTCACCCTGGGTCGTCCAGCCAAACTCCCAGGTTTGCACGACATTGGGATGCTTGAGCGTCAAGGAAATGTCGCCTTCGGTGGGCTTTTTCAGTTTGGGATCAAACCGGGCCTCAAACTTCTGCGTCTTGACCTTGTCCAAAACCTTCAGCGCCACCATCCTGCCCGACTTGGTGTCCCGCGCCCGCCAGACCTTGGACATGCTTCCCTGTCCGACCCGGCCAATCAGTTCAAAACGCTTGGTAATGTCCGTTTTGACGACCTTTGGCGTCCGGTCGAACAATCGCTTGAAAAATTCCATAACGGTCCGAGGCTGCGTTGGAGCGGTGACGAGATGGGACGTTGTGCTGTCCATTAAGAATACTCCGCGATCTGACGGACGGGGAGTCCTGCCCGGAAAGTGTGTCGAGGCTGCTCCGTTCTCAAAAATTCAGCCGGAACGCCGTAGCGCCCGGTTCCCGAGCTTGCGCAATCGCTGCTGTTTAACCAGAACCGGGGCCTAGCGGCCTCCGGCTGATTCGGCCTTCGCCAACTTCTAAACCCCTTGGAGTTGCGTCAGGCGGAGTTCTCCGCAACGGTTGGCCCGGCCTGAGCCGTCCTGTACTCTTCCCTCAGGTAGCGCCCAGAGTCTCACCACCCGTGGAGTCTCCCATGAAGTTGCAGAAGCCACTGCTGATTGTGTTGTACGCCGTCCTCCTGGTCTCTTCCCCGCTGCTTGCCGAAGATCCGCCGAAGCCCGTTCCGCCGACACACGCCGATGTCTCCTATGGCCCGCATCCACGCAATGTGCTGGATTTCTGGGAGGCCCCCGGCGACGGTCCGCGTCCACTGCTGGTTTACATTCATGGCGGTGGTTGGGTGGCGGGTGACAAGAAGACGAACACCGAGATGTACAAACCGTTTCTCGCAAAAGGAATTTCCTGCGCCGCCATCAACTACCGGCTGACGGCCGAAGTGCCGCTCCCGGCCCCCGTGCACGACGCCGCCCGGGCGATTCAGTTCCTCCGCGCCAAGGCGGCAGATTGGAAAATCGACACGCAGCACATCGCCCTGACCGGCGGCAGCGCCGGGGCCTGCACCTCCATGTGGCTGTTGTTCCATGACGACCTGGCCGACCCGAAGGCGACCGATCCGGTCCTGCGCGAGTCGACCCGCGTCTGTGCCGCGGCGGTCACCTCCGGCCAGACCTCGATCGACCCCAAGGTGATCGAGCCCTGGCTGGGGCCCAATGTCCTCAAACACCGGATGATCAACATGGCGGTGGGCGAAGCCACGATCGAAGGGGCGCTCAAGAACTACGACAAGCATCATGCCCTGTACGTCGAGTTCTCGCCCTACAACCATGTCGATGCCAAAGACCCGCCGCTGTTCATGACCTACCCGCCCGACATGACGCTGCCTTCCAAGAATGCCGGACATGGCATTCATCACCCGGTTTACGGTGTGAAATTGAAAGAAAAATGCGACGGCGCGGGCAGCGAGTGCCACCTGCTGATCCCAGGGACCTCGGAGTCCAAGCAGTTTAAGGATGCCAGAGAATTCCTGATGGCGAAGCTGCTGGCGAAGTGAATTCCTAGGATGGGCTTTCCGGTGACTGTCGAGTTCCGGGAAGCCCATCTTGCGTCCCTCAATTGCGAATCATGACGTCACCAACCGAATCCATTGCCGCCCCTCTCCGCGTCGTTGTTGTCGGAATGGGCCGACATGGACAGCATCGGACCGAGCAACTCCGGCTGCTTTCCGACTGGCGGGTGGCGGGCCTGTGCGATCTCGACGCGGCGGCACTCGAGCGCTGTGCCACGCTCGGTGAGCCACGCCACTGGGCGAGCGTGTTGCGGGATCAGCACGTCGATGTGGTCTGGCTGGCGACCCCCTTCGAAACACGCGTCGAACTGGCCACCGCCGCCCTGGAAGCCGGCAAGCATGTCGTCGTCGAACCTCCGCTGGCTTCCACTATGGCTGAGTTCGACAAGGTGTTGAGGGTCGCCGAGTCTCGCGGCAGATCGATAACCGTGGCTCATTCCCGCCGGTTCGATCCCGATTTTCAGACTCCACTGCGGCTCGTGCGCGAGGGCGAATTGGGGTCGCTCGAACTGCTGACCCTGACGCTCTGGCAACAGCACCCCGCTCCATTGCAGGGAACAACCCTCTGGAACTTTGCACCAGATTTTTGCGATCAACTGCTGCTGCTGGCTGACAGCAAGCCGATTGGTGTGACCGCCTATCCATTGAAACACCCGGGTCCGGGGGCAGATTACGGACTGCTGGCGATCATCCAATTCGACTCCGGTGCGATGGCCCGGCTGGAACTGCACCGTTCTGCATTGCCACCCGTGGACAGCGGCTGGATGCTGACCGGCACCCGCGGCGGCTACGCGCGCGGAACCCAATACTTCATCACCGCCCAACAAGAAATCGAGGATGTCCCGCTGCCGGCCGAGACTGGCGGCAAGGATTCATTTTACACGGTGCTGGCTTCACACCTGCGGCATGGAACCCCGTCGCCAGTGACAACGAAGGAGGCCACTCAAGTCGCCGAACTCTTGGCGAGTCTCAGTGAGTCGAGTTGAACGAAACTCATTGTTTGTCCTCGTCCTTTTCAAACGCGAAAAGGTCGCGATAATCGGCTTGTCACCTTTCCCACCGGCCAGCCCGCTTCATGTCACGCATCCTACAAAGCTATTCGATCTGGCTGCTGGTGCTGGTGGTCGTCCTCACGATGCACTTGTGGTTTCCGGAAATGCGTGCCGGGCCGTTGAATGACACCTACAGCGTCGAGGTCAGCGGACGCAAGGCGATCTATCAGCTTTCCGAGCAGATGTTCACGCTGGTCAAACGCAACCGGCAGCCGTTCAACCGGTTGGCGACATCGGTGGGCGAAAGCGGAGCCCTGGCACTCCTCGGTCCGGCCCGTTATCCGACCAAGAAGGAGTGGGAGGCCTTGCTCGCCTGGGTCAATGGCGGCGGCAGGCTGCTGATTGCCGCGCGGCTGGATGCCACGGAACCGTTGGAGATCCCCGGCCTCGACTGCAAGGTGACGGGCGTCACACCCCGCAGCGCGTCGACACCGCAGCCCAAAGCCACCAAGATCGAGACCGTTCTGGGCGGCAAGAACATTGAATGGTGGGTCGGTGGCAAAATCGAAGCTCCGGCCAACACCGATGTGCTCGTTCGGGCCGACACGGCACCGGAAGTCGTGCGGCTCCGCCATGGCATGGGACAGATCATTGTCGTGGCTTCCGACTATGTGTTCTCGAACAACTCCCTGTACCGCAAAAACGACAATGGCGTGCTCGCCTATCGGCTGCTGAGCCTGATCGCGGTCGATGATGTCCTGTCCTTCGACGAACATCTCAATGCCATCGCCGCCCCGACCATCGAAGGCCTGCTGCTGGACGAAGTGCTGCGGCCGATCACGCTGCAACTGATGGTCCTGCTGGTGGTGTTTGCCTGGTGGGGCAACCGCCGCTTTGGCGCGGCGTTGCCCATCGCTGTTCCGCCACGGCGGGACATTGCCGACCATACCAACGCCCTGGGCAACCTGTACTACAAGCGGCACAACGCGGCGGGCGCGGTCAAAATGTATCTCGAGCAGCTTCGCGGCGAACTCAAAATCTCCACGGGCAAACGTGAAGAGGCGGACATCGATGCGTTTGCCCGCCGGATTGGACAGCCGGTCGTGGATGTTCGGCGGATGTTTCTGGAGGCCGAGGACGGGGCGAACAACGACCTGCTGCACCGCCACGACGCCGCCCGGATCATCCGCCAACTTGCCGAACTGCGCCGATTGGCCCGCGAAAAAGCGAGCCACGGCTCGATGAAGGTGGCCAAAATTTCTTGACGCCCCCAATTCGCGACCTAAGGTTCCTTATCGGTCCGTTGCGACCGTCACAATCGGGCCACCAGAATTGTCGGGTTGGGCGGAATGTACCAGTTGTCCCTTCGAATCTGTCGCCGCCTTGGCGGGTTTCGGCTCAATGCGGATCCGGGTTCCCAGGAATCCGACCTCAGCTCCGTCGAATACACCGCGATGGCTTCGGCGGTTCTCGTTTTCGGTCTGGCAGCCGTGCTGTCGCTGCTGCGTGTCGACGACACCGCCCCTCTGCTGGACAGCCCGCCCGTGATGCATGCCGCGCTGCCCTAAGCCGCCTTTCCGGCAGGTCTGCCAGCCGCGATTGGCAGAATCTTAGATGTCTGTCGCATTTTTTCGTGAGAGCCGATGCGCCTCGCGGGCGACGATGCGACCGGATCATCCCGGAGGGTGTGTGCTGACCAGCGTTCGCGGATAGAATTCCCAGGTGTTGAACTCAGCATGAAACTTTGTTGACCGGGAATTTGACGCGGGAACTCACAAGGATGGGATCGCTTGAAGACGCCGTTGAAGCGGCGACACAGGAGATCGGCCGATCTCTCTGGCAACATCTGGAGCGGCGCACGCCCTCCATTCTTGAACGCCGCTGGTGGGACGACCGCATCCTCTCGTGGGCGATGCAGGACGAGTCGGTCAAAGTCCAGATGTTCCGCTTCATTGATGTGCTGCCCACGCTCCGCAACCGGGACGCGATCACGCGGCACCTGCAGGAATACTTCGACGAGGTCAATGAGCATTTGCCGGGCGCGGTGCGGCTGGCCCTTGAGGTCAGCCAGCCGGAGTCGATCCTGGGCCGCGCCCTGGCGATGACCGCGCGCCGCAATGCCATGCGGATGGCCAAGCGGTTCATTGCCGGCACCGAGGTCGACGAGGTGCTGCAGTCGGTCAAGAAGCTGCGGAAGCAGGGTTATGCGTTCACGCTCGATCTGCTGGGCGAGGCGATCATCAGCGAGGATGAAGCCGATGTTTACGAGCAGTCCTACACCAAGCTGATCAGCGGACTGGCGGCCGATGTCGAGTCTTGGCACGAAGTCGTGCGTCTCGACCGGGATTCGCACGGACCGATCCCGCGGATCAACGTCTCCATCAAGCTGTCCGCCCTCTACAGCCAGTTCAATCCGACAGACCCTGCCGGCACGCTGGCCGGAGTTCGCCCCCGGCTGGAGCGGATCCTGCGGTGCGCCCAGGAGCATGGGGCCTATGTCCATGTCGACATGGAACACTTTGCCTTCAAGGATTTGACGCTTTCGATCTTCAAGGAGGTCCTCAACGAAAAGGAGTTCCGCGATTTTGAGGACGTGGGAATCGTCATTCAGGCCTACCTGCCCGATGCCGAGCGCGACTTGCTTGCGTTGCGGGAATGGGTGGCGGCGCGGGGCACGCCGATCTGGGTGCGGCTCGTGAAGGGGGCCTATTGGGATTTCGAGACCGTCATCGCCAAGCAGCGTGGCTGGCCGATTCCCGTCTTTCAGCGAAAGTGGCAGTCGGACGACAACTACGAACGGCAGTCGCGCTTCCTGATGGAAAACTACCAGACACTGCGGCCAGCGCTGGCGAGCCACAACATGCGGAGCCTGGCGCACGGCATTGCCTGGGCGCGGGAACTCAAGGTTCCGCAGGCCGACTACGAAATCCAGATGCTGTTCGGCATGGGCACCGAGCAGGCCCAACTGCTGAGCGAACAGGGGCACCGGGTCCGCGTCTACACGCCGTTTGGCGAACTGATTCCCGGCATGGCCTACCTGGTACGGCGGCTGCTGGAAAACACCTCGAACGATTCATTTTTGCGGGCGAGCTTCGCCGAGAACGTGTCCCTGAAGGAGTTGTTGATGAAGCCCGCCGACCACGCCGCCGCCCAGCCGCCGCTGCCCGCGCTTGAGGACACCGAAGGATTTACCAACGAGCCCCTGACGGACTTTAGCCTGGAGGCCTCCCGCACAGCCATGCAGGACGCTCTGGAAGCAGTGGTCAACGAATTCGGCCGCGACTATCCCTTGGTGATCGGCGGCCAATCGATCGCCACGAAGGTGTTCATCGAATCGCGCAACCCCGCCCGCTCGAAGCAGATTGTGGGACGAGCCGCGCGGGCGACGAAGGACCACGCCCAACTCGCCGTGGCTGCGGCCCGCAAGGCGTTCCCCGCTTGGTCTCGCACCGATGCGCAGTACCGCACCGAATACCTGGAACTGGTTGCCGCGCAGATGCGTGACCGACGGTTCGAACTGGCGGCGTGGGAAGTTTACGAATGCGGCAAGCCGTGGGCGGAAGCAGATGCGGATGTGGCGGAAGCCATCGATTTCTGCGAGTACTACGCGGCCCAGATGCGGCTGCTGGGCGTTCCCCGCAGTTTTGATGTGCCGGGAGAAGAGAACGAATATTTCTATCGCCCACGCGGCGTGTGTGTGGTCATTGCCCCGTGGAATTTTCCGCTCGCAATCCTGACCGGGATGACCGTGGCGGCGATCGTCACCGGCAACACCGTCATCATGAAGCCGGCCGAGCAGTCGCCGGTCATCGCTGCCAAACTGCAGGAAATTTTTGACGACGTGCGGCTGCCGCCGGGGGTGCTCAATTTCTTGCCGGGAGTTGGCGAAGAGGTCGGCGTGGAACTGGTGAACCATCCCGATGTGAATCTCATCGCCTTCACCGGTTCACAGCCAGTTGGTCTGGCAATCAACGAGCAGGCCGCCCACACGCTGCCGGCCCAGGATTCGGTGAAGCGGGTGATTGCCGAAATGGGCGGCAAAAACGCCATCATTGTCGACGACGACGCGAACCTGGACGAGGCCGTTCAGGGGGTGATCGCCAGCGCCTTCGGCTACGCCGGCCAGAAGTGTTCAGCGTGCTCACGGGCGGTCGTGCTGGAATCGGCTTACGACGATTTCGTCAAGCGGCTGGTACAGGCGGTCAAGAGCCTGAAAATCGGCCAGCCGGAACTGCCCGGTACCTTCATCGGTCCCGTGATCGACGCCGAAGCCAAATCCCGCATCGACGACTACATCGCCCTCGGCCACGAAGAGGGAAAACTGGCCGTTGCTGGCGACGTGACCGCACTCACGCAGGGTTACTTCATTGCTCCGCATGTCTTTGTGGACGTGCCACCGACCGCCAAAATCGCCCAGCAGGAGATCTTTGGGCCGATTCTGGCGGTCATCAAGGCCCGCACCTTCGACGAGGCACTGCAGATCGCCAATGGCACCCGCTATGCCCTGACCGGCGGCGTCTATTCCCGCAGCCCCGCCAATCTCAGAAAGGCCCGGCAGGAGTTCGCCGTCGGCAATCTCTACCTCAACCGCCCGATTACCGGCGCTCTGGTCGAACGCCACCCCTTCGGTGGCTTCAAGATGTCCGGCATAGGTTCGAAAGCTGGCGGACCAGATTACCTGCTGCAGTTTTTGATCCCGATGGCGGTGTCAGAGAATACACTTCGCCGGGGTTTTGCTCCGCCGGAGGAGGCTATAGCAGCACACGATGGGCGGAGTTCAAATTAGCCTGTTGCTTTCGCAACGGGCCGGTTAGAGCCATCATGCGAGAAAACCTAACCGCAGAGTACAAAGTCGCCATGGCGAAATGCCTCACTCCATCCTTTAGAATTCAACCTCCACCTTACGGTTTGCATGGCCGCGGAAAATGAATCTACCGGTCTGTTTCGGCTCTTCATGCCATCCCTCGAACTGCGCCGGATCCGTCTCGTGACGCTGGAGGCATTCTTCGGACAGCCAATATGACTCAACGCGAACTGAGTCCAGTTGGGGGAATCGCTTCAATTCCTCAAGGTCCAAGAATCCGATGTCGCCGTGCAAAGTTAATTCCTTCAGCGCGGGCAAGGTAGGCAGTGACGCCAAGGCTCCGGTTTCCAAATACGCCAGATCCAGCGACCTCAATGCTGCAAATGCAGACAGAGGTCGCAAGTCGTCGCCTGAGAGGCTTGGGTTCAAGATCTCCGACGTGGAATTCTTGACTATCGTTACATGTCTCAATTCCAGCGTCATCAGCCGTGGAAGCCGCGCCAGCGTCGCGATGGTTTGCAACTGGAGATGTCCATTTAGCGAGACCCGCTCCAAGTTGAGACAACTCGCCAACACCTGCATGTCGCGGTTCTCAAATTGTTCACAGGTCAAATCGATGTTCCTGAGCCGCTGCCTATTCCGAAGTTGCTCGAATCCCGCTGCTCCGGCCTCCATTCTCAATGAGATTTCGGTCAGGCATGGCAATCCTGAGAGTCGACGATAGTCGTCCTCGGACAACGCAACATTCAGTTGTATCACCCGCAGTTCGGGGAACAGTTCCAGACAGCGGCGCTCTGCGTCGGTTAGTGTGCGCAAAGAACTGACGGAAGAAAACCGGACCTCTCTGGCGGCAACAAACAGATTGCTTTTGAGAGGCTCAGGAAGTGGTGGCCTGAACCATCCGGGCAGTCGATCTTCTGTACAAAAAACTGCGAGACGAGCCTGCGAATTCCAATCCGATAACGACCCGGAACGCATGCCTCCTTGAAGCAAGAAGGCTTCAAGCGCCGCGGAACGTCGGTATTCAGGAATACAGACTGTGATCAAGCCCAAAATGAGCAGCATTCCCCCCGCCAACGCGAGCAACTGCCTGAATTGTCGCGACGATGGCTTGCGCATTCGCAACCTCACGGCGCGGTTGAGGCGATTGCCTCATCCGCGCTGAAATAAAAATTCACTGGCTGGCGGGCATCCAGGTGACAGTAATTGCCAATCATTCCCCCAACTGCTTGATCACCTCTTCCACGCTCGCCAACTGGCTCTCCAAATTCGCCAGTGTTTCACGCACCTGGGCGACGACTTCCAGCGGGGCTTTCGCCACGAAGCTTTCGTTGCCCAGCTTCTTCTGGTGGCCCACGATAAATCCCTTGAGCTTCTCAGCCTCTTTCTTCTGGCGGGCGAGTTCGGCGGCGCGGTCGATCACGCCGGCCAGAGGGATGTAGCCATCGGCGTCGCTCAGCGAGAAGCTGGCGGCGCCGGCGGGGCGTTCGACATCCACGCCGGCGGCCTTGAGGCAGGTCTTGGCCAGGTTCTCAAACTGCGCGGCCACGTCCTGGAACTGTGTGGCAATTTCCGGGGCACAGCGGACATGCAGCGACAGGTCCACTGAGGAGGCGATGCCGTACACCGCCCGCACATTGCGCACGGCGATGATCGTTTCCTGGAGCCGCGCGAAGCGGTTTTCCAGTTTCAAGTCGCGCCAGCCTTCTGGGGGCGTGGGCCAGGGGGCAATCATGGCCGCCGCCGCGACCGGCTGGGGAGTAGGCAAGCCACGCTCGGGGGCGATTTCCCCAAGGCGCTGCCAGAGTTCCTCGCAGATGAATGGGGTGAACGGCGAGAGCGTGCGGAGCAGGTTGTCGAGCACGGTCACCAGAACACGTTGAGCTACGGTGCGCGTGGATTCGTCGCGCAGCCGGGCCTTGATCATCTCCAGATACCAGTCGCAGAACTCGTTCCAGGTAAAGTCGCGGATGGCCCGCGTGGCGGCGTCGAAATGGTATTCACCCAATAGTGTCGTCACGTTTTGCACCGTGGTCGCCAGGCGGCTCAGGATCCAGCGGTCTTCCAACCGCAGGTCGCCGTCGGCCACCCGGCCGGGTGTGTACGCCTTGGCCAGCACCTTGTCGGGTTCGTCGGGGTTGGGCACGCCGGCTTCGAGGTTCAGCATGGCGAACCGCGCGGCGTTCCACAGCTTGTTGCAGAAGTTGCGGCCGTACTCGAAGCGGTCGCTCACCGTGCGAGCCACGGGCTCGCCCTCGTCGGGTGTGAACCACGGGCTCGAGTACTGCGGCGTCGCCTTGCACTTCGGACACTTCAACCGTGGTTTAGCTCCGCCCGAAGGCGTTGCCTTCTGATGTTCAATGGTCTGCGGAATGAACTCGCCGCAGGCGGGGCATTCATAACCCACCGGCAGCCGCACATCCTGGCTCTCGCCGGCCAGCGAGGCCATCGTGAACCGCACCGCATCCACGCCGTACTTGTCGATCAGGTCCAGCGGGTCAACGCCGTTCCCCTTGCTCTTGGACATCGTCTGTCCAAAGCCGTCCTGAATCTTGGGATGCACATGCACATGGGCGAACGGCACCTGGCCCATGTTGTAGAGACCCATGATCACCATTCGCGCCACCCACAGCGTGATGATGTCGCGGCTCGTCACCAGCACGCTGGTGGGGTAGAAGTACGCCAGTTCGGGCGTCTGCTCCGGCCAGCCGAGGGTTTCGTGCGGCCACAGGGCCGAGCTGAACCAGGTATCCAGCACATCCTCGTCGCGGCGCAGACTGTGCGCGGCGCCGAGGGCGTCGGCGGGAAGGTCGGTCCGGCTGCAAATCAGCCAGCCGCCGTGCGGGTTGGGGCGGTAGGAAACGTCGGCGTTGCCGCCAAACGCCGCCTTCATTTCGGCTTCGGTGGCCGTCTCGCAGTACCATATGGGAATCTGATGGCCCCACCACAACTGGCGGCTGATGCACCAGTCGCGTTTTTCTCCCAGCCAGTCGAGATAGGTTTTGGTGTAACGGGCCGGATAGAACCGTACCTTGCCATCACGCACCACGGCCATGGCGTTTTCGGCCAGCGTTTCCATCCGCACGAACCACTGGTCGGAAAGGTACGGCTCCACCGGCGTCTTGCTGCGGTCGCTGTGCGCCTGTTCGATGTCCCGGTCTTCCACGCTGATGAAGTGGCCCAGCCGCTCCATTTCGGCCACCACCTCGCGGCGGGCCTCGTAGCGGTCGCGACCCGCCCACTTCCCGGCGTTCTCGTTCAGCGAACCATCGGGGCTAAGCAGGTTGATCAGCGGCAGCTTGTGCCGCAATCCGCAGGCATAGTCGTTGTAGTCGTGGGCGGGCGTCACCTTCACCACACCGGTGCCCAGGTTGCGGTCCACCAGAATCGGGTCGGCAATAATCGGAATCTCGCGGCCATCCAGCGGCAGGCGGATCATCTTCCCGATCAGCTTCTTGTAGCGCTCGTCTTCCGGATGCACCGCCACAGCGGTGTCACCCAGCATCGTTTCCGGCCGCGTGGTGGAAAAGGCGATGGTGCCGGAACCGTCTGCCAGGGGATAGGTGAACGTCCAGAAATGCCCCTTCACCGTCTCGTGAAACACTTCGTCGTTGGCCACGGCGGTCTGCAGGTGCGTGTCCCAGTTCACCAGCCGTTCGCCGCGAAAAATCAGGTCGTCGCGAAACAGCTTAAAGAATGTCTCGCGGACGGCCTTGGAGCAAACTTCGTCCAGTGTGAACCGCGTCCGCCGCCAGTCGCAGCTTGAGCCGAGTTGCTTCAACTGGTTCAGAATGCGGGCTTCGTACTGGTCCTTCCACTTCCAGATCCGCTCCACCAGTGCGGGGCGGCCGATATCGTGCCGCGTCAGCTTTTCTTCCTCGAACATCCGCCGTTCCACCACCGCCTGCGTGGCAATCCCCGCGTGGTCGGTGCCCGGCATCCACAGCGCCTCATACCCCTGCATCCGCCGCCAGCGGGTGAGCAGGTCCTGCACGGTTCCGTTCAGGCAGTGCCCCATGTGCAGCGCCCCCGTGACGTTCGGGAGCGGAATCATGATCGTGTGTGGCTTCTTCGCCGGGTTCGGGTCCGCGTTGAAGTACCCGTTTTCGTCCCAGAACTTGAGCCACCGGCCTTGGGCCAGCGCGGCTTCGTATTGCTTCGCCAATTCAGTGGGCATGAGTCGTCAATCGTTCCGAGCGTGCGTTTTCTGTGTCAACGATTTTGAAGTCGGTATCGTAGCAGGTATGCGGAAAGTCGAAAGCAGAGTTGAACGCGATCGAGGGCAAGGTACAGACGCAAATACCAGCCTTGAAGTTCGCTCGAGCCACATCGCAATTTGCTGAGGCAGCGCCATGACCTACAAATTCCCGCCGATCTGGTTTGCTGCCGGCTCTGCGTCATTGATCTGGCTGTGCATCGCGCTGTCCGTCACTGCGATCAGCATGGTGGGAAGCGTCGTGTACCTCTGGAATTGGCCGCCGCGCTCGCCAGCGAATTGGTGGGTCGTGGGGGCTTTGTGGTTCGTGCCTGTCATTTCGATTGTCGCAACCATCGCTGTCCGTGAACGATCGCAGATTCTCCTGCAGGACGTACCACCCCTCATCTTCATTCCCACGATGATTGTCATCGTCGGGATGCCGCTGCCGGCGCTCGCGGCAGCGTTTCGGGAGATCGAAGGCAAATGTCAGGCTCCGCATGGTTTTCATGATCTTCTGACTTGGGGTGCGATGGTATCCCTTCTCGCCTTTATTTTTGTGATGCAATGCAGTGGCGTTGGTCTTTGGACACCTCACGAAGCACGAGCGCGATTGCAGTGCCAGAACAATCTGAAAAATGTCAGTCTCGCGCTCATCAATCACGCCACAGTGAATAACTCAATACTCCCGGCGGCGCGCATCCACACCGACCATCAGCCCGACCAGAGTTGGCGCGTCGCCGTTCTGCCTTTTCTGGAACTGCCCCGGCAGGCCTACAGCTACAACGCAGCCGAGCCTTGGGTTTCGTCCTTCAACACCCTCGTGGCTCAGCATTCCACACCTCAAATGTATTTGTGCCCGTCAGTCGTGCCCGGATATCGGCAGGATCCCGCCGGCCGCTGGTACACCGCCTACGCGGCGATCACCGGCCCGAACACCGCGTTTCCCATCGACAAGCGGCGCAGTCTCGAGAACTTCCCAGACGGGTTGTCGCATACGGTCTTGCTCGCCGAGGCCTGCGGTCAGCAGATCGTGTGGACTGAGCCACGCGATATTGAGGTCACCTCCACCAACGTCGGCTTCAATCTGCCCGGCAGCCGACTCGGTCACTCGCCCGCCGTCTGGTCGTCGTATCATCAAGGAGGTGCCATGACTGCCTTTGCCGATGGGGGCGTCCGCTCGCTGAGTCCGCGCATCGATCCACGTGTCCTGCGGGCTCTGCTCACCGCGGACGGCGGGGAACAACTGGATGAGAATGAATCAGATCACCGCTGACGCGCGAAGGGTGCATTTGTCACGGTTGTTCTTGACGCGGCTCAATACCGTGTGTGTACCAGCCTGCTAGTACTGCAGCCCATTCCTCAACCGTCTTGACACGCGCGAAAGCGTTGCGGACATCCTCGTGGCGCGGGTGCAGGCGGGCGAACTTGATGCCGAAGGTGCGCATGGTGGCGACGGTGCTTTTGGCTTCACCCATCGCCACGCACAGATCCAGATGCATCGCAAGGACGCGCCGTTGTTCGGCGATATCCGGGAATGAGGGCGGCTGTCCCGCGGCGAGTTCGCGGCATTGCTGAAAGATCCATGGGTTTCCGATCGCTCCGCGAGCCACGGTGACGCCGTCGACCCCGGTGTCGGCCAGCATCTCCAGGCAGGCTTGTGGCGTGAACAGGTCGCCGCTGCCCAGGATGGTCTTGGTTCCGGCATGCTGCTTCACCGCCCGCAAAAAATCCCAGTTGCTGGGGCCGATGTATTTCTGCTCGACGGTCCGGCCATGCACGGTGATCGCCGCCACGCCCCGCGCGAATGCTCCTTCCAGGATCTCGAAAAAATTGTCGCGGCTGGCTGAGGAATCATCCATTCCCCGCCGCATCTTGAGCGTGACCGGAATGTGGCTGGCCACCGCCTCGCGGACGTGGCTCACAATCTCCAGCGCGACCGCCGGCTGGCTCAGGTGATAGCCACCCCGACAGCCACCGACGGCGGACTTCACCGGACAGCCAAAATTGATGTCAATGACATCAAAGCCCGCCTCCACCAGCTTCCGCGCCGCGGGACCGAACTGCAGCGGATCGGAACCCATGAGCTGACCGCCCACGGGGTGGTCTTCGTCATCCAGGTGCAGGTGATACCGCGTCCGCTCCCGGTTCTTCAGACTCAGCACAAACCGGTCAATCATCACCTCGGCCAATGCATACGAAGCTCCGAGGCTGCGGGCCACAAGCCGCATCGGCCCGTCGCTGTAGCCGCTCAACGCGGCCTGAACAACGGGAAAGCCGACCGGGACATTGCCAATCTTCAAGTCTCGAAGCGGCGACTGAGCCACGGGGCGCCGAGTTCGAATCGGAGGCGGGAGGAGTTCGATCTGAGTCGCCGCGTTGGTCATGGGGGATATTTTTCGATTTTCGATTGGCTTGAGACCTGCTGGTCGCCATGAGCTGCAGAGCCGTCAGGCATCGCTTGTGTCTTGTCCGATCCCGAGGCGATTTCCGTCGGGATCGTTGATGCGAAAGTCTGTCAGGCCAGAGCTGAACTTCGAGGTCTTCGGCAGAAGTGTATTTCAAATCTGACGTGTCCGACAAAAGTCCCGTCTCTGAATTCGATGTAATTTCAAATTTCAGATTTCAAATCTCACAGTAAAATGATTTTTCGCAATATCCACTCTGCAGGGCAGTAGTTACGTTCGCCCCCTTGAAGCACAGTCGACAGTTCGGTGTGGCTGCACAGACTGTGAAATTTGAAATTTGAGATTTGAAATCGGCTTTTGTCGGACACGTCAAATTTCAGATTTCAAATTTAACAGTAAAATACTTTTTAGCGACATCTGGCCTTCCGGGCCAGAGTTACGTACTTCGCTGTGGAGGCGTGGCCGATCGTTCGATGTGGTCTCACAGTAAAACGTCGTTCGATGACATTCAATTGGCGCGGCGAGACTTATGTCGTGCGCCGCGGAGATGATACTGCCAGTTCGACGCAATTCGACAGACTGTGAAATTTGAAATTTTGAATTGAAATTGGTTTTTGTCGGATACGTCAGATCAGCCAAAGGCCATTCGGCCCCGGTTCCCGTCGCGGTGCGGGTCAACAATCGCAAGAAGTTCTGAACCGGACGCCAATGCGTTCCGGCTGATTTTGGGAAAATTGGCCAGCCCTCAGCGCTGACACAGGCGCGCTTTTCAATCGCCGAATCTTCCGCTAAGCTGCCCGCTTGTTTTCTCCGCGAGCGTGGAGGAATCCGCGCCGAAGGCGTGGCTGGATCACCAGCCTCCGCAGCCGGCCACTGTCTATTCCCCAAACTCAAGGATTTTGACGCGCATGGCCACGGCACGGGACCGTTTACTGTTGCTTCTGGGTCCCGGCTGGTACGCAGGCATCACCACGGGTGACTGGCTCAAGTTGTTGTACGACAACAACTTCGCGGTCGACATCCCCTACTGGCCGCGGGCGGCGGTCATCTCCATGGCCAGTCTCATCAACACCATGGTCCGATGGCCCGAGACACTGGTCTATTCCGGCAAGATCCGCCGCACTGAGGTCGAACAGCCGCTGTTTATTCTCGGTCATCCGCGCAGCGGCACGTCGCATCTGCACAATCTGCTGTCACTCGACGACCGGTACGCCTACCCGAATTTTTTTGAGGTCAACTACCCCAGCACATTTCTTCTGGGCGAGCCCTGGGCGGCGCGCCTGGTGGAGATTTTCGTCCCCAAGCAGCGGTTCATGGACAACATGAGCCAGAGCGCGGCCGTGCCCTACGAAGAAGAGTGGGCGATGTGCATGATCACCACCCAGTCGCCGTATGTCGGCTGGACGTTCACCCGGCGGCTTGACCACTACGAAAAGTACTGGACGCTGCGGGATCTGCCGCAGCGCGAGGTGGACCGCTGGAAGAACGGGCTGATGCACTTTCTCAAGAAAGTGACCATCAAATACAAAAAACCGCTGATCCTGAAGTCGCCGCCGCACACCTGCCGCATCAAACTGCTCCTGGAGATGTTCCCCAACGCCAAGTTTGTCAGCATCCGCCGCGACCCCTTCGCGGTGTTCCAGTCGACGCGGCATTTGTGGGCCAAAGTCCGTCCCTTCTGCCAGTTGCAGAAAGTCGGCGTCGATGACGCGGACGAACGCATCCTGCGCCAGTACCGGTCAGTCTACGACGCCTACTTCGAGGAGAAGGGCCTCATTCCCCCGGGGAACCTTCACGAGTTGGCGTATGAGGACCTGGAAAAGAATCCCGAAGCCGAGATGCGGCGAATCTACGAAGCCCTCAACCTGCCAGACTATGCCACGCTGGAGCCAAAGCTGCAGGCGTACCTGACAAAGGTCAAGGACTATCAGAAGAACCGTCACACCGATCTGCCGGCCGACCTGAAGGCGCGCATCGCCAAGGAATGGCAGCCCTGCTTCGAAGCGTGGGGATATCCCACCACGTGATGAGCGGCGTGGTGAACGCCGCAAGACCCATATTGAATGTCGCCAAAATACTTTTTCGCGACATCTGGCCTTCCGGGCGAGAGTTAGGACCGCGGCAAGAATAACTGTCGACTTTTGACAAGCCGTACAGCCAATGAGCCCCCGGTTGGAGGATAATCGTAAGACGCCAGCGCCACGAACCGGACGCTAACGCGCGCTAACGCGTACCGGCTGATGAATCTGCCCTCAGTCGGCGTCCATCCTAACTAATCAACTTCACCATGTTATTATTGCCGCGACCCTTACGTACTTCGCTGTGGAGGCGTGGCCGATCGTTCGATGTGGTCGCACAGACTGTGAAATCTGAAATTTGAGATTTGAAATCAACTTCTGTCGGACTCGTCAAATCTGACATTCAACAAAAGTCAGGCGGGCGTTTGCCAGAAACGTCAAAGTCACGCCATCCGGTCCAGCGGACTCTGCACCGCCAATCCCGGCCGGTTCAGCACATGTGTGTAAATCATGGTTGTTGAAACATCGGCGTGGCCCAGCAGATCCTGGACGGTGCGGATGTCCGAGCCGGATTCCAGCAGGTGCGTGGCGAACGAATGCCGCAGCGCGTGCGACGAAAACGGTCGCACGATTCCCACCTTTTTCGCCGCCTTCTTCAGGGCCAGCGCCAGCACCCCTTCATGCAGATGATGCCGCCGCACGCTCTCGCTCCGCGGATCGCGCGACAGCTTCAGCGCGGGAAACAGAAACTGCCAGCCCGGTTCGCGGTCGGCGTTCGGATATTTCTCTGCCAGGGCATGCGGGAGCCACACCTGGCCGTAACCCTTCTGCAAATCCCGTTCGTGCTGATGCCTCGCCGCTTCGATCTGCGCCAGCAAACCGTCCCGGGCGGCCTGCGGCAAAACCGTCACACGGTCTTTGTTCCCCTTCCCCTCCCGAACCACAATCTGCCCCAGCTCAAACACCACATCCTTGACCCGCAGCCGCAGGCATTCCATCAGCCGCAGGCCCGCCCCGTACATCAGTTGCGCCATCAGCTTTTCACGGCCCTCCATTGCCGCCAGCAGCCGCTGCGTCTCCTGGACACTCAGCACCGTCGGCAGCCGCCGTGGCTGCTTCGCCCGCACCGCGCTCACGAACTTGAGTTTCCGCCGCAGGATCCTGTCAAAGAAAAACACCAGCGCGCACAGCGCCTGGTTCTGCGTGCTCGCCGAAACGTTGTCGGTTACCGCCAGTTCAGAGAGAAACTCGGTGACCTCTTTCTCGCCGACCTTGTCAGGCGTGGCTCTCGCCTCCGGCACATATCGCTTCAAAAACCGCTCCACCCAGCCCACGTACGCCTTCTCGGTTCGCAGCGAGTAGTGCAGAATCCGGCATTCCCGCCGCAACTGCTGAATCTCCCCCCGCTCCGTGGGGTCGAGCTGGCCAATGGGCGCGGTCTGTTCAGAATACCGCGGTCCCGGCGTGGATTGCAGCTTCGCGACGGCGTGGCTCAACACCAAAGCTTCGCCGCCGCTTTGGCGCATCCCGGTGGCCTTTGTGGACAAGCCGGCCCTGGCCTGTTCTTCCCGCTGAGCCAAGCCCTCCAGCGTGTCCGCCAGATCACCCAGCCGTGGCTCAGCCACGCACAGGACCACGTCGCGATAGCACGCGATCGCCAGCACCGCCTCCCGCCGCTCGCGTGCCGGTACACCAGTATCGCGCAGCGACCGCAGGAAATCGATCACCCGCTCCCGCTCAACCACCAGCCTCCATTGCCGACCGGCCCGACTGTAACCGGCATACCGCCCGATCCAGGTCGCATGCCGCTCAGCCACATTCGGCACCAGCCCGCACATCCCCACGGACTTCAAAAACGACTCCACAGACATCGGCATCCTGCTCCCAGGTCGGCCATCGCGCGTTGAAACTCACTATCCACGATAAACGATTGACACCCAGCCTACCAGAGGGTAAAAGCGATTATGCACGATACTATCGGGGGATAATTTTTCCCAGAGAATGTGTTATCCGCGATGCATCGTGGATAATTGATTGTTAGCCGTGAAAGACATGGTGTACCTAAAGGTCAATTGCACTCTTGCGTTTCCTCAGCTCGGCCTGCTGCTGTCGCCCGGTGCCACAACAGAATCGTTCGACCATGGCTCTGAGAATGTCTACGAATGGATGCACGTCACAATTCCAAGCATCCCATTTGCGCTGAATATCTCACGTGAGCATGGCTGGGCCGACATTGATGACGATGTTCTTGACATCGACGCCGGCATCGCTCCAGAGGCGTTGAAGGGTCTCGTGACTCCCGGTCCGATCTACATCTTCGGCTGGGACCAAATTGCCAATGACTACGTTGACGCACTTCCTGTTTGGCTGCCACAATACATAGCCGAGTTGTTGCTCGCTCCAGTGAACGTTTACGACCGGCGCATTAACATTGACCTACCGGACCCAGAGCCCTTCGCGATCGTGTTCCCGAAGCACGAACCACGCAGCTAAGGATCGCAGCAACAATAAGTTAGTGATTTTGATTGGGAGTTGGTCCCGCGACAAGGGCCAGTTCCATCAGCCGGCACGCGTTAGCGTCCGGTTCTTGGCGACATCAAACCGGACGCTAACGCGTGCCGGCTCATTGGCTGAATAACGTGTCGAAAACCGACACTTATTTTTGCCGCGGTCCTAACAAGCGGTTCAACCCGACGTGTGCCGCAGCCGGCATTTTTCCGTGAAGTCAATCCCGCCCGCGGCACACGCGGGTTAACCTTGGCGTTAGGCGGCCGAGTTCCTTGATGGAACATGCCAAAACACCCTGGCAGTTGCTCTATGACTTGGAGCGCCATGGCGACATTTCCGGCGAAATCGGCCGCCTGCGACAGTTTCAGGAAGCCTGCTGCCAAAGCCTTGTTGGCTTCCTACCACGCGATTCCGAACAATGGCTCAGTGTGGCGCGGGACTACCGAATTGGCGCGGCGACCGCAAGCGAGTTGGAGGCTGCGCGGGTTGCGGCGTGGAAATATCTCGGAACGGCTTCCTGCGAAGTCGTCAACCCAAAAGTCGCTGCAGTTCGCGCGTTGATCTGCTTGTTATATCCCGATGACTGGGAACACCGCGAGGGTGAGCCACAGCGAATTGGTCGGTTTGAATCGCTCGATTACTTCCTGCACTACAGCAATCTGGTAGTAGATGCACGCGAAGACCAGGCGCGGCTTCTCCGAGAGATGTTCCCAGAGTTGGCGTGAGCCTGAGCGAACCAACAGGGTTTGCCGAGCGGACCCTGATAAAGGTGGGCGTCGCCCCCTCAAGCAAGGCCTCGTCTTGCACCACACATTCGGATCCTAGCCCAACACATTCAGTTCCCACTCTTATGACCCCGTGGTAGCATTCATCCCGTGCCGTGTCGCCCGCGCGTATGTCCAGCAGGGCCGTCTTGCCTAACAAGCGGTTCAACCCGACGTGTGCCGCAGTCGGCATTTTCCCGTGAGTTCAATCCCGCCTGCGGCACACGCGGGTTAACCTGGGCGTTAGGCGACGGAGGTCGCGGGCGTGTTGAGGCATTTACCGTTCCTTGCAATCCTCGCGCTCGGTTGCGGCGGCTCAAACACCCCGCCCGCCGCTCCGCCGACCGCCCCGCAGGAGAAATCGGTGACCGAATCGTCGTCGGGCACACTTGAGGCACTGCTCGCTCAGGCCACTGACCTGCCGAAAGGTACGACTACGTTCGAGTTGTTTGTGCCGCAGGATCTCACTTGGCAAGGGCAGCCAGTGACACAGAACTTGGCCATGACTCTCGTGGTCGACGAGCTGTTGCGCCAACAACTGTACCCGGACGGATTCGAACAGCGGCCGGCAGGCCGACGGTACAAGTACAAGTCGGACCCGCCACATTAACAAAGGCACGCCGAGCCAGGCGGCGGGTGTGGCACTGGCGGAATGAGCGAAATTCGTATTTGGGAGTGTGCCACTGACTTTGCCAGTGTTTTCAGGCCATCGGTTGTGTGGTAGCATCATCCCGTGCCGTGTGTCCGAGTGCAGCCCCGTCGAGACTGTCGTGCCTAACAAGTGGTTCAACCCGACGTGTGCCGCAGGCGGCTTTTGCCGTGCTGTTCAATCCCGCCTGCGACACACGCGGGTTAACCTGGTCGTTAGGCGGTGAGCCACCAATGACAATAGGTAGTAGTCGTCTTTTCCTCTGCCTGGTCGTGTCGATTATCGCCTTGCTGACGCTTGCGGTGTGGAATTGGGTGACGTGGCCACAACGGACTGCGAATGCGTTTGCCAAGGCTCTATCAGAGGGGCGTATTGCAGATGCAAAGAAGCTCTGGGATGCATCGCATTACGGATATCCCGCCGACGGATTTGCCGATAGTTCAAAGGAGCCCAAGTGGTGGCGGAGCGATCCTGTTGCCGATCGCCGGTCGTGGCAGGATGTCGTCTATGGCCGA
The DNA here is from genome assembly GCA_021732845.1 of Planctomycetaceae bacterium. Classification (GTDB taxonomy): domain Bacteria; phylum Planctomycetota; class Planctomycetia; order Planctomycetales; family Planctomycetaceae; genus JAKFUF01. The sequence goes on along the minus strand of JAKFUF010000188.1, from coordinate 40,092 downwards.
CAACATTTCAATGGCTATTGGCCCGTACATAATGATCTCGAAGTCATTCGTGGAAGGGTGGTGCTATGTTGTACTCGGTGTACAGTTCAGTATTTCCCGCCGCCTCCAATATTCCCGTTGCCTAAGCGCACGGCAATGGCAGGCATGGCACCTGTGGCCAGCTCATCAGGTGTGGACGGCGGCGGAAGCGACGAAAATGATGAACGGTAAGTGAGATGTAGTGCCGCCCTCCGCAAATCCACACACATTCGCCGCCCTCAACTATCCGCACAATAGCAGTTCCCAACACCGTGATTCCGTGGTGGCATTCACCCCATGTAGTCCGCGCGTATGTCCAGCAGGGTCGTCTTGCCTAACAAGCGGTTCAACCCGACGTGTGCCGCAGGCGGCCTTTTTCGTGTTGTTCAATCCCGCCCACGCGGCACACGCGGGTTAACCTGGTCGTTAGGCGGCTCGGGGCAAACTTATGCAAGTCATCACCGGATCGTTCGCGCTGCTTACGCCGATTCTGCTCGGCACGTGGCTGGGCTCGCGTGCCCGACGGCCGCAGAGCGCGTTTGTCTTGGGGTGGCTTGCCACGCCCGTCATGGCGTTTGTGACGGCTCTCGTTATGATCCCGTTCATCTCGACGCCGGGCGCGTCATGGGCTGCCATCGAATTGCCGATCTTGGGAATTGGGTTGGGTCTCGTGTCCGGCGCTTTGGCTGCGTTCATTGCTCACCGGCGACTTGTTGCCGTAACCGCCTCTTCGCCAGACGAGCCGCAGGACTCGGCAGTGCGTCCCGAATCACAGCCGCCGTCGAACCAGCAGTAATGCGTCGAACCAGGCGGTGCACCTTCCCCGCCCCTCAAAGCCGGGCCGGGCAGGTGAGCTTGGTCGTTAGGCTGCGTCGCCACTCCGAGCGTTGTGCGGGGCACGTTGCCTGTCCATCGGTTGTGAGCCACGCGGTCGGCACCGAAACTTGTCCCGAGAGCCGCCGCTCCCGTGTGCCGCCTCCCGTGGCTCGGTTCCTCCGTCCACCGCAATCAGTTTCCAACTCCCGTGGCTCCGTGGTATCATTCACCCCGTGCCGTGTCGTCCGCGCTCCCTCGCGTCAAGTCACCCCCGCCTAACAAGCGGTTCAACCCGACGTGTGCCGCAGGCGGCTTTTGCTGTGCTGTTCAATCCCTCCCGCGGCACACGCGGGTTAACCTTGGCGTTAGGCCGGTGAATCACCCTCATGATTCGAGTCATCCTAGAATCGTCTGCAGGCAAAGTGGTGGAGATTGGACGCGAAGGCAATGAAGCATACCTTTGCCAGTCGGACGAATCGCGTTTTCCCCTCCTCTCGCAGCTCGACAATTGCAGTTACGACGTTTTCGACCACACCGACATGCCGCAATTGCTGACGGAATTGCATGACCTGGCACCAGACGACTTCGACCATATACGGGAAATCATTTCGCTCGCCGTTCGCTGCCGTGATGAACCAGGAAACGTACTGTCTTTTACACCGTTTCTTGATTAATCCTCACGCAGATGGCCGCACCCCCATCATTGACACAAATGCAGTTCTCAACCCCGTGGTCTCGTGGTAGCATTCACCCCGTGCCGTGTCGCCCGCGCTTATGTCCACCAGGGCCGTCCCGCCTAACAAGCGGTTCAACCCGACGTGTGCCGCAGGTGGCTTTTGCCGTGTTCTTCAATCCCGCCCGCGCGGCACACGCGGGTTAACCTGGGCGTTAGGCGGTGAAGGCGTTCCAATATGAGGGTCAAGCTGATGTCACGGCATGCGCCCGACGAAAGTGTTTATTCGTCACTCACGTTGGGACGACTCTATGACGTTCTCGGGATCGAGGCAGATTGGTACCGCCTTCTAAACGACCGCCACGAACCAGTTCTTTACGATCCAGCCTGCTTCCATGTCGTTGAAACGGACGAGCCAGTTAATTGGGTGTCGGAGTTTGCTGAAGGGGTTCGCTATGCATACCCGGTTGATTGGGGCAGAAGGGGTTTCTTTGAAGACTGGCATGACGGCGTGTCAATCGTGCGGGAAGCGTTCAATCGACAGCTCAGGCAATGGCATCCACAGATCAACAAACGTGCCTAACAAGCGGTTCAACCCGACGTGTGCCGCAGTCGGCATTTTCCCGTGAGTTCAATCCCGCCCGCGGCACACGCGGGTTAACCTGGGCGTTCGGCGACGGAAACGGCAGTGGGCCAATCCGGTAACTGGGGTAACTCGTCGGACAGCGTGAACCGATCATCCTACACGAAGGAGAAAATGATGCTGTGCCGTGGTCAGAAGCAAGCGGTCGTTTTGCTTTCCGTCGCTGTGCTTGTACTGGCTCCCGCCGCCCTTGCCGGCTACGAGGAAGCCGAGAAGAAAGCGCTCGCGACGGTGGAGAGGCTCGGCGGCCAGGTTCTTCGGGTCGAAGGCAAGGCGGACAAGCCGGTGTACTCGGTGACGCTGCTCGGCAAGGAAGTGACAGACGCGGACCTCAAAGACCTCGCGGGGTTCAAGGAACTGGGCTCGCTCACCCTGAACGACACGCAAGTGACGGACGCGGGCCTCAAGAACATCGTTCGGTTCAAGGACCTGGGCTCGCTCTCACTGAACGGGACGAAGGTGACCGATGCGGGCCTGAAGGAACTCGCACAGGTGAAGGGGCTGGTGTACCTCAGCCTCGGGGGGACCAAGGTCACGGACGCAGGCCTGAAGGAACTTGCTGCGCACAAGAAGCTGGCCACCCTCCTCCTCGACGGCACTCTGGTGACGGATGAGGGAGTCGAGGATCTTGCCCGACTCAAGGGACTGACTACCCTCGTCTTGAGGGATACCAAAGTGACCGACGCGGGGGCCGCGAAAGTTCAGAAAGCACTGCCGGAATGCCGGATCACGCGTTAAGCAAGCCGTGTAGAACGGCTCCCGGCGAGAGCGAACGCCGAACCAGGCGCTGCAGCAGACACCGGCCGCCAACGGTTCTGCGCTTCTCCGCAGTTGCACCGCCTCTCGCGTGATCGGCTCTGACCTGCGCCGCTGCTGCTTGTCCATCATCCACACAAACCATCCCCAATCCCGTGGCTCCGTCGGCGGCATCCACCCTGTGCCACGCTGTCCGCGCTCCCTCCCCTCTGGCGGCGCCGGCAGTTGTTTTGGTCGATCGGCAAACGTCGTCACATTGGAGCGTCCGGGGCACGTCGGCTGTTCCGCACCGGAGCCACGCCGGTCGATTCCGTACTGGGAACGCCAATTGTGTGGTCGCGAAGCTGGGCGTTTCCCCGTAGTCCGCAGTTGTGCGGCACGGGCGCGGTCCGCTTCGGCCCGTGCCGTCCGGCTCTCGTCCGTCATCCATCATCCCTACAAAAGCATTCCCATCCCCGTGGCATCGTGGTAGCATTCAACCCGTGCCGTGTCGTCCGCGCGTATGTCCATCAGGGCCGTCTTGCCTAACAAGCGGTTCAACCCGACGTGTGCCGCAGTCGGCTTTTTCCCTGGCAGTCAAACCCGCCTGCGGCACACGCGGGTTAACCTTGGCGTTGGGCTCGCGATCCTTTGCGGATGCTCCCGAGCCGGCGAAATGCGGTTTACGAAGGGCGCCGGCGACATGGGACAATTCCTAATGCAGCAGACGCTCAAACGAGGCGCTCGTCCTGTGGCCACCGACGGACTCCCAGTGATCGCAGGAGAATGGAGTTACTCGGAGGACCAGTATGGGGTAGTCGTGCATATGCCTCGAGACCGTTTTACTGAGGTGGAGTCGTTTCTAATAAAAGCCTTCGGCACTCCAGCGCAAGAGGCCACGGAATCCACCGATGGTGGCAAGCTGGGCTGGTATTCTCCCAAGACGATAGGTATCGCTCTTCAGTATGGATATGACGCTAATCAGACGCAGGTCATTGTCTTGCAGCCTCAGCCAGCCGAGGAGATTATCAAGCGACTCCCCGACGCACTGAGAAGGAGCGGCACGTGACATGACGTGACTAATTGGGGACTCGGGCCCTCAGCCGCGGGCAACGGGCCTCGCCAATGCATTCAACTGTGCTATATCCGCCGCCCTTTCACGATCCGCACAAATGCAGTTCTCAACCCCGTGGTCCCGTGGTAGCATTCACCCCGTGCCGTGTCGTCCGCGCGTATGTCCACCAGGGCCGCCCCGCCCAACAAACGGTTCAACCCGACGTGTGCCGCAGTCGGCTTTTTCCCTGGCAGTCAAACCCGCCTGCGGCACACGCGGGTTAACCTGAGCGTTAGGCATTAAAGCAGTGGATGATGGCATGACGTATTGGCGTCCACAGATCATGCGCCACTCTGAAGGAGAGGGCCGCATCGAATATGCCTTTCACGATGTCTATTTCCACAACAGCACAGTCACTTCTTATACACTTCATGCTCGGTCTGACCGGAAGGCAACAGTCGCAGAACTGGAGTCGTGGGTTCGCAGTAAATTGATCGAATCGAAGCACGGTATAGCCTGTGGTGATCTCGGCTACACTCACACTGCCGAAGACCTCGCTCTATGGTTGAAACACGTTGCAGACCCACCAATTGACTTTGTTCCTGAGAGGCAGTAGTTGCGGGGTACTTTGTGCTTGTCGCTCATTTTGAAGCTTGTCGCTCTGTGGTAGCATTCACCCCGTGCGGTGCCGTCCGCGCGTCTGTCCAGCAGGGCCGTCTTGCCTAACAAGCGGTTCAACCCGACGTGTGCCGCAGTCGGCATTATCCCGTGAAGTCAATCCCGCCCGCGGCACACGCGGGTTAACCTTGGCGTTAGGCTGGCGTCGCCACTCCGAGCATCTGCGGGGCACGTCGGCTGTTCATCCATCATGAGCCACGCCGGTCTTGTTGCCGTTCCGGGCATGTTGGTTCTGTGGTCGAGAAGCCACGCGTTGGAGTCGAAGCACTGATGCACGTCAAGTCCCTTGGCTACACCGTGTACGATGCATCCGGATGGGGATGGAAGTCCCACAAAGTTGCAAATCCGACATGGGACGATGTCTGGCACGCCATTCATCGATTGAACCGCTTCGAGTATCCGTTCTTGTCCTTGTGGGCAACCGAAGACGAACGCAAGCACACTTATGACGATGGCGGTTTGTTTGAGATCATGGGAGGCAATGGCGCATACTGGCTGGCTGGAACCTTCGACGGGTTTTTCCAGCGTAGGCTGAATAATCCTGAACAAGGCGAGGCAGAAGTCGCTGTTTGGACGAGCGACCAAGGGTTCACCGACGCGGAGCGTCACATTTGTCGCGACATTGAAGCGGTGATTCGCGCCGCGCGATACTATTGCGATCACGGCGGCTTCGATCCAACTTTGAAATGGGAGTCATCGGTGTAACTCTCCGCGGCCTACCTTCGCTCGGGCACCACCACAATCAATTCCACCCCCCGTGGCTCCGTGGTAGCATTCAACCCGTGCCGTGTCGTCAGCGCTCATGTCAAGCCGGGCCGTCTTGCCTAACAAGCGGTTCAACCCGACGTGTGCCGCAGTCGGCATTTTCCCGTGAAGTCAATCCCGCCCGCGGCACACGCGGGTTAACCTGGGCGTTAGGCTGGTGGTCCCATGGCCCTTAGGCTGCCTGACAATTGCCCTCAGTGCGGACTGACTCTGATTTCAGGCGCTATGATGGATGCCGCCGCGCACGTCGAAACGCATGGCCCGATACTTGGCCTGACTGCGATAGCGGATGCGGAGACCGCAGCAGCTGGTTACGTTGGAATGGGTAGTTTATGGTTAGGGGATGTCCCAGCCGCCCGCTACTTGTACACCTGCCCTCGATGCAAATCCGATACGCTGGTCGAGTCCGATGCCTAATCTCAAATTAGACGGACCCCTTGAAACAGTTCCCATTTCCCGTGCGTGAGTGGTAGCATTCACCCCGTGCCGTGTCACGTCAGGTCGCCCCGCCTAACAAGCGGTTCAACCCGCCCGCGGCACACGCGGGTTAACCTTGGCGTTAGGCAGCGGGACCGTGGATCATGAAGTCGACGCTTGCGAACGCCGGGAACGTCATAATTCCGGCATATCTCGCGCTCCTGGAGCGTGGTTTCACAGTTCTCCAAGACCCAGTTATGAAGACCGGCTCGGCGGCGTGTTGGGTGGCCGAAGATTCGGGCCACCGATTTGTTGCCGAAGACCTCGTGACGCTGCTGGGGCTTGTCGCCCTGTATGAGATACGCGGCAGAGAGTGGCGTGCATCGGACGAGCAGATTGACCGGTTCCTCGCAGAGTTCGGCGTCCCCTGAACTCTGCCATCAAGGCGCTGCAAGTCGTTTACGTGTGTCCGAAGCCACACCGCCGCAGCAAAAACACACTCCGGCAATCAAGCAAGAGCATTTCTCAATCCGCTGGTCGCGTGGTAGGATTCACCCCGTGCCGTGTCGTCAGCGCCCTCCCGTCAGGTCGCTCTGCCTAACAAGCGGTTCAACCCGACGTGTGCCGCAGTCGGCATTTTCCCGTGAGTTCAATCCCGCCCGCGGCACACGCGGGTTAACCTTGGTGTTAGGACAGCTTAGATCGTTTGTTAATCGCATTCAGTGCAGTGCTGAGGGCGGATCTGACTGTGTTTGGGTTTCGTTGTGTTTGTTGGTTGTGATGGAATGCAGATCAGTCGTTACGTTTCCGGCGTTTGTCGGCTTTGTTTCACTTACGCTTTCCAGATCTGCGGTTGTTTCGCCACGGGCGTTTCTCACTCGGCTTTGCGTTGGCTGTTTTCTAACCTGAATGCGAGTGCGGATTGACAATCGAGATCTGCACCTTGTCTCGAAGGCTTTTGGTCGATATCGTTTGATCAACGGCAGGAACTCCCACGACGGCCGCGATCCGCTTCGCGTTTCTTGTTGAAGCACAGTTGGTAATCGTCGTGGCTCACTTGTCCTAACGATAAAATCCACCGGAGCTGCGGTGGTGCGCTTTTTACACTTTACAAAATCACTCGCCGCAGCCCGGTGATTTTGGACGTTAGGACAGCTTAGGTCGTTTGAAAATCGCATTCAGTGCTGTGCTGAGGGCGGATCTGACTGTGTTTGGGTTTCGTTGTGTTTGTCGGTTGTGATGGAATGCGGATCAGTCGTTCCATTTCTGGCGTTTGTCGGCTTTGTTTCACTTACGCTTTCCAGATCTGCGGTTGTTTCGCAACGGGCGTTTCTCACTCGGCTTTGCGTTGGCTGTTTTCTAACATGAATGTCGGGGCGGATTCACAATCGCGATCTGCACCTTGTTTTGAAGGCTTTTGGGCGATATCGTTTGATCAACGGCAGGAGTTCCCACGACGGCCGCGATCCGCTTCGCGTTTCTTGTTGAAGCACCGTTGGTAAACGTCGTGGCTCACTTGTCCTAACGATAAAATGCACCGGAGCTGCGGTGGTGCGTTGTTTACACTTTGCCAAATCACTCGCCGCAGCCCGGTGATTTTGGGCGTTCGTCAATTCAAGAACCCCAACGTGAATGCACACGACAATTGAATTCCGAACGCGATTCAAGGAATACACTGGCGCTGAGACGTATAAGCGATTCGTCCAAGCACTTCATCAAACAGCGCGACGCAAAGACTCGCGTCTTCGATTCTGGCAACAGGATCTTTGGCAATCATTCATCTCAGCCAATCCGGACTTCCTGCTGTCCGAAGACGCATTGGTTGATGCACTGCGGATTTGCGAGCTGCATGAGGATGAACTCTTCCCGAAAGAAGTCCGCGTTTTTCATGGGTGCATCGATTACAGTCGAGAATTCGAGCAAGACATGGTCGAACGGTTTCCGCACGCTACGTTTGAACAAATCATGGTATCCCCTGATTACACCGGAAGAACATGTACTCTGTGGGTATGCGCCACTTGTGATCAGATTCTGATTGCGTCAAAGTGGCGACGACGTTGACGAACAAAGCGTTGAACCGGAGTGTGGCTACTTGCCGGGTCTGAAATGGTTGCCGGGTTCAGCCACACCCGGTTAACGCAGTCGTTAGGACAGCTTAGATCGTTTGATAATCGCATTCAGTGCCGCGTGGAGGGCGGATCTGACTGCGTTTGGGTTTCGTTGTGTTTGTCGGTTGTGATGGGATGCAGATCAGTCGTTCCATTTCCGGCGTTTGTCGGCTTTGTTTCGCTTACGCTTTCCAGATCTGCGGTTGTTTCGCAACGGGCGTTTCTCACTCGGCTTTGCGTTGGCTGTTTTCTAACATGAATGTCAGTGCGGATTCACAATCGCGATCTGCATCTTGTCTCGAAGGCTTTTGGTCGATATCGTTTGATCAACGGCAGGAACTCCCACGACGGTCGCGATCCGCTTCGCGTTTCTTGTTGAAGCACAGTTGGTAATCGTCGTGGCTCACTTGTCCTAACGATAAAATGCACCGGAGCTGCGGTGGTGCGTTGTTTACACTTTGCCAAGTCACTCGCCGCAGCCCGGTGATTTTGGGCGTTAGGCTGCTTGAGACGGAGCAATGGTTGGCGTCCAGTCATACTCTGAAGTGGGTGGCCACCGCTTAAACGAAGACGCTTTCTGCGTCCAAGCTCACCCACTCGACGCCGACTGCTGGTTTGCGTTTCTCGCCGATGGGCAGGGCGGACAGGCGGGCGGCGGCCCGGCTGCGCGGCTCGCGTGCCACAGCGCCTTGGCCGCGGCCCTCGGCTGTCGGCCCGCCGAGTTGACCGACCCGTCTACTTGGTCGGGCGTTCTGCGGCAGGCCGACGCGGCTGTCGCAGCCGACGCCGACGCTGGGTTCACTACGCTGGTGGGTCTGTGCGTCAGCCGGGGCCGCGTGGTGGGCGCGTCCAGCGGGGATTCGGCCGCTCTCCTGGTCAGCAGGGGGAAGGCCAACGAACTGACCGCCGGCCAGCACAAGAATCCGCCCGTTGGTTCAGGGGCGGCGGTGGCCGTTTCCTTCGAGGCGGCGGTCAAGGAACCCTGGCGGGTGCTGGTGATGTCTGATGGGGTGTGGAAGTATGTCGGGTGGGATCGCGTGGTCGAGGTCGCAGCTCGAGCCTGCGGGTCGGCAATGATCAACGAACTGCAGCGGTTGGCACGCCTGCCTGGAAGTGGTGGCCTCCAAGACGACTTCACTGTTGTCGTGTTGGAGGCCCCGGCCGAACGTTAGGCCAGCGCCGCCACTGCGAGCGTTTGCTTGGCACGTCGGATGTTCCACGCCACTGGGCCACGCCGCTCCTGTCGTGGCTCAAGGTATATCGGTCACATAGTCGCGAAGCCATGCGTTACGCTCCCGTCCGCAGTCCCCGCCACCGGTTCTGACGCGCCGCGCGATTCCAGTTCCGCACCACCGCAGTTACCGGCCGCGCACCTAAATTCAATTCACAAGCCACCGGTCCCGTGGTAGCATTCACTTCGTGCCGTGTCGGTGGCGCTCATGTCCAGCAGGGTCGCCGTGCCTAACAAGCGGTTCAACCCGACATGTGCCGCAGGCGGCATTTTCCCGTGAGTTCAATCCCGCCCGCGGCACACGCGGGTTAACCTGGGCGTTAGGCTGGAGTTTCCATGCGGGTGATGGAGTTCTCGAAGGGGCGACATGTGGCGCTCGGAATCACGGTTGCTCCGGAATCTGTCGATGCGTTTCTCGCAGAGCTCCGCAATGTGAAGGCCGCATTGTTGGACTGGAAGGCAAAGCACCAAGATCGCTGCGAGCGAGTCATTTTTACAGTCGTGTGCTCCCTGGACAACCACGAGGCAATCGAATCCGCGTTGAAACAGACGTACGACAGCGAACAGGACTTGTCGCCTTTGTTGAAGTCTGTCAACGTCGATGTTGCATTGCTAGACTCAAGCGGCAAACCGGTGAAGGAGTACAGCCTGAGCGCGGCACCGGAACCCATCACCCATGCGCGAAGTAAGCCATGGTGGCAGTTCTGGTAGAAAATGCGTGCAAGCAGCGTATCGCAGCATTCACCCCGTGCGGTGTCGCCCGCGCGTATGTCTATCAGGGCCGTCTTGCCTAACAAGCGGTTCAACCCGACGTGTGCCGCAGTCGGCATTTTCCCTGGCAGTCAATCCCGCCCGCGGCACACGCGGGTTAACCTTGGCGTTAGGCAGCACAAGAACCACCCATTGTTGGCCCACCGTCAGAATACTCCTCGATCACAACCGACACCAAGAATGCCTTCGCCCGCCGGATACTCGGGAACACCTCTCGCCAAGAAGCTGGGCATCCTCGCCAACGTGCGCATCGTGACACGGTGGGCTCCAGATGACTATGCCAAACTTCTGGAACCTATTCCTCCGGGCGTCAAGATTGAGAAGAAGGTATCGAGCAGCACCGACGTCGTACATGTCTTCACAGTCGAGAAGTCGCGGCTCGCTGGGGAATTGAAAGACTTGAGGGATGAAATCCGAGCCGACGCAGCAATCTGGGTGTCTTGGCCTAAGAAGGCGTCGAAAGTGGCAACCGACATTACCGAAGACACGATCCGCGAGTTGGCGTTGCCTCTCGGACTTGTCGATGTGAAGGTCTGTGCCGTAAGCGAGGTATGGTCTGGCTTGAAACTCGTTATACGCAAGGAACTGCGGTGAGAGTGCGCGGCATTCGCCCGCGAGGCGTAGGCGATGGTGGATGCGGTGGAGGAATCTGCTGGTGAACATTCCCGCTTCTCCCGTGTTTCCAAGGGACAATTCCCAACACCGGTAATTCCGTGGTACAATTCACCCGTCGATGGCGTCGTCAGCGCTCATATCAAGCCGGGCCGCACTGCCTAACAAGCGGTTCAACCCGACGTGTGCCGCAGTCGGCATTTTCCCGTGAGTTCAATCCCGCCCGCGGCACACGCGGGTTAACCTGGTCGTTAGGCTGTGGTAACACACTCTTGCATCAGTCAGATTGAGGTTCAACGTGACGTCCGCATTGGCAGACTTAATCGAGTTGCTTCCACCTCCGGCGACGCCTCATGCGACGGTTGTTGACTGGGATGCGGTAGAGAACAATTTGCGGCTGCAGTTGCCTGATGACTACAAGAGGTTCATCGAAACATACGGCAACTGCACGATCTGTCATACTCTGGCAGTCTTGCACCCTGAGAATGGCGATTGGGCCGCTGATTCCGCTCGGCTGTTGACAGACGTTATCGATTCTGTAAATAGGGGGCGCGATCGAGTTCCGTACCCGAATTATCCAACCCCCGGAGGACTCTTTCCCATCATTCAGCGCGAGAACGATCTTGTCTGCTGGGTCACGCAAGGCAATTGCAATGAATGGACATTGCTCTACTGGTCTACTTGGGGCATTGTGGTTTATGAACTTCCGATGTCGCTGACGCAATTCCTCGTCGAATTGCTCTCTCCTCAATTGTCATGGACTCGGGACGAATTTCCAGACGTTTGGTTTGAATTGGGCAGTGAATATCGAAAAGCAGAACCATACGTCCCTCCTCCTACAGTTGAATACGAAGATCAGCCGTAACGCCTAACAAGCGGTTCAACCCGACGTGTGCCGCAGTCGGCATTTTCCCGTGAGTTCAATCCCGCCCGCGGCACACGCGGGTTAACCTTGGTGTTAGGCAAGCATCGCTGCTCTGGGTGGTGTGCGGGGCGCTTTGGCTGTCAGCATCGCGAAGCCACGGCGGTTGTTTCAGATACAGGAACGCCGGGGTGCTGGGAGGCCGACAGTTCTGCGCTTCTCCACGGTTGCGCCGCCTCTCGCGTGATCGGCTCCGACCTGCGCCGCTGTTGCTTGTCCATCATCCACACCAACCAATCCCAACCCCGTGGCTCCATCCGCGGCCTCCACCCCGTGCCTCGCTGTCCGCGCTCCCTCCCGTTTGGCCGCGCCGGTAGCTGTCGTGGGCAATCGGCAAGCAGCGTCACCTTGGCGTGTCCGGGGCATGCCGCCTGTTCAGTATTGAAGCCACGCCGGTCGTTTTAGCACTGGGAACGCCGGCTGTGCGGTCGCGAAGCCGGGCGTTTCCCCGGAGTCCGCAGTTGCGCGGCACGGGCGCGGTCGGCTTCGGCCCCTGCCGTCGGGCTCTCGTCCGTCATCCACCAGCCCTACAAAACCATTCCCAACCCCGTGGCCGCGTGGTAGCATTCACCTCGTGCCGTGTCGTCAGCGCTCATGTCAAGCCGGGCCGTCTTGCCTAACAAGCGGTTCAACCCGAGGTGTGCCGCAGGCGGCTTTTGCTGTGAGTTCAATCCCGCCCGCGGCACACACGGGTTAACCTGGGCGTTCGGCCACAAGAAGGGGACACTCTATGAAGTCTCGACTTGCATGGGTGGTGTTCGTAGTCGGAATCGTGAGCCTAATCGGAAGTGTTTACTTCTGGGATCAGGCTCGCAGGCGAACCATTTACTCGAACTACACGCTTCGGGTCGAATACCAGGCTCTTCCACCCGACGATCACGAGGTTTTAGATTGGCTGACGAAACAACCTGGGTATCAGAAAGCGGAGGTGAGTCGGGCAGGAAACAAAATCAACTTTGATCTCACATTTGACCCGCCTGAACCGGATTTACTCGGCAAGCTCTTGAAGCATTGTGAAGAAAACGGATATGCCGGCCGCTTGGGTTTTGTCGGCGGCTTTGGTCCATACCGATAATCAAGGGGCAATTGCGCCGGATTGGCCGAACCAGTTGCTGCACCCGACGGCGGCCGCACTACTGCTTTCGGGATTTCACTGTCTCACCCAGGGGTCGCCGCGGGTGAGCTTGTTCGTTCGGCTTGAAAGGACGACGTATGATCCGATTGTACGCTCTCGCCGCTGGACTTTTGCTGCTGACTTGGTTCATTCCACCTGCTGACGGAGCCGATGCGAACGAGAAAAAGGCGGCGGAATTGAAATGGGCCAAGGGCGTGGCGACGGACTTTTTTGACGTCGCTTTCACCGGCAAACTCGAGCAGGCCGAAAGCCTGATCGACTCATCGCTGCAGATGGCCTTTGCCAAGGACGGGGAGACTCGTTTGCGCGAGTGGCTAAACAACAGCATTGCCATCCGGGGATTTGTCGATCCTGTTTTCCAGTCAGAGGAGATTGCCCCGGACCAGGATGAGGCATTCTTCAAGGGCACCTTCAAGACTAAAGAGAAGGGATTCCAGTTTTCACTTCGCGTTGTCAAGGACAAGGCGAATGGCAAGTGGCGAATCGGCTACTTCCAGTTCAGGGAGCAAGAGGAAAAGAAATAGAGCATGCAATGGACGTGCCCGTGATAGCTCGTGTGGCTCAGGTGGACGCCGAACTAAGCGTTGCACTTGACCGGGCCGGCATGACGGTATTTCGAGACATCACGTTCCTTGCAGCCGGCCCGGCAAGTGAACGCACTCGTTCGGCGAAGGAGCAGCGATGGAGGTGGGAACGCTTGTGTTGCACGGCTTCAACGGCGACGAGATTTACGTCGTGAAGCACCCGACCATCCAAGTGTTGAGCGGGATGGTGCAGTCGAGTTGCTCCTGTACATGTACACGAAGGTGAAGCCAATTCAGACGCTACCGGACACGGCCGAACTGGCCCCGCAGCCCAACGCGGAGGTCTCCCTGAAGAAGCTCGACGTGTCCAAAATGGTTGGCCGCCAGTTCTCCATCCCAGCCGCTTGGGACGACGAGAAGCAGGATCATGTCTCCTGCCTGTACTACTGCGAGCACGGCGACCTGAACAAGAACGTGGTGCGGTTCCTGGAGCGCCAGGGCAACAAGTTCCTCGTTCACTGGACTGCGACGACCACGGACGTGAACTACTACGACGGTAGCAAGCCCGACACGAAGGTGGAAATCAAAGCGTGGTTCACGTTCAAGAACCTCCGCAGGTAGGCGAGCGCCGAACCAGGCGCTGCAGCAGACGGCGGGGCATGATTCGTTACTGGGATTCATAGCTCACTGGTGCCCCGCCGCTGCTGAGCTTTGTCGTTAGGCGGCGGAGGGCGTTGGAGTGGGCGAGGCAGAAGCACTCACACAGCTTGACGTTGTGCTCAAGCGGCTGGCCCAGACAGTCGTGGCGGCCGTCCCGACCAAGCCGCGCGCGTGGGATCAGGATGTCATCTCCGTGAAGTGGGCCGACACCACGAGCGGGCATTGTGACATCATCGTTGCCTCGGTTCATGGCACCAGCGAGCGGTATCACTCCCCGCCGATGACAGCGATCCACGTTGTGACGGAGTTGTCAGCCGTCCAGCGCCGCTGGGCAAAGCCCTGGGATGAACTGCTTCTTCGAGTTGGGTCGGATGGCACATGCCAAGTGGAGTTCGGGTATCCAAAGCAGGGCCGAGATGCCGAACCAGGTGCTGCACCAGACCCGGCGGCATGATTCGTTTCTGATACTTCATCGGCCCCTGATGCCGCCGGGCCGGTGAGCTTGATCGTTCGGCGGCGGAGAGCGCCCGAATGCAAGACAAGAACGCCGCACATGAGAGGTTGCTCGGGCTACTTCACCGGCTCGACTTTTCCCGGCGATGGTACGACCTGTGCGCTGCCAGCCGGGGCGGCGGCAGGCCGCCGGCGCGCGACCTACCCGCCGCGGAACAGGAAGCCGCGCTGGCTACCACCGGGCGTGCGTTCCGGTTCGGCCGGCGGGAAAAGTTCTACGCAACCCGCGAGGCCGGCGTGCCTGGCGAACTGGGCGTGAACCTCGTGCTCCGGCTTGGCGTGGCTGAGTTCATCTTGGTGGCGCGGGTGCCAACCGGGCACATCGGCGACCCATTCGGGTTGCTCATGCGGAAAGCCGACCAGCGGTTCGGCCCGGTGCTGTCCGAGGCACCGGTGTACCCGGAGCCGTGGTATCAAGGCGCGGCTGAGTTGCGATGGGTGCTGGCCGAGGGTTTCGGGCTGTACGCGGAGGTGGCGACTGCGGTCCTCGCCAGCGGGTTGCTCGCTGGGAATGCCCCAGACGCCGAACCAGGTGCTGCAGCAGACTGCGGGGCATGATTCGCTTCTGGGCCTTCAAACTCTCCGGTGCCCCGCCGCAACTCGTTTTGCTGATTGACAAATCGAAATCGACAGGTCCATACTACACGGCCAAACTACGGTGATATTCTACCGCACTTCGGCGGTCGAATACCTGTTTGGCGGCGGAGGGTTTACGAGTGGTGGACGAACATCAGCGCGACAGAACGTCGGACCTCGGCGAACCGGTCAGCGTCCACCCGCCGGCGGGATGGTTGGGTTACGTCGATCAGCTTACGGACGTCGAAAGGGTAGTACCCTGCGTCCTGGCAGTGGCATTCCCGGCGTTGGCGGTCTATTTCGTCTGGCTCCACCTCAGTGGTCGTGTCCCGGCAGAGTTTCCGCCCTTTGTGATGCTGGCGGCGGCCGCAGTCGCTTTCGCAATCGGTATCGGCTCCGCAGTGCTGGCTTGGCGCGCAGTCCGAATGCCGCCAAAAGTGATCGCTCGCCCCGGATATACCGTCTACAATGACGCTCTGGTCATCAAAGTAGGTAATGCCATCGACGTGCTGCGATGGTCTGACATCACGGAATTGCTTTCGCCCGCCGCTGCTGGCGGCAAATTTCGACTTATTGCCGAAGATGGAAGAGCCTTCGACATTACTCGGGATGTCGAAGACGGTGGCCAGTTCATCCAATCGATGGTGCAGCGCGTCGCCGCTGAAATGCTTCCAGCGGCACTTGAGGCCGTAAGCGCCGGCGAGACGGTGATGTTTGGAAAGCTAGGGATTCGCGAGGATGGTCTGCGGTACAAGGACAAGCGACTTGACTGGTCGGAGGTCAGCAGTATTTTCGTGGTGCTGGGAGGCAGTACGCTCGAGTTCCGCAAGCAAGGGGCGCTCTTGCCGTGGTGCTCAATCGATCCCAACATGCTGCCAAACAACGAATTGCTTGCTCAATTGCTGATCCGGGTCGCTCCAGCCCACTGACTTAAGCAGAAGGATAAGTAGGGCAGTGTGCCATGCCTCTAATGTTGCACGACTGATCGGTCGGCGTTGACGAGGCGGCCCGATGCCCCCGAACAATCCGTTGCACCCGAGCTGCAGGCAGCGCTGGTTCCTAAATCAACGTCGTTTGCCGCAGCCCGGTGAACGGTAACATTCGGCAGGTTCGCGTTACCTCATAAGACTAGGGAAGACACGGGTGAGTATACCCGTGCCACTCAAGGAGAACAACATGTTGCGGGAACGTCTGTTCGTGGGACCGGCAATCGTCGGGTTGGCAGTCGGAATGTCACTGTGTACCGTTGGTTGCGGCGGCAGCGCGACGGGTGATCCCAAAGCGATCCTCATCGACTTTCAAAAGGACAGCAGTGCAGCCAGCAAGAAGTACCAGGGAAAGAACGTGCGGCTGAGCGTGGAGAAGGTCACCGCATCCCACAGAATATCAATAAACGGCTTGGAGTATGTCACGGTTCAAGGGCAAGTCGGCTATATCGTGATCGACGCTACTGTCACCGACCCAGCGGAACAGGAAAAGGCCTTGGCGCTCAAGATCGGAGGTCCCGCGATTCTCGAGGGCGAGCCAGGCGCCGGAATGGGGGAAATGCGAGGGGCGGGGGCGCTTTTTCTGAAGTCAGCGAAGGTCATACCCAATTAGCCCCTACTCGCGATTGCGAGACATGTCATTCTTCGGGCCGAAGTACCCCACGAAATTGTGGGCGCGGGCGAATGATCTGCAACTGGATTTTGATCTGGAACTCGGATCGCTCAATGGAGTGCGGCTGGGCGATCCGCTGGAGGCCATTTCTTTCCTCGGTCCAGTTGAAGATTTGAGGCAGTTGCAGGATCGGGAGTACTCCTACTCTTCGCTGGGGCTGTCCATCGGCTGCGATGAGTGCATGGTTGATTCGTTTGAAATTGTCCAACACGACTATTACTCGCCATTGTTCGGCCCATATTCTGGCCAATTGCATTGGTGAGAAAAGACATTTGACCTGGCCAAGCTGACGGAGCAGCATTTCTTGGATGCGTTCGGGTCGCCATTGGAGGGACGAGGACGAGAGCGAAGTCCTCCTGTTCTACGAATTTCCCTGGATCGATTGGCAGGTTGAGTTTCAACTGGATGGATCGTTCAACTGCATCCTTGTGACTTCCAAACCAATGAGGCGCAGCGGACAGCCCATGGCGTTACCCATCTCTGGCCGCAAGAGGTTGAATTCGATCCGCCATTTCGATGCGGACCAAATCATGGCGACCGTGTCCATTTTCGACCAACATTCGCGGCTGCGGTCGTTTGCGATCTTGGCGGGGCTGTGTTCTGATCTCACAGGCGAATGGTGACGAATAACCCCGGTTCACCAACAAATCTTGGCCGCTCCGACTGTGTATCCCGAGAATTTCTCACCACCTGACAGCCCGACCCTCGAGCAACAGCGGGACGCGCTGCAAAAGGGATTGGGCCGGGCATTTCAATGGGCTGGAATGGGGATTTTGGACCCAGACTCCCTGTTGAAAGCGTGCCTGACCGACCAGCGCTATGACCGCGAATGTGAGAGCAGCCGTGGCGAGTGGTTGTGGACGATGATCGCCAAAATGGGCATGACACAGAAGTTTCGTGGCCCGATCCTGTTGGCCTTGAAATCACCTGAAAATGACCGGAATGCCGCTCAACATTGTGAAATCGCCTATCACTTCGCCCGGCATGGCGACGTACACCTTCGGAGACAACTTCATGATTTCGTGAGCCACCGGCACTTTCCGAGTTCCCTCTGGATCGGCGAGTCGGAACTGATCGACCTGGAAGGCGAAGCCGCTCTGAGGCTGATCGCCAGCGGGCGCGGCAAGCAACGAGAGTCGTACGATTGGGATTGGGATGACGATCAAGTCATTCAACGTGCCGTGGACAATTTGGGAGAGGCTCGGGTACGGGAGATTCTTACTGACGTTACCGATCCAGGAATGGTTCGCTTTGCCGCGGCTTGGAAGCAAAAGGCAAATCTGCCAACCGACGACAATAGTTCGCGAGCCACGCGCGCTGTCTCGGAGCCTCTCGATCTCGACACACTGTTTAGCCCGCACAACTTGACGGACAACGGGTATTGGCTGCGCGGGTGGGGAATGCGGGCCGAAGAGTCGTCATTGCATCCGATCCTGAAGCGGTTGTGGCGCGAGCAGAACCCGGCGGTGATTGCCAAAGTGCTGCGCACGTTCTCAAACCGCGAGTTGCCACAGGTTGACGCGCGTCTGATTGCTTTTGCGAATCATGGCGACGCTGAAGTTCGTCGATGGGCAATCCGTGCTCTCGGGCAGAATTCACACCCGCTTGTGCGACGATTGGCCCTTCAAAAACTCGAAATCGATCGAACTGATGGTGCAGTGGTCAAATTACTGGTGAGGAACTTCGAGTCCGGGGATGAGCAGCGATTACTGGACCAAGTCGACTTGCCATTGGATCCGTGCGATCGTCATGGCCTGTTGATGGATCTCCTCGCGCTGCTCGAAACTAACGAATCCGCCGATAGCTCCGAACTTGGTCTCATCGTCTATTTCCACACGCCCTGCCAAAGCTGCCGTTATTGGATGGCACGCTTGTTGTGCCGCGTGAATAACGCGCCGGCCTGGCTCGTTGACGAATGTCGCGGTGATGCCAATGAAGACTGTCACACCGTCGATATGCCGGACCAATCCGACGAGGAGACTTGATATAAGAACTACATGGAGTGATGACTCCACAAGTAGCGGCTGGGACGGTTTCGCGACGCCTCGGCCGGCCCAGGAATGCGTGCCCTACATCTGCCCCCGAGGAATGGCTTCTGACTTGGGGATGCTCATTAATTCAACTGAAGATGCAATTCGGCTTGTTGGCCCGACGATGGAGTACGCTCAGCATTCCCAGGCGCAGACCGCAGCGCGATTCGGAGAAATGACCGAATTGGATGTGGGGAAGAGCGAGGAAATCAAGACGCATCCGGAATCAGAGCCGACATGAAAGGGACGGCAATGTTCGAAGCCTTCTTCTGCCCGAAGAATCCAACGAAACTGTGGCAGCGAGCGAAGGATTTGCGACTCAATTTTGATCTGGAACGCGGATCGCTCAATGGGGCGCGGTTCGGCGATCCGCTGGAAACCATTTCCTTTCTTGGTCCAGTCGAGGAACTAAAGCCGTTGCAGGATCGGGAGTACTCTTATCCTTCGCTGGGGCTGTCGATTGGTTGCGATGAAAACACGATTGATTCATTTCATATTGGGCATTACGACAAATTCTCGCCACTGTCCCGTCCGTTTCCCGGCCAAATGCGTTGTCGAGAACAGACATTTGACTTGCCTCAATTGAGAGAACAGCATTTTGTGGATGCGTTCGGCCCGCCATTTTGGAGGGACGAGGACGAGAGCGAATTCATTTTGTTCTACGAATTTCCCTGGATTGAATGGCAGGTTGAGTTTGGTCTGGATGGAACATTCAATTGCATCCTCGTGACCTGCAAACCAATGCTTGCAGATGAGGGGCAACGAAGTGCCTATGGAATAACCAGGCCCTGGCCTCCAAGAGGTTGAATCCAGTTAAGCCAGAATCTCCTTGATCACCCGTGCCGGCCGGCCATCGATCAGCCGTTGTTCGCGGCCGTTGCTGTGGTAGACGAGCTTCGTGTGGTCCAGTCCCAGCAGTTGCAGCAGCGTCGCCTGATAGTCGTTGGGGGTGACGATGTCGACGGCGGCTTTGTGGCCGACTTCGTCGGTCTGGCCGTAGGTCATGCCGCCCTTGATGCCCCCGCCGGCCAGCCAAATCGAAAACCCCTGGCCGTTGTGGTCGCGTCCGGCATTGTCGTTGAGTTCGCCTTCGCAGACCGGCAAGCGGCCGATCTCGCCGCCCCAGTGAACGATGGTGGAATCCAGCATGCCCCGTTGCTTGAGGTCCTTGACCAGGGCCGCAGCGGGCTGGTCGGTGGCCTTGCAGATAGCGGGCAGGCCGGTCTTGAGGCTTTGGTGGTTGTCCCACGGCTGACCGCCCAAGAACATTTGGACGAACCGCACGCCGCGCTCCACGAGGCGGCGGGAAATTAGGCAGCGTTCGCCGTAGGATTTTGTTTCGGGGCGGTCGAGTCCGTAGAGAGTGTGAATGTGGGCGGGCTCTTTGGAGATATCGAGAGCCTCTTTGGCGGCGGTCTGCATCGCCGCGGCCAGTTCGTAGCTGGCGATGCGGGCTTCGAGTTCAGTTTCGCCAGGGTGCTGCTGCAGGTGGCGGCGG
The DNA here is from genome assembly GCA_021732845.1 of Planctomycetaceae bacterium. GTDB lineage: Bacteria > Planctomycetota > Planctomycetia > Planctomycetales > Planctomycetaceae > JAKFUF01. The sequence goes on along the minus strand of JAKFUF010000188.1, from coordinate 20,054 downwards.
TTGAGTTGTTCGAGGAACGCCAGGTTCTGCTGCTGGAGTGAGCCACGGAGTTGGGGAGGTGGATCAAGGTTCAAAATGCGGGGCTCTTCCGCCCGCAGGACTGTCCCCTGATAGAGCGGCGGCATGAAGCCACTGGACCAGTTGTGCGTGCCATCCACCGGGTGTCCGCCGGGATCGGACAGCACCATGTAGGCCGGCAGATTCTGCGATTCGGAGCCGAGACCGTACACGATCCAACTGCCCATCGTCGGGCGGCCGGTGACGCCGGCGATGCCGCCATGAAAGTAACGGATGGAGACTTCGTGCCCGTTGTGGCCGGTGTGCATCGAACGGATGACGCACATGTCGTCGACGATTTCGGCAATCTTCGGCAGCAGTTCGGAGACATCCGTTCCGCACTGCCCATGCTTGGCGAACTTGTAGGGGCTGCCAAACAGCTTCTTGCTGGCGCGGTTCACAAAACTGAATACGACGTCGCTGTTGTAGTCTTTGCCGTTGTTGGCCGTCAGCTCCGGCTTGGGGTCCAGCAGGTCGACGTGCGATGGCCCGCCATGCATGAACAGCGAGATCATGGCATTCGCCTTCGGAGCGAAGTGCGGCATGCGGGTTCGCAGGTCCAGCGGCAGATTTTCACCCGGCTTGCCCGGTGCTTTGGCCGCTTCGGCGGCTGACAACAGCTTGTCCTGACCCATCAGGTGCGCGAGGGCAAACGCGCCGACACCGAAAGCGGAATTGGCGAGGAACTCGCGGCGGGTGGGAATCTGGTCAGTCAACATGGAGAAACTCGTTGGAACTGAGGAGTTGCTGACAGAGGTTGGTAAGGGCCGACAGTTCGTGGTCCGTCTTGTCGCCCGCCGCTTTGAGTCCGACCAACTGGTTGCTCAAAAACTGGCACGCCAGTTCGAGTTCTTCAAGCGTGATGGGCCGCTGGTAGGCGATCGGCCAGGCAAAGGCCACCTGCTGCGCGAGCGTCAGTTCTGGCAGCGGACCATGAAAGTCGGCTGAGGAATCCCATTGGGAGGCCTCGCCGACGTTCACCGTGGCCCCTGTAGCCGGAGCAAGATTCAACTGGACGATCCATTCAAAGGAGTCGGCATTCGGATCGTCGTTCACGGAATCGAGGACAAAGTCGACCGTATCACCGGCCTCGACCGCCAGCGTCGGGACTTCCGTCGCACTGCCGGAATTCTTCACGGCCCATTCCGCTGCCAGCCCAAAGCGGGATGAAACCACCCGTCCGCTGACGCCATTGCCGCTCTCTGAGCCATGCTTGAGCTGTCCGACGATCGTCAGGGTTCCGCTTCGCGGGGCGGTCCATCGGCGAATTGCGGCCTGTTCGGAAGTGCTGCCGGCATGGCCACCTGCCGCCCGCAGCATCGCCCATGTGGTGTTCGGATCGGGCAGCGTCGGGCCGCCCTGCCAAGCGTCCCCGGTGTAGTGCGGCAGTGTGGCAAAAATGGCAACTTTCTTGGTGGCTTCGTCATATCGGCCATAGCCGTACTGCCAGGCCCGGTGCGGGCTGGCATACTTCGCCGCCAAGGGTGCCGAAATCTCCTTCAAATAATCAGCAGGCGTTTCCTTCCGCACCCGTGCCGCAAAATGGCCAGCTTCCTTGAGGACGAAATCGCTGTTCATCAACATCAGCGACTGTGGTGCGCCCGTGCTAAGCACCCGCCTTTCGCAATTGACCATCATCACCGGCAGGTCAAACGTCGACAGAAACGAAACCGGCTTACTGCGGCGGACTTGGACATAGACGCTGCGGCGGGGAACTTCGACCTTGGCGACCACCTGTCCCACAAAGTCCTCCTCAATGGCGACCGACGGCCCAAACGCCGTTCGGTCAAGCCGTCCGCTGGTGGCCAGCATCCGATCCCGCAGTGCCTCGGCCTCCAGCCGCCGAATCGGGAAGTGCCAATAGAACGAGTTGTCCGTATCCACCTTGCGTGGCTCAACCATTCCCGTCGCCCCGGCGACCGGCTGGGCCTCAGGCGTGTGCCAGACGGAGGACTGCCGATAGACCGAAGACAGCATGATCTGCTTGTGCATCTTCTTCAGGCTCCAGCCCTGGCGAACCAGTTCGGTCGCCAGCCAGTCAAGCAGTTCGGGATGCGTCGGCCGGACGCCGAGGATGCCGAACTCGCCCGGTGTATCGACAATGCCCCGGCCGAAATGATGAAGCCACAAACGGTTGGCCATCACCCGGCCCAACAGCGGGTGCTTGCCGTTCACGAGGTGCTTGGCGAAGGCCAGACGGCGGCCGCTGGTAGGAAGATTTGGGTCGTCTGCCGGAATCTCTAGCCGCTGTCCATCGGGCGCGGCAATGGTGAGATCACCCGGCAGCACCGGCTTGCGCGGGTCGCGGTGGTCGCCGCGGTAAAAGATCTTGGTCTCGGGAATGACCCCTGGCAGTTCGTTGAGGACGCTGACGTAATCTTCGAAGGGGCGTTCGGCGTGCTTCGCGGCGATGACTCCGGCGTCCTTCTTCAATTCGTCGGCGGCGGCCATGTTGTACTGGTAAAGCACACCCGGGCTGATGTTGATCTTCGGGTTGGCGTCCAACAACTTCTTCTGATCTTCGGTGCGCTTGTCGGCAGGTGTTTCATAGGCGGCGCGAAGCAGCGGCTGCTGGTCCGCGGGGAATTTGGCCAGTTCCACATCAAACGCGGCGGCCATGAACTTTGCCTGCTTCGCGTTGTACGCTTCCTGCAGTTTCCCCGCTTCGGCAGCCACTTCAGCGGCCTTCGCCCGGTCGGCATCGGTGTACAGTGAGATCAGCCGCTGGCCAGGACGCCGCCAATGGTTGGGATCGAGAGCGGGTTCAAACACTGCCCGCAGCCGAAAGTAGTCGGCCTGTGAGATCGGGTCGTAGCGATGGTCGTGGCACTGCGCACAACCGACGCTCAGCCCCAGCAGCGACGAGCTGACAATCTTGATGGTGTCGGCCACCACCTGATTGCTGGCGAACGCCTCGTCGACTCCACCCGTCGCGGTGGCATCGACCGCCATCTTCAGGAATCCCGTTGCCGCCAGCTTGTCTATCTGCTCGGGTGTGAGGTTGGCCCACGGCTGCGGGACCAGTTCGTCACCGGCGAGCTGCTCGATCAGGAACTGGTCGAAGGGCTTGTCGGCGTTGAGGCTGCGGATCACATAGTCGCGATATTTATAGGCATAATTTCGCGGTGTGTCTTCGCTGCCATTGCCTTCCGATTCCGCGTAACCGGCCACATCCAGCCAGTGCCGGCCCCAGCGTTCGCCGTACTGCGAAGTCGCCAGTAGCCGGTCGAGGAGGCTTTCGTAGGCATTGGGGCTTGTGTCCGCCAAAAACTGTTCGATCTCGGTGAGTGAAGGCGGCAGGCCTGTCAGATCAAACGCCGCACGGCGAATGTAGGTCAGGCGGTCGGCGTCGGGTGCGTAACGCAACCCTTTCTCCCGCAGCTTCGCCAGCACGAACGCGTCAATTGGTGTGCGGATCAGGTCGGAGGCCGGCTGTTGAGCCCGCAGCGTCTCATCGGTCACTGTATTGGTGACGACAGGAACGGCCGGAGTTTCCAACGGCTGGAAGAACCAGTAGGCACGGTCGTCGGCGCTGATGCCGATGGTTCCGGCGGGCAGCGACTCCGGTTCATCGCGCGCGGTCTTGGCACCGGCGGCGATCCACTGTTCCACAAGAGCGATCTTGTCGGCCGGCACCTTCTTCTCGGTCGGCGGCATCTCGCCGCTCTTCATCCGCTGCAACATCAGGCTGCCAGCCGCGTCACCGGGAACGAGGGCCGCCCCCATATCACCGCCCTTGAGCGCGAACCGCTTGAGCCTCAGGTCGAGATTGGCCTCCAGCTTGTCACCGCCGCCATGACAGTCCAGACAGTACGCCTTCAACACCGGCCGAATCTGCTTCTCAAACGTCAACTCTTCCGCCGTCTGGCCTGCCGGAGCCGCCGTGGCATCTGCGGCCTGTGCCTGGCCGCAACAGGCAAAAAACAGCACGAAAAGTAGCGCATACAGACCCAAAAACCGAATCTGTCGGCCAAAATTGGCGGTCATGGTTCCTCAATTCAATGGGAGGAATCGCAGGCAGGTTGTCATGTGTCACAGAGACGGGGGAGTTGTCTCGTGTGCCACCGGGTGGGAGTGGATGTTGCCATCCATCAATTGAAGTTTAACTGAGTCGGGAATTGACGGCAACTGGATGTTGTTCAATGCCGAAGAAATGGCGAGAACGCTGGTGTGGTCTCAATCGGGCTCGCATTTCGCGCCGATGCAAACACCAGCCATCGCAGTCGGCTCAGCCTCGCAACTTGACGCAGACGACATAAAAATGCCCTTTGTTCGACTCCGCAAAGGACTCGACGGTCATGTCAGGCCGGAGTTGAAAAGGTACATCGCCTTCGACATAGAGAATTCGCGACTGACCGGAAAGCAAAAAACCACCTGCTAGACGCGAGTGAAGGGGATTGACCGTCGTTGCAATCTCAGCGGAAGCAGAGTGGGCGCTGGAATAGCCCCAGCATCCAAGCTCCGTTATTGATCCTTCCTTCGACGGAGACTTGACCAAGGCCATAGTCATGTGCAGGTCTGTCCAGAGGTAATGAGGGATTCGCCCCCAGCTCCGACCGGCAGCGAATCCGTTGATCCACTGAACGCGTCCATCAGACACGCAATAAAGATCCGCTTTGAACCGCATCGCCAGCGTGAACGAGCCATTGACAATCGCAATGTTCCGAGCTGTGAAATTCTCCCTCCGGTGGCCAAGGTAGTCACTGTGAACCTTGTCCGCTTCAACAGCACTGCGGACATGGACGACTGGCCAAAGGCAAAGATTGATGGCCACAGGGGCTGCCACGCAGGCAATGCCTATGGCGGTGCGGTCAAATTCGAAAGCATGGCATACGACCACACCGGTAGCTCCCAGCATGGCGACCAGGTTGACGTACCAGGGCGGCATCACCTCGCACCAACTGACAATGACATAAGCGAGGAACATCCCAGGGAGAAGCTGCGTCACCAGACTCCAAGTGACTTTTTCAAAACGGGTGGGCTTTGCAGGCGGCATGTTGAATGCTCCTAACGCGTTGCTTACCACTCACCGCACGGAGGTGACGGTTTGGCCTGCGCGATTGTGGTGCGGCAAAGTGAACTGAAAAATCGCTGATGATCGCCACGAATTGGCTGCTGAGTTCACCTCCATAGTGTAATCAAAAGTACAACCCAAGCCATGTCGGGACACCGCTCGATGCACAACATCGCCGAGGCCAGAGTTCGCAAAAGGGACGCACACGACACGCATTCTGCAGGCAGACAGTCCGAGAATCATCCAGAGTTCACCTCCTTGACGACCAATTCCGGCAACGCGTATGTTGCGTGACACGATTCCCTCCCCCGCCACTCTGCTGAGAGACCAATTCATGCGACATGCGACCCGTGGCTCAATCGCCTGGCTGCTTTTCGTGTGCATGCTGCCGTCATTCGTGGTGGCTCAGGACAAGGGGCTCTCCGACTATTTCCCGCCACCAGAAGACCAGGGTGGCTGGCGGACGCTGCTGCCGAAATCGGGCGAGCCGAATGATGCGGAGAAAGCCAAAATTCGCGAGGTGGCGGGGATCAACTGGGACAAGCTGACTGAAGCATGGAAGCACAACACAAGTGCGCCGGGAGCCACGGGTCTGCTGGTGATCCGCAAGGGACAGGTCGCGGGCGAATGGTACCGCGGCGGCGATGTGAACAAGGCGTTCAACATCTACTCCAGCAGCAAGGCCTACACCAGCACCGCGTTCGGGCTGATTCTCGATGACTTCGGCGCGGGGCCGTTGCCCAACGGCAAGAAGCTGACGCTCGACACCAAGGTCTGCAATGAAGAGTGGATTCCGGAATCGCTGCCACTGTCAGACCCGCGGAAATCCGCGATTACCGTGCGGCACCTGCTGAACATGGCGTCGGGTATCGGTTCGGAGCCGGTTCCCATGAAGCAGCCCTTCGAGACGTCGTTGGGCCATACATCGGGTTCTCCCTTTGCGATGCTCAAAGGTGAACCTGGCAAGGTGTTCAATTACAGCAACGCCGGGGTCTCGCACCTGACGCTGCTGTTCCAGCATGCCCAGAGCAGTGATCTGTTCCCGTTCATGAAGGCCAAACTGTTTGATCCCGTCGGGATGAAGAACGTTTCGTGGATGAAGATCGGCGGCGAAGGCGGCATCGGTCCATACAACCAGGGCTACAGCGGAGTGCATACCGTCCCGCGTGAACACGCGCGGTTCTGCTACCTGGCACTACACAAGGGCGAATGGGCCGGCAAGCGGATCGTTCCCGCCTCGTACTACGATTTCGCCTGGAAGCCGACCGACGTAAAGAACGACTACGGCGCACAGTGGTGGACCTTCCCCGGCCTCCCGAACGGCCCCGCCGATCTGGTCATCACCCGTGGCAAAGACTTTAACAATGGCTGGGTCGTCCCGAGCCTCGATCTGGTGTTCGTCCGCCTGGGAGACGGGCAGCAGTTTCCGAAGGATTTTGAGAAAGACCTGGTGATGAAGGTGCTGGCGGCCGTGGAGAAGTAGAGCCGCAGGTGACGAGGAATCAGTATCGGACGGACTGCGAGGGCGATTTGCCGCTGCTGACTCGCGAGATTGGACAATCGGTTGTGTTCGACGAGTCAATTGCCCTGACAGTTGCCGTGGTCGGCTCTGACTTCGTTGACATCCAGATTTCAGAATTCGAAGGTCGAAAGCGCCTTGTGACGTTGGTGCCTCAGGAACGCGTGCAGATCACTGTCGATCTCTTAATTGTGTTCATCTCACGGCAAGGTGACAAAGTATGGTTGGGATTCGATTTTCCAAAGCAGACGCAGGTCCGGCGAACGGTAGATGACGAATCTCCATGGCAAGCGACTGTGAATGTTGAGATCTGAAATTTGAAGTGCGTACTGAAGCCGCTGACTCATTGGTCATTGCTTCATTGGTCATTGAGTCATTTTCCGCAGGATTAACATGTCGTTTGAAGAACTGCTCGTCCTGATTCCGAGCCACAGCCTGGAGGACTTTCCGCAGGAGCAGGGCGAGGAAGAGGCCGCGTCTCTGTTGAACGCGTTTGCCGTGCTGTGGCATCCGCAGTTGCTGGCCACGTCGAAGGTGCTCCCGTCATGGAGCCGGGCGGACAGTCCGCCGGAGACCGCCAAAAAGCGGCTCGTCATCGTGCCCAAGATGTGCGAAAGCTGGATCCCCGCTGGCTGGGCGGATCGGCTGGTGATGGACGGTTCGGTTGTCCTGCGGAACCTCTCGGATCGCGAGGCGATGCTCCGCGAGGCGCTCGCTGTCTTGACACCCGTGGAAAGCCTGTCGGCCGAACTCGCTGCCGACTTCATGGCTCTGGGGTTCTGCCATCTGCAGTTGGAGCTGCTGTCCCGCAAGATGCGGAACTATGCCAATCTGGACGAAGAACTGTTGAAGCGCGAGGCGATCACCGCGGCGGAGGCCGCTGTGGCGGGTGAGGAAGACCTAGCGCGATCCAAACTGCGATTGTGCTTCGAAAAGCTGACCGAAGCCCGTGAAAAATTCTATCCTGTTGATTGTTACCTGATCGACATCTGCCTGTTGATTCCCCGGCTGGCGGATCAAAACCTCGTCAACAGCCTGTTGACGCTCAAGCCGATGAACGTGCTGGCATCCGTCAAGGATCTGGAGCAGATCGCTGCGGAACACCCTGAAATTCAGAGTGCGCTGCGCGAGGCGTGGCACAGGGGTTCGCTGGACATCATCAGCGGCGAGTACGCTGAGCCACCGACGGCGCTGTGGCCGTTGGGGTCCATCTTGTGGCACTTCGAGCGCGGCCGGGCGGGGCTCGAAAAGTTGTTCCAGAAGCACTCCGTGAGCTGGGGCCGCCGCCGGTATGGGATGTTCGCGCAGCTCCCACAATTGCTGAAACGCGGCGGTTTTATCGGCGGGATGCATGTCGTCCTGGACGACGGCATCTATCCCGACACGGAACAGAGCAAATTTCGTTGGGAGGGAAGCGATGGCACGGTGATTGATGCGGTCTCGCGGATCCCCCTCGCGGCTGACTCGACCACCAGCTACCTGCGGTTTGCCGACCGCATGTCGGAGTCGATGGATCATGACCAGGTGGCGGCGGTGTTCTTCGCCCGCTGGCCGGAGTCGAAGAGCCCGTTCTTCGAGGACCTGCGGCGGATGCACACCTACGCGCCGGTCCTCGGCCGCTGGGTGACGCTCGCCGATTTCTTTGCCAACACTGATTCCTCCACGCGGCTCTCAACCTACAAGCCCAAGGAGTACCTCGCGCCGTACATGATTCAGAGTGTGGCCCGCGAGGAGCAGCAGCCGGTCAGCCGGTTCGTCGACCAGTTCGCCCGACGGCAGACTCTCGAAACCGGCCTGTGGCTGAGCGGCCTAAACCTGGCCCTCCGCGGCAAGAGTCCGCAGTCTTCGCCATTGGAAGAAAAACTGGAGACCCTGGATGAGCCACCGGCCGCGGAAGCGGTGGCTCAAATCGAGGCCGACTTGACCAAGTTTGTCACCGAAGCCGGCAAGCAACTGGCCACGGTGATCATGCATGGCAGCGGCACTCAGCCCGGCTATTTGATCATCAATCCTCTGGCCTTCCGCCGCGTCGTCGCGGTGGATCTGCCGGATCGAACACATCCCCCACAGCTTACGGGCGAGAACTCGCACCTGCAGTGGGATGGGAACCGACATTGCATGACTGTCGATGTCGCGGGCTCGGGCTTCCTGTGGGTGCCCGCCGGAACCAACGCGGCCACGAACGCGTCTCCTGTCAAGATGGCGGAAGACTACCTCCTGCGAAACGATTTTTTTGAGGTGCATCTGAGCCCCGAAACGGGTGGAATCCGGCAGGTCAGCAAGTACGACCGCAGCCCCAACCGGATCAGCCAGCAGTTGACGTATCGCTACGCCCGCGAGCGGACAATCACCGTCGGCCAGGGCGACCAGGCGGAAGACATCAAGTCGTACTACGCCGAGATGCGTGGCACAGGGATGCGAATCCTGTCCAGCGGCCCGGCTGTGGGCGAGATCGAAACGCAGGGCGAAATTGTCGACCAGAAGAGCGGCCAATCTTTGGCCAGTTTCAAACAGGTCGTTCGCGTCTGGCGGGCCCGGCCGTTCGTCGAGCTGGAGATCGAACTGACGCCGCAGAAGCTTCCCGATGCCGAACCCTGGCACAACTATTACACCTCGCGCTTTGCGTGGTATGACGAGACCGCCTCGCTCACACGCTCAGTGCTGATGGGGGCTCACGAAGCGTCCGGCGACCGGCTGGAGGCCCCGCACTATTTCGAGATTGCCACAGAAACGCAGCGGACCACAATTCTGCCGATGGGGCTGCCGTTCCATCGCAAAACCGGCCCGCGAATGGTCGACACGATCTTGATCACGCAGCGAGAGACCGCGCGAAAGTTCAAGATCGTCATCGCCATTGACCAGAATTATCCCATGCAGGCCGCCTTGGATGCATTCACTCCGGCGGTGGTCATCCCGACGAGCGAAGGCCCGCCGCGCGGCAGCACGCAGGGCTGGTTCTTCCATGTCAGTTCGCGCAGCGTGCAAATCGTGGGGCTGCTGCCGCTGCTCAACCCACCGCCGGAACCTGTGGGCGACTGGGAGCCACCAGCCCCCGCAATTCCCCCCAGCGGTGCTGGCTGCACCGTAAGGCTGCAGGAAACGGAAGGCCGCCCGACGCGGGTCAAATTGCGCTGCTTCCGCACGCCCACCTCGGCCCGGCAGCGCGATTTTCTCGGCAAAACGATCGCCGATCTGACCATCACCGAGGACAGCGTCTCCGTCGATCTGACGAGCCACGAGATCGCGGACATTGAAGTGCGGTTTGGTTGACGAGCTGTCATGGACGGATCATGTCCGAAGCGAACTCATTGTCTCCGAAGCCGGCGGACCGGCTGCAACGGGCTCTTGTGGCGCTCGACGGTTTGTCTGTGGGCGATGCATTTGGCCAACAGTTCTTCATCCCTGGCATGCGGGAGAGTTGCCTGATCGGGCGACGGCCGCCGCCGCCACGCTGGCGCTATACCGACGACACAGTCATGGCCCTGGCTGTGGTCGAAACGCTCAAGCAGCATGGAAGGATTGAGCAGGACGCACTCGCCGGTCGATTTGCCGAACGGTATTCCCAAGAACCAACCCGTGGCTACGGTGCTGGTGCCCAAAAGCTGCTGCGTGAGATCGCAAACGGTGGCGATTGGCGAACGCTGTCACGGGCGCTGTTCTCCGATTCCGGCTCATGGGGCAACGGCGGCGCGATGCGCGCAGCTCCCTTGGGGGCCTACTTCGCTGATGACTTGCAACTCGTCGTGCAGGAAGCGGCCTTGTCGGCCGAGGTGACCCACGCACATCCGGAAGGGATCGCCGGGGCGATCGCTGTGGCGGTGGCTGCTGCATGGTGTTGCCAGATTGTCAGTGCGGCCGCACCCAATGGAAGAGAGATGCTTCAAGCCGTGTTGGAACACACGCCGGAGAGCGCGACACGCTTGGGGATCGAGCAAGCCCGCGACATTCCATTGGACGAATGGGAATACACGGCGGCAAACCTGCTGGGAAACGGCGACAAGCTCACGGCGGCGGACACCGTTCCCTTCTGCCTGTGGTGCGCGGCGGCCCACCTCGACTCCTACGCGGATGCTCTGTGGGCAGCGATGCACGTCGAAGGCGACATCGACACCAACTGCGCCATCATTGGTGGAATTGTCGCTTCAAGTATCGGCGGCTCCGGCATTCCCGCCGAATGGCTGCGTTCACGCGAAGGACTGGCGTGAAGCACGCCAGCCGATTGCGAAACGCACCTCAAGACCATTTGGACATCTACCGGAACGGCCTACTTGCCGTATTTTTCAATGCGTTGCGGCCGGCGAATGAAGTAGTACAGCACCGCGCCGAGGCCGTGGAGCAGCAGGATGATCAACAGCCAGATGACCTTGTCGTTGCCTTCCGACGGTTCATTGGTGATGCAGTCAATCAGCATCCAGACCCAGATGGCAAACGAGGCGATCCCCACCAGTGCCGCGAACACCCAAATGCAGCAAAACAGGCCCATGAAGCCCGTGGCAGCCGCCGCCGCCGCTTCGTCTTGTGCCAGCAGCAAGGTCCAGCCAGGCATGTGATCCTCTTATGTCCGAGTAAATGGGAGCTGCGGGGGTCTTTAACTGCGGCGCTGCGAAGCTTCACAACGTTGAGAAGGTGAGCATCGTACCGCCGCGACGGGAAAGACGCACCGGACGCAGGTGTGGATCAATAAAAATCCAAAAAACTGGCGGCGGAGATTGTGCCGGTCCTCGCCAGGACAAAGTTTTTTGGCAACGTCGGCGACGCGTCAGCATCATTCGTCAATCGTCTGACTCTCCACTACAATTCGGGAGTGATCCGCATGTTTTTGTTTTAGGGAACGATGATGACGACAGGTGCTTCGGCCGCAGGCGTGCAGGAAACGGAGATTGTGGTGATCGGTGCCGGCCCGGGTGGATATCCCGCCGCCTTCGCGGCGGCGGATCACGGGAAAAAAGTGATGCTGGTCAATGCCGAAGAGAAGGCCGGCGGCGTTTGCCTGCAGCGGGGGTGCATTCCCTCCAAGGCGCTGCTGCATGTCGCCAAGCTGATCAACGAGACGCGTGAAGCCGCGCATTGGGGCGTGACGTTTCAGCCACCGAAGATCGACCTCTCGGTCCTGCGGGGCTTCAAGAACAGCGTGATCGACAAGCTGACGGGCGGCATCGGCCAGTTGTGCAAGGGACGTGGGGTCAACTATGTCCAGGCGCGGGCCACCTTTGTCGACTCCAACACCCTGGAACTGACGCATCCCGACGGCAAGACGAGCCAGTTGAAATTCAAAACGGCGATTCTCGCCACTGGCTCCTCGCCGGCCATGCCCGCCATCTTCCGGAAGGAGGACGCGCGGATTATGGATTCGACCGGCGCGCTGGATCTGGAGAGTCTGCCCGAACGGCTGCTGGTGGTGGGCGGCGGCTACATCGGGCTGGAAATGGGCTCGGTCTACGCGGCTTTGGGATCGAAGGTGGTGGTGGTCGAAATGACGGCCGGGTTGCTGCCCGGAGCTGACCGCGACCTGGTGCGGCCGCTGCAAAAGCGGCTCGAAGGCTCGTTCGAGTCCATTCGCCTCAACACGAAGGTCGACAGCCTCGACTGCCGCCCGGAGGGCGTCTACGCCAAACTGACCGGCGAGGATGGCAAGACGGTGGATGAACGCTTTGACAAGGTGCTGATCTCCATTGGCCGCCGTCCGAACAGCCAGAACCTGGGTCTCGACAAGACCAAGGCCCAGATCGACGACAAGGGTTTCGTGAAGATCGACGCCAAATGCCGCACGAGCGATCCCAGCATTCTGGCGATCGGCGACGTGGCGGGCGAACCGATGCTGGCGCACAAGGCAACGCGCGAGGCGAAAGTCGCCGTTGAAGCACTGCTGGGAGAACCGGCATCGTTCGACAACATCGCCATTCCTGCGGTCGTGTTCACCGATCCAGAAATTGCCTGGGCGGGCCTGACCGAAACGCAGGCCCGGGCCGACAGCCGCGATGTCGAGATCGGCCGTTTTCCGTGGGCCGCGTCCGGCCGCGCGATGACGCTCGCGCGTACGGAAGGGATGACGAAAATCATCATCGACAAGAAGACCCAGCGCGTGCTCGGGATCGGCATTGTCGGGGCCGGGGCCGGCGAATTGATTGGCGAGGCAGTGATTGCCATTGAAACCGGCACCGTCGCCCGCGACCTGGCCGACAGTATTCACGCCCATCCGACACTCTCGGAAACAATCATGGAAGCCGCCGAAAGCCTGATTGGCCAGGCGACTCACATGTATCGGCCGAAATCGAAATAGAGGCACGGTGGATCAGGCGTTTGGGCACCGCCGCATTCGGATTTGTCGCCGCAACTGCTACACTTCCGGCAGTGGTTCGCGGCGCGAACCGGACGTTTCATGGAATTGAGCTGGCTCCTCCTTTATGAAGATCCTTCTCGCGAATCCGCGCGGGTTCTGTGCGGGCGTCAACATGGCGATTGAGTGCCTGGAACTGGCAATCAAGCTGTGCGGTCCCGAGATCTACGTCTACCACGAAATCGTTCACAACAAGTATGTGGTCGACCGCTTCACGAAGGTCGGCGTGACGTTCGTCAATGCGCTGTCCGAGGTGCCCCGTGGTTCGTACCTGCTGTACAGCGCCCACGGCGTTTCCCCGGTCATTCGCGCGGAAGCGCGGGAACGGAATCTGCGAACAATTGACGCCACCTGTCCGCTGGTCACCAAGGTGCATCTCGAAGCGGTCAAGTTCACCCGCGAGGGCTACCGGCTGGTGCTGATCGGGCATGAAGGCCACGACGAAGTGATCGGCACGATGGGCGAGGCTCCAGACAACATTCTGCTCGTGGAGACGCCGGAGGATGTCGACAACCTCGTGATCCCTTCCGGGACCAAGCTGGCTTATCTGACGCAGACGACGCTCAGCGTCAACGAGGCCAATCGTGTCATTCAGGCTCTGCGGCAGCGGTTTCCCGAGATCACGTGTCCTCCCAAAGAAGACATTTGTTATGCCACGACCAACCGCCAGGAGGCGGTGAGTGCCCTGGCTCCGCGCTCGGACGTGGTGCTGGTGCTCGGAAGTCAGAACAGTTCCAACAGCCAGCGTCTGCGGGAACTGGCCAAAGAGACCGGGAAGCCGGCGTATCTGATCGACGGTGCGCAGGAGATTCGTCCCGAATGGTTTGAGAACTGCAAGACGGTGCTGATCACCGCTGGCGCCAGTGCTCCGGAAGTGGTTGTGCAGGAATGCGTCGACTACCTCGTGGCGAACTATGACGGGGTTGTCGAAACCGTGACCGTCCGCGAAGAACACGTGCATTTTCCGATCCCGAAAGAGCTGCGACAATTGCAGGCGGCGGGGCGACCTCCAGAGCCGGCCTCGTTGTGAATCGCGTCCGGCTAGATCTTTGCGGAAGTTGATAATCCGGCTGAGCCACGTTCGGCACGGCCCACGGAAAAATCAGTCCGAATGTCGAGCATCATTGAGCAACCTCCCACCAGCCGGGCCTCCCTTCAGCGGAGGTGTGAGCTGGTCGCGCTCCTGGCCCGCAAAGAGTGGCACATCCGTTACCGCAGCGCGAAGCTCGGGTATTTGTGGGCTGTGCTGCAGCCGCTGATGCTGATGTGCGTGCTGCTGGTGATCTTTGGTTTTGTCGTGCCCCTGGACCGCGGCCGCTATCCGGAAACGTCGCCGTATCCGCTGTTTCTGCTGAGCGGCCTGTTCCCGTGGCACTTTGCCTCGGTCGCCTTCAGCAGTGCCACGCCGTCATTCCTGAACAGCCAAAAACTGGTGCGGTTGGCGAGTTTCCCCCGTGAAGTCCTGCCCTTGGGGGTGGTCGCGGCACACCTCGTGAATCTGTTGCTCACGCTGCCGCTGTTGATCCCGCTTTACCTGTGGTATCAAAAGTTCCCGTCGCTGTGGATCCTGGCACTGCCCGTGCCAATCATCCTGCAGTCGATCATCATCGGGGCGCTGTCGCTGATCACCGCGGTGACCTGTGTCAAATTCACCGACACCTTCTTTTTGGTGCAGGCGCTGCTGTTGCCGTGGTTCTATGCCACACCCATTTTCTATCCTCGGAAGGCTGCGGCCGCGCAGCTTGGCAAATGGATCTGGCTGAACCCCATGACCGGGGTGACCGAACTGTACCGTAAATGCCTGATGCCCGACTGGCCCAACTGGAAACATGGGGACCTGACCACCTGCCTGATTGTCTCCGTGCTGTGGGCGCTGCTGCTGAGCGGCATTGCGGGTGCCCTGCTCAAACGGGCCGAACCCACCCTCGCGGACTGGCTGTAGATCGTGTTTGCATCTGGATTGTTTCAAGGACAACAGGCTCTGGTCACTGGCGGCGTGAGCGGTCTGGGGCGGGCCATCGCTTTGGCGCTGTGGGAGGCCGGAGCCACGGTGACGGTCACGGGGCTGACAGACTTGGAAGTCTCGCGGTTTGTCGAAGAGAGGCCGGGAATTGAGGCCGTTCCGCTGGATGTCGCCGACGCGGCCGCGGTGAACGACGTGATTGGACGGTTTTCACGGCTCGACATGCTGGTGAACTGCGCGGGCATGATTCTCCGCAACGGCGCGGAATTCACGCTCGACGGGTTTGAACAGGTTCTGGACGTGAACCTGACCGGCACGATGCGGATGTGTGCTGCCGCGCGGCCACTGCTGGCAGAAAACGCCGGTCGGATCGTCAATCTCGCCTCCATGCTGAGCTTTTTCGGCAGTGGCTTCGCCCCCGCCTACAGTGCCAGCAAGGGCGGGATCGCGCAGTTGACCAAATCGCTGGCGATCGCCTGGGCGGCCCAAGGCATCCGCGTGAATGCCATCGCCCCAGGCTGGATCCGGACGCCGCTCACGCAGCCGTTGGTCGACAGCCCGGAACGCAGTCAGAAGATCATCGACCGCACGCCACTGGGCCGCTGGGGCGAGCCCGACGATGTCGCCGCGGCCGCAGTGTTTCTCTGCTCACCACACGCGGCATTCATCACCGGCGTCGTGCTGCCCGTGGATGGCGGCTATTCAGTGAGTTGATCGCCTGCCGCGACCTTCCCGCCTTCCGCGGGCGGACCGACACTCCCCGCCACCGTGGAAGCGAACAGCGCGACGTCGACCGCGAGTTTGCTCTGGAACAGCCGCGCGAGTGAATCTTCCCTGTGTTGGAACTCACGGATGAAGGTTACCACCTTTCAATCCCTTCATTTCCGAAAAACTCCGCCTCACCCTGCCCGGTAAACTGGCGAAAGGCGGTGGCTTTGGGGTATGGTGTTCGATCCGGCGGCAAACTGACGAGACGCTTCGCGGCCGGTTTCGCCCGATCCCAGCGAGGTCGCGATGATTGCCCTAAAACGGATCCTGACCACAACCGACTTCAGCCCGCACTCCAAGGTCGCCTTGAAGTACGCCTCGGCCTTTGCCACCGCCTTCGGTGCGGAAGTCATTGTCTGCCACGTGCTGGAAAAGCCCGATTTCCTCTCGCAGCTTCCCCCGGTTTCCGACGGCTATCTGCCACCTGACCTGCCACAAGTCCAGGAGAAGCACGCCCGCGTGCTGTGCGAACAGATGCTGGCGGAAGCCGGCCTGTCACATGCCCGCGTGATCATGCCACATGGGAATCCCTATTCCGAGATTGTCCGGACGGCGAAGGAAGAAGGCTGCGACATCATTATCATTGGCACACATGGCCGGGGGGGCCTGGCGCACCTGTTGCTCGGCTCCGTGGCCGAGCGGGTGGTGCGGGCGGCCCCGTGTCCGGTGCTGACGGTGCGTTCCGGCGAACACGAGTTCGTCTCCTGACCTGAACACCGTGAATTTTGGGTTTCTCCAGACAAACGAACCTCACAAGGCTGCGACCGGTGTCCAGATCCTCGCTTCGAAACCGTGTCGTCGTGTCGACCCAGGTCAAGTTCAATGCGGAACCGTTCATGTAGACCAACCTTCAGTCATCACCCGGGCTTCAAGAAATCCGTGGACCTGGTTTCGAGTTCCGCACTGAGGCTTTGTCGAACCACTCAAACGCCGGAATGGTCCCGGTGAATTAAAAGGCAGGGAGGCGGAAGCCATCACACGCGTCGATCCCCGATTACAGACCTGCGGAGTTGCTGATGTCTCTTGCCCCCGAGACTGACGAGAAACTAGCCACCCCTCCTGGAACCGCGGTCCTCGCGCCTTATCCTGGTTCTCATGCGATGCCACGCTGGAACGTGGCAGAGCTGATCGATGCTCCGATTTTCACCTGGCGAAACGTCACCGCCATGCTTGGCCCCGCTCTCCTGATGGGCGGCGCGGCGATCGGCGGCGGCGAGTGGCTGGCGGGGCCGGCGGTCACCGCCCGCTATGGCGGCGGACTCATGTGGCTCGCCACGTTCAGCATCCTCGGCCAGGTGATCTACAACATCGAGATCAGCCGCTACACGCTCTACACCGGGGAACCGATTTTCACCGGCAAGTTCCGCACCCTGCCCGGCCCTGCGTTCTGGGTCTTTCTATACCTTTTGCTGGATTTTGGCTCGGTCTTTCCCTACCTCGCCGCCAATGCGGCCACGCCTGTCGCGGCCGTCATTCTCGGCCGCATCCCGGAAGACAACCATTTCCTGTTGCGGCCAATTGGCATCGCGATCTTCCTGCTGGCATTTGTGCCCCTGGTGTTTGGCGGCAAGATCTACAACTCGCTCAAGCTGATCATGACGATCAAGATCGTGACGGTCATGTCATTCCTGTTGGTGCTGGGCGTGCTCTACACCAAGCCCCACGTCTGGGTCGAGATTTTCAGTGGCTTTGCCAAGATCGGCAACGTCCCCGTCGTGCGCGGTGAAGATGCGAACAACAACGGGATTTTGGACCCGGGCGAAGACTGGGATGGCGACGGCCGCCTGGATCGCGCCGAGCCAGAATTGTGGACGCTCGACCTCGACCTGGATGGGGTCCCCGACGCACCTGATCTCGATGGCGACAGGGTGCCTGATCGGCGAAGCAATCCCGCGTCGCGCAACACCGACATCAACGCCGATGGAATCCCGGATGTTTATGTTGTGGCTCCTGGCACGAAGAGAAAGCCGGACGACAAGTCCCCGCAAACCCTCTGGCCTGATCTTGACGGAGACGGCAAGCCAGACACCAAGGTGCATGTCGATTCCGACGGCGACGGCAAGGCCGACGTTTGGGTCAAGCTCGACAAGAACGACGATGGCAAACCGTCGCGACGCTACTTTGATTTCGATGGCGACAAGATCCGAGATGGCGACAATATTGAAAACGTCTTTACCGCCACTCTGACAGGCCAGGGGTTTCCGAATGTTGACCTGAGCATGATCGCTTTCCTGGGGGCATTCGCCGCCATTGCCGGGTCCGGCGGACTCTCCAATACCCCGACCAGCAACTACACCCGCGACCAGGGCTGGGGGATGGGGCACCATGTCGGCGCGATCCCCAGCATGATCGGCGGACACGAGCTGCAGCTTTCTCATGTGGGCACGGTGTTTCTGGTCACTCCGGAGGCGCTGCAGCGCTGGAAGCGCTGGTATCGGCATGTGATGCGCGATCAGCTCGTGATCTGGATGCCAGCCTGCTTTTTCGGCATCGCCCTGCCCAGCATGCTTTCAGTCGCGTTCCTGAGCCGCGGTACCGAAGTGTCCCAGAGCACCGCGGCCGGCATGACGGCGGGCGGAGTTTACAAGCACGTCACCGAGGTCTCTGGCTCGGCCATCGGCGGCACGTTCTGGTATTTGACGTTGATCTGTGGCTTCCTCGTGCTGGCTCCCACCATGGCGAGCACGGCCGATGGCGTCATCCGCCGCTGGGTCGATGTCTTCTGGACCAGCAGCCCGACCCTGCGAAAGATGCGCACGGACAAGATCAAATACGTCTACTTCTGCGTGCTGTGTGGCTACCTGGCATTTGGACTCCTGATGCTGTGCCTGCCGTTCAAGCCCACTCAACTGCTGACGGTCGGCACGAACTTCATGAACTACGCCCTGGGTTTCAGTTGCTGGCACACGCTCGTTCTCAACACGGTGCTGCTGCCCAAGGAACTGCGGCCCAATTGGTTCATCCGCATCACCATGGCCTGCGCCGGCCTGTTCTTCGTCGTGCTGGCGACGCTTTCGCTCTGCAAGTCCCTGTGGCTCATCTAGAGGGCCACAACCGCAGCCAAAACGGCTCAACCTCAGGTTCCTGCGGCCAATGACCCAATGACCAAGTCCCAATGACCAATGGCCGTTCGGTAGGAGTGCCATCCGCAAAACCCGGGCAGGAGGCCATTGAACAGCCGCGCTTACCTCAGGTCCAAAGATGCGCGCCACACATGCATCTCACGCCGGAAGGCTCCAGTCCGCAGCACGCAGGCCGCCGCATTCTTCGGGAGTCCGACCGGCCATGCGATTCCGGCAATGCTGCCCGCACTCCTCCCGATCATGTCGAGGGATGGCGTTCCAGATTGCTTTTGGCAGCGGCGGGCGGCACAGTACAGGGGCGAAGACTCATTTCGAGACGCTCACGAATTTTGAAATCTGAGCGGGAGGTTGACCGTGGCCGACAACTCCACCGAGCCGTTTTTTCTTGAGGAAACCGAGCCCGCAGATTCGTCAAAGCCAGTCCGCGGACCAGCGAAGCCGCTTCCAAAGCGCGTCAAGCGGAGCTGGTTCTATTGGGTGCCCCGGCTGATGGTGCTGGGTGTGCTATTGGTGGTCGTCGGCATTGAAGCCTGGGGACGGCTGGGCGTTGGGCTCACGCGGCGTCGTCTGGAAGCTTTGGTGTCGGCACGCGTGAAGATTCTGCCCACGGTGGGTCAAGTCCCGCCAGAAAGGATCATGGAACCAGAACTGACGATGGACGAAGTCCGGAGTCACCTGATTCTCGCGCCGCGTGAATGGACAGAACCACGTGGGAAAGGCAAGGTGGTCGGGTTCACCTGGCCCAGCCTGTTTGCCGGCTGTCATCTGCGCGTGATCATGTCGGCAAAGGGCCAGATTCAAGCCATTGATACGGTGTCTGTCAAAGACGACGACGTGAGCACGCCTTTTGTCAGCCGCGGCCGCTCGGGCCTGGGGCCGGGTTTGAAGCCCGGAGAACGGTATGTCCCGCCAAACTTCGGCCCCCCGGTGGCGGCGCCGCCGAAGGACTTTTCTCTGGCGGCGCGCGAGGCCTTTGCCAAGCCGGAAGCCCCGCTGCCTCCCGGCGTTTTGATCGTGCCGTTTGTCGACGCCTCCCAAAACACGCATCGGATTGGCCCGGCCCTTGCGATCATCACGTCATACATGCTGGCCCACACGGGCCGGCCCCTGCTTGGCCATGATCCGCGGTTCGATGCGATGAACATTCGGAAGCTGTATCTTGGTTCATCCGGCAATTGCGCGCGTAGTTTGATAGTCTCTGGATAGTTCTATCCGACGAGTTTGAACTTGGTTTCGTGGAGGGCGTGGAGCCTGAGGATGAAGAATCTTCGGTCGCGGTATCCATAGGCGGCGCGGGTGAGCGTGCGGATCTT
>JAKFUF010000012.1 GCA_021732845.1 Planctomycetaceae bacterium | reverse complement strand
AGGGGGCGCGAGACAGGCTGCTTCCGTAGCGTCGGCTTGAGCCGACACGGCCATGACGAGCCGGCAACTTGGTTGTGGACTGAAGTCCACACTACGGGTGCGGACAGGCGGCGCTCCCCCGGAACCGACCCCTGATCCACCGGCGGGAAGGCGCTGCCGACGTTGGAACTGGCAGTCAGAGACAGGGGGCGCGAGACAGGCTGTTTTCGTAGCGTCGGCTTGAGCCGACACGGTCATGACGAGTCGGCAACTTGGTTGTGGACTGAAGTCCACACTACGGGTGCGGACAGGCGGCACTTCGCCGGAACCGACCCCTGATCCACCGGCGGGAAGGCGCAGCCGACGTTGGAACTGGCAGTCAGAGATAGGGGGCGCAAGACAGGTTGCTTTCGTGGCCTCGGCTTGAGCCGACACGTTCATGACGAGTCGGCAACTTGGTTGTGGACTGAAGTCCACACTACGGGTGCAGACAGGCGGCGCTGCCACCACACCATCCACACCCTCATGAGCGTCAACCATCAACCGTGGCTCGGCATCCCTACGCCCCTCCAACACCTCCTTCGCATCCACAGCCACGCGATCACCAGGTTTCGCAGCGCTCTCCGTGACCATCGGAGCGGCTGCGAGCTGCTCTGCCCACAAGTCGTGCTGCCAGCCGCGGCGGCACTTGGCGAAGAACGGGCCATCGGGATCCAGGTGGCTCAGGCAATACATCACAGCCCACGGCTCGCCGCGGTCCAGCGCGACGACCAACCGCCTGCTCAGCGCTTCGGCCAAGTCCGGCCGTGGCTCACTCTGCGCGACCGGTTGAGCCACGCGATGTGAGGGAAGCGGCGGCGATTCCAACGGCTTTCCCGCGTCTGCCGACACACCGGCCTTTACGCCGGCCCGCGCTTGAAACCGCAATGCCCACGCCTCCCCGGCCGACACCGCCCCTTGCAGCCGCTCATTGGCATAGCCGATCATCACGCTCCGCGCGCCATCCCGCCCCGCCCGCAGCCGCTTCGAGCGGGCCACGCGCTGCACCAACGATGCCAGCGTCAGCCCCAAATGGAGGGCGGCGCAGGCCAGCACCCCAAAATTCTGACATAGCGCCTCAAACAACTGGTTCTCCGTCACCGAACCGCGACCTCCAGCCCGCCGACTGGCTGTCACCTCACGCGCCACCCCCGCCCCACCGCCCAATGTGGAAACGCCCATGTTCATCCCCAATGCAATAATATACCACAGTTCACATCACTGCACGATACGAATGTCCAGTGCGGATGTCAAGATAAAAGTGGAAACTTCGTGAAAAGTTTTGACGTCTCTGCGATCCGTGACAGGGCGAGGGGGCTGGAACATCACCGGACGGCTTGCGCCGTGCCGCTAATGCCGCTGGCCAACCGCCCCAACGGGGCAGGATTCGACAGCCCAGGGCGCAGCCGACGAATGTCGGCGGAGCCCTGGGTCGGAGTCGGTGCGAGAAAGGGAGCCCCAACGGGGTGGGATTCATTGAACATCCGACAAACATCACGGGTCACGCCCCGATTGGGGCTCCGTCGTTCGTCGTCATTGTACCCAGGGCTCCGTTGGCGTTGCCAACTTCGCCCTGGGCTATCGAATTCTGCCCCCTTGGGGCTGACGATGCGACACTCCGGGGTGTTGGGTTTCGGGCAAGCCCGTGATGTGCCTTTCGTGGTTATTCCTGCACGGAATGATGGTCGAGATTTCGTTCACCTGGTTCACTGAACCACGAAAGGCACGAAGCACACGAAACGTCGAACCACGAGTCACACAATCCTCAACGAATGAGAAACCGCCGAGTTCAGGTCAATGGCTCACGGGTCGATTTCGCCGTGCGACTCTTTCGTGCCGGGGTAGTAGCTTAGTTAGCACCGTTGAATTTCAACCGACAGTTAACCCAGAACCAACGCGACCATCGGCAGATCACTTCCGCTGGTACATGATGGACAGGTTCGTCCACAGGTCATGCGGCAGGCGGTTCTGGTTCGGGCGGCTGATGTACTGGTCCTGAATGCCGATCTGAAAGTTCCAGCATTCCCGTTCGTCCAAGGGAATAATGACGGTGACTGTTGAGTTGGCCCGGAATAAGCCCAGGTTTTCGACGTTGGGATAGACCGTCGTCTTGCCTTCCAACTGCAGTCGCTTGCTCAATGGCCAGCGGAATTCAGCTTCCGTGAAGATGTCGAAGGTCGTTCGCTGCAGGTGTGGTTTGCGAAACATTTCGTAGGTGCCGGCAGGACCGATACGAGTGATCAGGCGTTTTTTTGGCTCATCGTAGAAGCGGTACCCGATTCCGCCTGAGAGCGTGCCACGATAGTCCAAGTTTTGGAACTCGTCGTATTCGTCCATGTGTTTGATGAAGTAGATCCAGTTCTTCGTCTTGGTAAAGTCGGTCGTGGAACTGGCATACCAGCGGTTTGTGCCACGAACCCCGTTGGATTGTCCAAACTGTCCGCCGAACTGCACCTGCGTGTTCAGCCAGGTCGTCTTGTGTTCAAAATCGGCCAACGTGTTGACGTTGGATTCGTCGCTGTTTCCCGTCAGGTACCGTGCCCCAAGCGTGAACCGCTTGGTCCAATCCTTCAGGGGTAATTCAATCGCTGCCCGGGCGCGTCGGCCAAAGCGCGTGAACGAATAGGGGTGTTTTTCGATGTCCAGCAACTCCTCCTGCCGCTCAAGCTCCAATTTCGCGCGGGCGAGCGCCTCCGGAGTCGGCGGCACTGGGGGAGGTGGTGCGGTTACCGGTGGCGGAGCCGGAGGTTCGGGCGGCGCGGGCGGCGCGGTGAGCGGCATGGCCTCCTTCGGCAGTTCGATGCGATCGACCTGATCCAGGGGGACGGCAAGGAGGTCGCCGTAGTCCAGTTTCCAGATCAAGCGGCCGTCGGTCTCGCCCTGCTTGGTGCCCGTAAAGGCATCGCCGTTCTTCAAAAACAGCTTCTCGACTTTGGGAGGCGGCACACCGTCGCCGGCAGGCGCCGGCAACTCCACGCCTCCGTTTTCGTCGAGGATGACTCCAGTTTCCGTCGCTGCGGCAGGTTCGGCCGCGCACAGGTGGCTGGGGAGGCTGCAAAGGCAGCTTTGCACAATCAGTAAAACCAGGCAAAGGCAAACCAACGGTCCGTGGCTCGCGCCGAAGCGCTGCCGGACCGCATTCCGTTGCCTAGCCAGGGATGCGCGCCTGCCGGGAAGCATGAATGCTCGGATCGGGATGTCGATGTGGTTTTGAGAGGGGCGGAATCTAGTCCAAAGTGCCAATTGAAGCAACCGGAATCCTGAGCGCCCAAACGACCGACTTCTGGCACCCAGCCTTCTCGCGTCAGCGCTTGAGCGTGGCTTGGATGGCCGCGAACATTCCGTTCCAAGTGTGCTCAGACGCTTCTGCTTGGACTGGCAGTCCGGCCTCTTTGGCAGCAGCGCTGGTGACCGGGCTGATGGTGGCAATCTGCAGGTGAGTTCCCAATCGATCGCGTGCGGCCAGAGGCATCAGACGGGCAAAGTTTCTGGCGATGGACGGGCTGCTGAGGCACACCCAGTCGATTTCGCCTTGTTCGAGTGCCGCTCGCCCCGCGTCAGGAAATGCCTCCACGTCCAGGTTCTGATAGACCGGCACTTCTTCAAGATGTGCCCCGGCGGCGCGGAGCGCCACCGGCAGCACATCCCGGCCGCGGCTGGCCTTGGCCCACAGCACGCGTTTGCCGGCAACATGCGGAGTCAGCAGTTCCGCCAACGCTTCCGCGCGAAAACTCGTGGGGACCAGATCCGCCCGGAGCGAGAACTCAGCGAGTGCGGCGGCTGTGCCTTCGCCAATCGCCGCGAACCTCGCTTTCGCGATATGGCGAACGTCGCCGCCGGTCTCCCACAGCCGACCCAGCAGGCCGCGAACGCCGTTCACACTCGTGAAGACGATCCAGTCGAACTCGCCCAGCCGTGGCAGCAGGGCGTCGACTTCGTCCCAAGCCACGGGTGGAGCCGTGGCGATGACCGGGAGCAGGATTGGCTGTGCTCCCAGTTCCGTGAGCCGCCAGACTTCGCGCTCTGCCTGAGCCTCGGGTCGCGTGATCGCGATTCGCAGGCCAAACAGGGGCTTGTGTTCAAACCAATTCAGGGTCTCGCGCTGCAAAACACAGTCGCCGACGATGATCAACGAGGGGGCATGCAGTTCCGCGCGTTTTGCCGCTGCGGGCAGGTCGGCCAGTGTCTCGATCACAACCTGCTGGGCGGGCCGCGTCCCACGCGAGATGACCGCCGCGGGCGTCTGCCGTGGCTTACCCGCGGCGATGAGCGCGGCGGCAATGGCCGGCAGGCGGTGCAACCCCATGTAGAACACGAGCGTACCGGGGAACCGCGCCAGCGCCGGGTAATCCAGGGCACTGCCGGGCTTGGTGGGATCCTCGTGACCGGTCACAAACGCCACCGCCGACGCCGTTTCGCGATGGGTCAGCGAGATGCCCGCGTAGGCGCTGGCCGCGACGGCGGCCGTGACGCCGGGCACGACTTCGAAGGGAATTCCCGCCGCCCGCAGCGCCGCCGCCTCTTCGCTGCCCCGACCGAACACATAGGGGTCGCCCCCCTTGAGGCGGACCACCGTCAGCCCCGCCTGGGCGGCCTCGACGAGTCGCGCGTTGATCTCGGCCTGCGGGAGCATCCGCTCGCCCGCCTCTCCGGCACGGCATGTCCGCTGTGCCTTGGCCCGGGTGTGCATCAACAGCAGCGGGTTCACCAGGCCGTCATACAACACCAGGTCCGCCTGCGCCAGGCAGTCGCGGCCGCGCACCGTGATCAACCCCGGATCGCCAGGCCCTGCCCCCACCAGATACACGCGCCCAACTGCTGCCATGAAGATTGACTTTGCTTGAACCAAGACCGCGCCAATGGCCGGATTGACCGAACCGGATCATGCTATCCAATTCAATCGCCCCTGACATTGAATTTGCAGGTCTGCCATTTTTACTGTGCGAGTTGTGGCAGGCTGTGTGGACAGCGTCAAGGAGTCGGGAATCCCCGGATGAGTTCATTGCCCAGACCGGCGGTGGAACGACAGCCACATCGATGGTCGATATACTCATTTCAACGCCGTCTTGACGCTCAACTGCCATTGTCTGCGAGCTACTGCATGTCGCGCTCCGTGCTTTCGCGATACTTGAACCCCGAGGTGCTGAGCCGCATGGCGGACCGGCATCTTGAGCCACGCGGGCTGGTGCTGGGGACGCTGGCGGGAGCGCACAAATCGCCGCTGTCCGGCTTTGCCGTGGAATTTGCCGGACACCGCGAATACGCCTGGGGCGACGACCCGAAGCACATCGACTGGCGGGTCTATTTCACCCGTGAAAAATACTTCATCAAGCAGTACGAGATGGAGACGAACTTCGTCTGCCACCTGCTGCTGGATGTCAGCGCCTCCATGCGCTACGGCAATGCGGGGCAGCAGAAAATGCTGTACGCCGCCCAGATGGCAACGACCCTGGGGTATTCGATCGTCCACCAAAGCGACAAGGTCTCGCTGGCCACTTTCGACGAAACCGTCCGTGGCTTCGTTCCTCCGAGCAATTCGATGGCTCAAGTCGTGCGGATGACGGAGCATTTGGAGGAACTGCAGCCAACGAAGAAAACGCGCACAGCCGACTGTCTGACGGAGCTGCTGGGACGGATGCGGCGGCGGGAAATCGTCATGGTCTTCAGCGATTTCTTCACCGATCTGGAGGCGCTGGAGGGCGTCCTGCAGCAGATGCGGTATCACAAGCACGAAGTCGTGCTGTTTCAGGTGCTGCATCACGACGAACTGGCATTCGAGTTTGAAGGCCAGGTCAAGTTCGTCGGACTGGAACTCCCCGAAGAGCTACTGACCCAGCCACAGGAACTGCAGCGGGCCTATCTCGAGGCGATCAACCGGTTCAATCAAAAGTTCGAGGATCTTTGCCAGCGGAACCAAATCGAGCGTGTGCTGGTCGACACGAGCCACGACATGGCGGGCGTGTTTATTGACTATCTGAACCAGCGCAGCCTGCGGAACCGGGGGCGGTGAGCGCAATCGCGCTCAGGATCATGTGATCGGAGGAAATGGATGAGCCAGACTCGGCGCTTCATGCTTCTGGTCGGATTCTCAATCGCAATTGCGACCTGTTTCATCGTTCAGTTGTTGGCAGGTGAGTCGTTCCCATTCCTATACGTCAACGAAACGACAATTCGCCTGGATGGTAGCGCTGGATTGGGATCGGAAAAATGGGTTGACCTCCACGGCGGAAATGACGGTTGGATCCTCCGGAAGTCAACTCTATCGCCTTTGGTGGCATGGACAGACCCCAGCTCTTGCATTCGTTTGGTGGTGTTCTCCACAGAGAATTCTGCGGCTCAAGTGGCAATTCATGCACCTGGATGGGATGTGCGGGGGACACTTGTTCGCTCAAGCACATTTCAGGCGACAGGGACACAGGAAACGGAGTGGATATTTGGGTCATTGCCCAAAGGATGGGAGGAAGAAAACCTGGAATTTCGCCTCACTCCTCAGGATGGACACGCACAAGGCGTTTTAGTCGTCCCACTCCACCGTCGGCGGAATTCTCGGTGGGGGTGGGCCATCAGGACGTGAAAATCACAGACTCTCCTCAATTCGCGCAACGTGCCATCTGAGACCTGAGATCCCTCCTTACATGAGTCACTTCATCTCCCGGTCCGTCGCCGTTATCGGCCTCCTCGCCCTGATCGCCGTGGCTCAGCCCATCGCGGCCGATCCTCCCAATCCGAAGCAGAAGGCAGTGGACCGGGCGGTGGTCGCCGCGCTGGATTTTCTCGCCGGCGAACAACTACCCAATGGAAGCTGGCGGGCGGACGGGTATGGCGAGATGACCTCCACCACATCGCTGGCGATCATGGCGTTTCTGGCGGCGGGGCATGTGCCGGGCGAAGGGCCGTATGCGGACCACCTGGACCGCGGCATCCGCTGGGTGATCAGTCAGCAGAAACCGAATGGTTTGATCATCAACCGCACGAGTCACGGGCCGATGTACTGCCACGGCATCAGCACGCTGATGCTGGCGGAAGTGGCGGGCATGGTCCCCAAGCATCTGGCCGAACCGGTGCGGAAGGCGCTGGAAAAGGCGGTCAAGGCAATTCTGCAGGCTCAAGATGTCCGCAAGCCGCAGCGCGATGCGGGCGGCTGGCGGTATCATATCACCAGTCCCGACAGCGACCTGAGCGTGACCGGCTGGCAATTGCTGGCCCTGCGGGCGGCCAAAAACATCGGCTGCGACGTGCCGGCGGAAAACATCGACCGGGCCGTGGACTACGTGAAACTCTGCAGCTTCCGCAACCAGGGGTTTTGCTATCAGCCGGGTGACGGACCGACCCAGGTCCGCAGTGGCACCGGCATCCTGGCCTTGGAAATCTGCGGAGAACACCATGCTCCGCAGTCGCTTGGGGCGGCCGAAATCCTGCGGGTCCGGCCGCTGCGGTATGGCCAACCCTACTATTTCTATGGGGTGTACTATTGTTCGGTCGGCATGTTCCAAGTCGGCGGCAAGTACTGGGACGAAACCCGTGACACCGTCTATGACCAACTGCTGCCACGGCAATTGGCCGACGGAAGCTGGCAGTCGGCGGACAACAGCGAAATCCAAGCTGGTCGAGTATATTGCACCAGCATGTCCGTCCTCGCGTTGGCGGTCGAATACCAGTATCTCCCCATTTATCAGCGCTGATGCAGATTCAATCCGAGACGGACTTTCACCAGGTCACAACTCCGCACTGGCAGCTTGTCGTCCGGCGGCAAACCGACCGCTGGACCCATGAATTGCAGCTTCCCGCGAATGGCGGCTGGGTCACGGTTCTGGCTTCCAAAGAGGGCGCTCCAGACGACTTCACGCCGCCCAGTTCCGCGTTCCAGGACATGCGGCTGGAAAGGCTCGACGCCGAAACGTGTGAACTGCAACTGTTCGGCCAGTGCGGCAAGCGGATCTATTCGGCGGCGGTTCGCTGCCAGGGCAATTCGCTGACGTTCGACCAGTGCGTGCGTGTGCCTCAGTTTCTCGCCTCTGCCGGCAGTGAATATGTGCTGACGCCTGGATTCCTGCCCGGGCGGATCACGTGCAGCGCCATGGAGGAGCTGCCCGACACCGAGGTCAAGCACGATGAACAGCGGTTGTTCGCGGCGGTTGTGGACACTGCAGCTCAACAAAAAGCCCACACGCTCCGCTGGGGCTATGTGCTTCGCGTGCTGCCCACCGAGGCGTAAAGTACAGGCAGAATCTTGATCTTCCCTCTCAGGCTGATTCACTCAGAAAGGCACGCTTGATGGCCGTCACGTTGCTTCCCCGGCACCCTGGCCTGTCGGCGACAACCCGGCTTCAGAGCCTCGCCTCGGACGAGGCCTCGGCAACACTGCACGACTGGATGATCCTGCTGGCCGCCGGAGTCCTGGCCGCATGTGCCTCGACCTTTCTCGATCTGAACATCCGCCGCGTCCCTGGTCAGGCAATATTACGGGTGGTGTTTCCCATGGCCGTTGGGCTGGCGATGGTGCCGCGGCGCGGTGCTGGCTGTGCAATGGCAACAACCGCCTTGCTGACGGGTATCTTCTTTCGCTATGCCGGATTGAAGGGCGAAGCGATGGGCTTGGGGGCACTGACCAGTCTGGCTGCAACCGGGCCGCTTCTCGATTGGACGCTAAGTCGAGCCAAGGGCGGCTGGCGGCAATATCTCCTGTTTGCTCTGGCGGGCATGTCGAGCAATTTGGTGGCACTGGCGGTGCGCGGCGGTGCCAAGTACATGGGTTGGGAACATGCAGGTCGGAGGCCGCTGTGGGAGTGGCTGAGCCAGGCCTCCTACACCTACATCGCCTGTGGCTTATTGGCAGGGCTGGCGAGCGGGGCCATCCTGTTTTACGCGAGCGACAAAACCCCTTCTACGCCCGTGGAGCCCACCCCATGATCTATGTGGGCATCGACGACACGGACACTTTGGATTCTCCGGGGACGAACCAGTTGGCGCGGGCCATTGTGCGGGCGGCAGCGGCGGATTGGCGCTGCCGCGGCATCCTGCGGCACCAGTTGTTGGATGACCCGCGCATTCCCTACACCTCGAAGAACGGTTCCGCCTCAATTACGCTTCAATCCAGAAGCGGATTGGATGGTCCGTCCGCCATTCCACCCCTGATTGAACTTAGCCGCAAGGTGATGCTCGAATGGTTTGTCGAGGGCAGTGACCCGGGATTGTGCGTGACGGACAAGGTTCCCGACGCCGTGACTCAATTCGGCCGCCGCTGCCAGCGCGAGGTGGTGACACAACACGAGGCCCGCGTCCTCGCGGCCGAACACGGAATGCATCTGGAAGGGTTGGGCGGCACGCAGGGAGGCGTCATCGGCGCGCTGTGCGCTGTCGGTCTGGTGGTGACGGGAGATGACGGACGGGTCGTCCAGTTTGAAGAGTGGCCCGACGACCTGTCGGGGGTCCACCCGATTGGCCAGCTTCGTGATCGCGACATTGAAGTCCAGGAAATCTCCACCGGAAGGACTGTGGATTCCGGTCTGGTCGACGTTGGCAAACATCTGCGCCCCAACCGCCGTGGCGGCCGCACTGTCCTGTTCGTGCATCGTCCGGATGATGCCGGCGACGAGATTCCCTACCTGGCGGCCAAGGTGACATAAGGTTCTTCCATGAAACTGCTGTTGATCCGCGTCCGAAATCGACCGGCCTTCACCCTGATTGAACTGCTGGTGGTC
This sequence comes from Planctomycetaceae bacterium, assembly GCA_021732845.1. Classification (GTDB taxonomy): domain Bacteria; phylum Planctomycetota; class Planctomycetia; order Planctomycetales; family Planctomycetaceae; genus JAKFUF01. The sequence continues at coordinate 63,802 of JAKFUF010000012.1, read as the reverse complement.
ATCGCGATCATCGCCATCCTGGTGGCGCTGCTGCTGCCTGCCGTGCAGCAGGCGCGCGAAGCGGCACGCCGTGCCGCCTGCAAGAACAACATCCGTCAATTGGGGTTGGCGCTCCACAACTACGAATCGACGCATCGGACTTTTCCCATTGGCGTGCTGGGAACCAGCGGCAGCACCACCGCGGCCAACCCGCTGACGACATGGCAGGTGCTTCTGCTGCCGCAGATTGAACAAACAGCCCTGTATAATCAGTACAACTTCAGTCTGCGGTTCGATGCCAGCGCCAATGCCGCGGCGGTGGCTCAGCCGGTTCCCATGTACCTGTGCCCGTCGCAGCCGGTTACCGGGCTGGTGAACAACCTGTTTGCCCCGAGCCACTTCGCGGGCAATGCGGGAACAATCCTCGGGTCGAACAACGGACTGCTCTACCCGATGTCAGCGATCCGCATGGCGGATCTCACCGATGGCCCCTCCAGCACGATCGTGGCCGGCGAGATCGCCTGGGAAATCGGCGGCTGGGCACGGGGGGCGGTCAATTCCGGCAGCGGTGGCGGCGGTGGTGGCGGTGGCGGCGGCGGAACCGGTCAGGGCTTCGCCCGCAGCGTGTTGCGCTGGTGGCAGGCGACCGCGGCCTGCGCCAAACCGGGAATGAACCCGCCGGTCACCACGTGCTCCAACAGCATTGAACGCCAGTTTCAGTTCTCGAGTCTGCATACCGGCGGCTGCCATTTCGTGATGGGAGATGGTAGCGTCAAATTTCTGAGCGAAAATATGGATGTGATCGTGTTCAGCGGGCTGCTGACGCGTCAGGGTGGAGAAGTCATCGGAGACTTTTGATCGCCGCCCGCGTGGCTCACCGGAGGGCTCGCGCCAGCGCGAGCCCTTCCGCTTTCATTTGAGCGGCATCTGAAGGTTCATCAGCGTCTTGTGCTTCTTCACCAGGAGCGACTGATATGCCAGCAGGTTGACGGGATCGTCCTCGGCGGGAAACAGGCGGAGGGTCAGTTCCTGTCCTCGCTCTGTCCACTGTGCAAGCACCGCAGGCCCAAACTGCCGACTCAATCGCGCGCGGAGGTTGAGGGTCGCCCCTGCATACAGGGCCTGTTTGTCGGACGAGACAAGGTAAGCCCCGGGCACCTCAAAGACCGTGGACCAGTCATTTCTGAGATACATGGAAAGCGGTTGCACGGGACTTAGCCGGGGAGCTTCCAGGCAGGCAGCGCGGGTCCGCACGACTTTGTTCTCTTTGTAGAGTTTGAGTGCGGCCCAGCGGTATTGAAAGGGTGAGAAGCCCGGTGCAAACTCGGCTGCCCGAAGATCAAGCTGTTCGGCGAGCGGTGGCTCACAGAGCAGATCCTCGACCGTCAGTGTTTCCCGTGTCGACGCTGTCATCTGCTGGTGGATTTCCGCCAGGGCGATGTCCACGGCGTACAGAAACGGGTCGCACTGCTCCCAATTCATTTCTGCGTGTTGAGTCGGGGTGATGTCTCCCAACTGCCCGGCGTGGCGCAGCCGGAACAGCAGATGACTCCACGAGCGTGCATCTCCCGCCGCGCCGCGCCGGCTGCAGGCTTCCCAGAGCGGCCGGTGCAGTTCCGGGTCGGCCAGCACACGGTCCACCGACCAGCCGGAGTTCGTTTCCTGAAAGGCGGCCAGCACCGCCTCCCGCATCTGATCGGCGGCCTGTTGTTGTGCCTGCTGCGCCGCGAGGAGTTTCGCTTCTTTTTGAGGAGAGACCTTGATGACGTTTTTCGACTTCGAGATCTGCTTGGCGCGAGTCAGCGTCGGATCGGTCGGCGTGGCCGGCGCGCTCACCTGTGGCTCAGGCGCGCCCTCCAAGGGATCCCCTCGCCGCGCCGCTTCAACCCGCGCCAAACCGCGAGTCGCATAGTCCTCTGAAAGTTCGAAACCGAGCCAGTCGCGCCCGAGTTTTCGCGCGACTACCAGCGTCGTTCCGCTGCCCGAGAACGGGTCCAGCACCAGTTCATCGGGGTTCGAACAGGCGCGGATGATCCGCCCCAGGAGTTGTTCGGGCATCTGGCACCCGTGAAAGCCAGCACGCTCCTTGAATGTGCCCGCCACGCGGGGAAAGTACCAAGTGTCTTCAGCCACGGAAAAGCCATCGGGCAGATCCTGCGGCCGCAGGATCCAGGTGTCATCCGGCAAACGTCCTGTGGCTGCGGCGCGGCTGTCGCCATACACCAGTTGCCGCGCGGAAGGGACGCGGATTGACGGCCCGTTGAAGGTGAACTCGGCCGGGTCTTTGGTGAAGTGAAACAGATGCGCGTGGGAGCGGCTGAATTTGTATTTGCAGTTCACACCGAACGTGTAGTACCAGACGACCCAACTGCGGCAGTGAAATCCCACTTCCTGTGCGGTCACTTTCAGTTCGGCGGCGTATTCGTCGCCGATGGCCAGCCAGAATGTCCCCGTCGGCTTCAAGGCCCGGTACACACCGGCGATCCATTCGCGTGACCAGCGCAGGTATGCCTCGCGCTCTTGCTGGTCGTTGTACACATCGTAGTCATACCCAATGTTGAACGGCGGATCGGCAAAGGCCAGGTCCACAGTCTCTGCCGGCAAAGCCTTCAATCCGGCAACGCAGTCCCCTTGCCGGATCGTGTTTCGCGGAAAAGGAATATTGCTGGAAGCACGAGAGGTGGAAACCGTGCTGGAGGTGTCTGAGCGCGAACGACGAGGCACGAAGCAACCCGAAGGTGTGAGTTTGAAGAGAGAAACCGCGTGTGAATTGTACAGGCAATTTGCCAAAGCCGCACGAATGCACGCACCGACCGTCGAGGCAGGACGAGTATCAGAGCAGGGAAGGGTGGACTGTGTCACGTCAGCGGCTAAACAAAATGCAATTGCACTGGCCCATCAACGCGCATGCAGTGCCATCAAAGCGACGGCGCACCGTCCAAACTTTGATGACTGAGTTTTCACCCGACCGCCGCTGGAGGTGCGCCCAAGCCCGGAAACTGCTTGACATTGGCAACTTAGATGAATTGATCGACTGCGAGTCAGATTGGCATGCGGGCTGCTGATATTGGGCAATGTCTCGGCAGCCACAGATCGGCTTCGAAACACGTGTGGCTCGCCTGCTCAAAGTCTTCCCAGAGAGGATCCATCATGAAGACCAAAGTCACGAACACGGAACTGAAAGTGACGGAGCTTGCCGCTCTCAAGACGAGTGCCTCCGCGGTCTCGCGTTTTTGTCGCGGCTGCCGTCGTTGCCGCAGTTGCCGGCGCTGTCGCCGCTGCCGCTGCTAGTCCAGACTCCGACGCGGGGGCCAGCCGCCCCCGCGTGCGGATCACTCGCGAAACACCGACCGCTGGGTTCGTTCGGCGTTCCGCGATTGATCCGGCAATTTAGGCCGTCAAAACGCAAAACAGACGTGTCCGACAAAAGTTAATTTCAAATCTCAAATTTCAGATTTCACAGTCTGTGCGACTAAATCGAACCAGCGGCCACGCCTCCGCAGCGAAGTACATAACCCTCGACCGGAAGGCCCGACGTCGCGCAAAAGTATTTTACTGTGAAATTTGAAATCTGAAATTTGAAATTGCATCAAGATCAGCGAATGCACTCTTGTCGGACACGTCAAAACAACGCAACACAGGGCACAATCATGGTTCCCGCCATCGGCTACGGCATCCGCAAAGAAAACCGGTTGATCCTCGACGATCCGGCGATCAACGGTGTCGAGATCACCTTTGAGAACGCGGACGAGCCACTGCGCATCGACCGCTTTGTCGGCTGGCGCGACTTTGATTATGTCAGCCTGCATGGGCTGGAGATGTCGATCGCCAGCGCCGACCTGGTGCCACGCTCGTACCTGGAAGCGATGCAGGAAATTGTCGAGGAGAACGGTGTCGTCGCCGTCAGCGACCATCTGGGTTTCACACGCGACACAGTCCACAAGGTGGGGATGGGACACTTCGCCCCACCGCCGTTCAGCCTCGCGGCGCTGGGTGCTGTCTGCCGCAACGTCGACCATGTCCAGAAATTCTTCGATGGTCTGCCGTTCTACCTCGAAAACATCGCCTACATGTTTCGCTTCAAGGGCGAAATGAACGAGGCGGATTTTCTGTCCAAAGTTTTGAGCCGCACCGGCTGTGGCTGGCTGCTTGATGTCACCAACGTCTACGCCAACGCCCAGAACCACGGGTATGACGCGTACGACTTCATTCGCCAGGTGGTGCCCGTCGCGGAACGGATGCAGATGCACCTGGCAGGCGGCTATTTCGATCACGAAGCAAACGCATACATCGACAGCCACTCCGAACCGATTCCGGATGAGGTGTGGAACTTGTACCGGTTCGCCCTGGAACTGGCGCATGGCAAGGTCGACGCCGTGTTTATTGAACGCGACGACAATTTCCCGACGGAAGACGGCTGGCGGAGTGAAGTCCAGCACGCCCGGGAGATCGCCGAAGCGGTTTCCGCTGGCACACTGTCGGGAGCTGAATCATGAGCCTTCGCAAAAAGACTGTGCTCCGAGACCAGGACGAAACCGTGGTTCTGGAGAACGCCGCCGAACAGGCCGAGCTGATCGCCTACCGCGACGAACTGAACCGTATCGCCCATGCCCTCAGCACTGCCAATCCCGATGCCGTGGCCAATGTGGTGGACGAAGGCACGACCCTGGACGCCATTGAGTCCTTCATCGACAGCAACACCGAGAAACGGTTCCAACTGCTGGCGAAGCTGCTCGAATTTGTCGAGCCAGCCTTCAAGGACTTTGAGCACCTGTTGAGCCACTATGTGGTCGATGTGCCCTACCGGGCTCTCGCATCGCCTTCGGAAGACGCCGACCACTTCCTCACGTGGCTCACTGATCACAAGACGCTCAAGCCCAAACAAAGCGACTACGTCGCCTGCCAGCAGGCCCGCTTCGCCGTGGAAGCCCGCGCCCGCCGCCATCGGGTCGACCACATCCACTTTCAGGACCTGCGGACCCTGGTGGAGCAGTTGGCTCCCGAGTTCGGCGAGAATCCGGAACTCAACATCCGCGTCAACCCGATCCACGTCTGGACTCGGTTCGAGACCAACACGCTGCTAGCCGGTGCCGCGCGGGCTCCGGCCGATGTGATCTTTTTCGCGGTCGCCAGCGGAATCAGCTCCGCCGTCCCCTCCCCACATGCCGCCGCAGTCATCCGCCAACTGACCGACTGGGCACCCTGCACGCGGGAAGAATGGTTCACTCACCGCGCCATCGCCGACGACACCGTGGACAGCCCGCCCGCGGCACTGGATGAACTCTGCCGGGAACTGGCGAAGCTGGGGGTCGTGGCGTTTGAGTAGCGGTTCTCCGGCAACCCGCAGCCAAGGTCGCGCTCCGTGCCATCTCTATTATTTCGGTTGCCCGACGGGAGAAATTATTGTCTCCTGCTCGAAGACTGGCCTGTCGATGGTGAGCGGAGCGGGCAATGCGTCCTGGAGCAATGTGTCGGAAATTGGATTGGCAGATCGATTTCGTGCCCGGACCTGCACGTCTTCGATATTTTCGGCACGGAGACCGCCGCTGGGATTTCTGAACCACCAAGCGCGGTTGTCCAATGTGCCCCCTCGTAGAGAGATCCGACATCCCACCTGACCCTCCAACTGCGGCAGGAAGGTCAGACTGTTTTCTTGCAAGTATTCGCCGTCCCCGTCAGCCTTGCGGACAATGCCCGTCGCCTCGACGATCTTCCCGGCAATGGCAGCGGGCCAGGGACCATTGGCATCCAACTGTAAACGCCACTTTTCCGGACGGGATTGCCCCAGCAGGCCTGCCTCGTCGGTCGATTGCATGTAGGCTTTGTTGTCCAGTGACACCGCGCGACCGCGCAAGGTCGCCGACCGGTTTACGAAATCGGCAGGTGCGAACACGACTGGTGAAATCAGTTTTCCTTTGAAGGCCTGAAGCTCGTTCCTGAAATGGAATCCAGATGCAGAGCGCCAGGCTGTTCCGCGGGCCTCATCCGGCAGACCGACATACGCTCCGCTTTCGAAGGCTTGGAACTCGTAAGAATTACCCTCGATCAATTCGGGGAAGCCATCTCTTCCGCTTAATAATGCACTTTGTTTGGAAAGTGGAATCTGAATCTGTTCTTGTGTCGCCCGGTCGTTGATCCGTTGCACAAGAAAGAACAGCACATTGTCCGTGCTTCTGTGACCAGTCCCGACAACCATTCCTTGCACGGTGAGTACGGTTCCCAGTGGCTCGCCCAGTTTCCCGATCAGCCGATACAGCGACTTCCCGTCCGACGAAATCGGAACGTCAACCGGCTTCTCCTGCGCCTTTGCCACCGAGGCGGCAAACGTCAGAACCAGCAGGCAACATAGTCCGGTTTTCATATGGTGTCACCTTGCACAGGCCATGAGAGGCCTCAGGTTCAGCGCACCGCCTTCAGCCGCTCCTGTACTTCAGGCGGCAGGCTTCGCAGGGAAATGCCGGCCTGTTCCAGTTGCCGGCGCAGGCGGCGTTCGAGCGGGGCGGTGACGTCGGTTTCCGGATCGGGATCGGGCTGCTTGCCCATCAGGTCGGAATGCCAGTCGAGGAGAGCCCGCTTGGAGACATCTTCCGGCACATCCTTCAGCAGTTGCTCGATCCGCGATTCGACATCGCTGCGGCGCTTGTCGGAGAACAGTCCGCCGATCCCCTGGGCCAGCGCCTCGCGGGAGGCTCCGTCACTCCGCGCTTCCCGCCGATCCTGGCGTGGCTCACCCGAGCGGCGTTCCCCCCGATCGCGCGGACGCCGTTCGCCCGGCAGGCCATTCGGCAAACCTTCCGGATTCTCTCGCTCCTCGCGGTCACCGGCCGCCGGTGGCGGCGACTGTGGCTGCTCGGATTCGGGCAGCGTGCTGTTCAGCGCGTCAGTAAAGCCGTCTTCAACCTTCTTTTGGATTAAGCCAGAAATCTGATTGGCCAGCCCCTCCAGAGAGATTGCCCCGGTGGCCGGCGCGTTGTTGGGGGCGCTCGTCCGTTCAGAGCGATTGTTGCCGCGGAATTCATTGGATGGCTGGTAGCGGTTCTTGCCGTCCGTCGCGGGACGCCAGCCGGAGGCCGTGGCTTCCTCGGGATCGAGGACATTGCTGGTGTCGGGAGCCGGCAGGCGGTTGATGTACGGAGCCACGAGGTCGGCGAGTTCCGCGGGGATCACTGGTCGCAGGTTGCTGGCCACGACGGCAGAGATGTAACCGGTCTTGGTGGTCATGATGTACTGCTCGGCCGCATCCGACATGCCGACGAGAAAGAAGGTGGCAACCATGCAAATCGTGGCCCCCTTCAGTGCGCCGAAGATAAACCCGAGGTGCTTGTCGAATTCGACAAAGCGGGCCTTTTCAAGCCAACTGCGGAACCCACGCGCCACCCCGAAGCAGACGAACGAGAACAGGACGTAGATCGCCAGCAGGGCGATCCACCGGTTGAGCGGCGGATCAACCTGAATCAGGGGCATCAGTGTCAGTGACAGCGGCGTGGCGAACAGGAAGCACAGCACCAGACTGGCGATGGCCGCCAGTTGCCAGGCCATGCCCTTGGCGGCACCACGAATCGCTGCGAACAAGAGTACGCCAAGACAGATCAGGTCGTAGTACATTGAAGAAAGTCCTGCGGCGAAAGCCTGAGCACGGGAAGAGCCCGACACCGCGCGAAGTATGCCAGAACTGGGAAATCTGGAGAAGACCAGTTGCGATCAAACCGCGCGGTTGCCGACCGTACGATGGCCTTCCGAGGCCGTCGCGATGGACTATCGATGCTCGATTCCGAGGTTTTTCGGCCAGGGGATGTCAACCGCCCACCGAACGGCCTGGGAAGGCCATTTTACGACTGTCACGCGATGATGTCGGTGATCACTTCGCCCGCGACATCTGTCAAACGGAAGTCCCGTCCATTGAAGCGGTGCGTCAGCGTGGTGTGTTCCAGCCCGAGCAGTCGCAGCAGCGTGGCATGCAGGTCGTTGACATGAACCTTGTTGTGAACCGCCTTGTAGCCAAACTCGTCCGTGGCTCCATGATGGTAGCCACCCTTCACCCCGCCACCCGCCATCCAGATCGTGAAGCCGTTCGGGTTGTGATCGCGGCCCTTCGAACCCTGTGAATCGGACGTCCGGCCGAACTCGCCCCCCCAGATAACCATCGTCGTTTCCAGCAGCCCCTGAGCCTCCAGATCGGCCAGGAGTGCCGCAGCCGGCTGATCGGTGTGGAGACCGCAGGAGCGATGGTTGACGTCGATGTCGGAATGGGCGTCCCACGGCACATCGTTGACGCTGCCGTCGCCGCCCACGCCCTTGCCGGCAAAAATCTGCACAAACCGCACGCCGCGCTCCACGAGACGCCGGGCGATCAGACATTGCCGGGCGAATGTCGCGCAATGGGGCAGGTCCAACCCGTAGGCCTTGTGGGTGGCCGCCGATTCCTTGGTCAGGTCGATCGCTTCGGGCGCGGCCATCTGCATCCGGTAGGCCAGTTCAAAGGAGTTGATCCGCGCCGCCAGATCGGCCTGGGCGGGGCGGCCCACCGCATGTTCCTGGTTGAGCTGCCGGATCAAATCGAGCTGCGCCCGCTGCTGGGCATCGCTGTGTTTTGCATCGCGCGACAGGTTGTCGATCGCCTCGTTGCGGCGGGCATCCAGAGCCAATGCCTGATAGGTCTTGGGAAGAAACCCAGCGGACCAGATCTGATCGTCACCGCGCGGCCGGGTTTCGTGCAGGACAACGTAGGAAGGCAGATCCTGATTCGCTGAACCGAGCCCGTAGGTTTGCCATGCCCCGAGTGCGGGAAGGCCAGGTCGGTTTGTGCCACACATCAATTCGATGGAGGCCGGCGCGTGGTTGTTCTGCCGCAGATGCATGGAATGCAGAAACGTCATCTTGTCGACGTGCTGTGACAACTGCGGGAAGATTTCGGGGGTCCACGTGCCCGACTGTCCGTGCTGCTCCCACTTGAACGGCGACTTCAGGCATTTGCCGCTGGTGCTGAAGAACCCGGTTTTCGCATCGGCCCCGGCCAGTTCCTGACCGTCGCGCTTCTGCAGTTCCGGCTTGTAGTCCCAGGTATCGACCTGCGAGGGACCGCCAGTCATGAACAGCCAGATAATCGCCTTTGTTTTCGGCGCGTAGTCCGGCGTCCTGGGCGCGAGCGGATCGACAACCGCAGACTTCGCGGTGAGCAGATCCGCCGCGCTCTGCTGATGCAGCATGCTGGCCAGTGCCAGCGATCCAAATCCAAGACCGGCATCGCTCAAGAATCGGCGCCGGGTAGGAAGCTGCAGATTGTACATGGAATCGCTCACGGGGATTGATTGGCGAGGAGCCATCCTATCAAAAATCACACACCAATTCATGTGGCGAGGGGATTTGGGATCGCCAGTTGACGAGGCGGGAGGGCGCTGGTCCTCCAGAGCCGCGAGCAATGGCAACCGTGGTCAACCGTTCGGCCGATGCGCCGTCCAAATGCACCATGGTGGCCAAAGAAAACCGGCCCTCGCTGAGGGCCGGTTGCATGGTATGGAGGGTTCCGATGTCACAAATCAGTCATCGAGATCCGTGGGTGACAGCGGTGCCGGAGGGAAATTCAGGGCTGAGCCCATCAGTTCGCTCTCGCGGGGACCGTGGTCGTAGCAGTCGGAATCGTGCCACAGCGGCACGCCGGCGGCATATCGTGCCGACAGCATCAGCACTTTTTCTTCTGAGCCCGGGCGGGCGTGCGTGGGGCGGACCGGATCAATACCCATGGCGAGAAAGTCCTCATAGTCCAACTGATCGGCGGTTACATCCAGATCGTAGTCGAGGTCGACATCCAGTTGCGAATCGAGGTCCGAGGAAACCCCGAGATCCTTAGCCATCACTAACGCTCCGACGTGAAGTTGAGGAAGGCAGAAACCAATTCACCAAAACGAAGGACAAGCCCGAGTCTGGTGGACCGGTCTCTGTAAGTTTGATTCCGTGCTGATGAACGGACTGATTGAATCGACGTGTCCAGCTCAGTGGGATGAGCGAAGGACAAACGCATGGGAGAATCGCTACTGCAGAAAAACGGGCTACCGCAGAATCGTAGTACCGGGGAGCCGTCCGTGGCAGGAAAGCGACCGTTGTGCCGATGGCAGGAGCCGACATCCGATCGACCCAGTGGAGCAGGGCGCTCCTTCAAAACCATCCGATCGCTTCTTCATGGATTCTTTGATTTTTCGCATCAAATGTCAACAACAAAATTTCCATTTTGCGTCAATTCGTGGCCAACCCCAATTCTCTCTAAGTTCTGACGGCGCACAACTTCAAGTTCAGAAAAATCTATTCGTCTGCGAATAATTTCACTGCCCATTCAACCCACCGCGACGGTTCTTCACACTGGGCAATTTATGCGGACCCGCGAGCGAGGAACCCCGATAGCGGATGATGAAGGTGGCGCAGCCACCCATCCGCGCCAGGGGTTCCGCAGCGAGCAAGACTTACCCGCGAGCGAGGAACCCCGATAGCGGATGGGTGGCGCAGCCACCCATCCGCGCCAGGGGTTCCGCAGCGAGCAAGACTTACCCGCGAGCGAGGAACCCCGATAGCGGATGGGTGGCGCAGCCACCCATCCGCGCCAGGGGTTCCGCAGCGAGCAAGACTTACCCGCGAGCGAGGAACCCCGACAGCGGATGAGGAAGGTGGCGCAGCCACCCATCCGCGCCAGGGGTTCCGCAGCGAGCAAGACTTACCCGCGCGAGGAACCGCTGGGCTTGTCACTTGTTCATTCGAATTTGGCGACCGACAATCGCGACTTCCGCAGATCGGCCATCGTGCCGTGTCGCGGTTGGACGGCCCCAAGGATCGAATGATGACCTTCAAAGAATCGCGGGTTTCGTGGCTGTTGACCATCGCACTGTTGTGGCTCGGTTGGCCATCTTTCGCTGACGAATTGCCCAACTCCGCTCCGCTCGTCGAGACGGGCGACCTGGCAGATTTGATGATGACGGGTCTGCATCGGTTCGCCGAACGCAAGTTTGCCCAGACCAATGAACAGCGGGCGGCGTTGTGGAAGGCGTCGCTCAAGACGCCGGAAGACCATCAAGCGTTTCGGGCTACTGCCCGCCTTTCTCTGGCTCATGGCCTCGGTGTCGACCCGCGCTGGCTGGAGCCAAATGCGGCGGATCCACGATACACGGACTTGAACCCTCATCGGATTCGACACTTCGAACGCTTCGGTGGGTTGAGTGATGGCGGACTCGTCTGGGAGACGGCGAAGTTTCGCGTCTGGCAGGTGCGGTGGCCTGTTCTGGAGGGAGTGCACGGCGAGGGGTTGCTGGTAGAGCCACGCGGTGTGGCGAAGGCGGCCGTGATCGCGTTGCCGGATGCCGGACAGACACCAGAAGGGATTCTCGGACTCGGCAACCTGTCCAATGTGATGACGTGGGCTTTGCGGCTGGCGGAAGCCGACGTGCTGGTGCTGGTACCGGCGCTGATTGACCGGGATGACGAATGGTCTGGCAATCCGCGGGTGGCGTTTACAAACCAGCCACACCGCGAGTGGATTTACCGCCAGGCGTATCACATGGGACGGCATGTGATCGGCTATGAAGTGGAGAAGATGCTGGCTGCCATCCAGTGTCTGAAGGCGCATGGATCGGCAACACTCCCGGTGGCGATCGCCGGCAACGGCGAAGGGGGGCTGATCGCCCTGTGTACGGCGGCGCTCAACGGCCCACCCGAGCCCGCGCTGGCGGCATGTCTGGTCAGCGGATATTTCGGGCCGCATCCCGAGCCATGGAATGAGCCGCTGTATCGCAACGTCTTTGGCTGGTCGTTGAAGTTTGGTGATGCGGAACTGGCCGCCCTGGTGGAATGTCCGCTGCTGATTGAGCGCGGCCTGGTGCCCAACTTCAGCGGACCGCCCGCCGTGCGACCCGGCCGTCGTGGTGGTGCCGCGCACGGAGCAATCACGCAGGCGGATTTTGCCAGCGTCGAAGCGGAGTTCAAGAAGATCGCCTTACTCTTTCCCGCGAAGTCAAAATCAGCCCAGTTCATTCACGTTCCCGATCCGAAGCGGGTCGCGCTTCCCATGTTCAACGCCTTGGAGAGGTTTGGCGAGACGTTGAAGTTCACCGTGGCGCAGAATCCCTCCAGCGAGAGTGTGTCAGATGCGGTCAAAACCCAACTGCAGGCCAGCTCCGCTGCCCGGCAGAAGCGACAGGTCCGGGAACTCGAACAGCATGTCCAGCAACTGGTCCACGATTCCGACTTCGTCCGCGACCAGACGTTTCTCTCCAAAGTTGCGCCCGAGCCGAAGTCATTAAAGACGTTCACGGAGAACGCCAAGCCACAGCGCGAACGTCTGTGGCGGGAACTCTTCGGAAAGCTCGATGATCCGATGCTGCCGGCCAACCCGCGGACCCGCAAGATCTACGACCGCGAAAAGTGGGTCGGCTACGACGTACAACTCGACGTGTTCCCGGATGTCTTCGCCTGGGGCGTGCTGCTGTTGCCCAAGGATTTGAAGCCGGGGGAGAAGCGGCCGGTGGTGGTTTGCCAGCATGGCCGCAACGGTGTGCCCAAGGACACCATCGAAGGCGATGTTCCCGCCTATCATGATTTCGCCGCGAAGCTGTGTGAGAAGGGGTTCATTGTCTTTGCCCCGCACAACCCTTATCGCGGCGAGGACAAGTACCGCGACCTGAACCGCAAGGCGAACCAGTTCGGCTGCACGCTGTTCTCGTTCATCCTCGCGCAACATGAGCAGATCCTGAACTGGCTGCAGTCGCTGCCGCAGGTCGACCCCGACCGCATCGCGTTTTATGGTCTGAGCTACGGAGGCGAGACGGCGGTCCGCGTGCCGCCACTGTTGGAACGCTATTGCCTGTCAATCTGCTCGGCGGACTTCAATGACTGGGCGCGGAAGATCACGGCGACCGATGCGAAGTACAGCTTCATGTTCACGGTCGAGTGGGAGATGCCCTACTTCAACCTCGGCTCGACATTCAACTACTTCGAGATGTCGGCCTTGATGCTGCCCCGTCCGTTCATGGTCGAACGCGGCCACACCGACGGCGTGGCTCCCGACGAGTGGGTGGCCTCCGAATACGCCAAGGTCCGCCGCCTGTACGTGCAAATGGGCCTGGCAGATAAGACCGAGATCGAATTCTTCAATGGCCCGCACACGATCAATGGCCAGGGAACTTTCCGGTTCCTGGAGAAGCACCTGAACTGGCCACCGCGATGACATGGCGGCTCGAAGAAGTGGTCATTGACAGGCAACGATTTCAAGGGAGTTCGGCACGCCCCGCGCGTGGCTCACAGGGTCCTGCTCCTGCAAATCAAAAGGCCTGCCGCTCGACGGATCGTTTTACACCAAAACGGTTAGCGACGGGACATGGCACCTGCGGGACCGGCTTCCTAGCGATCCCGGATGGCGGGGGCTACAATCCGGCTCTGGCGCGCTCTGGCTGGGGGCGCTGGACGATTTCGTTCCCATGTCATGGAGTGTTGAATGGAGTCTCATTCGGGGACCGCCACGTTTTGGCGGTTGGCAAGTTTCGCCGTTGTCAGTCTGTCGCTTACATCAGCCTTAAACGCCGCAGACGGCAAATCCGCAGTCACCCGCTCACAAGAGAGCAACCGCGTCGACCCCAACAGTGTCCCCGATGGCAGCCCGGCCCAGCTTCTGGTCTACATCAACAAACTCCAGGCAGAACGCGAGGCACCCGCGCAAACGGTGCAAATGGCCGTTCTGTCCGCCTCTGAAAAAGTGCTGGTGGGCGCACGAGACGAAATGACCCTGGTGCATGGCGTCCGGGCCAAAGCCTGGGCTCTGCGAAAGCTGGCCGCGGCTGGAGACAGCGTGGCCCGCACCCGCCTGTTGAAACTGGCAGCCGAACTTCGCAAGGACACGCGCCGTGGTCTCGCCGCCGAAGGCTCGCTGATTTACTTCGGCCTCCGTGCGGACAATGTGGCGAATCTTTCCACGGAAGAACTGCAGAAACTGGTCCAAGACCTGGATGACTTTCTGGCCCCGCTGAAGGTCGACCGTGCTCACATGAACGTGGCGATCGCCGTCTGCCAGGGCATTGAAAAACGCGATCCCAGCGCGGCTGCCCAAGCCTACGACGCCCTCGGTGCCCATTTCGTGGCACATCAGGACCGGGTTGTGGCTCTGGAAGGCGACCGCATGACGGGTGCCGCCGCCCGGTTGCGGCTCATCGGAAAATCGGTCGAAATCTCCGGTGAAGTACTTTCCGGCGCAGAGCTTGACTGGTCGAGCTACAAGGGCAAGGTCGTGCTGGTCGACTTCTGGGCGACCTGGTGTGGCCCCTGCAACGCCGAACTGCCCGCACTCAAGGCCCTCTACGCCCGCGACCGCGCCCGCGGTTTTGAGATCATCGCCGTGCCGCTGGATGAGGACCTGGCCAAAGTCAAGCAGTTCCTGGCTCAACAGGAGGTGCCGTGGACCAACCTGATGAGCGCCGACCCGGCCAGCCGTGGCTGGAACGACCCCCGCGCCATCCAGTTCGGCGTTTCCGCGGTACCCACAACGTTGCTGATCGACCGTCAGGGGCGCGTTGCCGCCCTCAACACGCATGGCGAGGAGCTGGAACAAAAGGTCCAGCAGTTGCTCGCCGAGCCACAGACCGCTTCGAAGTGAACGGATTGAGCTGACATGTTGCAGACAACGCCCGGTCATGGAGGACTGGGCGTTGTCTTTGATTTGACCAACAGTTTGGGCGAACTACATGGACCTGCAGCTTCAACAACATGTCGCGGTGGTCACCGGCGGAGCCAGTGGAATTGGGCGGGCGATCGCCGAAGGCTTTGCCGCTGAAAAGGTGTCGGTCGCCATCTGGGACTTGTCCACGTCTGTGGAAGTGGTCGCCCGTGAAATCGCTTTGAAGTTCACTGTTCCCGCAGTTGGCTTGACCGTTGATGTCACGGACGAAGCCCAAGTCAAAACGGCAGCCAGCCAGACTGAATCGCGACTGGGCGCCGTGCAGCATCTGGCGCACGCGGCGGCGATCGGCTCGGGCAAGTTTGGGTTTCCTTTCACCAACCTCAGCCCCGCTGATTGGCGTCGAACGCTGGATGTGAACATCATGGGGATGGTCCATGTGGCTCATGCCCTTGCCCCCAACATGGTGAGCCGTCGAGACGGAACTCTGGTATTTCTCGGGAGCGTGGCCGGTCAAATTGGTTCGCAGACCGATCCGCCTTACAGCGCGGCGAAGGCGGCGGGGATCAACTTCGCCCAGTGCCTGGCGAAAGACCTGGCTCCGCATGGAGTCCGCGTCAACACCGTGAACCCCGGCATGGTCCAGACGCCGCTCAACCAGAGTGTCTGGAAGGCCTGGCACGACAGCCAGCCACCCGAACTCCGCCGCACCTACGAGGATTGGGCCTCGGAGAAGGTCAGCAAAATCGTACCCCTCGGCCGCTGGCAGCAGCCACGGAACATCGCTGACATGGTGGTCTTTTTGTCCTCGCCGCGGGCCGAACAGGTGACGGGGCAGACAATCAATGTCGATGGCGGGTATGTGATGCACTGGTAAGTTTTTGCTCGCTGCGGAACCCCTGGCGCGGATGGGTGGCTGCGCCCCCTGCCTCATCCGCTGTCGGGGTTCCTCGCTCGCGGGCGAGGTCACGGGCAGCCACAGGATCAGGGGCGGTCAGTTGTCAGTCATTCACAGCCGGTGTTAACTTGGACGTGACGAATTCAAGCTCGAAGGAAGGTTTGAGCCTCGCCCTATTCACCACGGATCGCTGCATGTCGGTACACGCCTCAGTTACGCAAAGTCTGGCTCAAAACCTGATTCAACAGATCGAAGAGGTCATTCTGGCGGCGGAGCAGGCTGGGGCTCCGCTGGAGGTCGATCCGCAGCGAAAGGCGCTGTTCGAGCTGTTTGTGATGGCGGATGCGGCGGGCGGACTTGAAGACGGGGCCGATCCTGACCTGTCTTCGGATCATATTGCTCGCGTGCTTTCTGAACGCTGGAATCTGGCCAAGCAAGTGGGACCGAACAATTTGGCCCATCCCCGTGTCCGGATCCTGTGGTCCTTCATGCGGATGTGGATGGAATGGAGCTACGCTTGGGAGCGCTGGGAGGAATTTCACACGCCCACCAAGCCACTGAACGGCGATCCAGAGATTGACTGAACAGAGCCATTCGAAGGTCGAAGACGGATCGAAACTGACTGATGGCAGCGGCGGGAATTTCAATCGGTCTTGCAGGCGAGGAACGCCGCAGACTATACCCGCAAATACGAACACGGTCCGCCTCCCTATTTGCCCCTCGTCGCGGCATTGTGGCAGGCGGATTTCCCTTTTGAATCTTCAGGTGTGTGATGCCGACGGTACTCATTGCAGATGATCTGTCTCCCGCGGGAATCCAGGCGCTGAAGGCGGCGGGGCTGACTGTGGACGACCGCACGGGAATCAAGGCGGCGGAACTCCGCGAGGTGTTGCAGACGGTGGACGGGATCATCATCCGCAGCCGCACCACCCTGACGCCGGAACTGCTGAAGGATCAGAAGCGGCTGAAGGTCATCGTGCGGGCGGGCGTGGGTGTCGACAATATCGATCTGCCCGCAGCCACGCGCGAGGGGATCGTGGTCATGAACACGCCGGCGGGCAACACCACCAGCACCGCCGAACACACGGTGGCCATGATGATGTCGCTGGCCCGCAATATCGCTCCCGCTTCCGCGAGCATGAAGGCCGGTAAATGGGACCGGAAATCGTTCACCGGGACGCAGCTCGCCGGGAAGACACTGGGTGTTGTCGGCTTGGGCCGCATTGGCATCTCTGTCGCCAAGCGGGCGATTGGCCTGGAAATGAAGGTCGTGGGCTACGACCCGTTCCTCTCTCCCGCCAAGGCAGCCGAGCTGGGGATCGAAGTCTACCGCAATGTGGATGACGTGGTGACCCAGTGCGATTTCCTGACGGTCCACACGCCGATGACCGACGAGACGCGGGGGCTGATCAACGCCGACCGCATGGCCAAGATGAAGAAGGGGGTGCGGATCATCAACTGCGCCCGTGGCGGCATCGTCGACGAGGCCGACCTCGCGGCGGCTCTGCAGTCGGGACAGGTGGGCGGGGCGGCGATTGACGTGTTCGTCAACGAACCTCCTGGCGACCTGCCGCTGCTCAAGGCTCCCAATCTGCTGACGACGCCACACCTCGGGGCCTCCACCGACGAGGCTCAGGAACTGGTCGCCCTGGAAGCGGCCGAGATCATCTCCGGATTCCTGATGCGGGGTGAAATCCGCCATGCCGTGAACATTGCCCCGATTTCCGCCGCGGAAATGTCGGAACTCAAGTCTTCGCTGGACCTCGCCCGCCGGCTGGGGCTGTTGCTCGCGCAGCAGTCGAAGGGCCGCGCTGTGCGGTCGGCCAATCTGTCGTTCCGTGGCGAAGCGGCGACCAAGAACACGAAGCTGCTGACCAGCGCCTTTGCCGCCGGGTTGCTCGAATCGGCCTTCGATGAAAGCGTCAACATCGTCAACGCCGAGATGCTGGCGCGTGAACGGGGTGTCCGCGTGACGGAGTCGGCATCCAGCGAGACCAGCGATTTTTCCACGCTGATCAAGGCCACGGTCGAGACGGACCAGGGCGAAGTGACCGCCTCGGGCACGATTTTCGGCAAGCAGTTCCTGCGGTTGGTCCGAATCGGGAACTTCGGCCTGGATGCGTATCTCGACGGACTGATGCTGATCTATCGGCACCGAGACGTGCCGGGCCTGATCGGCTACATCGGGACGGTGTTTGGCAAGCACAAGGTCAACATCGCGCACATGGCCGTCGGCCGACACGAACCCGGCGGCGATGCGGTCGCCATTCTCAACCTGGACAGCAACCCGCCAGCGGAAGCCCTGGAAGAGGTCCAAAAGCACCCGGATGTGACCGGCATCGAACTCGTGAAACTGCCTGCCGCAGGGGCCGCCCTGCCGTGGGCGGTGAGTCCGCGCTGAGAGCCCGAATCAGGCACCGCGCTGGATTTCGCGATAGATGCTGATGCCGCGCAGCACATAGATCGCGCCGCTGTAGACGGTGATGCCGGTCGCCGTCCACAGCAGGAGGTCGCGGGAGATGGTGGCGGCGGTTGCCATCTGCTGGTCTTTGAGCCACGCCGTTATGGCGGGGTCGAGAAGCAGCATGGCCACCACCAGCGCGACGCACTGCAGGAGCATCTTCAGCTTGCCGATCCAGGCGGCGGAGAAATCCCGTCCCTGCTGCTCGAGCCAGCTTCGCAACTGCGTCACCAGCATCTCGCGGCCGATGACGACCAGCGCCATCCAGGCGGTGACGCCGGAATTGACGTGCGGAAGCAGGAACAGGAACGCCCCGCAGACGATCACCTTGTCGACGAACGGATCGAGGATCCGGCCCAGCACAGTGACCAGCTTGTATTTGCGGGCGATGTAGCCGTCGAGAAAGTCGGTGCCCGCCGCCACCGCAAACACCGTGGCACAAATCGCCCAGGCGGTGTTGAAGTCCATCAGCCCAAACAACACCAACGACATCCCCAGCCGAACCAGCGTGATCAGATTCGGCAGGTTCCAGGGGTTGGCAGAGAGCGCCGGTTTGTCGACGGCATCCGGCATGAGCTGACCTTTGGCAAGATTTCAGCCGGCACATTTTTCCCGGCTCTTGGTCAGCCAGTTTAGCAAATGCAGTTGATGACGACCAAAACCTGCGACTGCAAAAGGGGTGTCGGGACGGACTCAGGCGTCCACGGTCTTCGGCGGTGAAACCGGCGACATCCGTCCGTGATGGCTGATACCCCGCAGACGCCCTGCGGAATCGGGTTCGCCGATCGACGAATCCGCGACGAGGCCGCACTCTTCCAGACACACCGCCTTAACTCGATGGCCTTGATGCACGCTTACGCCCATTCCAGCGCCAAAAACGTCGACAGCGAGGCCCGCACCAGTACTGTTGGTCGCCTCTTCCTTGGAGACGACCACGCTGCAGCGACCATCTGTGTCGATCGCGACCGTGACGACGTTGGAGCATTTGCCCATCAGATACAGAGTCGGCTTGCCAGAATGACCTGCACTCAGCACAAGCGAAGCGTGCCCAGGAGCGCGGAGCGCCAGGCCGGAGACAACGAGATCATTGCGAGTTGCCTTTGCTGACCTCTTCGCCATGGGAGTGCGGACCACGAGGCTGGACACGACGAGATCGTTCCGAGCAGGCTTTGCGGACTCCTTCTCCATAGTGGCTCCCGTTAGTGTTCGCCCGAGTTCGGAAGCGGATGATCCATCTGCCGGCAATGAGGTCCCGCATCCACCAGCACCGAACGCTCCACTGTTGTGGTGGACGTACCGCCGACAGCCGGAATCGTACTCGTCTTCACGAGGCCGGTGTCGCACATTTCGACGCAGACCTGCCGATCGGCCACGTCGGTGTTGACGGTGAAACGCGCTCCGTCCGTTTCGGAGGCCGACATTTCTGCGCGATGGCAGCCTTCGGCACACATGACTTCGATGCGAGCGGCACCCTGCTCGTCGAAGCCGATAAAGATCCGCGGCACGCCGCCATCGAGCATGACGAACTCGGCCAGCCCCGTGGCTTCGTTCGTGCGGAGTACGGCGACAATTTCACCGTCCTTGTTTTGGAGACTGAGCGAATCGACCACGACATGCCGCGGCACCCGTGGCTTGGCTGCTTTTTTCGCCACCGGGCACCTCGCAGGTTGATGTCAGGCCATTGCGATTTGAATCGATGGCCGTCGAGATTCACAGGGTCGTCAGCTCAGGGGGTGGCAACCTGTTGCGGAAGTTGCGGAGCCGGAATCGCCTTCTGGAGTGTCAATTTGGCGACCAGAGCCTTCTTGGCAGCTGCGACATCGGCTGCTGCTTTGGCTGCGGCCATCGCATCGGCCAGGGCCTTCTGGATTTCCGGTGTCGGAACCGCTTCCGCGGTGGCTTTGTCCGAAGCCACTTTTAGAGCCGCAGCCTGATCGAGCGTGGCCTTGGCTTTGGCGGCGGCATCGACAGCCGCCTTGTCGGCGGCGGCCTTGTCAGCCGTGGCTTTTTCTGCTGCGGCCTTGGCGGCGACGGCCGCCTTCTCGGCATTCACGAACGCTTCCGTGGCTGCCGGCACGTCCTTCTTGTCTTCAGCTTTCTCCGCAGCTTCCTTGTCGGCCTTGGCTTTGTCGAGGGCGGCATTGGCAGCCACGAGCGCGGCGTCGGCTGCTTTCATTGCTTCGGTTTTAGCAACGACGGCCTTGTCCGCTTCCACCTTGGCGGCCTCGGCCGCTTTGGCGGCCGCGTCGCCATCGGTATAGGCTTTGGCCGCTGTCACGGCGGCGGTCTTCTTGTCGGCAAGCGCCTTCTCCTGGGCCGCGACTTGAGCGGCGGCCTGAGCCGCAACGGCATCGGCAGCGGCCTGGGCCTTGGTGGCTTCTTCCAGGCGAACAGCCAGTGCTGCCGGGTTGGTGACCAACAGCGAGCGTTCGACACCGTCCGCAGCATTCCACACGCGCACCCGACCGGCCCAATCACCGCCCAACACCAGTCCAGTTGGCTCGTTGTAGGCGACTTTCAAACCCAGGTCGCCGAAGGCGGGGAACGCCCGCTGTTGAGCGGCGTTTTGGTCCCACAGCTTGGTCACCTGGTCACGACCGGTGGTCACCATCCGGCCATCACGCAGGAATTGAATGGATGCTCCGCCGCCGCCATGTGTTCCCCAGTTCTTGACCTGCGAGCCGTTGGTCATTTCCCACTGCTTGGCGGTGGTGTCTTCGCTGATGCTCGCCAGCAAGTTTCCATCGGCCCGCCAGCTCACACCGGTGATCGTGCCGGTATGTCCGGTCAGGTTGTAGAACTCGCGCCCTGTATCGGCTTCCCAGACAAACAAGCCGTTGCTGCGGTCGCCGGTGGCGAGCAGCACGCCATCCGGGCTGAATTCGATCGAGGTGATCCAATCCGTATGTTTCTTCAATTCGAATTGAAGTTCGCCATCCTGTGTGGAGTAAACACGAACCAGCTTCTTGGGTCCGCCCAGGGCGATGAACCGGTGGTTGGGGCTGATGTCCGCCGCCAGCACGGCGTCGAATTCGGCACCGACTTCGGCGACGCGTTTGCCGGTCTTCACATCGAACACGATCGCCTTACCCGACTGTCCGCCGCGTCCACCTGCGGCCATCAACAACGAGCCGTTACGGCTAAAGCGGAGGACATTCACAGTGCCTTCCGGGAATGGCAGGACACCGGCGAGAGTGAAATCCTGCAGGTCGTACAGCAGCACCTGCTGGTGACCCGCCACGGCGGCGAGCGGAGCCCATGGGCTTGTGGCCAGCGCGGTCACGGCGTTGCCACGCGCAGACAACACGAGTGGATCGGCCCAGATCCCTTCAGGCATGGCGGGAGGTCCCTCCGGCTTGTCGCCGGTGACCTCTTGAATCGCCATGTTGGCTCTGGGCTTTTTCGCCTTGGGAACGCTGGTCTTGTTTTCCAGCGCTCCGCCATCGATCCATTTCTTGATCACCGCCAGCGTTTCATCCGGCAGCTTCTCCTTGGGAGGCATCTGCGGCTGTTCCTTGTGGGTCACCAGGAGCCACAGGCGGCTGTCTTCCAATTCACCCGGTTCGATGACCGCACCAGACGCGCCGCCGGCCATGGCCGCAGTGAAGCTCTCCAGCACAAGTCCGCCCTTGGCTTCGCCCGCGCTGTGGCATGTGCCACATTTGGCGCGCAGGATGGGCAGGACATGATCATCGAAATTGACCTTCTCATCGGCGGCATGGGCCACGTTGGAGAGAGCCACTGCCACACTGATGCAGAGCAGAAATTGTGTACAGCGCATATCTGAGACACCGTCAGGGTGCAAAATCTTCAGAAGATGGTCGTAATGCACCAATTGGTCATTGGTGCTTGGTCATTGGGTCATTGCCGCAGGCGTCTTAATGGTTGAACAAGAATTCCCGGCTGTTGAGCAGCGACCAGAAGAGGTCTTCCAGTACCACCTTGGCGTTTGCCGGATCGGCAAGCAGGGGCTTGAAGACCTCCAGCTCTTCCGGGGTCGGCTTGCGGGCGAAGCAGGCGATGTACAACCGCTCGACAATCTGCAGCGGTTCCACCTTCTGCTCCAGCAGCACGTCGACCACCCGGCCCCCGCGGATCTTGTCATTGGACGTTTCACCATTCAGCAGGTGCAGCGCCTGGGAGAGCGTGGGCTCCATCTTGACTTCGCAGGAGCAGACCGTGTCGCGGGTGGCGCGGCCGAAGGTGGTCAGGAAGTATGTGCTGGTCCTCCCGTCGGCAATCTGGACGGCCCGGGCTCCCAGGGGAAGCCCCTGGAATTTGTCGCGGGTGTTGGTGACCTCGGAGATGCAGTCCAGCAGCGATTCCGCCTTGATTCGCCGCAGGTTGGCGTGGGCAAAGTTCAGCTCGTCGGTGGCATTGGTCTCGTTCCGTTCGGTCGACCGCTGGTATGTGTGGGAGCGGCAGATGTCCCGGACGAGCTGCTTGAAGTCGTAGTTGGTCGCCGTGAACCGCTTCGCCAGTTCGGCGAGCAATTCTGGATTGGAGGCGGGGTTGCTGATGCGAACATCGTCCACCGGATCGATGATCCCATTGCCGAAGAAATGCGCCCACACACGGTTGGCAAAGTTGGATGCGAAGTAGGGGTTCTCTGGAGAGGCCATCCATTGGACCATCAGTTGTCGCCGGTCTTTGCCGGGCAGTTCCGGATAGGCCCCGCCGAGAAATTTGGGCTTCATCACGCGGCCGCCAACAGGATGCGCCACCTCACCGCCGCCGCTGTTGAAGATGATGGTTTCGCGGTAGTCTTCGGCCCCCTTGCGGCCGATCTGCGAGAAGAACGCGGCGAAGCTGTAATAGTCATCCTGGGTCCAGCGGTCGAAGGGATGGTTGTGGCACTGGGCGCACTGAATTCGCATCCCCATGAACACCTGGGCCACGTTTTCGGCCACCTTCAAAGTGTCGGTTTCGTTCTGGTAGTAGTTTGTCTGCGGAACCTTAAAGGTCCCGCCGCTCGCGGACAGCAGGTTTTGCACCATCTTGTCGAGTGGAACGTTCTTGCCAATCTGCTCCGACAGCCAGTTGTAATACAACAGCATCGATTTGTAGCTGATCTGGTTGTTCGACCGAACCATCAGCCACTCAGCCCAGTATCCCACCCACAACTCGGTGAATTCTTTGCGGTTCAGCAATTCATCGATCAACTGGTTCCGCTTTTCGGGGTCGGCACTCGTCATGAAACGCGTGTATTCGTCGTACGTTGGCATCAGGCCGGTCAGGTCGAGATAGATTCGCCGCAGAAAAACCTCGTCGCTGCAGATGCCCGAAGGCGCGATCCGCAGTTTCTTCAATTTTTCGTTGACCAGTTCATCGACGTAGTTGACTGGGGCTTCTTGCGGGAAGGTGAACTGCAGGTCTTTCGGCAGCACGATGTACTGTGACCCGACCGTGTGCGTGGAGAAGCGGGCCATGATGAACGCCTCGCCGCGTTTGCCTGCGGTCACCAGGCCGCTGTCGACAATCGCCGCCGAGTTGTCATTGTTCGACATGAACAGGGCCAGCGAGGTCACGTCGCGGTCGGTTCCGTCACTGTACTTGGCCAGAACGGTGACCTGCTGTGTCGCACCTTCGCCATCCAGCACCGCCTGCTTGGGATAAATCTCCAAACTGGTGCAGGTCGGGACAGTCGCGGCATCGAGCGGACAGTTGTCCGCGATCCAGCCCGTGAAATCCTTGAACATTTCGGACTCTGGGGTGAACCGCTTGCCGCCCGTGTGCGGCACGGCACCCGTGGATTTCTCAATCGCGAGGCTCTTCGCCGGCACGGCCAGATCGAGACGACGACCGGGGATCTCACGGGTCAGGCGGAAGTGGTCACCATCGGGATCGTAGCCAAACAGCGAGAGCCGGAAGCCATCCTTGCCGCGGGCAGCCCCATGGCAACTGCCGGTGTTACAGCCAGCCTTCATGAAGATCGGCATCACGTCCAACTTGAAGCTGATCGGGCGCGGAGCCGTGGCTTGCTCCACTTTGACCGGCAGTGTCAGCATTTTTCCGCCAAACTCCACCTTCAACTCGGTGGCACCATCAGCGGCCGCCCACAAGGTATTCGCATCGCGTCGCACAAGGGCCGGGTTGGCGAAGGTCCATGTGGACTCGCCGGTCACATCCCGAGTCAGGCCGTTTGTATAGACCGCCTGGACCACCACCAACTGACGGTCTTTGCTGGTCAGCAGATTCACCGCTTCTGGGTAGACCCGCAACGAATCGACACCCGTTGTCGGTGCCGGTCCTTGGGGGGGAATCGCGGCTGGCACCGTTGCGGTGACAGCCGCTGCAGGTGCCGCGTCCTCAGCGTGAACGACTCCGGCGACGCCAGCGATCAACAGGGCAAACAGCACGCGAAGGCGGGCCATGACGAATCCTTAGAGTGAGGGAATGACTCAATGTCCAATGAGTCAATGACCAATGTTTTCGCGCAAAACCTTCAGGGCGACTCGGACGAACACTTTGGGCATTGTTTCGCTGTTCAAAGCGTCATTGAGAGTGCTGAATCGGCATCCCGAAACTCGACCGGACAATTCCGATCGAAAATCCGTCTTCGAAAATCGAAAATCCCCTACGGCTTCGGTGCCGCTTCCGCTGCCTTCCGTGCCTTTTCCTTCTCTGCCTGTTCGAGGCGCAGTTGTTCCAGGCGGGTCAGCCGCTTGGGCGGTTCGGCGGTGGGGGCTGCAGGAGCGGCTGGTGCGGCGGCTGGCATCGGTGGAGGCGGCGGGGCGTCTTTCTTGGGAGGCAGCGGCACGTCGATTCGCAGGCGACCAGTGCCAATGTTGTGAACCACCGGCTCTTCATTTTCCGTCACAATCACCCGGCAAAACAGGTTGTTGTGATTTCCCGCCGGACTGGTCATGTCGGTCGTGATCTTGAAGACGATGTCTTTGGTGTCCTTGGTGATCTCCTGTGCTGGCGAAACCACCTTGTTCGGGAAGCCGAAGACTTCGATTTTGGCCGTGCCAGGGAAGTCGAACTGCTTGGTCATATGGACAACCATTTCGGTCTCTTTGCCCTGCTCGACCGCAGCGGCGTCGAAGGCGAGCGTCAGATACATGTCCGCCACACGCAGGTTGGCGAATGGTGTGCACACCTCAATGGCATCGACTGGGCCACGGCGACGGCGACGGCCCATTGGCCGTCCATCGGCGTTCATCGACGCCTGGCCACGCACGGCGATCTTCCAGGTCTCCAACGGGGCATTGCCGGCTGCGTTCATCGGAATGACCGCCTCGTTCTGGCCTTCAGGAATGGAGATTGATCCACTGGCTGAAACGCCGGGCGGGAGCCACAGCATGTCGATCTTGATGGGACCCTTGAAGCCATCCTTGCGGGTGGCGACGACTTTCAACTCCATCTGTCCGCCGCGCACCAAGGGTACCTTGGGCTCGACGATTTGGAGGTCGTAGAAGGATTCGTCCGTCACGGCCACCGGGATGGCGGTCGTTGGTTCTGTGCGGAACGGAATCTGGTTCTGGCCGCGGACCAAGACGATCGGCTGGCTCACGGAGCCTTCGATCTTCAGATCCGGCCGCATCGGATCGTTGAGTGAGCCAATGATCCCTGACAGTTTGCCGCTCAGTTCGGTTTCCGTGGGAGCCTGAAAAATGACCGGCACGACTGTCATGTTGGCCGCCATGCCCGGCGAATCCATGGTCACGCCAGCGGGCAGGTTCTCGCCACGAATGGCCAGTGGGCCGCCGAAGTCAAAGCGCTGGGCGGAGAGGACAATACCGACACGGGAACCGCGTGGAACCGCCACAACCGGCGGCACATACTGGACAAACTCATTCACAGTCAGCGTCAGGGCCGGTTTCACCGGAGCCACTTCGATGCGGTAGGCGTAGAACGGGCCACCATTGCCGAGATGGTCACGAATTTGCAGGACATAATCTCCGTCTGCGGGAACTCCAAAGCGGATGTAGCTGTCGGGTCCACCGCTGTCATCGTTGCCAGAGAGTCCACCACCACCACTGTTCAGAATCGTCAGCACCGAATCCAGGGGAGACCGCAGCGAGCGGGCAAAGACGCGAATGTCGTAGGTTTCCCCCTTCTTGGCGGGAAAGCGGAATTCGTCAACATCGCCCGGAGTGCCAATGACTCCGTTGCATGCCAGCGGGGCGGTGAACTTTGTCGCCGTATCGGGAGTCTCGTTCGGCTCCTGTTCAATCACATTGCCGAAACCTGACAAGCGAAACACGTTGCCTGAGGGGGCAATGCCGAACTGGTCCTTGGCGAACAGGCTGAAGTTGGGCTCCATCAGGGTTGGAAGCGTGACCGTCTCGACCGGATCACCCAGCACATCACCGAGATACTTCACAGCCGTCGCTTCACCCAGCTTTCCACCGGCCGGAACGGTCGCCATTGGACGGGGAAAATTGCCAACGTGAACGCGGTACAGGCACGAGCCATTCCCCGCATAGGAACTCTCTCGAACCTGGATGATGTACTTGCCATCTTCCGGCGCAACAATCGAAGCAATGCCATCCTGGTAAACGAGTGCCGAATCATCACTGGCCGCCAGCTCGAAGCGGGCCTCATTCATGATCGCGACATACACGTCAAACAGCGTGATTCCGAGGCGAATGCCTTCGACTTCCGCGGTAATCCGGTCACCTTTCTTCGCCTCGACCACGTAGTAGTCAACATCTTCGTTGTCGGCAGTGCCGTTCACCACGGAATTCATGGCGATTGGCTGGGGAGCCACGAAGTCGCTGTTGGGCTCTTTCTCCACCACTTCCGGCAGCACGCCGATCGAAAAGGGGCGCAGCTCGCTGATTCCCGTTTCCGTTCGCAGGCGCAGGCGATGGTTGCCGAGTTTGGCATCAGGGGCGATTTTGAATGTCGCCTTGACCGCCCCTTGATTCACAACTTCCAGCTTTGTGACTTCGATGCCCGGTTCGTAGAACAGGATTTCTTCAGCGTCTTCGAGGCGTGCCCCGGACAGGGTGACTTCGACTTCCGTCCCGCGCTGGGCACCGCGCGGCGTGGTCCCCCCCAAGTTGGGTTGAGCCGCCTCTACCGCCCCAGAGGCAAGAACACCGATGACCATCAACATGGCCACGACTGCGGTACGGCAGGAAACAGGGACTAAAGTCATACGCATGGTGCATCCCGGTAATGACTAAGCATCCGCTGAAACTTGACCCAGCGCCTGGTGGCTGGCAATGGTCTCAACGGGGCCGCGGTTCAACCGCGATTGGGGGAGGGCTTGATTCTGACCTTCGAAGACCACGGACGTCAAGCAGTCCTGCGATCGCTCAACATGCTTCCTGAAGAATCAGGCGACAGCGACATCCGTGTCGAAATGGCCGAAAACCCAGTCGCGGCCCATGCCACGACGCCTTGCGGCAGATAAAAAGCAGGAGAGGCCCGAACTGCGCCGGGCCTCTCCTGATCGAAATTTAGGCCAGCAGTTCCTTGCGCACCTTGCCACCGTCGATGATTTCGATCGGGCGGTCGCCAGGAGCCATCAGTTCCTTATCAGCCACGATGCCGAGGCAGTGGTAGACCGTGGTAAACAGATCCTGTGGGTCGAGCGCGTCTTCTTCGGGCTCGGAGGCGGTGGAATTGGAGGAGCCATAGATCTGGCCGCCTTTGATGCCACCACCGGCCAAGACCACGCTGAACACCTTGGGCCAGTGGTCGCGGCCGGCCTGGGCGTTGATCTTGGGCGTCCGTCCGAATTCGGACGAGATCATGACCAGCGTTTCCTTGAGCAGACCCGTCCGCTCCAGGTCACGAATCAGCGTGGCGAATGCCTTGTCGAATTCTGGCATCTGCCCGCGGAAACCCTGCACAATGTTGTTGTGCATGTCCCAGCCACCGAACGTCAGATTGACCAGGCGAACGCCAGCACCAACCAGACGGCGGGCCAGCAACATGCGGGCACCGGCTGTCCCACGACCGTATTCATCGCGAACGGCGGCGGGCTCGGCCTCGATGTTGAACGCTTCACGGGCTTGCGGAGCACTGATCAGGCTGTAGGCCCGGTCGTAGAACGTGTCCATTGCCTGCAGTCCGTCGGCCTTCTCCTTCTTGGCGAAGTGTTGGTTGACGGCGGCCAGCATGCTGCGGCGGGTGGCGAACCGCGAGTCGTCAATGCCGTTCGGCAGAGACAGGTCACGCACCTTGAAGCCGCCCTGCGCGGGGTCGCTACCCAGGCTGAACGGCGAGAACGAGGAACTCAGGTAGCCCGTGCCGGCGAATTCGTTGGGCTGACTGGGGATGCAGACATACGGCGGCAGATTGTTGCGCGGACCGTACTCGTGGCTCACCACCGACCCGATGCTCGGGAACGTGAGTGCCGGGCTCGGACGATAGCCCGTGAACATGTTGTGCGTGCCACGCTCGTGGGCAGCTTCGCCATGGGTCATCGAGCGACAGATCGTGAGCTTGTCAGCAATCTGTGCGGTTTGGACCAGCGTTTCACCGAATTGCGCACCATCAATCTTGGTGGCGATCTGCCGCATTTCACCGCGGTATTCGATTGGGGCGTAGGGCTTGGGGTCGAACGATTCCTGATGCGCCATCCCGCCAGGGAGGAAAATGTGAATGACCGACTTGGCGGTGCCTTCGAACGCAGCATAGTTCTTCTGCTCGGCCTGCGCCTGCTTGCAGCGAAGCAGGTCGGCGAGCGTCAGGCTGCCGGCACCTGCCAAAGCACCGACCGTCAGGAAACTTCGCCGGTCAATGGTGTTACGATTGGCCATGGTTTGTGGGTCTGGGAAGGAATGAACAAGGTGGGAGCCACAGGCAGGTTCTACTGCGCTGGCACACAAAGCTGCAGCATACGGGATGCCACAGAGTTTGTTTTTTCTCGATTCAGGCGGGGGCGACAGCTTTTTGTCGTGGGGCTGCAGTGTATTGGCAAGACTCCCAGTTTCGTTACGCTGGGGATTTGTTTCTATCGCGGTTTTGAGCGAAAATCCAGCGACCGGACAAATCGGCTCATCAAAGCTTTTACATATGTTACCGAGCCCAGTTGATGAGCGTCAAGTACCTATCGAGTTCCATTTCGCTCATTCATAGATCGGCTCGTCCAGCTTTTCGATGATGTGCGTCACAATTTGTGCCGCGTCGATGCCATCGCCCGCGGCATTGTAATTGGGGAGCACACGGTGCCGCAGGACCAGGGTGGCCGCCTGCCGGACATGTTCGGCATTCACGGTTGACTGGCCATCCAGCACCGCCAGAGCTTTGGCGGCCAGGATGAGATTCTGGCTGCCGCGCGGGCCGGCACCCCAAGAGACATAGTTTTTCACGAAATCGGTGGCGAGCGGGTCACTCGGACGGGTGGCCCGCGCCAGCGAAACCGCGTAATGCACAACATGCCGCGAGACCGGCACTCGGCGGACCAGATGCTGGAAGGCGATCATCTGCTCTTGGGTGAAGACGGGAGCCACGGTGGCGGTGTTGTCTTCCGTGGTGGCGGCGACGATCGACGCTTCTTCGTCAAATGAAGGGTAGGTCATCCACAGGCTGAACATGAACCGGTCGAGCTGGGCTTCCGGCAGCGGATACGTGCCCTCCTGCTCGATCGGATTTTGTGTGGCAAACACGAGGAACGGCCGTTCCAGCGGGTAAGATTTTCCCAAACTGGTGACCGTGTACTCCTGCATCGCCTCCAGAAGTGCGGCCTGCGTCTTTGGCGGGGTGCGGTTGATTTCGTCCGCCAGAATGATTTGGGCAAAGATCGGACCCGGCACAAACTTCATGCTGCGGGCACCCGTGGCTGGGTCTTCCTGCAGCAACTCCATCCCCAGGATGTCGGCGGGCATCAGGTCAGGTGTGAACTGGATCCGCTTGAAGCTCCAGCCCAGCACTTGCGCCAATGTCTTGACCAGCAACGTCTTGGCCAGACCCGGCACGCCAATGACGAGGGTGTGACCCTGGGCAAACACCGCGGCCACAATCGGCCGGACGGCATCGTCCTGCCCAATAATGATCTTCCCCACTTCCTGCGTCAGCTTTTGATAGCCGGCATGAGCCTGTGCCAAAAGCTCCAAGTCATTGTCCGGCAACGCGGGAAGGAGATGCATGAACAGTCGATCGGGGAAGGATGGGTGGGCGAACGCCTGAGAACGATTCTCGGGTGGCGGCGATTGACCGTCAACCGTGGCGTTGTGCAACCGGCATTCCCGCTCCCGCAGTGGCTTGCCACTGACCGTACTTGTACGATCTCACGCAGGCGACGAACATTGGATTCCAGCGTCCAATAAATTGGTCATTGATAAGGCACTGCAGATGACACCTGACAAGACAGGCGAAGTTCTGGGTGAAGGCCGGTTCCTGCGACTTGTCCGCCGCAATGGTTGGGAATGGGTCGAGCGCACCCGGCCGATTCGCGCGGCGTTCATTGGCGCAGTCACGCCCGAGGGGGCATTGCTGGTTACCCAGGAGTACCGGGTTCCGGTTCAAGCCACGGTGATCGGCTGTCCGGCGGGGCTGATCGGCGACACCAAGGGTCAGGAGTCGGAATCGACTGAGGACGGCGTGCGGAGGGAGCTTGTCGAAGAGACCGGCTATACCGCAGAGAAGGTCTCGGTCCTTTCCGCCGGGCCGACATCTCCCGGCCAGTGTGACGAAGTGATTGCGCTGGTGCTGGCGGAGGGGCTGACCCGTGTTGGTGCGGGAGGCGGAATTTCCGGTGAACAGATCGCCGTCGTCGAAGTCCCTCTGACCGAGATTGACGGGTGGCTCAAAGCCCGCGAGCAGGAAGGTGCCCTGATTGATCCCAAGGTGTATTCGATTCTGTACTTCCTGCGCCATCGAGCCTGATGCCGGCAGGCTCGCCGCGCGCTTGCTAGCGGCTGGGCGCAAGCCCTCCGGTGAGCGATTTCAAAGGACAATCACTTACCGGACGGCTCGCGCCGTGCCGCTAAAGAGTCGTAGGACCGGGCTTCCCGTCTCTGAGCGCCGCAGTTGGCAACGAGGCACACTCCCGCCGCAAATTTTCCTGAATCCCCTAAAACACCAGATTTTTTCAGACCAGTTTGGCTCTACCGTGCCACTGTTCATACAGGAACCGACTGCGGTGGCGGTCTGCATGCATGGAGGCCTTTAATTTTGTATGGGTGGCGATTTTGGCCGGAAGTGAGTGGGCCGGGCAAATCCTCTTGTCATCTGCACCAGTCAGATGCCATGATTTGATCGTCAAGACTTTCTGACTGTGGAGTTTGAGCGTGCCAGACCTGATGGCGTTGGAATGGGGCAGCGACCAACTGATGGGGATGACCGCATCAGTCGGTGCGGCGTCTGCGGGTGCTGGGGCCGTGAGGATCCGGAGCTGCTTCCAACTTCAACAGCCGCCGGAACTTGAGAAGGCAGACCCGGCCCAGATCGGCGCGTGGCTCAAAGACGAACTGGCCAAGCAGGGTGTCCGCGGCGAAAAGGTGGTGGTGACGCTTCCCCGCTCGGATGTCGTCGTGAAGCGGTTGGAAGTCCCCGACGCCCCCGATGACGAACTGCCCATTCTGGTCCGCTTTCAGGCGGCGGCAAAATCGTCACAACCGATCGACGAGTTGATGCTCGACTTCCTTCCCGCTCCCCGGCGGGAGGGGCTGCCGCGGGAAGTGCTGGTGGCCACGTACCCGAAGCAGTCGGCCGAGCAGATTCGTGCCGTCTGCACGGCTGCTGGGCTGCAACTGGCCTCATTGGGAATCACCCCCGTCGCCTTGGCGGAACTGGTCGCCCGCAATGAGGTCAGCCAGACCGAACCGCACACCTCGATTGTCGTCTCGCGGCATGGCCAGCGCCTCGAAATCTTTGTGTTACGGCGCGAGTTGCTGTTGTTCTCGCATGGCACGCGACTGCCCGAAGACTACACCGCCCACGAACAGCAGCAAGCCACGCTGGCGGAAGTCAGCCGCGCGCTGGTGGCGCTCAAGGGGTTGAACGCCACGGTGAAGGTGGAACGTGGCTGGCTCCTGGTGAGTCCCGGCGACCACACCAGCCTGTTGACCTCGCTGAAGAGCCGCCTCGGCTGCGAAGTCAACCTGCTTGATCCGCTCACGTCCGTCACCCTTGAATCCCGCGTCGCGCGGCCCACCGACCCATCGCTGTACGCCGGGCCGGTCGGCATCCTGCTCTCCCAAAGCGGCGACCGGGTGGCGTCGATCGACTTTCTCGCCCCCCGGCAGCCACCGGTGAAGAAGGACCCGCGGAAGAAGCAGGCGATCCTGGCCGGGATCGGCGTGGGGGTCGCGGCGCTACTGGGAATTTCCTGGTACACCTACGAGTACCTGCGGCTCAATGCGCAGCTTGAACTTCAAATCGCGGAGGATCGCGAATTGAATGAGTTCATCAAGAAGGGCGAGCCAGTCGTGGCTGCGGCGGGAAAGCTCGACAAGTGGAACAAACGCAGCGTGGGGTGGCTGGATGAGTTTGCCGAGCTGGGCCAGCACCTGCCGCCACGCGATCGGCTGTTCGTCACCGAACTGAAGTTCGAAGAGGCGAACCAGCCCAACCCCAAGCCTGGCGATCCGATTGGCAAAGTGGTTGCCGTGGGGCTGGCCCGCGAACGGAAGGATGTCGAAACACTGACAGATACGCTCATCAAGGAGAAGGATCGCTTCCCGCTGGGCGCGCCGATCACCCCGGCTCCCACGTCCGAAACCAGCAGCTCACACGACAAGTACTATCCCTGGCATTTCGAGTCGGAAATCGTCATCCAGCCGCCGCGGCCTGCCACCGTGGCGGTGGCCGGTCCAAAACCTGCGGCGAAGGGTGTTCCAGTCCAGAACGCAACGGACAAAGCCAAGCCTGAAGTGAAGCCCGTGACTGGAAAAACAAGCGTCAAACCCTCAGAACCGGAGAAGAAGCCTGCGACGGCCCAGCCGGTTGCCACCTCGGCAACCGCCCCGGCCAAAGGAGGTCGTCCATGAACGCACGCACTCGTCCGCTGTTGGTTGGCCTGTTGGGGTTCCTGATTCTGTGGCAGGTGGGACCGTGGATTGTGAACGGGGTCATGGAACCTCTCTCCAGTCTCAGCAGACGGTCACAAAGTTTGGAGGATTCGCTGGAGACCAAACGCAAAAAAAAGCTGTTGGTCCTCAAATCGACGCGTGACATGAAGGCCAATTCGACACGCAGTCTGCCGCCAGATCCAGTCGCCGCAGCCACGCTTTACCAGACCTGGCTGCTGGAACAGGCCGCGAAGGCCAAGCTCAGCAAAGTGGTGGTCACTCCCGGACGGATCGACAACCGCCCAGCCCGCAGCGGCACCGAACCCGCGCCCTACGTGGCGATCCCCACGACGATCAAGGCGGAAGGGACCATGGCCCAGGTCCGCGACTTTGTCTACGACTTCAACAAATCTGGCCTGCTCCACAAGATTAAGAGTCTGGATCTGGTGAGCAAGAAGCGTGCGGATGACCCGTCGTTGGAGGTCGAGATCCAACTCGAAGCGCTCTCCATGCCGACCGCGCCCAAGCGAGGGTCTCTTCTCGCCGCGGACCTCAAGCCGGTGGCGATGACCAAAGAACGGAAAGAGTACGACAGCTTGCAGTCCAAGAACCTGTTTGTCCGTGGCTACAACGGTCCGCCCGCCCCCGTGCGGCCGCCTGCCCCACCGATGGCACCACCGAGGGTGGCGGAGGCCCCCAAGCCCGACATGGTGGATGAAAAGGAGTTTGTGTACCTGGTCGGAGCGGTTGCCGCGTATCTGACAGAGCAGGGCGGCACCACAACCCGCCAGGCCGATGCCACGCTCTACAACCGATCGACGGATGCTTCGATCCTGCTCAAGGAAGGGGGCAAATTTACCTCGGCCGGAATTGAAGGGGTGGTCGTCTCCATCGAAGAGGACGCCGTGACGCTGCGCATCGACAATCAGTTGTTCCAGCTTCGGCTGGGGCAGAATCTGAAAGAGATGCAGAAAGTCGCCGCGCCGACAGCTACGGCACCGACGGTGCCGACACCACCGGCGACATGAACGCCCAATTCAGAAGCTATATCGGTGCCAAACGGACAGCGTCTGCGCGAGCGGCGAGTAAACGGCGAAATAGCTGTCCCCATCGGGTGGGAAGTCCGTGAAGTCCGGAGTGGCAAAGCAGCGCGACTCCTTGGACAAGGTGGGTCGCCAGAGGGGTGGAAAGGCACTCCGAAAGGCAACTGGCAGGGATTTGACTTGCACTTCGGCCATTCCAAGTGTCGCGACGGCGGCGGGCAAATTCTCTGGTGGAACCTTGATGCGCCAGACATGCTGTGCATCCAGCAACCCCCATTCCACAGTCTCAGCTTGGATCTCCCAGTAATCGGCATGAGCGGCACTCGCCATCTTTCGCAGCCCATCCGGCCACTTGGATGTCGAATAGATTGGTCCAATTCCGAGCAGCAACCAGCCTGCCAGAAAGGCTGTCGTGAGGCCCAAAGACGCGATGGCAATGAGAAACGCCAGGGTCTTCGATGTTGACCCGCCGCGTGCTCGTTTAGAGAGCGTCAAGAAGCAAATTCCCAACGGAAATGCCAACAGCGCCGCGATGGCCAATCCCAGGAACCACCAGCCACCGACCAGGACGACGCCCCCCGCCATCGCCAAGCCGTTCTCGACTCGATGGATCGTCCGACGCGCAGCCTGATCATCCACTAA
The DNA here is from genome assembly GCA_021732845.1 of Planctomycetaceae bacterium. Taxonomy (GTDB): domain Bacteria; phylum Planctomycetota; class Planctomycetia; order Planctomycetales; family Planctomycetaceae; genus JAKFUF01. The sequence continues at coordinate 29,220 of JAKFUF010000012.1, read as the reverse complement.
CTGCATCATTCCGCCCCCTTCACATACTTGTCGAACCACGCCAGCATTTCGTAAAGCGTGTGTTCGATCGATTCGCGCGCGGCGTAACCGTGGGATTCGTGGGGCAGGCTGACGTAGCGGACATTGCCGCCGTTGCCCCGGACGGCGTGATAGAGGCGTTCGGTCTGGAGCGGGAACGTGCCGGGGTTGTTGTCCGCGTCGCCGTGGATCAGGAGCAAAGGCTCCTTGATGTTCTGCGCGTACATAAACGGCGAGACCTTCGTGTAAATCTCGGGAGCTTCCCACAGCGTGCGGCGTTCATTCTGGAATCCGAACGGGGTCAGCGTGCGGTTGTAGGCTCCGCTGCGGGCGATGCCGGCCTTGAACAGGTCGCTGTGCGCCAGCAGGTTGGCGGTCATGAAGGCCCCATAGCTGTGTCCGGCAATTCCCACGCGATTGCGGTCGGTCACGCCCATGGCGTCCGCCTTGTCGACAGCCGCCCTGGCGCTCTCCACGACCTGTTCGATAAAGGTGTTGTTGGCCGTTTCGGGGTCGCCGACCACCGGCATGGTCGCCCCGTCCAGAACGACATAGCCGTGCAGCGTGAAGAACAGGTGGGTTGAGCCACTGAGCCGGGTGAAGCGGTTGGGAGAACCGGAAACCTGCCCGGCGGTCGAGGCGTCGTTGAATTCGAGCGGATAAGCCCAGATGAGCGTCGGCCGCCGTTGACCCGGTTCATAGTCCGGCGGGAGGTACATCGTGAAGGAGAGCTTCACGCCATCGGACCGCTCGTACGAAACCAGTTCCTTACGGATCTTGTGAACCTGCGGGACAGGATCCGGGAAGCTGGTGACCGCGCGGCGTTCGGTGACTTTGACCGCATCGCCCGCTTCGATCGCCCGCAGAAAATAATTTGGTGGCTCTGTCCGGCTCTCATACCGCGTCATGAAGTTCGGCGTCTCGCCCGGCAGCATGGCAACCGCCGCTTCATAGTGCCCCAACCCACAGCGAAACAAGCGTTCGGACTTCAGCGTCGTCAGGTCGAACTTGTCCAGAAACGGCAGCTCTCCCTCGGGCGTGGCTCCCGCCCCCGAGAGAAAGATCGTTCGCCCCTGTTGCCACATCACCTGCCGCCCCGTCGGCAGCGTCCGCATCAGCGGGCTGCCGGGGTCGTCGTAGCGGTTTTGCACCGACTTGTCCCAGACAATCCGTGGTGCTGGTGGCTCGTCATTGAGGTTCAGCAGAAATGTCCGGCCCCAGCGACGGTCGCGGTCGTAGTCGCGCAGGAAGACCTGCCCCGGCGCTTCCGCCCAGGTGATCCCGTTGTAGCGGTGCTCGACCTTTAAGACCTCCCGCGGCATTGAGCTGAACGGTGCGGGCCAGACCACGACCTTGTCGCGATAGGGCACCTTGTTCTTCGGATCACCTTCGTCGAGGGCCTCAATCCACAGGATCGTGGCGGGAGCGGTCGCCATCCATTGATGTCCGCGCGGTCCTGTCGGCACGCCCTCAATTGGCACCTGGTCGGCCAAGGGCAATTTGGCGAGCGTTGTGCGCGTCTGGTCACCCAGATTCCAGACTTCCACCTCGCGCGGAAACGCGCCCAGTGGCAACAGGTAGGAATAGGGTCTGCGGATCCGCGAGACCAGCAGGTTCAGCCCATTTGGCGAAGGGTCCACAATGTAAAAGATGGAGGGTTCGCCCACGGGCGCAACCCGGTTCTGGTTCAAGTCGACCTGCATGAGTTGCGACGTCGCGTAATGTTCGAACAGCGCCTCATCGTGTGGGTTCTGCAACAGGTCCTGAAACGTGCGGACAGGTGCCGATTTGCCATAGCTTTCCTGAATGACCGGCCCCTCGGGGACGCGCGTCGCAGGCGGCGGCGTGCGTCCTGGCGGGACGGTGAGGCATAGCAGACTGCCGGCATTTGGCGCGGGCAGCCATTGAATTTCATCGCCCATCACCCCGTTCAGTTGGATTCCGGGAATCTGCCGCACGGTGGCGGTCTGCGGATCACCGACCCACAGTTCAATCCCGTCGCTGCCGGTATTCGTGAAGGCAAACTGTTTTCCATCGGGCGACCAGAGCGGGAAACCAAGCAGTGGCTTTGCCGGGACTGCCAGCGGGAACTCTTGCCCATCGGATAATCGCTTGAGCGTCAGGGCTTGATAGCGGCTGGGACGATGCGGGCCATAGCGCGACGGATCAATCCGCAGTCCGGCGAGCCGGAGCATCGGCGCGGCGAGTTCCGCGATCGACGGGTACGACGCCGGCTGGACGAAGATCAGCCAGTCACGACCGGGGCTGAGGGAGACCGCCGGAGTGAGCGGCGCATCGAGCACAGCCTGGATGGCGGCCGGCGGCTGGCGGTAGCCACGGTTTTCTTCGGCCGGTGTTGCCGCAACCATGCTGGAAACAATCACGGCAACCCCCACGGCCTGTAACCAAATCCGGTTCCGCATGCTGCGATCCTCCGGTGACACTGATGCGCAGGTACTGTATCGCACCGCTGCAACGGATCACAACGGCGCACTGAGATCCGCCGATGGCCAATGACCGAGAAATTGAGGAGACTCGCAATTTCGCCCCATGGTCTTGAAAGGGGTGTTCCCGCGATTTAGAGTCATGCAGGATCATTTCTTGCGGTAGGAGACTGCGGCGTTTGACATCTCAATTTCAGGAGCCGGGCATGCGTGGGTTTAGAACAGGTTTGGGGATTGCCATCATCGCCACCTTGTGCGCGACATCGGCTTTCACCCAGGAAAAGCCAGCGACGAAAGCCGCTGCCAAGCCGGAAGCCACTGCCAAGCCGGAAGCCACGACGGAGTTCAAGCCACGGCTTCCCGGAAACTATGGCAAGCTGAATTTGACTGAGGACCAGAAGGTCAAAGTCTACGCCGTACAAGCCAAATACAACGAGGAAATGGACAAGCTCGCAAAGCAGCTTGCCGACTTGAAGGCCAAAGTGGCATCGGAGTCCGAGGCGGTGCTGACCGCCGAACAGAAAACGAAACTGGCCGAACTGCGGGCGGCGGCGAAGAAGCCGGCGGCCAAGCCACCGGCTGGCGAGGCCGCAAAACCGGCCGCGACCCCGACAACCAAGAAGCCGTAGGAAGATCTGAAATTTGGCGAAACCCAGCCGCCAATCGCGCTGGGTTTCTTTTGTTTGGCCACTCTAGCACTGTGCGTGATTCCGGGACACCTGTCGTCAAGCCACTCGCTGGCGCTCGCTTCGACTTCACTGGCGTTGTCCCAGAATCACGCAAGGCAATTTTGAGACTGACGCCCCAGCGAAACCGGAGTCGCAGTGCCGCAGCACTCGTGGTCAGATTACGTTCGAGACGTCCAGACCAACCGCCGCCGCGATTTGCCGGCCATTCTTCTACGGTTGGTCCTCCGGGTGGCCTCGTGGGTTTACGCGGGCTTGGTGGCCTGCCGAAACCTCGCTTACAGCGCCGGTTGGAAACGCATTCATCGGGCTTCGCTGCCGGTCATCAGCATTGGAAACCTCACGACGGGCGGCACGGGAAAGACGCCCACGGCCGCGTGGATCGCCCGGTGGTTCCGCGCACGCGGCATCCGCGTTTGCCTGTTGAGCCGTGGCTACGGCGCAGCCGCCGGGCAGATGAACGACGAGGCTCTCGTCTTGGAGCAGCTTTGCCCGGACGTGCCGCACCTGCAGTCTCCGAACCGCGTCGAAATGGCGCGGGTGGCTCACGAAGAGCTCGACAGCCAGCTTCTTCTACTGGACGACGCCTTCCAGCATCGCCGCCTGCATCGCGACCTCGACATTGTCCTGATTGATGCCCTCAACCCCTGGGGGGGAGATGCGCTGCTGCCGCGGGGATTGCTTCGCGAACCGAGATGCAATTTGAAGCGTGCCGGCCTTGTGCTGATCACCCGCGTCGATCAAGTTTCGGCCGCCACCCTGGAGATACTCCGTCGGCAAATTGCCCAGCTCGTCAAAGACACTCCCGTCGTCGAGGTCGCCTTTGCCGCCACGAATCTGATCAACGCCGTGGGTGAAACGCTGCCGTTGGAGTCGGTACAAGGCCAGCACGTCAGTGCCTTTTGTGGCCTGGGTCATCCCGAGGCCTTTCAGAATACACTCGGGCAACTGGGAACCGTTGTCGCGGCTTTCTGGACCTTTCCAGACCATCACCCTTACAGCCGGGAAGATGTCGAGGGCCTGACTGCCTGGGCGGCGTCAACCTCCGCGACGCATGTGCTGACCAGTCAGAAGGATCTCGTCAAACTGCAATTGGAGCGGTTGGGAGACGTTCCGCTCTGGGCCGTCCAGATTTCGCTGCAGGTGGCCAGCAATGGATCGGCACTGGAAACGGCGCTGGAACAAATGGCGATGCGTGTTCCACTTGATGACGAAACCGCCGGTTGATCGGACTCGATGGCAACAACCGGTCTTGCCGCAATCTGCCAGAGATTTGATAATCCCGACTGAACAGCGAGTTACAAAGTTGCCTGGTCATTCCCGGAGCGTCATGGCATGCGATCCCTGCACTTTCTGGCGTTCGGCATGGGCCTGGCGACTGCCACCCTCATCATGACCCTGTTTGGCGGCACGGTTTCGAGTGGGGCCGACAAACCTGCATCTGAAAAGCCCAAGAAATCCATTGAAGTCGCGGCTCCGCCGAAGAAGGATGGCAATCCGGCGGCTGGACTGGGGGCAAAATCGGGAATCCTTCCGGCAGGACCGGCCGTCACCCCAGAACCGGGAGCGGATGAACTCCGGCAGTTGCGGGTCGAGCGCTACAACGCCGCACTGCGGGGAGTGCAGGCGCGGAACGCCGAGTGGGAGGCGGGAGTGTCCAGTGTGGACGCCTTTTACTCGCAGATCAAACGGCTGATCGACGCCGAACTGGAACTGTTTGACGATCCGCAGAAACAACTTGCCGTCCGGCAGAAGCATTTGGAAATGGCCACGGTCGTCGAGACCAGAATCCAGCAACTCGTGAATCTGGGTGCCCGCGGAGCATCGCAATCGGAACTGGCCAGCGCCCAGTTCTTGCGCTTGGATGCGGAAATTGAACTGCTGAAAGCGAAGCGTGAGATCGCGAAGGCCGAGCAGGAAAAGGCGGCAGCAGAAAAGGCAAAAGAGAAAGTTTCCGACAACAAATAGCCTACATGACACTGCGTGATTCCAGGAGAACTGTCGGGGTTGACCTTTCGCAGTTGTCGCGGGATTCCGTCCCTTCAACATGATCAACCTCGACCACAATGCCACCACCCGCATCGCGGCCGAGGCGCTGGACGTTCTCTCGCGTCATTTGCTGGAGGATTACGCCAATCCCGGCAGCCGGCATGCGCTGGGGCGGCGGGCGCGGCGGGTGTTGGAGTCGAGCCGCGAGTCGATGGCGGGCCTGTTGGGGGCCGAACCCGATGAGGTGATCTTCACCAGCGGCGGCACCGAGGCGAACAATCTGGCCTTGTTTGGGCTTGCCCGCGGCAAGCCGGGTCTCCTGGCGCTGACACCGGGCGAGCATCCCTCGGTCATGGAACCGGCGCTGCGTTTGACAGGGGCCGGATGGACCCTGCACTCACTGCCAATCGACAGTGCGGGGCGGCTTGTTGAGCCACGGCCGCTGCCGGAAGCCACGCGGCTGGCGGCGGTGTTGCTGGCCCACAACGAGACCGGGGTCATTCAAGATGTGGCTGATTTGGCCGCACATTGCCGGGAGCGGCAGATTCCATTGCATCTGGACGCGGTCCAGGCCGTGGGCAAGATTCCGGTGGATTTTCACGCCCTCGACGCGGCTTCACTTTCCCTGGGGGCACACAAGTTTTGCGGTCCGCGGGGGGTGGGAGCACTGCTGTTGCGGCGGGGTTGGAAGCTGGCCCCGGTGCTGTTCGGCGGGCACCAGGAACTGGAACGCCGGCCAGGAACAGAGCCGGTCGCGCTCATCGCCGCAATGGCCCGCGCGCTGGAACTGGCCCATGCGGCCGGCGAGGCACGCCGGCAACAGGTGCAGGCCCTGCGAGACCGGTTGCAGGCGGGGCTGTTCAATCGATCTGCTCCGGCCATCGTCAACGGTTCGCTCAGGCACCGTCTGCCGAACACGTTGAACATCGCATTCCCGGGTCTGCAAGGCGAAGCGCTGCTGGTGGCGCTCGATCTGGCCGGGATCGCCTGCTCGCTGGGCAGCACCTGCGCCAGTGGCTCCGCCGAGCCGGCACCTGTCCTGATCGCGATGGGGCTTGCGGAAGCCGTTGCCAATGCCTCAGTCCGCTTCAGCCTGGGAGTGGACACAACGACACAGGAAATCGACCAGGCGATTGCCATCATTTCGCGCGTGGTCCACAGACTGCGAACCGTGACCGACCCGTCAACTGCCGCCGCGCCGAACAGTTGAATCGTGGCCCGGCACCACTCCGTGAGACCAATCATGGATTCGGAGCCGGGATGTGTGGCTACGGGGCATCACTGGAATCCCACCACAAGACGCTTTACCGTGGCATCTGAGATCCAATCGGATGCAATTGGTGCGTTCGCCCACGTCCACAATGTGATGCTCTGGAAGCCGACTGTCTCTTGAGGACCCGCTCATGCAACACAGACTTTGCTTGCTCATTGCGCTGTGCGTGGCCATTGGCACGGTCGCCACGACTTTGCCGGCGGCTGAAGGCCGACCGCCGAACGTTGTGATTTTTCTCGTGGACGACATGGGTGTGATGGACACCTCGGTGCCGTTTCTCACCGATGCCGCGGGGCAGCCCAAGCGGTATCCGCTGAATGATTACTACCGCACACCGAACATGGAGCGTCTGGCGGCGCGGGGCATTCGCTTCAACAACTTTTGTGCGATGAGCGTATGTTCGCCCACGCGGCTTTCGATCCTGACGGGACAGAACGCCGCCCGCCATCGGACGACAAACTGGATCAATCCGGAAACCAACAACCGCGGCCCTCAAGGCCCGCCAGAGTGGAACTGGCAGGGACTGAAGTCCGCCGATGTGACGTTGGCCCGATTGCTGCGCGCCAACGGCTACCGGACGATCCATGTGGGGAAGGGACATTTCGGAGCCCGTGAGACTGAAGGTGCCGAGCCACGCAACCTGGGCTTCGAAGTCAATATTGCTGGAGCGGCCTTCGGCGCGCCGGCGAGCTACCACGGCAGGGCGAACTACGGCAACGCTGGCGGGGCCGTCAAAAAAGCCGCTCCGCATGCGGTGCCACATCTGGAAAAATACCACGGCACGGAAACATTTCTCACCGATGCCCTCACGATCGAGGCCAATGCGCAGGTCTCTGCTGCCGTGAAGGAGGGGCGGCCGTTCTTTCTGAACTTCGCGCACTACGCGGTGCATGCCCCCTTCAATTCCGATCCGCGGTACGCTCCCCACTACGTCGACTCTGGCAAGCCGCCGCCCGCGCAGGCTTTTGCCACGCTGATTGAGGGGATGGACAAATCGCTGGGCGATCTGCTGGATCATCTGGAATCCCTGGGTGTGGCCGAGAACACTCTGATCTTCTTCCTCGGTGACAACGGCACCGACGCGCCGCTGGGCCACGAACACGCGGTCGCCTGTGCCGCGCCGTTGCGTGGCAAAAAAGGGTCGCACTACGAGGGCGGGATGCGCGTGCCGTTCATCGCCGCCTGGTCCAAAGCCAATGCCAGCAACCCGTCGCAGCAGCGTCTGCCCATTCCTGCCGGCGCCATACAGAGTCAGCAGTCCGCGGTTTTTGACCTCTTCCCCACGATTCTGGCACTCACTGGCACCACCGTGCCCGCGATGCATACGGTTGACGGCAGCCGTCTCGACACCCTGCTCTCCGGTCGGCGCGACCCCGGCCGCGAGGAAGCCTTCCTGATGCACTATCCGCATGCGCCGCATCGCAGCGACTACTTCACGGCGTACCGCCACGGCGCGTGGAAAGTCATCTATCATTACATTCCCTCGGCAGCCTCCGAAAACGCGCACTACCAGCTATACAACCTTGTGGATGATCCCTTCGAGCAGCAGAACCTCGCCGTATCCCACCCGGACGACCTCCGCCGCATGATGCAGGGGCTGGTGACCAGCCTTGAGCAGCACAATGCTGTCTATCCCGTCGGCAAAGACGGCCGAACGCCGCTGAGACCACGGGTTCCTTAGAAACGTCTCCCGGTGTCTGACGCAGGAATTCTCCAGAATCCCCCTTGCTGTAGCGAAAGCTTTCGCTAAACTAGCGAAAGCTTTCGCTGTGATCACGATGGCGAAACCTTTCGCCATCGTCCAAGCCGAGTACAACTGGGGATCAGGCCATGCGCGAACTGGGGTCTTCCCAGCCGACCGCCGTCGAGCTGGAAATTCTACGAATTCTGTGGGAGCTGGGGGCCAGTCCCGTGCGGGAGATCCACGCCCGCCTCGCCGAAGCCAAGGGGACGAACTATTCGACCACGGTCAAGATGCTGTCGGTGATGCTGACCAAAGGGTTGGTCAAGCGGGACGAGCAGGCGACGCCGCATGTGTACCGCGCGGCGATCACGCGTGACCGGGCGGCAAAAAAACTGCTGAATGAGCTGATTGAGAAGGTCTATGAAGGATCGGCCATGAGCCTCGTGCTGCAGGCGCTGGCTGGCGGCAAGGCGTCGAAGGCCGAGATTCTGGAAGTCCGCAAACTGCTCGATGAGATGGAGGGCCAGTCATGAATGCTCCCGCCGTATCGCCGATCCTTGCCGCCATCGGTTCACCCCTGTCCCTGCTGCCGGCTGGCGTTGTCGAGCGTCTCGGTTGGGTGCTGGTACATTCGCTGTGGCAGTTCACCCTGGTGGCCGTGGTCGCTGCCATCCTGATCCGATTGCTGCGCCAATGCTCCGCCGACATCCGTCACGGGGTCCTCGTGGCGGCTCTCGCTTTGGCACCGGTGGCTCCGCTCTTGACCTGGCTCCGACTGAGCACCCTGGAGCCGACAGTCTCCAAGGCAGTGAGCACCGCGGGGGACCTGAACGCTGTTCACACTGAGCAGATTTCGGTTCCCACTCTGGCAGTCAATCCCCAGAATGTGCAGCCAGTGAAGCAAGCGGTCGCCAGCACCGCAACCAAGGTTGAGATGGCCACACTGGCTGAGCCACCGGCAGCCCCTGCCACATCGGCGGTTCCGCAATGGCGGGACTCCCTGCAGGCGGGGCTTCGCCCCTGGTTGACGTGGATCGTGGCGGGATGGGGGCTGGGCGTCGCGTTGTGCTCGCTACGTCCGCTGCTGGGGTGTTACACGCTTTGGAAGCTGCAGCGTATCGGCCTCATACCGGTGACGGAGGAGACCCGACTGGCGCTGCAGCGCGTCGCTTCGCGACTGGGCCTGCGCCAGGTGGCTCAAGTCATGCAATCGACGCTGGTGCAGATCCCGCTGCTGGCAGGTTACTTCAAGCCAGTCATCCTGCTCCCCGCGAGCCTCCTCGCAAACATCTCTCCGGCCCAGTTGGAGGCAATCCTGGCCCATGAATTGGCGCACTTGCGGCGGCGCGACTTCCTGGTGAATCTGCTGCAGACGGTGTTTGAAACGCTGCTCTTTTACCATCCTGCGGTCTGGTGGCTGTCGCGGCAGATTCGGGTCGAGCGCGAACACTGCTGCGACGACGTGGTTGTGGCTCTCCTCGGCAACCGGCTCGAATATGGCCGCGCTCTGCTGGCCGTTGAAGAGCTGCGCGGTCGCGGCACCCTGCTCGCGCTCGGTGCGACCGATGGCTCGCTGCTGTCTCGCGTCCGCCGCATCCTCGGCCGTGACCCGTCCGGTTCGAGGCTGACGGACCGCTGGCCGGCCGCGGCTGGCCTTGTCCTGCTCGCAGTTGCCTGTGTGGTAGCCGTGAACTGGGGTGCTTCCGGCGCTAATGCCAACGACGACCCGAAGCCACCGGTTGCACAGGAGAACGTTACGGGAAAAGGCACCGATGTGAAGGTTCTCAGCGAAGCCTTTGGCGAGGCCCTGAAACATCAAGTGTTGCCGTTCTTGAAAGACGAGCAAATTGTCGCCCTGCGTCAGGATTTCGAAGCGAAGGTTGGACCTCAACTGATCAAGCCACTGACGAACGCGAGACGCGAACAACTTCGCGACGCGGTGGTCGTGTTCGTCAACCGCGAGTTCGATCCCGCCGAGGGCGAATCCACATACCTGGAGTTCGGGAACCGGTTTGAAACCCTTCTGTGGGAGCTGCGAATCGCCATTGCCCGGCCGGAGCTGACCACTGACGAATCAGCCCGGCAGACGGACCAGCGAAACTGGATGCGGGCTGAGATTCAGCGCCTCCCGGAATCGGCGAAGTATCGGCTGACACACAAAGACGAGTTGGAGAGGCTGGAACTGCTGCTGGGCGATGTGCTGAACCCGTTTTTCCAGGAGCCGTGGTCCGAGGCCGACTTCACACGGGTGAAGTCTGAGTTTGCGAAGGCGATGAGTGCCGACCGTTCCGACCTGCGGCTGCTGCAGGCTTCCAATCGCCTGTATCAAGCGGTCCTCGACGTTCGCCGCGACAAGCTGCTTCAGCAATGGCCGGTCGCGAATCGTGGCTCGCAGCGCCAGAACCTGCGCTGGTCGTTGATCGTGATGCCTCAAGTAGGCAACAGTTCTCTGGATCTGCCCGACCTCAACAGTCGACGGGAGGGGATCTATGCGGACGTGATGCGGATGGTTCACGTTGCCGAGGAGGCCCCGGCGGATCTGAGCGACCGCGAGTCGTGGCTCAACTCCAAGGGCCAGGGCGACCTCGCTTTCGATGCCAAGTCGGCGGAATTGGTCGGTATCCGGGGTGCCAAGCTCGCCGTCCTGCCGGCGGCATCCTGGTACGAGGGCGATCAGGTTCCGCTGCAAGAGCTGCAAAAGCTCTTGCAATCCACGGGTCAGAGCAGCCTTCCGCTGACCACGTTCATGGAACCCGAAGGAGATCCTGCAAACGGCATCCTCAAGGTGCGGAAGCGGGCACCGTCACTGGTGGTCCAGACTGCCGAGGGGAAGGTTGCTGTCATCCGTTTCCTGGGGATGGCGGATGGTCCGGTCTTCAAATCCCATCCCCGTCCCCTGGCACCCAACCCACCCCTGCATGCGGGAGATGTCGTGGCCGTGACACCAGACGCGGGCGACAGCCCGATCGCGCAACCGGCTGCGAAGGACGAAGCGGTCGCGGTGGAACAGACTCTGCGAGCGAAGCTGCCTGTGGGTTGGACGCTGATTCGAGACAAACTGGCGTTCGAGCTTCGCGGACCGCATGGGCGCAGCGAGAAGTCCAATTCCGAGTCCGCCCGGATCACCTTTTGGTTCTCCGAACGGTTTGCGTCGTCGACCGTTCTCGACAGCCGCGACCAGACTCTGCCGCGGATTGGTTCGTGGGGCATGACCCGCCTGGGGCAGTTGCTGTTCACCCGCAATGACGCCGCGTTGGAACTATGGCCCGAGTTCCTGGATGAACTGTACTGGGTGCTGCCGGTTGACCATGTGGTCTTGGCGGGTGAGGTCAATACGGATCAGATCGTCGAGCATGATGACCTTTCGGGCCATGACACAACGCTGATGGAGCTAATGTCGGATGTCGGCACTCGGATTGATGTGCGGCTGGACGCAGCCGGAAAGCGGATTCCCCATCTCGCCACCAACCATTTCGCGCGACACGTGCCGGCCTCGGGCGTTGCCAAAGAGGTACGGTTTCTCGTGATGGGAAAAATTCCCAATGTGAGCGCGGCGAAGACCGAGGTCGACTGGCTGATCGTCAAGCGGCACCTTGCCGAGGCGCACACGATGATCGCTGCGGCCAGGGCCAATGGCACCCGCATCCTTTCGGTTGCGAACTATGTTGAATACCTCAAACAGCGAAGGCGCCAGGCTCACGTCAAGGCTGTTCCTGGACTGAGTGACCTTCCGGTTGTGGGCCGGGTGTTTCAATACGACATGCCTGCCATCAAGGATGGAAATTCGATCGAGGTTCCGCAGGTTCAGATGGCAGCGAAAGCCGATGTCGAATCTGCCGCGCCAGCAGCAACCGGCGTGTCCGAGCTGATCACTGCACAAATCGAATCGTTGCAGGGAAAGTGGAAACACACCACAACCGCTGGATGGCCAAGCCTGCCCGGCCAGGCTAAAGCGCCGGCAGATGTCGCCGTGGAATTCAAAGGCGAGGAGATCCTTCTGACGGGCGTCAATGGCTTCGATGTGAAGTATTCCTACAAGGTCGATCCGGCCGGCGACCCCAAGCAGATCGACATCACACCACTCGACGAGCGGTTTAAAGGGTCGACATACCTTGGCGTGTATGGCCTCAAGGGCGACGAACTGTGGATTGCCCTGTCGGAGCCCGGTTCAATGGAAAAGCGGCCGGCAGATTTCAAGCTGGTTCCCGGCCGTGTGGTTCTCGTCCTCGAACCGGTGGATCGTCCAGCACCCGAGAAATATCAGTCGGCCACCTACATGCAAAAGAAGCTGTCCACCAAGATACCCGATTCGCTGTGGGGCAAGACGCGAGATGGCATGCGAATGGCCGTGGTGGTCCGCGAGGCGGGAAACACCGAATGGAACTATCTTCCGGAGGGAACAAATGTCCCGGCATCGCTCACAGTTCGGCATGGTGAACAAATCGGTTGCCAGCTCCTGGTGGAAAATGTCAGCGACCACGACATCAACGTCACCTCTTATTCTTACACAGAGGTCGGACGTTCCGTCGAAGTCTTTGACCGGCAGGCCGACAGCGTTCCCATCAACACGATCCACATTTTGCTTCCGGTCAATTCAACCTGTTGGAAGCTGAAGCCCGGTGAACGCGACCTGCTGCAAATGCCACCCATTCAGTTTGTTGAGAAGCCGACGACTCAAGGAGTGGGATACTTCGCGACAACTGGATCAGGCGAACACATTCTTAGGATCGGCTACACCTTCGGCGACCTCTCCAAAGATGCCATCCAGCCGATTGAGAACAAGGAGGAATGGACGGGCCAACTGACGGCGGCGATCAAAGTCAACGTGCTCGCGGACGACGAGGAGCCTCAGCCGGACGCCGAACCTGCCGTAAAGCCCGCGCCGGCTGCACCAATTCCGGTTGAACCTTCCCGCAACAATGCTGCGGAAAGGAAATTGGACGAGCAGTCCAGCCGAATTGTCAGCCGATCAGCGCCGGCCATTGTCACGGTGACGAAGCGGGCGGCACCAGGTGCTGCAACCCTGTCGGCGTGGCGTCATTCGGGGGTTGTCTTTGATCCCCGTGGGTTGATCCTGACCACAGGTGTGGCGAAGGATTTTGAGGGCGGAACTCTAACCGTCCGCTTGGCAGACGACCGCGAACTGGCGGCAACCTACATGGCGTCAAACGATCAGCGCGGTCTGGTGGTGCTCCGAGTGTCGCCGCCCCAACCGCTGCCGACGGTGGAACTGGAGCGGGGGGCGGCCAAGCCGTACGAAGGTCTCTCAATCCTTGCCGTCCCCTCCCCAACCTGGAAAGGAAGTTTCGGAACTGTCAGTGCGCTGCAACAGGATTTGGGCGACGAGTTCCCGAAAAACCTAATTCAAACCGACTTGTCACTGCCGCTGGGAGAAAGCGGTGGACTGATGGTCAATCAAGGTGGCAGCCCAGTTGGGTTGTGGTACGCGGTCCGCGCCGGCAGCCAGAAACTCAGTTTCGCCATCCCACTCAAACAGGCCACCCCACTGGTGACTCAAGCTTTGGACTCGATCGATGTCGAGGACCGGGCCAGGCGGAACGAACTGTCCTACGAGCTGTTCATTCCTACAACGCCCCCAGGGACCCTCATCCCTGGACAACTTCATCTCATGCGCCGGTCTCACGTCGTCTGGTTCGAAAAGGCACGAGATGCCATTGAGCAAGATCAGAAATCGCTGCTGCAGAAGCGGAGAGACTTGGGGCTGGAACCAGCCACCGCCGCGGACATCAAAGTCGTGGTGACGGCCGCCCCCGAAGGGTCGGTCAAGTCCCTGCAAGCGTGGCTCACGCTCTTGCAGGAAGCAGGGTTCAAGAACATTTCAGTCAAGGCACCCAACCCTCCGCCAGCGGCGACCAAGGCCGCCTCGCCTTGAACGTCGACTGACACGGACTTGCGATTCAGCGTGCCGTGGACGATGCTGCCAGCGTAGGCATCGTGCCTGAACTCAATGGCCGCATCGAGCGCTGAACATGGACCGGACTGCTTGTCTCGTTGGAATCTTTTTGCTGGCATGCGTGGCTCAGCCGGTCGCCGCTGCCGATGGGGACGGCCCGCTCGCCGAGGTGGCCCAACTGACGGCAGCGAACTGGCAGAAATTTGTCCCCCAAGGCAAAGAGGTGGACGCGGTCATTGGCGACATCGTCTTACGCAACGGTTATCTGACCGCCGTGATCGCCCAACCGCTCGAATCGCGACATGCCAACGCCAGGGTCCGTGATGTGGGCGGCGCGCTGATCGACCTCGCCACGCGCGTGAACGGCAGCGACCAACTGCAGGCGTTCTACCCCGGACAAAAGCAGTTCGCCTTTCGCAGGTGGCGAATGCTCGACCAGGAGCGGACCGAAGTGCAGACCGAATCTTCCTCACCCAGTCAACTGCGGGTGGAGGTCAGCTCCGCAGCGACCGCAGAGCTGCCGGAAGTGCGGGTGGAATACATTTTGGAGTCCGACGAACCGATGCTGGTCGTTGTCACCACCTTCACCAACAAGTCCGACAAGCGGATGACGCTGCCGCTGGCGGACGACATCCGCTTCGATCCCGCCCAGGAGTCGTTTGAGAAAGTTCCCGACGGCGTCGGTTCCTTGTTCTGGGCGCACGACCGGCATTGGAACCAGGCTTACGGCATATTCTCGCTGAGCCTTCTCCATGAAATGCAGTCCCCGGACATGACAAAGTCCTCGATTTTGGAGACTTCCCTCAGATACCGGGCAAACAACGGGCAAAGCAGTGTGACCTTGGAACCCCAGGCCAGTTTTCATTTCAGCCGCTGGATCCTGCCCGCCTCAAGCCTGCTGGACATCAAGTCCGCCGTGCTGGAACTGCAGGGTGACGACCTGGAACTGGTCAAGCTGCGGGCGACGGGTGGTGGAAAACCGATTCCTCGGGCAGAGATCACACTTCAACGAAACGGAATATTTTACGGCACAGCCACGACAGATGACGCGGGGCTGTTTGAGACCCAAATGCCCGTGGGCAGCTATTCCGCGACCGTGTCGACTTTGGGGCTGCCGTTGAAGCCAGAAAAGCCGCTGAAGGCAATTGTTGTGGCTGGGCTTGGTGGCACCATCAAACTTGAGATTCCGCAGTATCGCCCTGGAAAACTCAATGCTCGGATCACCGATGCTCGGGGCGCTCCGCTCCCCTGCAAAGTCGAGATTCAGGCGACCGGCGGCAAGCCACAGCCGAACTTTGGGCCGGAGACCGGAGACTTCGGTGTCCGGAACCTGCGCTTCTGCGTTGGCTCGTTCGAACAACCGCTGCCGCCGGGTGACTACAATTTGACTTTGAGCCACGGGCCGGAATACAGCGCGGTCTTCCGGACAATCACCATTGAACCGGGGGAAGTCTTCGAACTGGCGGAGCAGTTGGAGCGAAACGTCAACACCAAGGGCTGGATTTCCGCGGACTTCAACAGCCAATGCACCTACTCCGGGGACAATACCTGCAGTCCAGAGGGCCGGGTTTTGAACCTGGTGGCCGAACACATCGAGTTCGCCCCGTCGACGGAACTGAATCGAATCGTGTCCTATGCGCCGTTGCTGGAAAGCCTCCAGGCCGGCCCGTGGCTCGGGACCGCGAGCGGCATTCGCCTGGCCAGTCCCAGCACCTCTGCTCCAAATTCGTCGGTCAATATGTTTCCTCTGAAGTTGCTCCCGCACACGCAGGATGGCGGTGCTCCCACCGCGATGAATGGGTCCGCACTCCAGTTCGATAGTCTGACCGCTGCGGACACCCGTGGTGAAGTGGTGCTGCAGGCCAACGATCCCGGTATGCTCTGGCAGTTTTATGACCAGAATGGCGACGGAAATCCAGACGCGGAGTTTTCACAGAGAGTTTCACGATTCCAGTTGCTGGAGATTCAGCCACTCGAGATGGCATTGCGCCTGCAGCCGACAGTAGAGATCAGCGGTCAACGGGTGACCAACCCCGTGTTTGCGTGGCTTCAACTTCTTAATCACGGTGCCAGAATTACCGCTGTGGCCAATTCCACCACACCGACGAATTTTCACGGATCGGGCCGCCACCGCAACTGGGTCCGCAGTTCGACCGACGACCCTGCCAGCATCAAGACTCTGGACATTGCTCGCGCAGCGCGTCAGGGCCAAATCATTGTCTCCAATGGACCGTTTCTGGAGGTCTCGGGTGTGGAGGCGGGGCAAAGCAAAGAGGCGCAGCCGGGCGAGGATCTGCCGGCGGCTTCGGGAAGGATTGAACTGAAGGTGCGGGTCCAGTGCCCAAACTGGCTGGATGTGGACCGCGTTACGGTGCTGGTGAACGGGCGGCCGCATGCCGCACACCAGTATTCACGAGCCACGCACGCGGAGAAATTTCGGCGTGCGGGCGCTGCGGTTCGATCGGATGAGCGGTTGCTGTTCGATGAGCGGTTGCTGCTCGAATTGAAGGAAGACGCCCATGTCATCGTGGTGGCGGCGGGTGAGAACATCATCCTCGGCACAGTGGCTGGACCGCGGATGAAAGACACGCCGCCGGTGGCGCTGTCCAATCCCATCTATGTGGATGTGGATGGTGGAGGCTTCAAGGCCAACCAGGACGGCCTGGGACATCCGCTTCCGCTTCCCAAGTCACCGTGAACGGTCAAGCATCAGTCACGGGCCAGCAGCGCCTGATAGCCACCATCGCCAGGAGCGCCCGGGACGAACGAGACATCCTCGACCAACCGCCACTCGGGAAACCCAGCCAGTGCGTGGTTCACGACTGCGCGGTTCTCTTCTGGTTCGACGCTGCATGTTGAGTACAGCACTTTGGCTCCGGGGAGTGTGCGGGCGAGCGCCGTGCATAACAGGCGGTGTTGAAGTTCCGGAAGTTCCTGGAGATCGGTTGGCTGCTGCCGCCAGCGGGCCTCCGGTCGCTTCCCCAGCACCCCGGAGTTCGAACACGGAACGTCGACCATCACGGCGTTGAACGGTCCGCGGGGCAGATCGTTGGTTGGGGTGGGGATTGCCCAGGTTTCGACAATCGACATGCCGAGGCGATTGCAGGTGTCCGTGACCAATCCCAACCGCTGACCGTCGATGTCGCAGGCGGTAATTTTCCCCTGATTCTGCATGAGTTCGGCCATATGCACCGTCTTGCCGCCCGGCGCGGCGCAAAGATCCAGAACAGCAGACCCTGGCGGCGGTGCCAGCCGCCGCGCGGCCGACATGGCCGATTCGTCCTGCACCGTGAACAGCCCTTCAGAGTAGCCCGGCAGTTTGCTGACGGCCGCGCCCTGGTCGAGCCAGATCGACTGGGGCTCAATGCCCGCCTGGGCACCGACCCCCGCGCTTTGCAGCCGCTCCAGCAGCTCGTCGCGGCTGATCTTCATCGAGTTGGATCGGAGGCACAGCTTGGAAGGCGTGTTGAACCAGAACCCCCACCGGTACAGTTCGTCCTGTCCCACCCGTGCGAACCAGCGCTCCGCCAGCCACGCGGGAAAGCTGAAGGCGGCGGTGAAGTACCCGATCGGATCACGGGCAGGGTCAGGAAAGACCGCCGTATTTAGAACACGGTACTTGTGCGTCGCGGGATCGCACGACGAACTGGCGGTCGTGGGAACATGATTCGACGCTGGTACCGTGGCCCATTCCGGGCTGGCCAGCTTGGAAATCGACCGCAGCACGCCATTGAGAAAGGCGGTCCAGCGCGATTCTCCCCAGACTTTA
Source organism: Planctomycetaceae bacterium (assembly GCA_021732845.1). Classification (GTDB taxonomy): domain Bacteria; phylum Planctomycetota; class Planctomycetia; order Planctomycetales; family Planctomycetaceae; genus JAKFUF01. The sequence continues at coordinate 11,443 of JAKFUF010000012.1, read as the reverse complement.
GCAACCTCGACAGTTTCGTTCACCGCGGCATGTTCTGGAATTCCCGAGAGGAAAACCAATTGATAGGCCCCCAATTGCAGCAGGATCATCAGTCCTTCTTCGACATCCTCCTGCGAGCGCATCAATTGCGAACGGACGATGAGATCGAGCGTGGAATGCCGCCGCACCACTCCGTTCACCAGTTCGACCGCCAGCTTCCGCTCCTGCGGGGCAGGGTTGATCGCATCCAGCCGAGATTCCAGCACGCGCGTGGCAAACTGCCCGGACTGGGCGGCTCGGGACAACACGTCGTAGGCGATCGCCCGCGCCGTCAACGGAGGCTTGCGATAGGTGCGCGAGGCGGGTAGGGCAGCGGATGCTTCTTTGCGGCGGGGGCGAAACGCGCGTTTCATCAAGCGTCCTGCGACGACGGTAGGAACTGGTTTAAACGTCGATTTACCAAGGATTCTACGCGGGCAGCGAGAGTTTGGCGAACGGTGTGGTGAAAGAGAGTGCAAAAAGCACAGACCCCGGTTTTTGGAAAACCGGGGTCTGTCGAAACTCTAAGTCAATCGCGGTGTTTTTCAGGGTCCAGCCGCTGTCGACATCGGCACACCAGGCACGAACTTGCCGTTCTTCCCACGCGGTGGGAACTTGCGCGGGTCGTTGAAGCCAGCCCCATTCAGGAATTCAGCAAACATCGCGAAGCTGTCGGCGTCGAAGGACATGCCCAACAGTAATGCGAAGTCGGCTTCATCCTGGCTGGAGGCGAGCAGTTGGATCAGGTCATTGAAACCATGGTAGGCACCGCCGCGGGGATCGTCGAGATCGGTGGCGTATTCAGAAAATGAGCCGATCATCAACTGGTAGCGGCGCAGCGAGCGGTCCACATTGCCTGTGAACCTGCCGTTGAAGTTGTAGTCGCTCAGATCGAACAGGTTGCCGAAGCCACCACCACCTCCTCCGAAGCCACCGAAGCGCCCGCTGTTCCACGGTTGGAGCCGACCGCTGTTGGCGAAGGGGTCCATGTTCAGACCACCATCCGTGTAGCGGTTGCGTGGGAATGCGTTTCCGTCCAAGCTGGGATCACCCGTGTTCGAACTGAGGAAGACCCCACCGATGAACTGCCGCTGGATGTTTTGGACATCGCCGTAAATGTCCAGCCGTTGATTGAAGAACGCGAACCCATTGCTGGCGGCGTACCGACGGAGGAACGGCTCGGTAGCTGCGAGACTACTGGCGGGGTTGTTGTCCCGGTCCCACCGCAGTGGCTGCGGCCCGCCGGTGTTGAAGTAGGCATCATACTTCAACAACGAGTCGGAATTCGAATAGCCCCACTGGCGGGAACCACGGTCAAATCCACCCAGGATTGGCCCGGAGATAGATGTCAGCGTGTTGCCAGTTCCATACCCGTAGAACGTGTCCGAGTTCAAGCTCTGGTCGATCTGGCTGAACGTGCGGATGACGCGGTCGATGTGGGACGAATCCACAGTGTACTGGCCGAAGAAGCGGTTAGTCCGATCGTAAAACCCGCCGAAGACCTGGTTGTAGAGCGGATCGAGCCCGGCCATGATCCGGTCGCGATTCAGAATCAGATATTGGAGCGCCAGTTTGACCTGCTGCCGTGCCATATCCTGGTCGGAGCGGATTTTCTGGACTTCTAGCACAAAGTCCTGAAACTTCGGCGACCCGAAGATGTTGATGTTATTGTCGAACGACAGATTGAGCCGCTTAAATCCGATGCGGGGGGGAAGTCCTGGACGCTGTGCCGAGGCACTCGACGGTGCCAGACTGCACAGGGTCATCACCAGCAGGAGGCTGGCAACGGTTCGAATTCGCAGCATCTCTCACCTCTTCCATCAGTTAAAGGCCAGCGTCCTGCCACGAAAAACGGAGATTTTCCGTACAAAATCACCATGAAAACTTCATATGGGATTTGATGCTAGCAGCGGTGGGGGAGCGCGTCAAAAGAATTTTCACAAATTTTGCCGTCGCCGGTCTGGACAACCCCTTTACAGTGTTGACACATCCCATTCCCATTGCTGGCGACAGCCACGGCATTTACTCGGCAGAACTCCCAAGCCGCCTCAATCCTGATCCACTGTAAATTTTCGCGGGTGTCGCAACATTCGGTGGGTTGGGATAGAACTGTTTCCGTCCGTGCTTGAATTCCTGCTGCAATTCCTGAAGCTCCATGCTGAAATTCGCGCTGAAGAACCTGTTCACCCGGCCCCTGCGGAGTCTGCTCGCATTGTGTGGCCTGACGGTGGCCATCATGGGAATGGTCGGACTGTTCTCCGTCGCCGAAGGGATTGACGACCTGGTGCGGACGACATTTGGCAAGCTCCCCGGCGTGGTGGTGATGCAACCGGGTGCCCCAATCCCGCTCTTCTCCCGGCTGCCGATGAGCTGGGGGCTTGAACTGGAAAAGCTGCCGGGGGTCCATGCCATCCACCCGGAAATTTGGGCCCGGGCCCACGTCATTGAGGGACAGCCAACGGTCAGTCCGCCCCGCCTGCTGTTCGGCGTGGACATCGTCCGCGCCAATCGGCTCCGCTATTCAGCATACCGTGAGGCAATGAAGGAAGGGCGGTTTCTGGGATCCAATGACATCGGGTCCAACAACACCGTGATCAGCCGCTCCATTGCCGAGGAATTCAAGCGTAAAGTCGGCGACACGTTCACAGTTGACGGGGTGGAACTGACGATCGTGGGCATCTACGAGGTCGGTTCCCTGCTTCTGGATGTGGCGATCCTCACCGATGCGGGACTGGTGCGCAAAATTGGCCGGTTCGACGCCACGTCGGCATGCAGCTTTTATGTTGAGCCCGAGGACGATTCCCAACGGGAAAAGATCGTGGCGGATATCAAGACACTGTTCAGGGGCCGGTCCGCTGGTTCGTGGGAACCTGAAACCGCCCTGGCCGGGGAAATGGTCCAGTCCGCCCGCAATCCGATCAGCGCCGTTCTGCTGATCCTCGCGCAGGGGATCGAAAACTGGACCATCGCCTCCACCCCCGTGGCTCGCCCCAAGGCGGAAGCCACGGCTACCGGACGCGATGCCAAGGAGTCAAAAGACGAACTGCCGGTGGAGATCCGCAGCAGCAAGGATTGGGCAGAGCAGTTCGACCGATTAAGCGCGGACTTGGATACTTTTCTGCTGATCATGACCGGCATCGGCATCACAATCGCCGTGCTGGGAATCGTGAACACGATGCTGATGAGCGTCACCGAACGGTTCATCGAGTTCGGCATTCTGAAGGCCAATGGCTGGTCCGACCGCAACGTGCTGACGCTGATCGCCTGGGAAAGCGGGCTGATCGGTGTTGGCGGCGGCTGCCTGGGCGCGAGTCTCGGCTGGGTGGCCACTCAAGTGATCAACGCCCAGTGGCCGACCCGCGTCCACCTGTATGCCAGTCCCATGCTGCTGCTCTTCAGCCTGGCGTTCAGCACGGCGATGGGTCTGCTGGGGGGCCTGTACCCCGCCATCTGGGCCTCGCGGATGCTGCCGATGGATGCCATTCGCCGCGGATGAATTCGAGGAGCGCCACAGCGGCATGGAGGGCCGAAACGCGACGGGGTGAATCGCCGAATAGGCTTTCACCGATGTTCCCCATGACAACTAACACACATCAGCCGAAGCTTTTTCAGGTGGTAATTGACATCCTCCACACTGCGACGCTCGGCCGCATCATGCATCAGGACGGCGTTGGCCACATAGAGCGTTGTGCGTTTTTCCCAGCTTGAGCGGGCTCCGCGCGGGGGATCGTTCAGCGCCAGCATCTTCCCGGCGTGAATCAGGCTCCGGCTCTTCTCCACGACCTCCGGCCACTGAATTTCCGTCTCGTGTGCGAGTTCTTCGCGGATCAGATTCAGGTAGGAAGTCCGGCACTTGTGAGACTCCTGCATGATCTCCTTGATCGTGGGAAGCTGGCCGGGCTTTGCCTCACGCTCCACGGTGTCTGGTTGGATCCGCTCTTCAGCCGTCACTGGGGTTCGTGACTGCCATGCTGCCACGGCAATCAGCAACGTCCCCACCACCGCCACCAGACGACTTCGCATGATGCGTCTCCAGAGCCGAGTGCCCTGCCATGGATCAACCACACGGCTTCAGCATACAGCCGCCAGCGTGATGAACGCAATTCGCTGGCGGTGTCCCGGTGTCCCGGTGTCCCGGTGTCCCGGACTCGTACAAGGAAATTCTAAGTTGAAGCCTGCATCGCCAGGTGGTCGAGGGCCGCGTGTACGCGGTGTGCGACGCTGTTCACAAACGTTTCGGTCGGCTTGAAGGTGACACGATGGACGCCATCGCGCAGCAGAACCAATTCCACCCGATCGGGAAGACGGTCCAAGAGATGCCGCGTCGCCAGGCAGTAGATGCCGAGTTGGACCTCATAGTGCGCGGCGACTTTGGCCGCGGCGGCCTGCGGGTCGCCGCGCAAGCCACGGGTCTTGTAGTCGAACAGAATCCATTGTCCATTCGCCGCTTCGTACAGCCCGTCGAGGGTGCCCGTGACCAGCCGTTGAACAGTGTCACCGTTGGTGCCGGGCTGCGGCCAGTGGAGCATGAATTCCAGCTCCCGGTGGCAGACTTTGGCGTTCGCCAATTCCCGGGCCAGGGGCGATTCCAGCAGTTCCCGCAGGCAACGATGGGCCTCCCGCCGCACCGCTTCGGAAACTGCAATGTCCGGCGACAGGATCGCGGCTTCGACCAATGACTCCAGATTGTGCGGCGAGCCGAATTCGATCCGCTCCAGCACCAGATGCACGATGTTTCCCAGCATCTCGGCATCACGTCCACGGAAGCCCAGCGCCGCGGGCGGCGCGATCGTTCCGCCGTGCTGCACCAGCTTGATCTTGCCAAGTTCCGACTCACGGACGCTGAACAGTCCACCCGCTGGTCGCCGGCCCGGCGAGTGCGTGAACTCCAATTCCTGGTCCGCCTGCTCGATCTGCGACACATTGAAGCGCCGGATCGCCGTGGCATCCACCGGCGTGATGGTCATCGTCCGCGGCAGCGGGGCGGGCTCGACGCCATCCAGGGAATCGCGCAATGCCGCCAGTCCAATGTGCCTGACGGTCTTCTCCCGCGGACCCCGTGGCACAATTTCCGGCGGGACATGATGCACGCGAATCTCTGGCAGCGCGGACGAGTGCTTTGCCAGAACTTCAATCTTGGGCTGGCCAGACTGCAGGTCGAAGCGGCTGGCCAGCAGTTGCATCCACGGATGTGACAGCATGCCTCCGGTCAGCATGCGGGCCGACAGCAGCAGCATGTCGGCGGCACGGGTTGTGGCCACGTACAGCAGCCGATGCGCCTCGGCCAGAGACTGCGGCTGGTCGAACAACTGGAACATCTCGGCACCGGGGTTCTGCCGCCGCTCGCCGAATTTTGACCCGAGCGGCACCAGCGGCCCGAGCCGGGTGTCGAACGCCGCCTTGGGCATCTGGTTGTTGGCGCGGCGGTCCATGTCGGTAAGCACCACCACCGGAAATTCCAACCCCTTCGACTGGTGAATGGTCATCAGGCGGATGACATTGCTCGACTCGGGATGGGTTGCCGCCAGCGGTTCGCGGGCCTCGTCTTTGACCGCGTCCCGCAACTGCGTCACAAAGTCCGCCAGTGTCGATGTGCCGGCCCGGTCGAACTGCCGGGCCATCTCAATCAGCTTGCGAAGGTTCGCCAGCTTGCGGGCACCAAGGAATTCCGCCAGCACCGCCGCATCGCAGCCCGTGCGATCCAGCGCCAGGTTCAACAAATCGTAGAGGGGCAGCCGATCTTTTTTCGCCCGCAGTTCCGCCAACACCTGGCGTGCATGCTCGATCTGGCCCCTGTCGGCGGCGTCCAGGTAGTTTGGCGCGGGACTCAGCAGTGCGTCGGAGAGCGTGCCGGACTCCGAGACCATCGCGTAGAGGCCGTCATCCGAAACCGAGAAGAACGGTGACCGCAGCACCCCCGCCAGGCTGATCTGGTCGTCGGCGTCGTCCAGGAAGCGGCAGAGGTTGACGAGATCATAGACCTCTTGCTGAGCGTAAAACGCATAACCGCCGACCACGTAGTAATCGAGGTCGTAATTCCGCAACGCCTCTTCGTAGTACCGCACATCCGACATCGACCGGAACAACAGCACGATATCCCGTGGCTCAACCACGCGCAGTTCATCTTCGCCGGTTGTCTTGTTGCGGTGACGAATGCGGGGGACACCATCATGCAGCAGGCACTGCAACCGCCGCGCAATCCAGTCGGCCTCCGTCGCCCGGCGGGCCGGCGTTGATTCATCGTCGACGCCCTCGCCCAACGATGACTCATCGCGACTTCCCTCGTCATGCACGGACGCCGCCAGATCCTCGTCCACCGTCGAGAACAGGAACTCGATGGCCGGTTGGGGGGTGAGCTGCGCGAAGTGCGGAACCAGTGGCTCGTACGCCGGCCCCAACACGTCTTCAAACAGGGCGTTCACGAAGTTCAGAATTGCCGGCTGGCTGCGGAAATTCATGCTCAGCGACAGCCGCCCGGATTCGGGCAACTCCTGCCGCAGTTCATGAAACACACGTGGCTCTGCCCGCCGGAAACGATAGATCGACTGTTTATGGTCACCCACAAGAAACAGCCGCCCGCTCAGCAACTGTTCGCCGCACAGGTCGCGGACGATCTGCGCCTGGACAGGATCGGTGTCCTGAAATTCGTCGACCATCAACAACGAAATCCCAGCCGCGGCGCGACGGCGGACTTCCGGAAAATCCCGCAACAGATTGCGGGTGCGAAGCAGCAGGTCATCGAAGTCCAACGAACCAGCGTCCTGTTTGCGGGCTTCGTACTCCTGAACGGCGTGACGTGTCGCCCGCAGGGCGCGCAGCCCGGTGGCTGCCGCCAAATCGATGTGGGTCATGTCGACCGCCAGCAATTGGAGCGGCTCCTTCAGCGCCTCCCGCACGTCCTCAAACTTGGCCTTGATCCGGTTCTTCGTCGCCTCGTCCCAGGCAGTCTTCAAACCTTGTGCCTGCACCTTGGCGTTCTCGTTGATCTCATGCAGCAGAGCCGCGGGGTCTCCTTTGTAGCTGCCCAGCCTGGGCAGGTTTGCCAGCAAGAAATTGCACCGTTCCCGCAGCACGGGCGTGGCTGGGGGGGATTTCCGCAAAAGATCGATCGTCTCCTTCACCAACGGACTCTTGGCAAACTGGTTCATGATTCCGGGAATTGCTTCCTGCTGCCACATCGTCCTCCAGCGCTCCACCAACGTCGCCGGAGCGACTTCCGACCATTCATGGAAGTCGATGCGAAACCGCTGCAGGACCAGCTTGTCGAGAATCTCGACAGTCTTCTCCAGTCCGAATTCGAAGACCAGTTCCATGAAATCTGGGTCTTGGACGGCAAGCTGCCGGCGGACCGCGGTTCGGACGGCGTTGGTGCGGAGGGTCGAGCCGGTGATGTCATCCAACAGGGTGAACCGCGGGTCGAGGCGGGCTTCGATGGCGTTGGCGCGCAGGATTGAGCCACAGAAGCCGTGAATGGTTTCCACGCGGGCGCTGTCGAGGTCGCGGACCAATTTGAGCCAGTGCGGCACCTCCTCCGCGGGGCAGGTCTGCAGGCGGCGGGCACATTCTTCCCGAATGCGGGTGCGCATTTCCCGCGCCGCGCGCTCGGTAAACGTGATGGCGACCAGGCTGCCCAGGTCGCAGCAGTCTGGCCCCGGCTCGAGATAGGAGAGAAACCGCCGGGTGAGAACGTAGGTCTTGCCGGAACCCGCCCCGGCCGACAGGCCGATGGACACATTGCGTGTTTCAATCGCCTGCCGCTGTTGCTGGGTCAATGAGCTGGCGGCGTTCGACATCGGCGGCGTCCCTCCCTGCACGACTGAAACTCGTCACTACATCCGCACGCCAATGGACAACAGGATGTTCGCATACCGCTGCTGGTCGGCAGTCTGAATGGTCAGCACATGATCCGGTGTCGCCACGGCGTCGTAAAACTCCCATTTCTCAACCGGCTGCAACTCCAGCTTCAATCCGGCTGCCTTGATGGCCTCCCGGTATTGCGCCCAGACCGGAGGGTCTTCGGTGAGGGCATACTGCCCGGTCGTTTCATACATCATGGTCTTGACCGCCTCGATCGGCACTGCCGACAGCACGGCCTCCAACACCTGCGTGCAGTTCACGATTCCCGGCGCGAGATTCAGGCTGATCACCTCCGCATTCGGCCCCTTCTTGGAAGACGCCGGATAGTTGCCGTCAGCAATCAGAATGGTGGCATGATGCCCGGCCGCGGCGAGGATGGCCGAGATCTGCGGATGAATCAAACGGTGGAGCAGCACGAACTTCCTTTCGGGATCTTTGGTGGTGCGATGAGAACGCTGTGGCTGGGAGGTGAATTGGACGATTTAAAGTGAATTTCAATTTCCAAATTCCACAGTCTGTACACTCACTTCGAACTGTCGGATCGTCGCTGCGATGGGAGTGGAACTCTCTCTGCTGAGATCAGATCGGCGCGACAAAGCATTGTACTGTGAAATTTGAAATCTGAAATTTGAAATTCTTTTGACAGTGCATTCCCGCAGCAATCGTTGAGCGACCGTAAAATCAGTCCCCGTGCTTCTGCCGGAGCCGCGCTGACGTGCGCAGAATCAATTGGACACGCTCGAATTCGTTGAGCCAGTCCTGCGTCACCGACTCCAAGAGGTTGTCGGATGCCGGGGCGATTCCCGTCGAGCAGGCGGGACCCAACTGGTCGGCCGCCATCCGCCGATATTTGGAGAGTGTCCGGTCGCCGTAAAATCCGACCTGAAAATTGTCTTCACTCAGAAACAGCAGGACGGGAACCCGCGCACCGCCGCAGACCGACAGGGCCGCGCCCAGGTCGGGATTGGCATCCCGGTCGAAGTAGCGGATCCGCACCAGGGGGTTCGCGGCTTCGAAATGGTTAAAGATCGGGCATTGGCTGACACAGTCGCCGCACCAGGCACCCGTCAGACAGATGATCTTCATCTCGCGGGTGAAGCCAGCGAGCAACTGCTTTTGCGCATCGGTCAGAGCCACCCGGCCATGGACTGCGGCCCAGCGCGCCTTCTGGTCTGCCGACCCGTATTGCTCAAGGAATGCCTGATAGGTCTGCCCTGCTTCGAACTTCGTCCCATAGTCCAGCATCTGTGGCTCTCCGCTGCCTGATGACATCAATCACCTCCATTGTACCTCTCAGTTGCGCGGGATTTGAAGCAACCGTCCAGACGCGCTCAGAGCCGGCCAATTCTGGAAGATGGCGAAGACATCGAGTCACCCGGGGCGTTTGCCGCTCGCGCCACTTGAACATCCGGCGGCTGGTCCCGCGTGGCTCAGGCACCATCCAGCCGGTTGTCCACCACCTTCACCGAGGGATCGACTTCCAGCGCGGTGGCCGACCCGTTGCCGAGCCGGCACTGGCCAATCTGGCTGCCGGTTGAGGTGCCGCTCCAGCGGATGGCCGCCCGCATCAGTTTCGGCTCCCGCGCGTCAAGCACCGTGCTGCCCGTGATCAACGTGTCGTGGCAGTCTTCCAAGGAGATGCCGTAGGGTGCCCCCTCCAACACCTGCAGTCCACTGAGCGTCATCCGGCGGCAGCGGACCAGCTCCAGCAGCGCCTCGTGCTGCACCGCCGGGGCGTTCTTCACGGTGTGCCGCCCGGCCTGGGCGTCCTGTATCAGCACACCAGTCAATGTGCAGTCGACGCTGTCGACAATCCGGATGCCGGTACACAACTCGTTCGGCTCGTAGTCCGGATTGTGGTCGAAGCAGTTCGCTCCAATGGCGATGTTGCGGGAATTCTCAATCAGCAGATTGCGGTTGTGGCCGCTGTAAATCACGTTGCCCGAGATCGTCACGCCCCGTGCGGACGACAGATGGATGTTGTTCTCCTGACTGCCAATCAGATTGCCGGAAATGATCCACAGGCCGACCTTGTGGGGCTGATCCGGTCCCTGACCAATCAGCCGGATGTTCGCGCCGTTCTTGTTGTACGTTGCCTGAATCGTATTGCTGACGATTGTCCCCTCGCGGATCGAGCCTTCCGAGGCATCAATGTAAATCTCGGCGGTCGCCACGTCGTCAGCGTCCGGCACCTTATGCGCCTGGTTGTTGTTGTACTCGATGTCGTTGCCCGTGATCTGCAGGTTGCGGATCTCGCTCTTCTCGATGCGGATCCCGCCCAGCCGGCAGTAAGAGATGTGCGAGCCAGTGATGATTGTCTGATGCAGGTTCAACCGGTCCAGATGAATCCCGATGCCACTGCACTTGTAGATGTGGCAGTGGCTCACCAGCACATTGCGGGCGCGGCGGTTGATGTATACCGCCGTGCGCACCTCGCGGATCAGCACGCCCGCCAGTGTCGGCTGCATGACCCCCGAGATGTGAATCCCATCCGCTTCAGGGTGCGCGCCAACAATTTCCACATCGCTGACTGTCGGCATCCGTTCGCGGTCCCACGTCTCTGGCTTGAAGGACGCGGGCAGGGCAGAACCCTCATGACCGCCCAACAGCGACAGTACCGGCCCGGCCCCCGCCATGATCAGCCTGGCCGTGCCCCCGCTGCCGGAGAGCGCGAACCGGCCATGCTTGGCCAGATCGACGCGGATCGTCCGGGTCAGTTTGTATTCGCCGCGGGGGAATTCCAGAGTCCCGTTGCCGGCGGAAAGGGCATGCTCGACCGTCATCGTGTCATCGGCGACCCCGTTCCCCACTGCACCAAAGTCCCGCACATTGCTCATGCTGATCGCCTTGTGACCGCGAATCTTCGGCCTGCCGACAGGGCAAGCGTGCCGACACTGTACACAAAGCCTTCGTGGCACCCAACCAGGGCGAAACTCGATCTCACGTAGAGGGTGAGGTCCAAACTTCGTCGCTGGCATTTGCCGGTGTCCAGACCTCATCGCTGACGGTCCGGCGAACACCAAACAGCCAGACCGACCGTTGAACGCCTTCTTCAGGGACTGTACCGAGGCGCGTATCCAAATTTCTGCTCCGCAAGAGGGGGCGCACCCTTCAAAACCTCGCTGTCGGCGATGGCCGCGGTAGCTGGACCGTCCCGGTTCTCGCCGCCGGTCGCGATCGGGGGCGCGGTGGGTTCCCTTGCGATGAGAGGTAAAGCGGGCAGCACGTTGGGCTTTTCCAGTGTCATGGCCGGCTGGCAGTCGGCCTCGTCTTCCAAGTCGTCGGTTGCAGCCTGCCGATGTTTGTAATGCGACAACAACTCCGCCGAACTCGGCTGCGCCAACTCCAAGATGCGGGGCGCGGCTGGCAAAACTGTTTCCCCGCTTCTCGGGGAACACCCTTTCTGGTCAGCCACCGTTTCGCGAGTGGACACAACGTAAATGGCATCGGGCCGCTTCAGGGTCAGCACCACCCGTTCTGATTGCACGACGGAGGGCGCGGTGGCTGCGGAAACACCGCTCGGGGGCGCGGTAGGACCCGCCTTCGCGACAGGGGGCGCAGGCGGCAG
>JAKFUF010000126.1 GCA_021732845.1 Planctomycetaceae bacterium | reverse complement strand
GCATGAAACCGTTCAGGTTTGACTGGAGTTCATCCCTTGTGGAGGGAAGCTTTGTGGCGTTGACCGCTGCCTTGGTGTCATGGTTGAGGTATTCGTCGGGGTTGAGTTCGGGAGCGCCGGCTGGCAGGTAGAAGATTTCGATGCGGTCTGTCCGTGTCGCCAGCCACTCCTCCACCGCCGCCGACTTGTGCGCCCGCAGGCGGTCCACGATCAGGAACACTTTTTTGTTTGTCAGCTTCAGCAGTCGATCCAGAAACAGGAGGAACAACGCACTGTCGAGCATGCCCAAATAGGTCATGGAGTAGACTTTCCCCCCGTTGGTGATGGTTGGACCAGGCGGACGAAGCGGACCAGGCGGATCTCGGCGCCCACCATGGTGTTGATCTGGGAAACGAGGAGTCAACGGATGACCGTGAACGGCTTTGAAATGCTGGAGCCAGCCACGGGTGGGAATGGAAGTTGGGCAGCGAATCGCGCCCACCATCAGACCACGCCACCATCAGACCACGCCACCATCAGACCACGCCACCATCAGACCACGCCACCATCAGACCACGCCACCATCAGACCACGCCACCATCAGACCACGCCACCATCACCCGCGCCACCATCACCCGCGTCCACCATCACCCGCGTCCACCATCAACCGCGTCCACCATCAAACCGCGTCCACCATCAAACCGCGTCCACCATCAAACCGCGTCCACCATCAAACCGCGTCCACCATCAAACCGCGCAACGCATCACGCGGCGGCAGGTGTGGCACTGTGGCACTGTGGCACTGTGGCACTGTGGCACTGTGGCACTGTGGCACTGGTCAATTGGCAGACGGATTGTGTGCCACTGGTTCTGCCAGTGTGGCTGGATCCGAATGAGGAAAAGAACCTTGCGGCCTTGGTGCCCGACCATTCCGCCGCGCTCTCGAAGACGCTGCGGGCCTGGCACGAAAAAACCGGTGCATTGCTGCCACCTGGTCCCAATTCCAATTAATACCTCGTCATGAAATTGACTCACTTCACCGCCGAGCGATCAGAACGGCTCTGCGGAGTTCCCGATGCGGCTCCGACGTTGCTGGAGTCGGAGTCATATCGGTCGTCCTCGCGCGGTTTCGTGTTCTTCGTGCCTTTCGTGGTTATTCCTTCACGGAATGATGGGCGAGCTTTCGTTCACTTGGTGAACTGAACCACGAAAGGTCGAAGCACGGTCAGCCAAAGCCCTGGAATCGTGATTGCCGGCGACCTGTCACTTTGGTCGTGACTTGGCAAAAGCTCCCCATCGCCGACCGGGCAGGCGGGTGACAACTGACACCTGACACCTGACAACGAGCGTGCTGCGAATCCGTACTGGCAATCGGGTATGATCCGGGGGACGTGGTGGGACGGACAGGCACTGGTTCGAAAGGTGGAAGTGAAATGATCCCGGCTATTCTCCGACGTGGGACTTCGCGATTCTGGCACGCCATCTGTCTGTCGTTGATTTCACTCTGTTTGCCGCCTGCCGTCATGGCAGCGGATGACATGGCACGGGCTCAGCCAAAGCCGTTGCGTGTCTTCATTCTCGCGGGGCAGTCCAACATGGAGGGGCATGCGAGAATCGAGACGTTCGCATTCATCGGCGATGACCCCGCGACCGCGCCGCTGCTCAAGCGGATGCGCGGGGCCGATGGCAAGCCGACAATCTGCGATCATGTCTGGATTTCGTATTTCACCGGTGGCGGTGAGTCGAATGGCGAGGGCTTCGGGAAGCTCACAGCGGGGTATGGATCGCGACAAAAGCCAAACGAAGATGGCGGCAAGATCGGGCCGGAGTTCACGTTTGGTTTGATGCTCGATGAGCAGCTCAAGGAACCGGTGCTGATCATCAAGACCGCATGGGGCGGGAAGTCGCTGCACACCGACTTCCGCCCGCCGACTGCCGGACCGTATGTGCTCAGCGATTGGCAAAAGGAGAACTACCCCAAACAGGAAGGGCATGGCATCCCGAAGGATTTTGAAAAGTGGAAGGCCGACAAAATCAAAGAGACCGGCGTCTATTACCGGCTGATGATTGAGCACGTGAAACGTGTGCTGGCTGATCCACAACGTGTTTGTCCGGTTTATGACCCTGCGGCGGGTTACGAAATCTCGGGCTTTGTCTGGCTGCAAGGCTGGAACGACATGGTGGATGGGCACACGTATCCCAACCGCGGCAAGCCCGGTCGCTTTGAGCAATACAGTGACTGTCTGGCACACTTCGTTCGCGATGTGCGCCGCGATTTGTCCGCTCCAAAGATGCCATTCGTGATCGGTGTGATGGGTGTGGGAGGCGCGAAGGCCGGCAATGACATTCTTGAGTTCCGCAAGGCGATGGCCGCGCCCGCGTTGCTGCCCGAGTTCAAAGGCAATGTGACCGCCGTACCGACCGCGCCGTTTTGGTCCGAAGAACTTGGAGCCATTGAGGACAATCGCGGCAAGGTCCGGCAAATGGGATACTACCTCGACTCGAAACACAAGGACCATGCGAACGCCGACGGCTCGATGACCGACGAGCAGAAGCGCGAATACCTTAGAAAGTACGAAGGGGACCTCATCTCACCCGCCGAAGTCGCGCTGTGGAACCGCGGAGCATCGAATGCTGGCTATCACTACCTCGGCTGCGCAAAGACGTTTGCACTGATGGGAAAAGCCTTTGCCGATGCCATCCTCAACATGCCAGACGGGAGCAAGTGACGCAGTCATTGGTGTGCGGACGCTCCTCGAACAGGGCAGATCGTCCGGCAGATTGCCCGAGGGCGTGGTCATTCGCGTCGCGGCGTGCCTGGGTGAACCCAAGGCAGGAGCCGCCAAAGTTATTCCTCAGCTCCTGGCCGAAGAATGGGAAACGCCGTTAGGGACAACGAATGAAGCTGTTGGTCAAGCCGGTCAGTCTGGTAAAACGGTGCGGGAATGTTGCTGCGATCGAGGATCGTCCCATCCAGGAGTGCTTTCAAGCCGGGCTCAGAACGTCTGCACCATCCGCACGGCGTCGGCCATGGTGATGTTGTGCCGGGCGGGGAGCAGCAGGCAGGCGGAGGTGGGGCTGCAGCAGTCGAGAATGATCTGCTTGTCGTTGGGCACGCTGAAACCGTCCGGGCAGTGCGTGTGCCCGTGGATCAGCAGCCGCGCTCGCACCATTTCGGCAAAACAGTCGACGTTTTCCTGTCGGTAGTCTCGGCCCCAGACCAGTTGGCCGACGGCTCCGTCCGGCGCGAGATCCTCGGATGTGAGCGGACGATGAAAGACAGTCGTGTCAAATCCCAGGGAGTCGACCTTTTCCGGCGCACTGTGGCTCACCAGCGTGTTGCCCGGCAGGCAGAGCGCCAACGGGCAACTGGCAATGAACGACTTGTACGCCGCCAGCACCAGTTCCCAGTCGTCCCCATAGGCAGTCTGGATGCCCATGCGGAATGGAACCAGCAGAATCACACCGTTTTTGCGGATCGGGAAATCAATCAGTTCCGACAATTCATGATTGCTCAGCAGGTAATGCACCCGTCCGGGATAGCGCAGAATGAGTTCCGCCACTGCTTCCAGCATGGAGTGCGAGCGGCAGGCTCCGTTCGGATACGCCGGACCGCCGTGCAGCACCTCCTGCAGGACGAGATGCCGCCGCGGATGCGCCGCCATGTCGGCAATCGCCAGAACCTGTTGAAAATTCTCCCGATCCCCATGCAGATCGGCGCTGATCAGCACATCATCGGCGACATTTGGAGACAGCGCGACAATGTTCCCCATCCGCCCCGCCTGCCCCCGATTGGCCTGCGCTGCCTGAGACATGAGTGTGCGGACAGCGGACAAAGTTATGGTCGGCATGGGAACTTGCGGCGCGGAGGCGGGCCTCCACACATGGTGGTGATTTGGGCGGGATCTGCGGGGCGATGCCTCGTCCCGCGATTTTGAGTTTACGGCGTGTTTGTGTCATCGGGCTAGAACAGCCAAGTGCACCGCACTGAACTCGTCATGCCCGATCAGGCGGTCACGCTTTCCGCCACGGTGGCGAACAGCATGGCGGCACTGCAGGGCTTGGGCAAAAATGCCGAACAGCCGGCAACTCGGCCCTGGACCTGATCAAGAAAGGTCAGTTGGCTGCTGAAAATGATCACGGCGGTTCGCGCGGTCCGTGATTCGGACTTGATCCGGCGGCAGAGTTCGTATCCGTCCATCCCAGACATTTGAATGTCCGACAGCACCAGTCGCGGAGTCTCGTCGCGGAGGGTCAACAGGGCGTCCTCGCCGTTGACGACCGTCAACACCCGGTAGCCACGCTCTCGCAACAGGCCGCCAACGATCCGGCGGATTTCCGGATCCTCATCGACCAGCAGGATCGTGGTGGGTGAGGATCCGCCAGGCACCTTATATGTCCCGGTCTCCTCGTCATCCAGGGCCATCGTGGCATCTTCTTCAGCCGCCTGGTCCTGGGTCAGCCATTCATCCTCTGCAACGGAGTGATCCGTGTCAAAAATCGAACCCGACTGCAGCCGCTGCGGTTTGCTTGGTGCCGCAGGCAATTTGGCCGGTGGTACGAGCGAAGGCTGTGCTGTTGAAGTCCCGCTCACGCGGCTGGCGGTGCGGATGCTGCCAGAGGCATCCAAGGCGATGAAGAACTGTGAGCCACAGCCGGGGCATAGACGCTGATGCCCCACCGAGGTCGCCCCGAGCATGAGTGGGGCGAGGCACTCTGGACAGTTCGCGCGGTATTCCACGGGTTTCGGCGGTGTCCTGGGTGTTCGACTGGCGAGCGCTGCCAGGAACTGCATGCCGCCCTTTGCGGCCACCGCCAATACCGGGTCGTCTCCCAGCTTTGCAAGATGGTCCGCCGCAACCGTTGGAGAATCGCTGAGCCACGCCAGCCAGAGGACAATGCTCGGGTCGTGGCCTGGTTCTTCCGCCGCCCGTTCCAGCAGGTGCCGGGCGAGAAAGCGGTTACCAGACTGCGCG
The DNA here is from genome assembly GCA_021732845.1 of Planctomycetaceae bacterium. Classification (GTDB taxonomy): domain Bacteria; phylum Planctomycetota; class Planctomycetia; order Planctomycetales; family Planctomycetaceae; genus JAKFUF01. The sequence continues at coordinate 72,314 of JAKFUF010000126.1, read as the reverse complement.
GCACTTACCCCCTGCGCGAACAGGCTTTGATTCAAGACCGCGTGCATGCCCTGACCTCTTCATCCGGTGCTGAATTCGTTCCGCCAGGAAAAGTCTCCGTTGAAAGATAGGTCAAAAATATTGCGGATGACGGCGGCTAACACGGATTTCGAAACCCCAGGAGCGGTGGCTCATTCATCCCGGTGGACGGTCGTGGGTGAAAATGCCGGCAGGCAGACCGCAATGTATTCGGCACCGCCGGCTTCCGGCGTCGAATACCGAACCCATTCACCCTTCTTGGTGATCACCGCCTGGCCGGCTTTGACGTCCCGCACGCCGCCGGTGAACTCGACGCGGAGCATCCCCTTGAGTACCAGGGTGTACTCGTCGAACTCAGGCGTCTGGCCGGGTTCGACCCAGCCTTCGGGGCTCTTCATGTGAGCCACGCTGCAGGCGTCAGTCTGGGAATTCACGCGGCCGACGTGCTCCAGAATGATCTTGGGCTTGTTTCCAGCAGCAGTGATCTGTGTGGGCTGGTTGATGAACTGCGGCATGTTGCAATCCGGATGCAAGGGTGAGTCGTTTTAAAGGAGTGTCCGCGAGGGCGATCGGATCTGCGAACTCGAAGATTCCAGCAGCAACTTCGAGGCCGAGGTTCTGGTCGGCGAAGACGATTTGAATCGACAAGCCGTGAGGCTGAAGGCCCAGGCGGTGCCGTTCGATGGCCTTGACTGCCTGGTCGATCACGTTGCCGCGCGTGCGCAGCGGAAGTCGCACCAGACCGAGGTGGTCGTGCTCTGCAAACAGCGCGACATGCCCAGCGGGCTGCGGTCCGGGATGACCGGTTCCGCCCGGATCAACCGAGGCTCAAAGCCGCTCACAGTGTTACAGTCCACTCAGCGAGCGGATTTCGCCTTGCGGCGGAGCATGCTGAAGACCCACTTGAAGTTTGGTGCGGGCCTTTCGGCGATGGCACGGTCGATTGTGCGGTGGATCTCAGTCGCATGTGCTTCGGGTTGATCTGCCCACTTGGCGTCACCGTCAGAACCTTCGACTTCCAGTTCAGTCAATGCCCGCTCATGGGGTGGCTCGTGAGCGGCAGCCATGAAATCACGAGGCGTTTCCTCTGGAAGGATGACATCGAAGGGTGCACCGTCTGTCGGCATCTCGGTGGCTGGCGCATGGGCGACATCTTCCGGCGGAAGCTGATTCAAAATCGCCTGCCGCACCTCGCTGCAGACTTCAAACACGTCAAAATAGACCTGGTCTTCCAGTGTCCCGCCGTCCATATCCGGCTCGTAGGCGTCAAGGGCCGTGCCGGTCAGTGAATTGTCCGTTTGCTCGGGGACTTCAGGACGATTGAACTCGTTGGCGGAGGCATAGGCCAGCCGATCCATCAAGGGCAGGATGCGCGTTTCCAGCGTCTCATCCGGGCGGTTGTTGGTGATCTCCACAGGGGATTCTTCCCGCACGGCGCGGCTCGCGACGGTGCGCGGCGGCGTCCCGACGGGTGCATTCTGATACGCGGGCGAGAAGGAGAATCCCGAGTCGATCTCGGCGTACCGGTCAAACACCATCTCCTCTTCAACCAGGTAGATTGGCTGATGCCAGGAGATGGCCGGCTGTTGCGGGAAGGGGTCGGGGTGGCTCAGCCCGGCAGGCTCCCAAATTCGATGAGCACAGGAGAAGTCGCCACATTCGCACGGATGTGGTACTTCCCCGGAGATGGAGGCTTCGCCATCCGCCTCACAGGGGATTGGCTCGCGGGCCGGCTCGCTGGCAGACTGGGTGATCGTGTCTTCAGCGACGGGTTCTTCCACCGGGGTGCTGTCAATCGTGGCGGTGGGTTGAACGGCTGAGAACTCTGCGGTCATTCCCACCTCTGCTTCCAGCGCTGGCTCGGTGACCGACTCGTGTTCCAGCTCGGCGTGGGCAAGCTGCTCGTCGAACGCCGTGCCGGCGGCTCCGATCTCGATGCTGTAGGCCTGCGCGTCGGATGGTGTGGCGAGATTCGCGGAGTCGGAACCGATGTCTTCTGCATCCGCTGCCTCTTCAATGGCATCTCCATCGTACTGCTCGCTGGACTCCAGCTCCGTCTCGGCCTCCGTGGACTCCTCCGAGCCACTGGACACCAGCGTTTCCTGCCAGTGGAGCGGAAGCTGCCGCAAATCCTGCAGGGCGTCATGTACGTGCTCCACCGTCACCTGCTGAGAATCTCCCACAAAGGCGAGGAGCAGGCTGTGGTCGCTCAACTGATTGAGGCACCGCGGAATGCCTCCGCTGGCCCGGGCGACTGCCAGCAGGGCGTCCGGTGCGAAGGCCTCGTCAGCATCGCCGCCCGCCCAGTGGATCCGGTGGCGGATGTACTCCATCGATTGGTCGGTGGAGAGCGGTTCGAGGCAGAATTGAATGGTGATCAGTTGCCGCAACGCCTCCAGCGTGGGGGACGTCAGCTTCTCCTCCAGAGCCACGCTGCCGGCGAGAATCACCCGCACTGGTGGCTGCCCATCCTCGGCAAGGATCGCCAGCGAGCGGATCTCCTCAAGGAGCCGCTCGCTGAGCAAATGCGCCTCGTCGACCACCAGCAGAATCGCGCCGCCGTCCTCCGCCAGGTTTTTGACGAACGCCTGCAGCGCCAGCCGCAACTCCTGCTCTTCCAGACCGTTGTACGGCAGTTCCAGCTCATACAGAATTGTCTGGAGCAGCGCCCGCCGTGTCGAAAAGCTGGCGCTGCCAAGAAACAGCACGATGAATTCGTGCCCGAGTTCGGCGATCAACCGGCGGCACAGCAGCGTTTTGCCAATTCCCGGAATGCCCGTCAGGACGCCAATCCCCTGTCCCAGCCGCGCGTTCTGCAGCAGTTCTCCCAGCGCGGGCTCCAGACCCGGCGTGAAGCAGCAGGTGGAATCGGGTGTGGCGGCAAACGGACGTTTCTGCAGGTGGAAATAGGCTTCGTACATGGATTGATCGCCCGGCAGACACGATGAGGCCAACGAACCCAGCGCTGGGCCTGGTCTCATCATCGAACCGCCAACCCCTGCGACTTGAATATTCGTTCCAATCAGGCAATTTGGAGATGCTGTGCGGGAAAAACCAGGAAGGCTGGTGAATCTGGAGGCTTTCGGCGTGCGAGGTCAACGCAGTGCGAAGGTTCGCTCCCGTCGATAGACCGGTCCAGACGAAGTCAACTCGCTGGAGTAAAGGACGAATTCCGCTACAGTTCGCGATGGGATCCGAAACGAACTCTGACTGGTCAAGAATTCCGCCAACGCAGTGTCAGAGACGCCTCGTTTGTAGCGTGCAAGCGTCACATGCGGGCAATACGGTCGCGTCTCCGGACGAAAGCCAGTCTTCGCCAGCGCTGAAGCCATTGCCACATGGAGGTCTTGAAGTTCTTTTGTGAGCCTCACTCCGGCCCAAACTGTGACCGCCTCATCCCACGACTGAAAACTGCCGACAGCACCGATCTCCAACGGCACTGGGGCTGCCGAAATGTCCCCCAAAGCTAACTCAACCGGCGCGAATTCCGCATGACCCAAAAAATGCAGCGTGAGATGAATTTGGTCCGCAGCGGCATGCCGGCCTGCAGCGGGAAGGTGGCATTGCAACCGGACGAGTTCTTGAACGGCCTCAGAATGCAGGTTGAGTGCGAGGAATAAACGCTTCATGGGACGTTGGTCCCAGTCGCTGACTTTTCAGCATCAGCGGTCCGGTGTTCTTTGATTGTCCGAGCCACACGGATTCCCAGCGGCTTTGCGTCCTGATTGGTAGGAACCAGCCGGCTGCGGAACGCAGACCTCATGTTGAAGGGAATTGTCTCAAATGTTCCGCCGCGCTGCATTCGAGGCTTCGTGCTGTCGACAAACAGCGGGTGATCCTCCTTGTCTTCGTAGATGACCCGTAGAGCGGCCGTCCTGACCTCCGGTTTCATTGGAAAAGGAGAATCAACGGCAGGGACTTCGGGCATATGAAATGCCTCAGAACACCAGACATGTACATTTCCTTGGATATCAAAAAAACCGAAGTCATTCGGTTTAAGGGTGCCTACCGGCGATGCCCTGTTTTCGGGCGAATTGTCTGAATACCAGGCATAATTTCGGAGCAACTCTAGGCTCTGGCCGAAGAAGCGGCTCGTTGTTGACTTGGCGCGAGTCACATACTCCATTTCTGCCTCGGTCGGCATGCGGTATCCAGTGCGGCTCAAATAATTGGGCCTCAATCTGACCCTGGTATCGGTGTTATCTGCGAGAGGACAGGAAGTGTCCTCGTAGCACCATTCCTCCTCGGGAATGCCCTCCTCCGCGCTCAGCCAGTTGCAGTAGCGTGCTGCCATGTACCAACTGATTCCGACAACCGGTTGATTGGGAAACGCCTTATTGGCCTTTGGCAGGTAACCCAGATGACGCGCGTCATATTTCCGGTATTGCTCAATCGTGACAGATTTGTCCGCAATGGCGAAATCACGTTTGATCCTCTTCTGAATTGGAAGCGTTTCCGAATATCCTCGTCCCTCCTCCGATTCAGGAGAGCCCATTTGCACTGTCACGGGTCCGCGAACAACGATCATCGTCTGCCCATGTCCATTGACGTACCAGTGTATGGTCTCCGATTTTGCTTCAGCCAAGCCCGCGACTTCGCGCGGGACCGCCAGCGCGGATGATAGATCCTCATTCCAAATTCTGAGCAGCCATTCCGCCGCGGCGTGCAGGCCCGGATCCTTCGAGTGATAGTGCCTTTGCAGTTTTAGAATCCATTCGTCGAGGGACTCAGTTGAGATTTCTACTCGGCTGTATTCGCCCAGTGCCAGTAAAAGTGCCCGTTGCTCCGTGATGTCGGAAGTCTGCTCGAAACGCCTCATGAAGGCACCGGGATCAACTTCCAGCGGTTTCACGCGATGGATCAGATAGCTTCGTACACGGGCGTCTTGACTGTGTCTTAACAGTGGCCAGACCTTTGTCGGCTCGCCCAGCCGGAGTAGCGTCGCGGCGGCGTTTGCCTGCCTTTTCGCGAGCTTCTCTTTCTCAATGTTCTTGTCCAATTCGTTTATGGAGTGGCTGATCTCTGTCTGCAACGGTTCCAGGGGCACACTTTCGAGTGCGGCAAATTTCGGAAAGATCACCGCAAACTGCTTCGCATCAGCGTCCATTAGCAGTTCAGCCAGGAGGTCGCCATTTTTGGCGGCATAATCGGCGAGCAGATTTGCTGCCACAAGTCGCTCTGTTTGCTGACTCGCGTTACGAAAGATTTCTATCAAAGGCGGGATCAGAAATCGCCTAACCTTCTGCAAAGCGGCATTCCAGTCACCTAGGAACACCGGGTTTTCTCGCACAAGCTCTTCCGCGACCGCTTTGCCGCCCCTCTTCCAGTTTTCATTATCTGGATCATATTCGGCGAGTGCAGCCGCCGCTCGAAGACGTTGTGAGCCACTGGATTCATCAGTATCGACCCGCTTCCATAGTCCATCGAGCAATTCGCCTTTCTTCGGCGACAGCACTCTTCGAATCGGTATCACCTGATCCGACTTTGCTTCAAGGAGACGCCCATGGATGTAGTCGAATTGATCAGGATCAACCGACAATAGCGTAAGGCTCGCGTGGAGTCTCTGATCGGGCTCCAAGTCGGACTTCTCGATTCGTCGTTGCAACAAACCTTCCACTCTTTGGCGGTCGTCCCCCAAGTTTTTGATGAGATCCGGCACGTTCGCGGTGCTAGTACCGAGTATGTTTTGCGCAATCGTCAAGGCGCGTGAGTTTAAAACCTGCTCACGAATCATCCACCCCGTCAGCATCACCGCCAGCAACATCGTCCCGACAGCACCGCTCGCCCGCGCGTAGTACCGGTTTGCTGCCAACATCATCTTTCGCTGGGGGTGCGTCCAGAATTTCTTGGAGGTTAGCCGCTGGATTCGAAGCCACTGCCAGAGCGAGGGAAGTTGCCGGTTCTCGGGATGCAAACTCCAGGCCGCGCAGCGTTCGGCCAGCACCAGTTCGGCCCGGCCCCGGCTCGTTTTCATGCGCTCGTCATTGAGCCATGTCTGCAGCGAGGGCACAAGATAGTCGTGCGTGAGTTGGTAGTGGCCGTGGTTTGTTGGAAGACGTTCGGCGGTAGGTGTGGCGCAGGTTTTGGCATCCATCTGCACCATTTCGGCGGCGTCATTCACGGGGGTAATCATACGCAGGTCGTTGTCCAGCACCCGCAGCAGGTCTTCGAAATCGGCGGCACGGTTGGCGTCACCAAAGGCCGTCAGCAGTTCCGCTTTGGATCGGCGATGCCCCTTGATGGCTGTGTCGCCTTCGGGAAGCAGCGCCTGCAGCACGCGGCGAGCGGCGGCTTCGTGCCGGCGGTACGCGATGGGGGCTGACTTGGCACTGAACTTCTCTTCGAGGAATGCGACACCAATCCCCGACACGCCGCCTAAGTCGCGGAGCGTGGCTGCGGTCCATGGCTTCGTTTTCACCATCTCGCAGAACAGGGCCAGCCGGACGGCGATCACCTTGGATTCCTCGGCCAGCTCATCGGCGGCCTGGTCGATGAAGGCCTGCTGATCGTGCGAGAGTTCGCCTTCGGGAAGCTGGCCGTAGGCCCGCCCAAAAGCCGTCAACAGCTTTCTGGTGTGGCTCAAATCAAACAGGTCAACGGCCGCCTGATTGCGGTCATTGTTGAGCGGAAAGTCCAGCGTTTCAAAGAAGCGGGTGACCGGCATGTAGAAGTCATCGCGAATCAGCACGATCGCCTGCAGGTGCGTGCCGTTGCACTGCCGCAGTGCGGCCACCAGTGGCTCGGACGCCAGATCGCGGTGCGAGTTGAGCCACTGCTCGAACTGGTCGATGACGAGCAGTGTCTTTTTTTCGCCGGAACCTGCCGACCATGACCTTCCGGTCTGCAGCCATTGTGCCACGGATGCCATGACCTGCACGACCAGGTCCTGAGGAGTCTCAAAAAAACCAACAATCTGATTGGCTTCCAGCTCGCGCCGGAGCCGTCGCAGGCGTTCACCGCCAAGCCCCGTCTCCCGATGCTCCTCGGGCCATTCCGCGTTCGAATCGATCAGAAAGCTGCGTGTGGGGATGCCACACTTGACGGCTTCGCGGTACTCCAGCTCCGTGATCGAGGCCGATTCGCCCTCCGGCACGAATCCATACCGATGCGCGAAGATGCCGATGTACAAGTCGCACGTCCGGACATCCGCCCGGCAATGTTCCAGCGGCCGCCGGTCCACCGCGGCGTAGTGCTCCATCGCGCAGCAGTCCAGTCCCGCCGTCTGCAAGGCGTCCAATACGGCCTTGCGATGCTCTACCAGATCAAGGTGGCTTGAGGACAGATAGACCCGTGGCTTTTCCGAACGCTTTGGCACAATTCGGCGCAAGGCCGCCACCATTCGAACAAGTTCGGCCCCCGCCTGCTTCGATCCCAACCCGCTCAGCGTTTCGTGTGACGCCCCGGCGGCAACTGTATGACTGCGAAGTCCACGACAAAGTCGGGCTTCTGTGTCATCAGACGTGGCCTCCACGTAGACTGTCTGGACATCCTTGAGGAGCGGCAGCAGACCAGCTTTCACCAGCGAACTCTTGCCGCAACCCGACGGCCCGTAGATCAGGCCGACTGAAAACGACTGTGCGGGCTCGGTCTGTTCGATTCGCGTCTTCCAAAACCGCAGACTTTCCGGCAGACCGCCGCGATCGCGAGGACCAGGGAGCAGTTCGAGGAAGAAATCCCGGTCGCCGTCGTCAAAGGAACGCAAGCCTTTGGGAACGAGGCGCGGAGGATCGATCGGCTTCCCCGGCGTTTTGGTCGGGCTGGGAGGAGGTGCTGGCTCTGGCGTGGCCGGTGCCACGGGAGTCTCGGTTGTCGGATTGTCGCGCAGGCGCAGCAGGTCTTCCGCGAAGTCGCGGGCGGTCGAATACCGGTCCGAAGCACGTCGTGCCAGGGCCTTCAAACAGATTCGTTCCGCTTCAACGGGTACGGCAGGCTTGAACTGCCGCGGCGAAGGGGCATCGGCCGTGGCGATCTTGCCGATCAATTCCGCGTCAGTTTTGCCCTGGAATGGCAGGCGGCCGGTCAGCAGCTCAAACAGCACCACGCCCAGGCTGAACAGGTCGGAGCGGGCGTCGACGCGGTGGCCTTCGCCTCGCGCCTGTTCGGGGGACATGTAGGCCGGAGTGCCCGTCAGTGTGTCACCGGATCCGAACTCCCGCTCGCGGAGGGCGAGGCCAAAATCTGCCAGCACCGCCTTGCCGCCGGGTTCCAGCAGGATGTTCGCGGGCTTCACATCGCGATGCACCAATCCCCGCGCATGCGCATGGCCGAGCGCCTCTGCAATGTCGGCGACGAGCGACAACGATTCCGCCAGACTTGCCTGACCCTCCTGGAGCCGCATGGCCAGGTTCTTTCCGGCGATATGCCGGGAAACCACATAACACAAACCGTCTGGTGTGCGGCCCACATCGAACACCGGCACGATGCCCGGATGGTTGAGCTGGGCCAGGACACGGGCTTCGGCGAAGTATTGTGCCAAATCTTCCAGCCGGGACAAACGGTCGGGCTGCGGGACCTTGATGGCGACCTCCCGCTCCAGCTCGTGATCACGGGCCAGCAGCACCCTCCCATAGCCCCCCTCACCCAACAGCCCCAATACCCTGTAGCGGCCGATGCTGGCGGGAATGTCCTGCGGCAAATCTTGACCTTCGGCCATGAACGGAGCCCTTAAGCTGGCAACTTCAGTGCGAACGGGAAGTCGATTTTAGAACAGCACAATTCTGACATCATGCAGCGGAGTCAGTCCGTGCAGGAAAGTTCGCGCCAGGAAGCGGAACATGGTGTCGAGGCAGACTTCGCGCGAGAAGCCGCCCACACCGGTGCCCAGCAGCGGCAAGGCCATGCTTTTGAGGTGCAGCGTGTCGGCGTGATACAGGCAACTGGAAAGGATCTCCTGGATCAGGTCGCGGCTGGGACGGATGTTGGGGTCGGACGTGGCTCCCATCGTCACGGCATGCATCACGAACCGGGCGGGAAGCTTCCCGCCGGACGTGACAACCGCACGGCCGGGGCGGACGGGGATGTAGGCCCGCGCCGCCTCGTGGATCTGCGGGCCGGCCGCCTGCCGAATCGCCCCAGCCACGCCCCTCCCGTTGACCAGATGCGTTCCCATCCGCAGGTCGGAGTCATCGGAACTGACAATCGCGTCCACCTGCTGTTCCACCAGATTGCCCCGCAGCACGGTCAACCGCCGGTTGCCGGGGAACTCGTAATGGTCAGCCTCGGTCATCTGGCTGGGGTTGAGGTACAGCTCGCGGCGTGACTGGTAACGCTGCAGATATTCATCGAGCCGCGCATCGTCGGAGGTCGCCCAGGGAGACTGCTGGCCCTGAGCCGGATGCAGATGCTGCAGGACTTCATTGAACGAGGCGAAGCGGTCGCCGGGAGTCTTCGACAGACAGCGTTCCAGCAGTTCACAGGTGTGCTGCGATAAGGCGGAGTTGCGGGCGCGGGGCGAGACGAGCACCTCGGTCTTGTGTTTGTACAGCACCGAAAACACCGACGGGCCTTCGAATGGTGGCTGCTTCGTCAGCAGGTGGTAAAACGTCGCCCCGAAGCTGTAAATGTCCGACCGGGTGTCGGCTCCGCGCGGGTCTTCCGCCTGTTCGGGGGCCATGTAGTGCGGCGTGCCCATCAATTCGCCGCCGATTGACAGGTCGCTCATGACTCCGCTGCGGGCGAGGCCGAAATCGGCCACCAGCGCCTTGTGCTGGCCGTCGAGCAGAATGTTGGACGGCTTAAGGTCACGGTGGATCACACCGTGTTCGCTCGCGGCGATCATCCCCAGACAGGTCTGCTCCATCCAGTTCAGAACCTGGGTTTCCGACAACGGGCCGGCCTGCTGCCGCGCATGCCGGGCCAGGTCCGTCCCCGCGATCCAATCCATCACCAGCATTGGTGCGCCGTCGGGCAGGATCTCGTAATCCGTCACACGCACCACATGCGGCGAACGGATCTGTGCCAGTAGTTTGCCTTCACGCAGGAACCGTTCATGCAGCGCCCGGTCGTCCCGCGTTCCCCGACGCGTCACCTTGATCGCCACCTCCATTTCCAACTGCCGATGCCGGGCCCGGTAAACGATGCCCATGCCCCCCTTGGCCACCTCCTGCAGGATCTCGTAACGCGGCGGCACCGCGGGAGCAGTTTCGTCATCGTATTGTGGGTGAAGCCGCACCAGCGTTTCATCCTCCTGACCAGGCTGCGTTGTCGACCGTGACGGTTTCTGTGAATGGGTGGAGTCGTCAGCCATCACAATGTCGCCAATTCCTGAGCGGAAAATCGAAAGTTGAGAGAGCCAAGGCCAGGTGCATCGAACGGAGAAACCCGAGAATTCTCCCGGTCATCCTACCATATCACTCCCCAATGGTGGGTGCGTTCACCGGGAATTTCGGTGACTCGGAAGGGAACGGCCGCGGCGTCAAGGCGTACTCGTCACCCTCATCAACCTACAACACGAATCCTCTCTATCACATCAACTCATGTCGATATATCATAACCAAGTTGACGCAGCATTCGTGAGCAATGATCCGAAATCCCTTCCAGGAAAAGTGCATGACCGCCTGTCGCCCGCCCCGCGACAAATGCCTGATGGCCGTGTCTGTGGTGCTCATCACGGCGGGCTTGGCGTGCGCTCAGGCTCCGCCGACATTGAACACCGTCTATCCGGCGGGCGGGCAGGCCGGGCAAGTGGTCGAATTGACGGTCGGCGGCAACTTGGACGGGCTGCAGATGATACTCTGTAGTGCGCCAGGCGTCCGCGCCGAGCTTGTGGAGCCCCCACGCTTTCGCCTGCAAATTCCTGCCGACACAAGTCCTGGACTGTACGACCTGTGGGGCGCTGGCACGAAGGGGGTCAGCGCCCCTCGGACGTTTGTCATTGGTAGTCGTCCAGAAAAATTAGAGATTGAGCCGAATGACACACTGGCCGAGGCGGTGCCCGCGCCAGTGGACTGCGTACTGAACGGGAAGCTGGAGAAGGCAGGGGATGCCGATTGTTTCCGCTTCGAGGCAAAACGGGGGCAGCGCGTCATTTTGGAGTGCTGGGCCGAGCGGATTGATTCGCGGCTGCGGGCTGTTCTGGAGGTTTTTGACGCAGAGGGCCGGCGGTTGCAGGTGAACCGGGGCTACTTCGGAGTCGATCCGCTGATTGCCTTCAGTGTCCCGGCGGATGGTGCCTACATCGCCAAAGTCCACGACCTGACCTCGGCCGGCAGCGTCGAGCATTATTACCGGCTAGAAATCGACACTGGTCCGCGCGTGGCATTTAGTATCCCGAATGTCATCCAGCGCGGCACGGCGGCTCAAGTCGCGTTGTTCGGCTGGAATCTGCCCGGCGGTGCGGCGTCTGGTGGTGCTGCTCCACTGGCATTCGACCGGATCGAAGTGGAAGTCCCACAGTCGCTGAGCCACGCGGCCTGGCCGCTTGGCGTGCGGCTGCAGCCTGCACAGGCCGTGCTGCTTGGGGCGGCCTTTCCGTTCAATTCTCCGAAAAGTCATGCACCCGTGGTCATCGGGCTGACCGATGTGCCGGTGGTCGTTGATGTCGCCAACAATCACACACCGGCATTGGCACAGAAAGTCACTGTCCCGTGCGAGGTGAGCGGCCAGCTCACTGGCGGCGACGAACGTGACTGGTACGCCTTTCAGGCCGAACGCGGCGAAGTGCTGTACTTCGATGCCTATGGCCAAAGAATCGGCTCGCCCGTCGATTTGCAAATCAGTGTGTTCGATGCAGGGGCAGAACCAGGAACGAGCGGCACGGGTGCGACCGTGTCCAGCCTCCGTGAACTGGCGCGGTTTGGCGACGAGGTGCGAAACCTCAGTGCCACCGTGCCGACGAGCCATTTGGATCCGGCAGGCCGTTGGGTTTGTCCGGCGGATGGACGATTTCTGGTCAGCCTCCGCAATCTTTCCGGCGGTTTGCAGGCCGACCCGCGACGGACGTATCGGCTCGGTGTGCGGCGGGAGGAGCCGGACTTTCAAATCATTGCCGTGCCGCGAGACGGCGCGGTCGGAATCAACATTCCACGCAGCGGACGCGTGGCTCTCGACCTCCTGGCCCTCCGGCGTCGTGGCTGCAATGGTGCCATCCGCGTCTCGGCCCAAGATTTGCCGGACGGAGTGGACTGCCCCGATGTGTGGCTCGGCCCCGGAGTCGATGCCACGACGCTTGTGCTGTCGTGCAATAAAGAATCTGCGACGGCTTTGAGTGAGTTGAAGCTCGAAGGTGTGGCTCAAACCGAAGATGGCAGCCGCATCGTGAGGTCAGCGGTGGGTGGGGCGGTCGTCCGCGCCGGGACGCCCAATGGCTGGGGGCGGATCATGCCGCGGATGCCGTTGGCCGTGGTTGGCGACGCACCGCTGCGCATTGTGGCCGATGCCCATGAGCCACTGGAACATCACCTGTATGGCCGGCTGCCCACAAAGCACTCGCCGGGGGGCATCGTGGATGTGGCCGTGCAGATTGAACGGCGGAACGCTCATCAGGCACCCGTCAAGCTGGTGGGCGTGGGGATTCCGGATCTCATCAACAATTCCTCGAGCACAATTCCGGCTGGCGAACACAAGGGGTATGTCAGTTTCTACCTTCCGCCGGCATTGCCCGTGGGGCACTACTCTCTGTCGATTCGCGCGGAGACCACCGTGCCGGTTGCCGGTCAGAAGGCGGAAGCCGTTGTGGTCTACAGCAATGCCGTGACTCTGGATATTCAGCCGGCAGGGTTTCTGGTGGATGTCAATCCGTTTGCCGTGACCCAGGCGCGGCGGGGCGAAGTCATTCAGATTGGGTATTCCGCGCAGCGCCGCAACGGGTTCATCGGCAAAATGCACACCGAACTGGCCGCACCCGGTTGCATTACCGATGTGCCAGGTCTCCGCGGCCGCGGCGAAACCTTTACCGGGCAAACCGAGAGCGGGTCGTTGCAGATCATCATCAATGATGATGCTCCATTGGGCCGTTTGTCCGCACTGAGACTGTTGACCGTCGGGGTGGTGGAGGATGAGCCACGGTTTCTGGGAAGCCGGTTTTTGAATTTGGAAATCGTTGAATAGAGTTCAACCGCATGATCCGACCAATCCCAACTCCCCTGTGGCTGCCAATGCTGCTGGTCTCGGGCCTGTTTTGTGCAGGCCTGCCAGCAGAGGGGGGCGAGGTGCCGGACGCGCCCAATGTGCGTTTCGGAACGGATGTCGTGCCAATTTTGACAAAACTGGGATGCAACAGCGGTGGTTGCCATGGGAAGGCTACCGGGCAGAACGGCTTCAAACTCTCGCTGTTCGGTTTCGAGCCCGACGAGGATTACGACGCACTGGCCAGCGAAGGCCGTGGCCGCCGGCTGATTCCCACTTCGCCCGAGCGGAGTTTGCTGCTGCTGAAAGCCACGTCCCGCGTTCCCCACGGCGGCGGTCGCCGTCTCGACGAGACGAGTGACGACTACAAGCTCCTGCGCGCCTGGATCGCGCGAGGAGCTGCCGCTCCCGACGCCGGTGATCCGCGGCTGATGCGGATTTCCGTTGCCCCGGAAAAACAGGTGCTGCAGACACAGACCGCCGAGCAGTTGCGGGTGACCGCGTTCTTTTCGGACGGCACGACACGTGATGTGACGCGTCAGGCGGTGTATCAGTCGAACGCGACGAATATTGCGGATGTGGATGCCAATGGATTGGTGACGACGAGTACGCAGCACGGTCTAGTGTCGGTGATGGCGCGGTTCGGGGAGCAGATCGCCACCTACCATGCGGCTGTTCCGTTCGCCGACAACGCCGTGAAAATGGCGGCGATCCATGCACAGCTCGATGCCATGGAACGGCAGGCGCAGGATTCGAAAGTCAACCGGCATCTGTTCCGCCAGTGGCGGCGGCTCGGGGTCGTTCCTTCGGTTCCGGCCGATGATGCCACCTTCCTGCGCCGAGTGAGCATCGACATCTGTGGGACGCTGCCAACGCCCCAGGAACTTGCGGACTTTGTGGTTGACACGCAAAGTGACAAGCGGACCCGGCTGATTGAACGGTTGCTCGACCGTCCGGAATACGCCAGCTATTTCTCGCTGAAATGGGCCGATATTCTGCAGAATCGCGGGGCTGGATATGCGACCAGCAAGCAGCGGCAGGGGACGACGCTGTTTGCCGCCTGGATCCGCGACTCATTCGCGGCCAACAAGCCGTATGACCAGTTCGTGGCGGAAATTCTCACCGCCAGCGGCAGCCAGAACGAGAACCCTCCCGCCATCTGGTATCGCGCGGTGCGAAAGTCCCCCGAATATGTCGAGTCGGTGGCTCAGGCCTTCTTGGGGGTTCGCATCCAGTGTGCCCAGTGCCATCACCATCCAACGGAACGGTGGAGCCAGGAAGACTATTTCGGACTCGCCGCCGTCTTTTCCCGCGTGGGACGCAAAGGCGGCTTTGCCGACGCGGAGGTTCCCACTGATGAGATTATTTACCTCAAGGAAACCGGCAGCGTTGTGCATCCCCGCACCGGCGCGGTCTTGCCGCCGCGACCGCTGGGAGGCCCCAACTTCGAATTGGCAATGCATGACGACCCGCGCCTCAGCCTGGCCCGATGGATGACCAGACCTGACAATCCGTTCTTTGCCCGGACGATGGTCAACCGGATGTGGGCGCACTTCCTCGGCCGTGGCTTAGTCCACCCGATTGATGACTCGCGCAGCACCAATCCCCCCAGCAACCCGGAACTGCTCGATGCGCTGGCAGAAGACTTTGCCGCCAGTGGCTACGACATCCAGCGACTGATTCAGGCCATCACTGGCAGTTACGCCTACGGTCTGGAGGCGGCTCCACACCCCGGCAACGCGGGTGACACGCAGACCTTTGCCCGGTTCTATCCCAGACGATTGACCGCAGAAGTGCTGTTGGACGGTGTCAGCCAGGTACTCGATGTCCCCACGGAATTTGGCGGCATTCCGGCGGGAACACGGGCAATCGACCTTCCGGACGAGAACGTGGCTGCGCATTTCCTGGATGTGTTCGGCCGGCCAGGGCGGATGTCGGCCTGCGAATGTGAACGGGTCGACGCACCGGCCCTGACGCAGGCACTGGAACTGGTGAACTCCGCGGAAATCCAGCGGAAGTTAACTGCCAAAGCCGGGTATGCTGAAAAGCTTGCGACGGCGAACCGCTCACCGGGGGAGTTGGCTGTTGAAATTTTTCGGCGGGTGCTGGCACGTGAGCCACACGAGGAAGAGTTGAAAGTCGCGAAAACATTTTTGGAGTCGGAGCCGGACCGCGCGGAAGCGTGCCGGTCGTTGTTGTGGTCGCTGCTGGCGACGAATGAGTTTTTGTTGAATCATTAGTACCGGGTGCCCACATGGCGCGCATCGACCGCCGCATCAGCGAGAACTTCTCCGGCATCACGCGCCGGCATATCCTGCAAATTGGCGCGCCCATCCTGGGTTTGGGGCTGGCCGATCTGCTGCGGCTGCAGTCGCACGCGGCGGATGCTGGACACCCCGCGCGCAACAAATCGCTGATCGTGTTCTGGACGGATGGCGGCCTCAGCCAGCAGGACACCTATGACGTCAAGCCTGGCGCGCCGGCAGAATACCGCCTGGCACAGGCGATTGGGACCCGCGTGCCGGGCGTCATCCTGGGCGAACAATTGCCAGAGCAGGCGCGGGTCATGGACCGGCTGGCGGTGGTGCGGTCGGTGCATCACGAGAACGGCATTCACGCCCCCTCCGCGCACTGGATGCAGACCGGCTACTTCGGTCCGACCCTGGCCCGCAATGCGGCTCAGAAACCGTCCCTGGGTTCGGTGATCGCCCGCTCTCTGGGATCGCGCCAGCCACCGATGCCCGCTTATGTGACGATCCCGAAATCCGAGGCGTTCGGTTACCAGGGCGCGGTCTATCTGGGCAAGGCGTTCAATCCGTTTGAGGTCGGGGCCGACCCGAACGCAGCCGATTTCAAAGTGCCGAACCTGTCGCTGCCGGGGGGACTCAGTGCGGGCAGCGTGGCCTCCCGCAAAACCCTGCTGAAGTCTTTTGACACTCTCCGCCGCGACATTGATGAAAGCGGCGTGATGGAAGGTCTCGATACATTCAAGTCGCAGGCCTTGGAAATGGTCGCTGGCGACCAGATGCGGGCGGCGTTTGATCTCACTGTCGAGGACCCGCAACTGCGCGACCAATATGGCCGGCACCGCTATGGGCAAAGCGCCCTGCTGGCCCGGCGGTTGGTTGAAGCCGGGGCACGGTGTGTGAACATCAATACCGGCAACTGGGATCATCACAACGACATCGCCAAGGGGCTGGAAACACATCTGCCCCCCCTGGACCGTGCCATCGCGGCGCTCATCGAAGATCTGACAACGCGGGGCATGCTGGACGATGTGCTGGTGTATTGCGTCGGCGAGTTCGGCCGCACGCCGCGAATGAATGGCCACGCCGGCCGCGACCACTGGTCGGACTGCTTCAGTGTCATGCTCGCTGGGGGCGGCATCCGCGGCGGACAGTGCGTTGGTGCGAGCGAAAAATGGGGCGGCTGCGTGCAGGAGGGGCTGGTCACGCCGCTGGACCTCCTGGCCACTGTTTATCACACGCTGGGTGTTCCGCTGGACACACATTTCGAGGATGCCAGCGGCCGTCCGGTGAGCATTGTGGGCGGTGGCAAACCAATTCGGGAACTGCTGTAAGAATCGCAGCAACAAATATGTTAATTCAGCCTCTAACCATCAGCGAACGCCATCAGGGACTACGAACGCAGGGGTTGGTCAACTCGACCAGTGCCGCAAGACGGTGCGTCAATCGTACGGTTTGAAATTGAACCACGAATCTGCACGAATCCTACGAATTTCACGAATGATCCTTCGCCTCTGCATCGCGGGTGATGGAATCCACTCGTGACATTTGTCTTATTCGTGGTTCCCCTTTTCGTTGTCTAAGTTTGGCTTTCGGCTCTAAGGAGGACTCACCATGACCAGTCGCGCCACTCGACGACGATTCTTGCAGGCGAGTCTGACTGCCGGCGGGGCCGGGCTGACCCTGGCGGATGTTCTACAACGGCAGGCATTGGCTGGTGCGGTCGGAACCGCCGGCCGCACCAGCAACGACACCTCCGTGATTCAGATCTGGCTGGGCGGCGGACCGAGCCAGTTCGAAACTTTTGACCCCAAGCCCGAGGCTCCGGCCGAAATTCGTGGCCCCTATTCGCCCATCCAAACCAAGCTGCCGGGAATCCTATGCTGCGAGAAACTGCCGCTGACCGCGATGGTGCTCAACCGCGCTGCGGTCATCCGCTCGGTCACCCATGGCACCAACGGACATTTTGTCGGTGCCCATTGGTGCTCGACGGGATACTCCGGTGACCTCAACAAAAGCACACATCCGTCCGCCGGGGCCATCGCCTCGCGATTCCGCGGGGCGGCGAATCCGGGTGTTCCCGCCTATGTGCTGCTGTCCGAGGAGCAGACGCGAAATCCCGAAATCGCCACGGTGATGGGCTCCGCCTACCTCGGTTCCCAGCACTCCCCGTTCACCATTCTGCAGGATCCGTTTCGAGATCCGTTTCAGCCGGACAAGGTGCGTCATGCCGCCTCCAGCCTGAAACTTGCCGACGATTTCACATTGTCGCGGATCGAAGACCGACGATCCCTGTTGCGTGGCTTGGACCGCTTCGCGCGGCATGCCGACGCGACGCGGGCGATGGAGGGGATGGACAGCTTCACCCGGTCCGCCTTCGACATGCTGACGAGCGGTGCCGCCCGCCGCGCGTTCGACCTGAACGAAGAGTCGCCGGCGGTGCGCGACCGCTACGGGAGGCACCGCTGGGGACAGATGGGCCTTCTGGCACGGCGGCTGGTCGAGGCCGGCGTGGCGTTTGTCACGCTCAACACCGCGCCGGATTCGCTGTGCTGGGACTGGCACCGCAACATCGTCAACGACAATCGGCCGGTCGACGGCTCCGATGGCCCGACACGGGGCATGGATGTCTCCGGTCCGCCGCTGGATCAGATGCTGGCGGCCTTGATTGCCGACCTGTATGAACGCGGCCTCGACCGCAAGGTGCTGCTGGTCGTCTGGGGCGAATTTGGGCGGACACCGCGCGTGAACGAAACTGGCGGCCGCGATCACTGGGGCTCGCTGATGAGCATCCTGATGGCTGGCGGAGGCCTCAAAGTCGGCCAGGTGATCGGTTCGTCCAGCGCGAACGGCGAAGTGCCTGTCAGCCGCCCGGTGTCCCCCACGGATGTGCTGGCCACCCTGTACCGGCACCTGGGAATCGACCTCAGCCGGCAGACCATGACCAACGACGGCCGGCCCATCCCCCTGCTGCCGGACGGAGCGCCGATTGCCGAACTGCTGTGATTTGCCTGATGGATGGCGACAAGGTCTGAAAAAACATTTGACGGCAACGAACTTGGCTGTGGGGTCATCGCTCACCTTTAGTAGGCTCTTCGTTTCCTTCGTTTGCTTCTGTTCCCAAATCACCACCAACATTCGGGCACAGCAGGACGTTGACGGCCTCTTGGTGCCGATGATTGAGTCAAACCAAAAGCAAGAGGCAGAGTGGAACAGACGGTAACCGAGTCAACGAAGTGATTGGCCGGTGTGGAACGAGGTCTCGCGCGCAAACGCGGGTTGCCGCCGTGCGAATCCCCTGCTGACAGGCCATGCAATCGCCGGTAGGATTAAACACGCCGTCACTCCGGCGGCTGGAAGATCTCGCTTGGAAGTCCTGCGGTGGCTACATGACCGGTTCAGCTCGACGCACCCGGCGGCCGGGGTTCACGCTCATAGAACTGCTCGTGGTCATCGCCGTGATTGCGATCCTCGTGGCTTTGCTGTTGCCGGCGGTTCAGCAGATGCGCGAGGGGGCCCGCAGGATCCAGTGCACGAACAACCTCAAGAATCTCGGGGTGGCGCTGGCCAGCTACGACACCACGCACCGGTTGTTCCCGCCCAGCTTCGTCCGCCAGCCGGACGGCTCCCCGCCGCCGCCGCCGATCCCCTATTCCTCCCTCCGCTACCGGGGGCACTGGACTGGATACCATCTGCTGCTGCCCTTCATCGACCAGCGCCCGCTGTACGCCAAATACGACTTCAACGGCACGTGGCTCTCGACCATGCAAAGTGCCGACGACCACCGCAGTTGGCCCCTGAACCAGACGAAGATCCCCATTCTCAACTGTCCCAGCGCGCCTCACGCGGGGATCATTGGGGGTGACATTGCCGGCGATCCACACTGGATGGCCGGAGCCCCGGCTGACTATTCCTTCTCGCACGGTGCCGACGCGATCCGGGCCTTGGCCGGTGAGGACGCGGGCTGCACCCCTGGTCTGTTACACTACTGGGAAAACTACCCCAAACACACGCGCGGCGTGTTCGGATATAACAGCAACTGCCGGAGAGTGGACATACGTGACGGGCAAACCAACACACTGCTGCTGGGGGAAAAGGCCGGCGGGCTGCTGACCTACTCGGGTTGGAACTCGTCGCTGCCGACGCTGAAGGTGGAGTATCCGTGGGCGATGGCGGCCGTCGAGTATCTGGCGGCAACGGGCGATCAGGCCACCCCCAATTCCGCCTGGGTGGCCGGCCCCTATGCCGTGACCTCGGACCTGCAACTGCCGCATTGCCCCGACAGTTCACTGGTAAACGCCGAACCATTCCCCATGAACCCCGTGCCGAGGATCCTCGCCAAAACCAGCGACGAGCGACCGCTCTACTCCTGGCAGTCGCCGCATGTGGCAGGCGCGAATTTCTTGTTCTGCGACGGCCGGGTCAAGTACATCAGCCAGCATGTGAACCAGGGGGTCATGATGGCACTATCGACGGTTGCCGGCTCTGAACCTGTGGGCAGTACCGATTTTTAGCGGCGTACCTGCTTTCATTCAACGTAGACAAACTCGTTGCTCGCCAGCACGGCGCGGCACAGACTCTGCCAGGCACGGAGGCGGGGGGTGACTCCAGTTGACGCCAGTTCCGGCAGGGCCGACATCCGCTCGACATAACCCAGCGCTCGGCTCACGTCGGCGGGGCTGGCGGGGCGGCCCAGGGCACGTTCGTAAAGGGCCATCACCCGCGCGGTGTCATCGGCGGCAGGGGAATTCAAAACGCTCTCGGCAAGCGCGAGGGACTGCGTGGAGACGAATTTGCTGTTCATCATGAACAGCGCCTGCGGAGCCACGGTGGTGACGTCGCGCCGGCCGTTTTGCACGCTGGGGTCGGCGAAATCGAAGGCCTGCAGGACTTCAAACAACGCGCTGCGGACAATCGGCAGGTAGATCGAACGCCGTGAGCCACCGTACACCTCGGGATTCACATTCGCCGTACTGGTGACGTATTTCCGGTTCTCTGTCGTTAACTGCGTGCCGCCCATGGTCAGGTCCAGTTTGCCCGAAACGGCCAGCAGCGAGTCGCGGATCGCTTCAGCTTCGAGGCGGCGGCGGGGTTTGTGCCACAGTTTGTGGTTGTCAGGATCCTGGGCGAAGGCCTGGACATCGAACCGGGAACTCATTTGATACGTCGACGAGAGCATGATCAGCCGATGCATTGCCTTGATTGACCATCCCGACTGCACGAACCGGCGGGACAGCCAGTCGAGCAGGGCCGGATGCGTCGGACGGTCGCCGAGGCGGCCGAAATTGTCGGGTGAGCGGACCAGGCCATCGCCAAAGTGCCACAGCCAGATGCGGTTGATCATCACCCGGCTGGTGAGCGGATGGTCGGGATGTGTGAGCCACCGGGCCAGTTCAAGCCGGCCGCTCGCATTCGCACCGATTGGCTGCTGCTGCTCGCCAGCGACGATACGGAGGAACTGCCGTGGCGTCTCCTTGCCGAGTGTCAGGTGGCTGCCGCGCAGGTGAACCCGCAAATTCTGTGGCTTGTCTTCGGACACCGCCATCGCTTCTGGCAAGGCCGGCTCGCCCTTCTCCAGTGCAGACTTCTCGGCCCGCAGCGACACGAGCTGTGCCAGCGTGGCTGCCGGAAACAGTGGCTCAATCTCCTTGGGAACGGCGAACGGCCCCTTGGGATCTGTCAGAACATTGCGCAGTGCCTCCTGGACCGGATCTGGAAGGGTCTTGGCTTGCGGGTCGGCAGCCAGTCGGGCCTGCCAGGCGGTATCTGCCGCGACGATCAGTTCCTCGTACCGGGCAGCAACAGCTTCTTGCGTGCGAGGTGTCTCCTGAAACAAGCCACGGAGTGTGGTTTGAAACTCATTGGCTGGCGGCAGGTCCGGCTGTCCCAGCGTGTTCCACACCGACCACAGATCGGCACTTTCGGGCAGAGCCAAATAGGCTTTCCACTGGTGAATGAACTGTTCCTTTGGCGCGTAGGCATCTGCCGCGCGCTCCCGCGGGGCATAGTCAGTCGGGACAAACAGCAGTTTGTCGATGTGCGGAAACGGCCCGGCACATTCCAGCCGCACCAGGTTGACCCCGGCTTTCAGCCGAAAAATTCCTTCAACACCCCACGCCTGCGATTCGGGCGTCCAACTGCCGGTGGCACGGCTGGCGGCATCGGGCTTGGCCAGTTCGCCGTTCAAAAACAACCGGCAGGGTCGCGAACCAGCGGCGGCCAGCCGGATCTCGGTCTGATACCAGCCGGCAGCGGGCACGGTCACTTCGTATTCCGTGAAGTTCGGCAGCTCCCCTTTGTTGACGAGAACGCCAATCCCCTTGCCATAGCCTGTCGTATCCTTGAGGACGTTGCCGCGCACGAAATCTTCGGCTTCGATCAGCCGCACTTCAGCACGCGTGGCGATGTCGGCCGCGTCTCCCATGGGCTTGACCGCGGCCAGCCGCGCATCCAGTTCCTGCGCGTCTTGAACCGCCAGCAGATGGCTGGCGATATGCTTTCTGGCTTCGCCCTGGACCACCAGCGCCGCCCCGCTGCTGAACTTGGCAATCTCGGCGGCCTTTTCGGCCACCTGGGTGCGGGCCAGTTCCAGCGCCCGAATCTGCGCGGGGGAGCCAACCGGGCGTTCCTGCCAGCGGGCCACCACGGTGAAATTGTCCATGGTTTTCGTGCTGTTGAAGATGCCCGCCAGCGAGTAATAGTCTTCGTGCGGCACTGGATCGAACTTGTGGTCATGGCAGCGGGCGCAGCCCAGGGTCAGCCCCAGAAAAGTGCGGCCGACCGTGTCGACCTGCTCGTCAATGATGTCCATCCGCATCTTCACTGGGTCGTCTTCCGCCAGCATCTTGGCACCCAGCGAGAGAAAGCCCGTGGCTGTCAGCCGCTCGGCGGCGAGCGCGGCCTCCTCCGTTGGCAGCAGGTCGCCGGCGAGCTGTTCGGTCAGGAACTCGTCGTACGGCTTGCCCGCATTGAACGCGGCAATCACATAGTCCCGGTAGCGGTGGGCGTTGCCATAGGCCAGGTTCTCGTCCAACCCGTTGGAGTCGGCGTAGCGCGCGACATCCAGCCAGTGCCGCCCCCACCGTTCGCCGTAGCGCGGCGAGGCAAGCAGGCGGTCGATCACCCTGGAGAACGCCTCGTGCGAGTCGTCCGCGAGAAATGCAGCGATCTCTTCCGGCGTTGGCGGAAGCCCTGTCAGGTCAAACGTCGCGCGGCGGATCAGCGTCCGCTTGTCTGCCTCCGGCGCGGGGTTCATCCCCGTGGCTTCCAATCCCGCGAGCACAAACTGGTCGAGTGGCGACTGACACCAACCTTCGTGTTGAACCGCCGGTGGCTGAGGATCCAAGACCGGCTGAAACGCCCAGAACGCCTTCTGCTCCGGTGTGAACAACGGCCCGGTCGACAACGCCGCGGCAGGTGTGAGTGGCTTGGCGTTGGGCCACACTGCGCCGCGTTTGACCCATTCGGTCAGCAATGCAATTTCCTGCTGCGGCAGCTTCGACTTCGGCGGCATCTTCAGGTCGGAGGCATAGCCGATGACTTCAATCAGCAGGCTCTCTTCCGGCTTCCCCGCCATCAACGCCGGCCCGCCATCACCACCGGCCACCATCGCCGCCAGAGAGTCCAGCCGCAGGTTCCCCTTCTGCTTCTCGCTCCCGTGGCACCCCTGGCAGCGCTCCACCAGAATCGGCCGGATCTTCGCTTCAAAAAACGCCTCCGCCTCCCGCGTGTCCGGCTGCTCTTCAGCAGCAGCTTGCAATCCAAGTGCGGGGATGAGGAAAAAGCCGACCAGCAGGCAATCACGAAGCAGTGTGCGACTCATTTTGATCCCACAATGACCGGCGAAACATGGGATCTCCATTGTACGGCCGGACTCTGGCATTTGACCACAGCACCAGGCACCAGGTTGCCCTGCCGGCGATAGCGCACCCTGTCACCAACCACCAAGGCGGCTGTTGTCATTCGCCAAGCTGCGGTCAGCGGCCCAGAGCGGCACGGCGCAAGCCGTCCGGTGATTCGCCGTTTCGCCGTTTCGCCGTTAGACGTCTGCTGGAACATGGAAAGGGGATCGGATAAAATGGTGGATTCCCGCCTTTGGCCGTCGAACTCCACGGCCTTCTGCGATTCCCATTCCATGACGCGCATCGACCGCATCGGCTGGCGAACCCGGCAGGGCCATCCGCGCTGTCTGAAGATTGTTGAGGCTGGATCTTGCTATTTGCCCATCACTGGAAGGACGGCGCGCTGGTTTTGCTCAGCGGGTTGAGTGTGGGGCTGCTCGTCTTCGGTCTGTTTGCCTTTGAATGGTGGACGTGGCCGGCACTGAGCGGGTTGGGCGCATTGATCGTGTTCCTGAACTGCACGAACTACCAGTGTGTCGCCCACAACTTTCTGCACAACCCGTTTTTCCGCTCCCGGCTGCTGAACAACCTGTTCTCGATGGTGAACAGCATCGCGCTCGGGCTGCCGCAGACGCTGTACAAGTACCACCATCTGAATCATCATCAGTTTAACAACGATGTTCAGGATCCTGTTTCCAAAACCACTCAGGACCGTTCGTCCACGTTCCGCTATTCCCGCCGTCCAGATCGGGAAGAACATCTCTCGAGCTACTCGACCCTCGGGCCGTTTCGCACAGAACTGGGAATCCTGTATGCGACCGCCCGCGCGAAAAACCGCGCCTGGCTGGTCTGGCTCGAAGCTACGGCGATGCTGGTCTTCTCGTCCGCGCTGGCCATCGCCAGCCCCTGGTATTTTCTTGAATTTGTGGTGCCTGTGTGGTTTCTGGGACAGGTGGCGGCCCTGGCCGAGAACTACCTGGAGCACCACTACGCGATTCCGGGAAATCGCCTGACGGACTCCGTCAGTTGCTACAACCGGATGTACAACTGGTTGTGGTTCAACAATGGGTTCCATCAAGAGCACCACTACCGCCCCACCGTCCACTGGACCAAAGTCTGTGACCTGCGAAGCGAAATGCTGCCCGAAAAGGACCGCCGCGTGGTGCGCATCGCACACTGGTTCAATTTGTGGCGCTGACTCCTCAGGCAGGGTCAATCGTCAGCACGCGTCGCGTCTGCTCCGAGGTCTAGAGACGAGCCCAGCAACACACGAAATCCGGCACTGCTATCGCGGTTTGTCACAACTCTCCACCACCGCTTGGCAGATCGGCAGTCGGCGGCAGAGCTTGTCCATCCACCTCCACGAAGGACTTCGAGAATTTCCGGACTACTTCCCTCGGGGGGCTCGCGCCCGTGGCTGAACTTTGTTGCCCCCACGGAGCACCATTCCCAGGCATTGCCGTGCATGTCGTACAAACCCCATGGATTGGGTTTTCGCGTACCCGGCGCGTGGACTTGGGCTTCGGTCGTGATTGAAGGATCCGTCGTGGATCCAAATCGCGCATAAACTCCCAACTTGGACGGGTCGTCACCGAAAGCGTAGGCGGTTGTCGTCCCGGCCCGGCAGGCATACTCCCATTCGGCCTCGGTGGGCAGGCGGTAGACCCAGCCAGGAGGTAGGCGACCGGCCGAACGCTCGGATTCTGTCAGAAGTTCGCAAAACAATTCCGCGCTGTCTCGCTGATGGCTGTGGAACACCCCAATCACAGCCTGATTTCGTTCAAAATACGATTCGCGCCCATACCACAGGGTCGTCCCCATGACCGCCTGCCATTGTTCCCGGGTCACCTCGCATTCGCCGAGCCAAAAGCCTTGTGCGATCATGACAGCCACTTGCCCCTCATCGCGGTCACGTCCGGGTTCGGTTGACGGGCTCCCCATGACAAAGGTTCCAGCAGGGCACCATCGAAAGTGCATGACATTGCTCTTGGACGTCCAGCGTTCACCTGCCTGAGTGCCAACGCCGAGCGGCTTTTGCCTGGGATTTTGCAGTCCGATCATTGCCGCTGAAGCCAGCGCAACAACAATGGCGAGGGCTGCGAACCAGCGCTTCCAGATTAGATTGCGCAAACTCATGGAATGAATCCTGGCGGCAACCCGTTATGGAAAACTTCGCTTTGGACACCGACACAAATCAGTTGTCGTAGCGAATGTCGAGGGTCGATCATCAACATATCACAACCGGCTACTTGTCGAATGCCATGTCTGAATGCCAAAGCCGTTGCAACCGCCGAAGAATTCAGCCACAGTGATCGCCTGCGGATTCGTGGCAAAATATTGAAGGATGCCCATGTGCCGTTTCATGAATTTGTGTGCATTCTTGCTGCTTGGCACCGCTGCCAGTGCGGCTGAGCCACGGGTGCTGCCGACGGAGCAAACGCACGCCTGGACCTCCACAGCGACCTTGGCAGCGCCTGAAGCCAACCAGGCTGCGGCCGCGGACGACAAACATGTGTATGCGATCACGAACTCGGTGGTGGCCAAGTACGACCGGCAGACGGGCCGGCGGGTGGCGGTGAGCACGGGCGAGGCGCAGCATCTCAACAGTGGCTTTCTGTGGGACGGGAAGCTCTACTGCGCCCACTCCAACTATCCGAAGACGCCCGAACTCAGTGAAATCAAGGTTCTCGATGTGGAGTCCATGCGGCTCTTCACCTTCAAGAATTTTGGGAACTTCGGCGGCAGTCTGACCTGGGCCGTCCGGCATGACGGCCACTGGTGGTGTAATTTCGCCCGCTATGGCGCTGAGAACCAGGGCACCTTTCTGGTGAAATTCGATGCGGAGTGGAAGGAATCGGGACGCTGGACTTATCCTCCCGCGGTGATCGGCAAGTTGGGGCAATACAGCCTGTCTGGCGGCGTCTTGCGTGAGAAACACCTGCTTGTCACCGGCCATGATGATCCTCTGCTGTTTCGACTGCGGCTGCCCGGAGAAGGCACAGTTCTGGAACTCGTCGGCCTTCAGGCAGTTCCCTTCACCGGCCAGGGGTTTGCCGCCGATCCCAAGACTGGAGGATTGGTCGGCATCAACCGGGCGAAGCGACAGGTTGTGTTTGCCGTTGAGAAATAGGCCGCTGGTCGCAGATGGCCAAATGAACCACATCTTCATTTCAAAACCTTCACCTTCTGTTGGAGATTTGAACAGAAGGTCACGAAGGAACCGAAGATCAAGGATTGCGGCATGCATGTCGAAGGAGGCCATCAATTGATCGAACGGGCAATCTATGCATTCACATTGCGTTGGGCGGGCCACGTCATGACACCGAAGACGACATGGCTCGGACTGCTAGTCGTACTGGCCACGTTCTTGACAATTCCCAGGTGTGCATGCGCCGGAGTGGCTCCCGAGAACGTTGCCATTGTGGTCAACGGCGACAGCGCGGCGTCGAAGACGATCGCGGAGGAATACGTCCGGTTGCGGGGCGTTCCGGCCGGGAATCTGGTCTCGGTCACGGGGCTTCCAGACAAGGAGAAAATGTCGGTCGAGGATTTTCGACAGCGGATTCTGGGACCAGTATTTCAAATTCTCACGGAGCGCGGGCTGCTTCCGCAGATCGACGTCATTGCCTACTCGGCGGAGATCCCCACGGCGATTGATGTCAGCGGCGACATCGGTGAACAAAAGTTGCCACGGGTGCTGACACCGGTGGCTTCGATCAATGGGCTGACGTTTCTCTACCAGGCGGTGATGGCGAAGGACCTGCGGTATCTGGCGCTGAATGCCAACTCATACGCGCGCCGCGTGGTCGCGAAGTCGACGGACACGCCCTGGACCAGCGATGAACTGCGGCAATACGCCGACGCTCTGACGACATTTCAGCAACAGACGCAGGCAGCGCAGCGGCGAAAAGAAGGCGATTCGCCCACAGACGAAGAGAAACTGATGCTCGCAGCGCGGCTCAAAGAAGTCGTTGCCGTGATCGAGGCGCTGCAGAAGGCTCATCCGCAGTCGGCCGAACTGCACTACAACCACGCCTGCGGACTGATGCAGCTTGGTCAGGCGGATGCTGCCCTGTTGGCCTTGAAACAGGCCGTCAAATCCGGCTGGTGGGATGCACAGCAGGCCGTGCGCGATGACGATTTGAAGAGTCTGCGCGACCGGGAGGAATTCAAGGCATTGCTTGGCGAGATGCGTGAGGCCGATTTCGACGTGCAGTCCGCCGTCGGGTTTCGGTCTTCGATGGGATGGCTGCCGAACGGAATGCCGACTGCGGATGAAAGGGCTCCGCGCTACATGCTCTCGACGGTGTTGGCCTGCACGACCGGGCGTGGCAACAGCGTTGAAGAGGCGCTCGCCAACCTGCGCCGTACGGCAACGGCGGACGGATCGCGGCCGACAGGCACGATCTATTTCGAGCGGAACGGCGACGTGCGCTCCACGACCCGTGAATGGGGTTTCCGCAATGCGGCGCGGGCGCTCGAAACGCTGGGGGTGAAGGCGATTGTCGAAGACGGGGTCTTGCCGCAGAAAAAGTCCGACGTGGCCGGTGCGGTCATCGGCATCGCCGATTTCGACTGGCCCAAGAGCGGCAGCACGATGCTGCCGGGGGCGATTGTCGAACATCTCACCAGCTTCGGCGGAGTGATGACTGCGGGAGCCGGGCAAACTCCACTCACGGAGTTTCTCAAGCAGGGGGCCGCTGGATCCTCTGGAACAGTCACCGAGCCCTTTGCCATTCAGGCCAAGTTTCCCACGCCGTTCATTCATGTGCATTACGCCCGTGGCTGCACCCTGGCCGAGTCGTTCTACCAGTCGGTCGCCGGTCCCTATCAGCTCCTGATCGTCGGCGATCCTCTGGCCCAGCCGTGGCGGCGACAGTTCACGTTGAGCGTCGGGGGATTTACGACGGACAGCGCCCTCGTCGGCGAAGTCATGCTGCAACCAAAGTGTGATTCACCTGACGGGATTGCAGCCGCCGAATGGGAACTCTACGTGGATGGCCAGCGTGTCATGTCTGCGAAATCGCCAGAGCCACTGGTTTGGGACACGCGGCGGCATCCCGACGGTGAACACAATGTGACAGTTGTTGCCCGGGGCGGCGATGCGGTGCAGACAATCGCGCGTGACAACCGGACGGTAAAGATTCAAAACAGCAGGTAAACTGTGTGCCGCTGCATGCATTACGAGCTGCAGGCGAATTCCTTAGCGAGGTTGTGCCACAGAAATCACATTTTCCCCATCGCCGCGCCGAAGGCCACTCCCAGCACCATCAGGCCGACACAGGCGAAGACTGGCAGCAGGGAAAACACCAGTCCGAGGATGGCGAACACTTTCTTACGATTGGGCAGCAGCACGCCGACCAATCCAAGGATCGCCCCAACAATGAACAGGGCGCTGCCACCCATCATGACAAAGCCGACGATCATCAGTTGCTCTTGCGGCGGTGGCGGACCGCCCTGCTGTCTGGCACCGAGGTAGCCGGCGAAGCCGAATGCGCCAAGCACGGTGACCCAGGCCAGGATTGAGATGAAAAACGATGCCAAACCAGGGCCGGAATGCGGCAGTTCGAAAGGCGTGTCATTGTAGGGATAGGCGTCGTCTTGCATGAGAAATCCGCTATTTCTGCGGTCGGAAGAATTGCATCGAAACCTTGACGACTGTCCGCCGCGCGGCGAGACGGACCAGCAGGGAGCGGATGTAGTTGCCCCAGCCGGCGACAGTGTACTGTTTCTTCTTGTCCAGGGCCTTGAGCGCCGTCCGAACCACCGGTTTCACCTCGTCACCGCCCTGCGACTCGGCCCAGCCTGGCCGACCGGCAACGTCAAAGAACTCGGTTTTCGTCGTGCCAGGGCAGAGCGCCAGCACTGTCACCCCTTTCTCCCGCGCCTCGGCCCACATGGCCTCAGTGAAGTGCAGGACATACGCCTTGGTCGCGGCATACACTCCCATGTAGGCGACCGGCTGAAAGGCGGCAATTGAGGCCACATTGATGATTCCGCCGCGGCCCCGCGCCATCATCCCCGGCAGCACGCGATAGTTCAGCTCGGTCAGCGCGGTGATGTTCAATTGAATCATCTGCAGCATTTTCGCGGGGTCGGCCGTCTCGATCTCCGAGACGAGCCCGAAGCCGGCATTGTTGACCAACAGTTCGATGGTCTTCCCACGCCGCGCCACCTCGGCCAGCAGCCGCTGTGGCTCTGCCGGATCCGAAAGGTCGCCGACAATGATTTCGGTATGCGTTCCATGTTTCGTGTGCAGCTCATCGGCCAGTTGCTGCAGCCGGTCTCCACGGCGGGCCGTCAGGATCAGATGCATTCCCCGCGCGGCAAGTTGCCGGGCAAACTCCGCACCGATGCCGGATGAGGCGCCTGTCACCAGGCCCCACTGGTCCGCGTAGGACTTCAACCCCATGAATCACACTCCAGCCTTCAGCTTCGCCGTTGCCGCCTAAAACTTCCAGTGGATGCCAGAGATGCAGCAAATTCCACAGTTTTCGACCCGGAACTTATTTAGCATAGAATCCCGTGGAAAACGAGTCGTGAACCGACACTCGTGAGCCGACGCGTGGAAGGGGGCCGCACTGTCAGGATTGCCCTGACTCCCACGGGTCAGAACAATCAGGGGCGGCAGTTCGCCGCCGTGTCGGCGTAGAATGACCAAAGATCGCATCCACCGGTTGACCACCACAGGCCGTCCATGACTCAGGATCCGTTGCAGACCCCGATTCAGTTTGTCGCCGGAGTCGGGCCGAAGCGGGCCGAACTCTTGGAAAAGCTGGAATTGCGGACGGTGGCTGACATCCTTTACCGTCTGCCGCGGGATGTGCTGGATCTGACGCAGGTCACCCCTGTCGACCAGTTGACCGAAGGGCCCGTCCATACCGTGCGGGGGAAGGTGCTGGACCGAGAGTCCCGCGAACTGGCCAACCGCAAGACGCTCTCGGCCGTGCTGCTGGAATGCGGGCACAAGGAGTTTGTCCGTGGCGTCTGGTTCAACCAGCCGTGGATGCTGCACAAGTTTCGCGACTACGAAATGGTGCTGTTCTCCGGCAAGTGCAAGCAGTTCAAGGGCCGCTGGGAGATGTCGCATCCCCGCGTGCAGGTGCTGGATGCCGACGACGCCACGGCCCACGGCGGCATGCTGCCCCGCTACAGCCTGACCGACGGGCTGAAGATGCACGAGATGCGGCGGATCGTGCGAAAGGTCGTCGAAGAATTCGCGCCGCTCGTCCCCGACCCATTGCCGGAATCGTACCGCAAGCAGGAAAAGCTGATCGGGCTGAGCGAGGCGATCCAGGCGGTACACCTGCCGGCCAATCCTGAACATTACGCCGCCGGCCGCTTCCGACTGATCTTTGATGACCTCTTGGAATTTCAACTGGCCCTCGGGCTTCGTCGCCGCGCGTGGAAGCTCAGGAACCGCGCGCCAGGACTGGTCGCCTCGGCCAAGGTCGACGCCCGGATCCGGCGGCTTCTGCCGTTCTCGCTGACCAACGGTCAGGAACAGGCCGTGCGGGAAATCTGCGCCGATCTCGAATCGGGCCATGCCATGCACCGGCTGCTGCAGGCGGACGTGGGAGCCGGCAAAACCGTGGTGGCCATTTACGCGATGCTTGTCACGGTGGCTGCCGGCTATCAAGCCGCGCTCATGACCCCCACCGAACTGCTCGCCACGCAGCACTGGCAGACATTGGACCGCCTGCTGGCCAACAGCCGCGTGCAGCGGGCGCTGCTCACGGGCGACCTGACCGCCGCCCAGCGCCGCATCACTCTCGCCGGCGTCAACAGTGGCGAACTGCAGTTGGTGGTGGGCACGCAGGCACTGATTCAAAAGGATGTCGCCTTTGGCAAGCTGGGGCTGATTGTCATTGATGAACAGCACAAGTTCGGCGTGGTCCAGCGGGCCAAGTTTGCGGGTGGCGACAGCCTGCCGCACACACTGGTCATGACCGCCACACCGATCCCCCGCAGCCTCTGTCTGACACAGTTCGGAGATCTGGACCTGTCGGTCATGAAGGAACTGCCGCCCGGCCGGCAAAAGATCTGGACGAGCCGCGTGCTGACGGAAGCCACGCGGAAGAAGGCCTGGCAGTTCATCCGCGAGAAGCTCAAGGCGGGACGGCAGGCGTACATCGTCTGCCCGCGGATCGAGGGGACCGAAGCCGACGCGTCAGCGCTGGAAACCTTTCAACGGCTGAGCACGCACGAACTCGCCGGCTTCCGGGTGGGCCTGCTGCATGGCCAGATGCCGCCGGCCGAGAAGGCCGCGGCGATGGATGCGTTTCGGGCGGGAGAGACACAGGCCCTCGTGTCGACCACGGTGGTAGAGGTTGGCGTCGATGTTCCCAATGCCACGCTGATGCTCATCCAGCAGGCCGAACGCTTCGGCCTCTCGCAACTGCACCAGCTTCGCGGCCGTGTCGGCCGCGGCCAATTCCAAGGTTACTGCTTCTTGTTTACCGGAACGGCCGAAGACGACGCCCTGGAGCGGCTGCAGGCCCTGGAGAAGCACGCCAGCGGCTTTGATGTGGCCGAAGCCGACTTCCAGATCCGCGGCCCCGGCGACATTCTCGGCACGCGGCAGCACGGTGAACTCCCGCTGCGCGTGGCCGATCTGGCCCGTGATCAGGACGTGCTGCTGCTCGCCCGGACCTCTGCCTTTCAACTCGTCGATTCCGGCACCTTCGACAGCCCCGAGTTCGCCCCGCTCAAGCAACAGGTGCTGACGCGCTTCGGCCAGTTGTTCGATTTGGCGGGCTCAGGGTGAGAAACGCACCTCTCCAACCGACAGCCGCCAGAAATCCATGCGGCGTCTGACCCTTCACAGCCAGATTCGACATCCGCCATGCTCCGCGGAGCAATTTGTCATGGTCGCATTGGGCATGGCGGTTCGACTGGGAGAACACCCTTGTTCGCGCCGGCGGCCTCTGCTCGTGCCATAAAAAGACCCGTGCCATAAAAAGACAAGGACGCTGAAACCGAGTTGGGTTCAGCGTCCCACATCGAAGGATCGGCTCTTATTGGACTTTGGTGTCCGTGGGCCTGTCCGCCGTGATGGGGGCGGGGGTGACCGGCAGCGGGACTGGCGTCACCGGCGGAAGCACGGGTGTCACCGTCATCTGCGGTGCAGGCGCACCGGGCTGCGGTGCAGGCACGGCGACGAATGTCCCGGCGGCCGGCTTGGGTTTGTTGCGGTCCACCAGCTTCAATTCAGAAGTGCGGACTGGCTCCTGCGCACCCGGCACGGTGCGTTGCTTGTACAGGACGAGAGCGTGCAGGGCGTGGTAAAGGGGTCCGCAGTCGGCCGGGTAGCGGCGGGAATTCAACAGGTCGCGGGCGATGTTCTCCACGGCTTTTTCCACCCATGGTTCCGACAACCGGCGGTTGGGCAGGGCGATCATCAGCCATTCCAACTGGTGGCCGGAGGTGGAAAGCCGGGTGAGGTAGTCCTGGCTGTAGCCTGGCCCCTTGAAATTGTTGCTGGAGAATGAACCATCACCATTTTGGAGCGAGCGGGCCTCTTCCACATAGCGTTTGACCTTCTGGTCGGCTGCAACCCACACACCAGAAAGCGGTTTGCCACGCAGCAGATACAGGTTCCGGGAGTACGCCAAGGCGAACAGGCCGTGGCAGCCACCGCAGGCACCAATGGTTACCGGTTCGTCGGTCTGAATGCTGACCAGCCGCTCGATGCTCCAGGGTTCGCCGCGGGCGTTGAACCACTGGGCATCCGGTTCTTCATAGTGGGCCAGAGCCCAGAGCGTCCAGGTGATTTCCGGTCCCTGGATCACCTGCATTTTGGCGTCGTTGATGATGTCCTTGACGGTGATCACCCCTTTGTCCGCCCTGAATTCGTAGTTCAGGGGGATATTGGCCATGGTCATGTAACCCATGAACTGGGTCGGGTGTCCTTCGAACGCGTAAGGCTTGGTGAAGGGATGCCCCGTGCCCCCGTAAGGGGTGACCTGCCAGAGCGATTCGCCATTGTGCCGCTGTCCGGCGGCGAGCCACTCGATCGCGTTGACTTCCATGTTGCCGCTGGTGAGCATGCACTGCCAGCGCAGGGCCACGATGCCATGCACAATCTGCCAGGGGGTGTGATGCCCGGCGGTCATCCGGCGGCGGCTGGTTTCGCTGATCGCCTGGTCGACAAGCTCCTGCAGCGTGCCCGTGGGGGTGGAGGCCGGCGGTGACGCTGACGGAGCCAGGAACACCGGCTCCTTGCCGTACTGGGCGCAGGCCGGGCGTTCAAAAGCCCATTGAACAGCCACAGCCACGGCCACAAGGCACGCAATGCGTCGGCAAACCATAATGGGAGAGGCTCCGCGTCTCTCAGTGCGGGCCGACCGGAAAGAGGTGGCCCGCTGATGTGGACATTGATGATGTCTGCGGATTCGTCTGCGCTACGAACCTGGCCTGCCGCAGAATTTCACACGCACCGCCACGCGGCCAACACTATCAATTTCGGTAGGTTGCTGATGGAACTGAAGCCCGAGGCGGCGGAGCGGTGTCCGGTTTTCCATGACATTGAGAACCGGCGATGCGATCCCTAGAGGCAGACAAAATTCGCCACATTCATCGAAATCCGGAGCAGGTTTGCCCATTTTGCTCATGACGGCGGCCCACTCCGCAGGCCGCCGAGACCAGG
This sequence comes from Planctomycetaceae bacterium, assembly GCA_021732845.1. Classification (GTDB taxonomy): domain Bacteria; phylum Planctomycetota; class Planctomycetia; order Planctomycetales; family Planctomycetaceae; genus JAKFUF01. Next base: position 38,496 of record JAKFUF010000126.1, on the reverse strand, counting down.
CTCTGGGGGATGCCGATCGACCAGGCTGTGCGGTGAGGCTTCTCCTGGCGGCGGTCGAGGTTCCGGCGAGACACGTCATTCCAACCAGGGCCTCGCGCGCCACACGGATTTTCGCATGCATAGACTGCAAAATCATTTAAGCCATCCGGGCTTACGCCGAGTTTCCCGCCCGCCACCAACATATCCGGCCTCGGAAGGCCATCCTACGGTGTTTGTAGAATGGCCTTCCTAGGCCGTTCGGAGGGCGGTTGACGCCCACTCGCCGAAAAACGTCGGGATTCGCCAAGTCGACGGTGATGGGAGCATCAACTGTTCATCGGGACGGCCTCGGAAGGCCATCCTACGGCGGTCAACCGGGCGAATGCGACCGGCGTACGTGGCTGCGTTTTTTCGTTGAAAGTGGCCTCACGCGCCGTTTTCGGGTGCGGTCGCGGGATTGAGATTTTGGTTGTTTGTGCTTTCGGGACGGCGAACACTTCGCGGGTTTGGTGGGCGCGCTGTCTGGAAGTGGTGCGGCGTGCAAAGTGGGCGCTGGGTCGAGGGTGGGCGCGAACGGTTCAGGCGCGATCGCCGTGAGGAGCGGCGCGGCGATCGGCGGTCGAGAAGTGGAGTTGTCGTCGAACCCGACATCCACGGTGGGCGCGAAGTCGTGGCTCAGACTCAGTCCGTTCATTGAAACAGTGGGCGCTGATCCTACCTCGAGGGTGGGCGCGGAAATCTCGGACTGTAATTCGTATGCCGAAGAGACCATCGCCTCTTCTTGGCAAGCCGCCCCTGGCATCAACACCGGCGCGGGCGAAGCGGTTTCGTTCAAAGTCTCAATCGACGTGGTAAGATCTTCCGCCGCCGCGCGCCGATCGCAGACAGGCGGCGCAGCTTGCTTTTGGCGTTGGCCTGTCCCACGGCCGCGTTCCGCATCAAAGACCGCCTTCGCCAGCTCGGCCGCGACCTCATCAATGACGACCGGCGGTGCCTCGGGCCGAACCTGTCTAACCGTGGCTTCCGCTTTCCGGCCATGGGATTTCTTCGCGTAGCGGCCGCGCGGGTCGAGGTGGTTCAAACAGTACTTGACCGCCCACGGCTCCCCCCGCTCCACCGCGCGGATCAGCCGCCGCAGCGACTTGCCCGCCCGCTCCGGTTGTTCCTCGACCTCCTCCGCCTCCTCCAGTTTCGGCTCGCGCGGAGCCCGGTTGGCCTGCGCTTCCGTCGGCGGCTGTGGCTCGTTGAACGGCGTCCAGAGCTGGTATTCGCGGCACATGACGTAGTGGACCGCCCAGTCAATCCCCGCGTGCAGTGCCTTGCGCAAATGGTAGGTCGCCCGCGACAACAGCATCCGCCGCGCCCCATCGCGCGCGGCCTGCAGTGCGGGAGCACGCTCGATCCGTTTATAGAGTGCCGAGCGGTTGATCCCCACCGCGATCGCAACATACGACAGGACTCCGAGATGAGCCACGATGGCGTGGTACAAACCCTCGTCCGTCACCTTGCAATCCGCCCGCTCCTTCCGCGCCCGCCCCTCGCCGGATGGAGCCACACCTGGAGGGCTTTGGGGAGCCACAGAACCCTGAATAAAAACATCCATAATTCACCCGAAAAACGCAATGTACCCCTGTATCAAATACATTACCCACCTGTCCTGTCAATGTCAAACACAAAAACGGCAGAATTTGTATTGCGTTCCGCGATGTCGGAGCCATGGCGGTATACTCGGTGCGTGGCAATTCTCACAGGCTCGGAGCAATGGACGGCGATGCGCCGTCCCGGCAACATTGGCCGTGACATGAATCTGGAGTTCCACGATCCCTCCTCCCCTCCTCCCGGTCCGGCCGCCGAACCAACGGCCTTTATTCGCGTCAATTCGCGTTCATTCGCGGTTTCTGCCCGCACGTCTGTTGACCGCTGTCGGCCAGTTGAATTTCGGAACCGCGAATGAACGCGAATTGACGCGAATAGGCCGCCTTGGCAGGGGCGTGACGCATGTTCTTGTCACGCACCCCGTGGGACTCGTCAGCAGTTCTGCCGTGTTGTGTGAAACACCGGAGGGCTCGCGCCCAGCCGCTACTTTCAGGGTGCCGCGTGTCGGTTGTGCGACACCGCAACCCCACTGAGCTTGCCTCAGTGGATTCGGGCCTCTGCACTACGCAGAACGGTGGCACGGTGGCACGCGGCGTAGTGCACAGGCCCGTTCACCACCGAGATGAACTCGGTGGGGCGGCGACCATCACAGGCGTGGCCAGGACCGGTTGCGGCGGCCGTGAGTCACAAAGTAGGCGAGTCACTCCGTGACTCGAACCCATCCGGAGTGACTGGGCGACTTTGAGGCTCACCAGAGGGCTTGTGTCCTGCCGCTCGCTCTGGAGGGCAAGCCGTCGAGGAAGCCACGATGCGAGTCACGGAGTGACTCGACTACTTTGTGTCGCCTCTCGCTCCGCGAGAGGACGCGAGCGTGGTCCGGCGCGGACAAACACGGAGGCTCAAGATTCACGCTGTCGGTATTGTCGCCAGACGTTCGCGTTCTTTTGCGGAGCAAAAGACGACATTACGCCCACTTGTAGCGGCACGGCGCAAGCCGTCCGGTGAGCCGCTGGGACAAACCGGTTGTTTCCATTCGTCGATCGGCGTGGCGGGATGGCTCAGGTCCTCCAGAGTTGCGGGCAACAGCCGATCCGGCGTTTTGGAAGGACTTTCGAGTCATTTGCGAATCGTTCACACACCCAAGCAGCGCCCACCGTTCACCGTGGCTCAGCAGGAGCTGGAGCCCTCCCACCGCGTCGCCCGCAAGCCTCACGTCGTCCTCACTCGGGCACCGCAAAGTTGCCGAGTCACTCCGTGACTCGATCCCAGTCACGGAGTGACTGGGCAACTTTGAGATTCCCCAGTTTGCTTGCGCCCTGCCGCTCGCTCTGGAGGGCAAGCCGTCGAGGAAGCCACGATGCGAGTCACGGAGTGACTCGGCTACTTTGTGTCGCCTCTCGCTCCGCGAGAGGACGCGAGCGTGGTCCGGCGCGGACAAACACGGAGGCTCTGGATTCACGCAGTCGACATGTCGCCAGACGTGCGCGTTACTTTGCGGAGAAAACGACGATATTACGACCGCTTGTAGCGGCACGGCGCAAGCCGTCCGGTGAGCCGCTGGGACAAACCGGTTGTTTCCATTTGTCAGTCGGCGTGGCGGGAGGGCTTTGGTCCTCCAGAGCTGCGGGCAACTCGCAAGCCTCACGTCGTCCTCACTCGGGCACCGTAAAGTTGCCGAGTCACTCCGTGACTCGAACCCATCCGGAGTGACTGGGCGACTTTGAGATTCCCCAGTTTGCTTGCGCCCTGCCGCTCGCTCTGGAGGGCAAGCCGTCGAGGAAGCCACGATGCGTGTCACGGAGTGACTCGGCGACTTTGCTCGGGGTTGAACGACGTGAGTTCCGCAGGCGTGGCAGGAGGGCTTCAGCTCCTGCCGCCAAGTCAGCCAAGTCAGCCTATTCGCGTCAATTCGCATTCATTCGCGGTTTCTCACCGCACGTCATTTGACCGTTGTCGGCCAGTTGAATTGTTGGAACCGCGAATGAACGCGAATAGACGCGAATAAAGGCGGTTGAATCAGTGGCCAGATCGGGAGGGCAGGAGCGCGCAACTCCCGATTCGTGGCGACCAATTTTGCCGCGACGGCATAGCCATCCTTTGCTCCAAGTCGGTGGATTTTTGCTCCCCGCCGTGTTTAACTCCGTGGGGCGGTGACCATCACAGCAGGGGCAAGGACCGGTTGCGGCGGCCGTGAGTCACAACGTAGGCGAGTCACTCCGTGACTCGAACCCGGCCGGAGTGACTCGGCGACTTTGTGTTGCCTCTCGCTCTCGCGAAAGGACGCGGGCGTTGTCCGGCTTAAGCCGTCTTGATAGCGGCACGGCGCGAGCCGTCCGGTGATCGGTTGAGGACCGCATCATCAATGGAAGTGAACTTTTTGTCGGTGCAATGATGAGGGCACAAGCGCGCCATGCTCACAGGGACGGCATGAACATCCGGAGTGGGCGCGCGTTGCCCAATCGAGGTTGGCGCTGCCGCGCTGGCCTCAGTGAGGAACCGACATAAAAAATGATATGTCAATATTTAGAAGTCAGTTTGTTTTGGTGTTACACAAACACCGCGAGCGTCTGGCTGCGCCCCCGCCAGGTGAGCCAAGTGATGAATACCGAGCGTGTGTCGTGAACGGCGAGTTCCTCATCGAGCCACGTTCAAGAGTGGCGATCAATCGCCGGAATCGAACAGACGACCGCCGTGCCGCGTGTCATTTCGCGGGTGTGTCTTTGGCTATCCGCCTCGCGCGGGCCTCCGTCAGGACGGAATAGAACTGGGTGAAGACGTTGTCCACCGCTCCGTGCTCGGCGTGGCAGTCGAAGCAGTCCTGCTGCTTGAAGGCCGGCTCGGCGGCCCGCTCGTTGGGGGCTGGCCGGCCCGGCTTGTCGTGGAACATGAAATAGCCCCAGCCTTCGGGATACCGCTTCGAATCCTTGACGGCGATTTCCAGCCCCGCGGTCGGAGCGGCGACAAAACCGGTGCGCGACACCGGTCCTTTGGTCTTGGCCGGCTGCGACGAGTTGTTGGTGACGATGAACACCGTCTGCTCGGGGAATGCGCCCGTCTCGACGTAATGGTCGAAGGCCTCGGGCTGGAGGTAGACGTTGTGAAATGTTCCTGGATTGTTCGCGTCAGTCTTGTCGCCGTCCGAGTATCCCAGGCCAATTGAAGTGCCCACGACCACCCATTTCTCATAGCCCGCCGGCCGCAGCAGGCTTCCATCCTTGTCATATTCGGGCAGGGCCATCGCCTTGGGAACCGTGGTCGACGGCTGTTTCTTCTCTGGGTTGGCGGCGAGGAGCGCGTACCCCGCAATCAAGCAGAGCAGAACACCGGCGAAGGTCTGCTGAACCGGAAATCGCATTTCGATCTGCCCTCCATCTGTGTTGCATGGTTGAGAGCTGTGCAACGTTGCTCTCCGCAAGTTGTGTTTACGACCGGCGTGACTTCAGCAGGCGTGACAATGATGTGCCTCCCGGAAGGCCGCGAAGACCCTTTCGCAAACACTGGCCAATATTTACGCATCGCTCCCCATTCGAGCCTTCAATCGGACTTGGCTCGTGAGCCGTCGGCCAGCGCCCGGTTCGTTCAAAGAATTGATCCGCCCAGACCAGGATTTGTTGTTCTGTCAATCCGGGCAAATGGCCCCTGTTTCGCATTCCCCGATGTTCGGCCAGCAGTTGAGCAATCGCCTGGAAGCCCGCGGAGGCCGTTTTGCAGGGCGAGTTCGATGTACATCCATTTGTCGCCGGATGTGTCGTCAACCATTTCGTCAAAATTTCGAGCCCCCGGCCATTCGCCGGTACGATGACGGAAAGCGTCAGCCAAGCTCAGGATCCGTTCGATTGTCAATTTCGGGAGTGCCCGTTGATTCCGCACACCGCGGTGCGCGGCCAGGAGGCGGGCCAGGGAAGATCCCGCCTCCAGTCCCCGAAGTCCCCTCCGTAGTGCATCATCAATGTGGCTCCAGGTCGTGTCGAACTCTCCCAGTACAGAGTATGGCGGGATTCGCTGCCGTGGCCAGAAGCCGTTTTTCTTGAAATACAGGTCGGCCCATTCCAGGATCTGCGCCTCGGTCAACTCAGGCTTGCGAGTTCTATTGCGAATTGTTCGCCGCATCTGTCAATTTCCCGGCACGTTGACGGCGGTCTTGACCGCGGGCAAGTCTTTCGAGATCGAAGTCTTGCTGACGATCTGAACCTGCACCTGAACATTTTCCAGGCGGCTGCGTTTGAAGCGCGCCACATGCTTGACCTTGTTCAACTCGGGGAAGGTGGCCCGCTGGAGTTCATCGGGTGGCGGATCGAGCATCAGACCGATTTGGTTGAGGGTTGACGCGTCGCCGTGATGTTCCCGGAGTTCAATGACGCGCCAATCCCCATCAATTCTGTCACGAACCCGTTCGATTTGGATGTTGCCCACAGCGTCCAGCGGCATGGGAGTGCCAACGGGCATCTCTTCGAGCCGCCAGGTTTTCTCTGGCGGAATCGCTTCGGGCCGGAACCAGACCTGCAGCTCGGCGCGGCGGGCATCGGACGGCCAGACCTTGATGGGGACTTCGCACTTCAGCAGCGGGACCGGAACCCGGTTTTGATAGAACGGCTCGAAGAACGTGAAGACCGTTCCATCCGGCGGATCGGGGCGGAGTTCAATCCAGATCGACCGTGGCCGGCGGCTGAACTCGCCGTCGGTCTTGTTCTGGGCGGAGACGTAGAAGCGGTAGACATCGACATCGCGCTCGGCCAGGTGGATGCCAACCCGCAACGGACCCTGGTCCTTCTGAAAGTATGCTCCATTCTCATCGCCGCGTCCCTGCCAGCGCGGATGAAGCAGTCTGCCAGCCTCATCCAGCTCGATCTCAAGCGCTTCGCCTCCCTCAAGCCGCACCAATGTTTCACCCAGCTTGGTCCCTTCTCCCTTGAGACGAACGGTGTACTCGGGCGACTGCGAGGGCTTCCAGTCGTCGCGGGTCCAGAGCGAATTGAGATCCTGCATCGGCCCCAGCCGCTGTCCCTCCTGGTCGACCTCGAACTGCACGAAGCGGGCGGTGCGCAGCAGGGCATCGCGAAGGCCGACGGCATTGTTCGCGAACTGAAAGACCACATCCTTGCCGCGTCCGTTGTTGATCTTTTTGAGCTGCTCCAACTGGGTCTTCTCCTGCACCGATGTGGCCTTGAGTTCCATCCCGACAATGTCAATCTGCACATCCGGGGTCTCGGCCCATTTGCGGGTGACATCATCGGCTGATGTCGGATTGGTGCCTTCGGAAAAATTCAGCCCGTCTGTCAGCAGGACAATCCGTCGCGGACCGCTCGCCCGCGAGCCCTTCAGCGCATCCAGCGCCCTGACGAGCGACAGGTAGAGGGGAGTTCTTCCGAAGGGCCGCAGTGATTGCTCTGAAGGCGTATTGGGACCCGGCAGTTTCTCCAGAATCGCCTCCTTGCCCTTCCCGAAATTGACCAGCATTTCGACATCATTTGAGGTGTCGATTCCCGGCGGACCGGGGGGATTGAGAAATGTCAGTTTTCCTGTCTTGGTGACCCCGGCACGATGACCATAGGCCATAAAAGCGACATCAAATACGGTTTTGTCGAGACGGACGAGGAGCGCCGCCAGCGCTTCGCTGGCCACCAGGAAACGCTTCTTCTGCCCGCCATCCTCTCCAACACTCTCTTCCTTCACGAGTTCATCCATGCTCGCTGAACAATCCAGAATCAGCAGCAACTGCACGACACGCTTCGATGCCCCTTGAACCTTGATCGACGGCTTGCTGGGCTCTTCGCGCAGTTGTATCAAAGGCTGAAAGCGGCCCTCGACAACGCCAAAGGGCGACCTCCACTGGTGGCCGCGAAACAACGCCAGAACTTCGGCCGCCTGCCCGCGCTCGCCGCGCTCCAGCAGGTCGTTGAGCCGCAGGCGCGAATCCACATCCAGACTGGTCTGCGATGGCACGCCGAACCGTCGCCAGGCGCTGCCCTCGATCTCCAGCGGAATCAAGTCGCCGCTCTTGCGCTGCATCCACAGGGCGGCTTCACCGACGGGCCAGCCCTCGGCGGCCCCCGACTTCCACATCAGTTTGTAATTCACCTGCTCATCCGGCGCGTCCTCGTCGGGAATAATGCCCAGTTCCATGGCGCGGGGCAGCGGCACCATGGTTGCCGCGGTACTCGCCGCCGCCAGATGCTTTCGCAGCCCTTCGTGCCGCTTGATCGCGGCGCTGCCGCCCCGGTCTTCGGCCAGTTGCAGGCAGTTTCTCGCGGTCTCTTCAAAGAAATGGTCGCCGACCGAATTCCGCCTCGCCCAAAAATCGGCGATGGCGCGGGTGGCCTGCCAGTCGTACCATTCGGCCAGTTCCATGCCGTGGACCAGCCTTGCTGGCTCCTGCCCCACCCGTGTTTCAGTCATCCCCGAGAGCGCGGCAATCGCGCGGCCGCGGGAATCTTCCTGGAGCGCCGCGGTTCGCGCCTGAGCGTCATTTTCGGTGAACCGGGCCGTGGCCGCCTCCACGGTGGCAGTCAGTTTTGCCGGCAGGGCGCTCAGCCGCTCGCGCAGCCGGCTGCCCTCTTTCAGGAGCGCCGCGGGATTGACGGGCTTGTCTTTATCCACCGACAGGTCCAGGCCGCTGTCATACATCGCCGCCCAGGTCGCTGGATGAGTTTTCCAACCGCCAAACGCCCCCTTCGGGGCTGGAGCTTTCGCCGCATCGGCCGCCGGCGCGACAGGCGCGCTCATGCGGTCGAGCAGTTTCGTCATGACCTCCTTGCGTTTCGTGGCACCCGTCTTGGGAACACGCAGGGCAATCAGCGCATCGCCCACGGAATCGCCACGGTCGTACGATTTCCGGGAGCCGAGTTCCGTATCGAACAGCGAACCGAAACGGCCGCGGACTTTTTCCCACGCCGCATCGAGCTGAGCCACCTCGTCGCGAAACCGCTGACGAATTGCCGGGTCGCCGATCTCATGCGGCAGTTCCAGATGCAGATTCAACTTTGTCAGCGCCGCGCGCAGTTCTTCAAAACCCGCTTCGTTCACCAGCCCCCGGCTGCGTGCCCGCGCATACCACTGCCCGAGCCACGGGAAGCCGGCGAAGACTTCGTCACGTTTCCGCCACGCGCGGGACAGCAGTTCGCCATCCTGAACCGCCTGCCAGTACGGCCCCTCGGCGGAAACCAGCGCGGTCAGGTCGCCCGCCGCGGCTGACAGCCGGGTCGGGTCGCCGATCAACAGCCGGTCTTCAACTTCGCGGCGGGTGGTGTCGCCCCGGCTGACCAGTGATTGAACGCTTTTGCGGGCGCGCACGTCCAGTGGCGAACTGGCCAGTTCGGCCAGATGACGGGCGCGCAGGGCCTTGACTGTCTCCTCCATCAGGTTTTTCTGGCCGGCTTCGTCCTTCCAGTCGATTCCCGTCGCCAGCAACTGCACAAACCGCCGCTCGATGGTCGCGTCCGCCGGCCACCGCGCCAGCACGTCGTTCAGCCGCCGTTGATTGGCCGTCGCCGAGGCCACCAGCGCGAGCCACTGGCCGATGCCATTGTTCGAATTGCCAAAGGCCAATGCGCCGTCGACGCTGAAGATTTCCTGGGGTTCCTTCGGCGAAGCCCGGCGGAAATCGACCAGCAGCAGTTTCTGCTCGAACTGTTGTCGGTCGGCAAGCGGAACCTCGGGCGGCTTCGCGGCAGCCGGTTTGACATCCTTGCCTTTGCCGGGGTTTGCCGCCGGCACCTCTGCGGCAAATGTCGCGAGTGCGTCTCCCTGATAGGAAAGCCGGAGCGACGACACCAGGGATGGCGAAGCACTGTTCGGCAGTCGCTCGCGAAGTTGTTCCGCGGCGCGCTGGCAGGCCTGCTTGACGTTTTCAAAGTCACCGCTCGTCGAGGGGCCGCCAAACGCCAGGTCCTGCAGCCGGATCAACTGCTGTTCGTAGCTTCCCCAAGCCACCGGGCGGTGATGCAGCGTGTCCTGCTGATGCAGTTGATCGTAAGTCGACCACGCCTCGACCAGATCGCCCAGACGCGACTTCCACTGTTCAACCGGTGGCTTGGCCATCGGGGGGAGCTTGGAGTTCCAAGCCACGCGAAAATCGGCGACCTCTTCGCCGCACAATCCGGGCCGCTGCACCCTTCCCCGATTGGCTTTGACCCATCCGGAAACATTGTTCGTGAGGTAGTCCCGCAGTTCAAACAGGGAGACCATCCGGTCTTTGCGCCCCCCAGCAGCCCCGTCCGCGGCACCGCACAGCCCCTGGGCGGCGTAGTAGCCAAACACCGACCCACCCAGCTCGGGTGCCACCCAGTTCTCTTCTCCATCCTGACAGGACTGAATGACCGCCACATGCTTCAGTTTGAGCTTCGCGCACAACTGCTCGATGTGTGAGCTGTTGGACTGGTGCAGCACCCCGATGCTCCAGTCGATGGCCAGCCGGCCAGTGTCCAACAACAGGATCACTCGGGCGTTCTTCTCGCCGCCCACTTTTTCCAGCCGGGTCAACACCTCTTCCAGCCGGGTCCAGTCCTCGGGATGCTGCTGCAGCGGGCTCGCCCTGGGTCCCAGCAGGAACACCGCCGGTTTGCCTTCGAAGTAGTCCAGAATGGTGTGCGCCGACAGGTACACCACCAGCGCCTTGCCGTCCGGGCCGCCACGCTTCGTGGGTTTCGTGGCTTCATCCAGGACCTTGAGAATCGTCTGCTGGTCCTTGAGGCCGTTGGGAAGGACGTGCAGATTTTCTTTGGTGAGACCCTCCCACTGCTGCCGGTCCTCGGTGGCATACAGATTGGGCGGCATGCTCAGGGGATCGTAGTCGGTGGTGATCACCACGACCTGCGTCCTCTGCGGCGCGTAGAGCAGCAGGTAGGCAAAGGCCAACAGCAGCACCAGGCCCACGGCTGTGAGAATCTTCGGAAGATTGCGGGCCGTGCCCGAAGGGACGGCCTTCTGCCGCATCCATCCTTTTCCGCCGCCGGTCCCGGCGGCTCCGGCCTGCTGCTTTCCCTTCCATCCACCGCCTGCGGGGGCGGCGGCCGGCTCGGGTGCTTTTGCCACAGGTTTCGGCGTGACCGCTGGCTTTCCAGCCGGTTTCTTCCCCTCGTTGCCGCGCCACCCACCAGGCATGACTGGCCCTTCGCACAAAGATCGCAGGAATTGGCTTTTTGACGACGCTCTACGGCATTCTGCGGTCTGCCATCGGGACGGTCAAGCCGCGCCCCCGCGTGGCTTAGCCATTCTCGTCCCCCAACGCAAAATGTTGCCAAAAATCATCCATCCGTGACACGATCCGTCGCCAATCGCCCGGTGAGTCAAATCACGGCGCAGTCGCTGGTGCCCTGGGCGTGAACCGGCGGGACATCAGTGCCGCTGAATTCGACTTGGCCAATGGGTCGAGCGTGTTGAAATCGAAAGCCCGCTGCAGGTTGTTGCCGCAGGGGTCTTCCAGGGCCGTCTCCGCGCTGACCACATATTCCGCAGCCGCCCACGGAATCTCGGGGGTGAAGCTCCAGCGGGTCTCCTTGTTGGCGAGAGCCACGGCTCCCGCGACACGCTCGCCGCGCCCGTCGGAGACCCGGATCATCCGCTCCAGCAGGGCCTGGTCAAGCGGTTTGGGAAACCGCAGTTCCAGTGGCTCACGCGTGCCGACAGCAGGCGCGGCCACTTTCCAAGAGTCGAACTCCAGTGCCCGCTTTTCTTCTGGCCCGACCTTGAACGTCTTGCGGAAATCCTTGGCCAGGGGCTCGCCCTTCGCATCGGCCCACGCCTTGGCGATGACAAGGGTGTACTCGCGGCCCTCGACCAGGGCAGTGCCCGCCTCTTCGCGCGACCGCAGGCCCCGCTTGATGTGGCCGGGATGGATCAGCAGTGTGAACCGCTGGTGCTCGGGATCCCAAAGTTCCTCGGCCAGCTCAAGGAACGGCATCTCGAGAGCCTTGCCATTGGAATCGATCAGCTTGACATGGTCATAGGCCTCGCCCAGGCTCATTGGTGCTGAAAAATGTAGATAGAACCGCAACAGATTTTCGGGCAGGACGGACGATGTTGGGTAGACGGCAGTGACCTGAGTCTCGGCACCGCGTGCCAGCCGAGGAATCGACACCGTTGTTGTCATCGCCGCAAGTTTCTTCGCGGTTTTAGCCGCTACCGGCAGCTTGTCGGGATGGAAGGCAACCTGGTAGGCCAGCCCCGCCTGCAGCGGGAAGCGTGGCTCAAACCGGATCTGGCCCTCCACCGTCGAGTAGCGGCCCCACAGGACCGGCGGTTCCGGTTGCGACTTCTCAGCCGCCACACGGACAGCGAACAGCGCGCGCCAGCGCGGGTCATCGGCTGGCCAAGCTTTCAGTTCGGCCAGATTTGCGGCGTCGACGTCGCGCAGTTCGATGACAGCTTCGCCGTCATGCATGGCCAGCGCGATGTGGTGAGCATTCTTCTCAGATGGGGGTGCATCCGGCTCGCCAGCGACGGCCATTACGATTGCCAGACAGGCGATCGCCGCGCAACTGCACGTTCTGAGAATTGACATGCGGATCTCCCAAGAGCGACGGCGCTGGCAGTCTCTGACCAGCTCACCTGAGTGAGCCGCAATGATACCAGCCTGATGCTCCGGGCGTGAACGCACCCGCGAACGATTTAGAACAGCGGATCAGCGCGTTCGATGCGCGTATGCTCATCCAGGGCGATGGTCGTCTCTTCGTCCACTTCGCCGTCTTTGCGAAGCACGATCATGTCGGCGAAGGCTTTGTCATCGGCGTTGCGTTTGACGTTGAGGCCTTCGCGGCGGCGCTCGGTCCGCCGCACCGCGCCGGTCACCTGCGTCGTCCAGATCTTCAAGCCGACCTTGATCCGCTGCGTGACATGAATTCTGTCGCCCGGACGAAGCGTCTCGAAGGGAAGCAGTGTGGACATCAGGGGCGTTCCGCGAATTGTTGAATCACAATTTTTCAAAAGCCCCAATGCCCAATGAAACAATGACCAATGTTGATTTCAAAGCATTGGTCATTGGGACATTGGTCATTGAGTCATTCCCGACTTAGACTTCCTTCGCCTTGATCCAGGTCATCATGCTCCGCAATTGCTTGCCGACCACTTCGATCGGGTGCTGGCGTTCGCGGCGGCGGATGGCCTGGAAAGTGGCCTGATTGGCTCGGTTTTCCAGGATCCACTCTTTGGCGAACTGGCCTTCCTGGATTTCCCGCAGAATCTTCTTCATTTCGGCACGGGTCGCATCGGTGATGATCCGCGGACCGCGGGTGTAGTCACCGAATTCGGCGGTGTTGGAAATGCTGTACCGCATGTAGTTGAGGCCGCCCTGGTAGATCAGGTCGACGATCAGCTTCAGCTCGTGCATGCACTCGAAGTAGGCCATTTCCGGCTGGTAGCCGGCTTCGACCAGGGTCTCGAACGCGGCCTTCACCAGGGCGCTCACGCCACCGCAGAGCACAACCTGTTCGCCGAACAGGTCGGTTTCGGTCTCTTCCTCGAAAGTGGTTTCGATCACGCCACCGCGGGTGCCGCCGATCCCCTTGGCGTACGCCAAAGTCAGCTTGCGTCCGGTGTCGGAGACACCGGGCATGAAGGCCACCAGCGAGGGCACGCCAGCACCCTTCTCGTACTCGGCCCGCACCAGGTGGCCGGGGCCTTTGGGAGCCACGAGGGCGGCGTCGACGCCCGCCGGAGGGATGACCTGGCCGAAGTGGATATTGAAACCGTGGGAGCAGAGGAGCAGGTCACCCTGCTTCAGGTTCGGCTTGATCTCGTTCTTGTACAGGTCGTGCTGGATCTCGTCGGGGACGAGAATATTGATCAGGTCGCCGGCCTTGGTGGCTTCGGCGGCCGACATCGGCTTGAAACCGTGGCTTACCGCCAGATCGTAGTTCGGTCCGCCGGGACGCTGCCCGATGATGACGTTACAACCGCTGTCGCGCAGGTTCTGAGCCTGGGCATGACCCTGGCTGCCATAACCGATGATGGCGATGGTCTTGTTCTTGAGGACCGACAAATCGGCGTCAGCGTCGTAGTAAACTTTGGCGGGCATGAGGATTCAGGGTGAAATTGAGAACTAAACATGCAGGATGGACTGCGCCCACCATGTCTGCGACATCGCACTGGCCCCAGCCGGACCCGGCCCGCCAGCGAATGGCGGCAGTTTGAGTGTGGCTCGGCTTAGACCGTCGCGCCCGGCGGAATCTCGGTGGACTGCGCGGGTTCTTCCGGCATGTCTTCCGCTTCCGGCTCCGAACGCAGGAGCGCGATCCGACCGGTCCGCACCATCTCCAGAATCCCGAACGGCCGCATGGCGTCGATAAACGCCTCGACTTTCCGTTCCTGGCCCGAGATTTCGATCATCACGTGGGACGGCCCAACGTCGACGATTTTTGCCCGGAAGATCTCCGTCAACTCGCGGATTTCGCTGCGGCGGCCGCCTTCGGTGCTGACCTTGATCAGCATCAGGTCACGCTCGACGATCGACTGTCCGGGGCCGGAGAAGTCGATCACCTTGACGACGGTGATGATCTTTTCGAGCTGTTTGCGGACCTGATCCAGCACCCGGTCGTCGCCTTTGACGACGAAGGTCATTCGCGACAGTTCAGGATTCTCGGTCGCGCCGACCGCGAGGCTGTCAATGTTGAATGCTCGGGAAGCCAGCATGCCGGAAATGTGCGCGAGCACACCGGGCTGATTCATCACGAGGGCTGAAATCACATGTCGCATGCAAACATCCGGGAAAAGCCGCATCGCCACGAAAACGGGTGTGTGGTTGTCGCGCGGCGGTCATCATTGCCAAGCCTGGAAACGCACCTGTTGCAGGTACGGAATTCCAGCCACTTCGTCGTGTTTCGACGGTCGGTCAGTTTAGTCCTGCCCGCCGGAAGAGGCAAGCGTCTGGGCGGACTTGTCCGCGGCAGGATCGGCTGGTGCCACGGTCGACCTGCATCGCCACACAGCCTCACACCGGTTCGGGGCATGAGCCGGCGCGGCAGGCAAGTATTAAAGAAGTATGAAGTATGAAAGGGGCGGAAAAGTCGCTGACGCATCGGATTTCATGTCGACTGGCCGATCAATCGCACGTCGAATTCCCTGAAATCGTGCAGTCTGGTGGAGCGTGGGCGCAGCATCCCCGCTGATGAGGTTCGGCGGGCACGTTGGGCTGACGGCGCGGTTTCAGGCAAAGACCTGTCGCGCCGAGGCACTGCCTTGGAGCCAGCGCTTTTCCCGGCGCGTGGCTTCCTCCTGCAGGCTGGAGGGCCGTCCGGCGGCACCGCGAAAGAGCTTGCCGTAGTGCGAAACCAGGTGCAGCCACTGGTCGGGGTGGATGCCCAGGCGCTGGACAATCGGGGCGCGGTCGGAGGGGATGCTGCCGCGCTTGTCGCGGTGGATCTGGCGGCCGGTCCAGTCGAGAAGCTGCAGGTATTCGGCCAGGGACAGCGGCAGGCAGCCACGGTTCGAGGCGCGGCCCAGTGGCACGGGCTTCGCCGATTCTTCTGCATGTGTCGAAGCCAGCTCCAGCGGAGCGAGCCAGTCGTCCCGCCGCATCGGCTGAGCTGCCGAACGAGCAGTGGCAGCGGCGGTTGCTTGGGTCTTGGGTGTGGCTGGCGTGGCGGTCGGAGTCGTCGTTGTGCTTTGCGCGCTCGTTGCCTGAGCGGCAGGGGTCTGAACCGGAGTGGTTTGAGTCACGCTGGGTTGGGGGAGCGGTGTCGGAGCCTCCGCTTGAATGCGTTCATGCGCCGAGGTGAAGGTGCTGGCTTCCGGCGTGACGGCGATCCCCGCGCGGATGGGGTTGAGGTCGACATACGCCATGCAGGCGACAATCGCGGCTTCGTCCAGCAGAGGCTGGCACTTGTAGCGGCCCTCCCAAAACCGGCCGGTGCAGTCATCCTCACGATTGGCGCGGCGGGCGATCCCCTCCGACAGGCACCGCATAAACCACGAGACATCCGCCAGCCGCGACCGCAGGGATTCGACCCGAGCCACGAGCATTTGCAGTTCGTGATCCTCCGGTTCGGCGGGCGAACCATCGGCTTCGCGCCGCAGCGGAAACAGCCGCCACCAGCGTTGGGCGACTTCGTCATCGGACCAGCCGGCGATCACATCCGGCCGGTTCCGCAAAACGATGTGCAAATGGTTGCTCATGACCGCGAAGGCCAGCACGTCGATGCCAAAGATCCCCGCGAGCCACCGCATCCGGTCCTGAATCCATTGCCGGCGATACTCGAACGATTTGCCCGACACCGCGTCCACCCCGCACAAAAACGCCCGCCGCACACACCGACTGATGCAGTGATACACACCCACGTCCACGGGATCGACAACCATCGCACGCGGCAAGCGGGGCATGAGAGCATCCTACCGTGGGACGACAGACTGCAAATCTTTGAGGCAGATTACTGCCGATTCCTTGGAAAGTCAACAAACAATGGGTGGCCCCTTTCAGGCGTCCGCCTTTTTTCCGGTTTCCTGTGCACCAATGAATTGGTACACCCCGGCGAAAACTCCAAGGCTGGCTGGTTTTCAGTCTGGGAGATCTCAATGGCGCTGTTCAACGGCGGTGGCGGCCAGGGCAGCTTCGGTCAAAACGGCGGCGGCGCGGGTGGCGGGTTTGGCGGCGGACAGTTCAGCGTCCCGTTGATCCCGGCATGCGATATTCGGCAGTGGCACGCCGTAATTCTTCCGAGGCCATGTCGGTCTGCTCAGGCAAACGGGCATTTGTCCGTCAGGTGCCAGAGCATGCCGAGGCAGTTCAGGACCTTTCCCATTGATCTGATCGACCGCCGGACCCTGGTGAGCATGGCTGTTCCAAATGGTGCAGGTGACCGCCTGGTTGGCGGTTGGATTGCAGCACTTTGTGCGTCAGCGTTTTTGATTTGTTGCGGGCTGGAACTGCAATATTTCATCTTCGGCAAAATGGCCATGGCAAGGGTGGTCAGCCAGAAAGTGTCCACGGTGCATCCCAAACGAGGCCCACCCTATGACGTCCTGGATGTGACCTACTCGTTCAACGCCGACGGGTGGCGGCAGGGAGAAGCCCGCTTTGAACTCGGCCATCAGTTCGGGTCCGGCAACTCTTTTCCGGTGCAATACGTCCCGGGATTCCGCTATCTCTCGCGAAAACAGGGAGATTACAGCCTGATCGTCACGATGGTCTTCACCGCTGCCTTCGCAGTGGTCGGCTGCATTACTATGGTCGCCAACCCCGCTCGCCCGTGACGCGCGAAGCAAATCTGACGTTTTCGTCACCACGGCGGCGGAGCGGGCTGTTGCTCACAGCACCGGGGGCATCAAAGGGGGCGGCATCTCTCACACTCACTCACACTCACAAAGGGGGCCACCCATTGATTATTGGGAGGGCAACAGATTGTGGGAAGTCAATGAAACATGGCTTCGTGGCATCTCATGGAGGAGAGCTGGCGCAAAGCGCCGGACGGACCTTTGACTGTGCAGATGATTGCTCATGACCGCGAAGGCCAGCACGTCGATCCCAAAGATCCCCGCGAGCCACCGCATCCGGTCCTGGATCCACTGCCTTCGGTGCTCGAACGATGGCCCCTTGTGTGTGTGGGGGGGGGGTGTACAGTCGACTCAGCGCAGTTCAGCGTGATTCTTCAGATCGGGCACAAGGTGTGTACGAGCGCACTGCTGCCTGCAAACGATTGTCACCCGCCTTGCGGGGCGGCGTCTAACACCTCCCGGACTTTGCGGGACAGCGTCAACGGGGTGAACGGCTTCTGTAGAAACGCCTCCACCTCGGCCTCCACACCGCGTCGCACCAGCGCGCCGTCCGTATATCCGCTCACAAACAGCACCCGGACTTCCGGACGGTCGCGGCGAATCACAGCGGCCAGTTCCCGTCCTCCCATGTCAGGCATCACCACATCCGTCACGAGCAGGTGAATCGGCCCCTGGTGGGCGGCCGCGAGGGCACATCCGGCTGGACCGGACTGACATTCCAGGATCACATAGCCCTGCGCTTCCAGCATCAGCCGAGTTAGCCGGCGGACCCGATCATCGTCCTCGGCCAGCAAGATCGTCTCGGTGCCCCGCGGGGCGACCTGTCGGTCGTCGGACGCCTGTCTGTTCGATGCTTGCTGCATCTCCGGAAGCACGATGGCAAACGTCGTTCCCAAGCCCAATTCGGACTCGACTCGAATGTGCCCGCCAGCCTGCGCGATGATGCCGTAAACCGTAGCCAGGCCGAGCCCGGTGCCTTTACCGACACCCTTGGTGGTGAAGAACGGCTCGAAGATGCGTGACCGCACCTCGTCTGTCATCCCGCTCCCCGTGTCCGTCACCAGCAACTGCACAAACCTGTCGTTGCAAGCCGGGTCAGTCGTTGGTGGCTCCACCACATTCGTCTTAATGGTGAGCCGCCCCCCCTGTGGCATGGCATCCCGGGCGTTGAGCGCCAGATTCATGATCACCTGCTCAAACTGTCCTGGATCAATCTGCACGATGCACGAGGTTGGTGTGAGGATTGTCACCAGGGCGATGTCCTCGTCGATGACCCGGCGAAGCATCTTGGTGGCTGACTCGATCACCTCGTTCAGGTCAATCTGCCGAGGTGAGACAATTGCTCGGCGACTGAAAGTCAAGAGTTGGCGGGTGAGTGCGGCCGCCCGTTCTCCGGCGTGCCGAATCGCGGACAGAAACTCCCTCAGCGGATGGTTGGACGAGATTTCCGAAAGCGCCAGTTCACAGTAACCATTGATGACCGTCAGCAAGTTGTTGAAGTCATGAGCCACGCCGCCGGCCAATTGTCCGACCGCATCCATTTTCTGCGACTGCCGCAATTGCGCTTCCAACTGCCGGCGTTCTGAAACGTCGCGAAAACTCAAGACGCGTCCTACCGGTCGACCGTCAATCCGCTGAGGCCGCGAGAACCGCTCAACCACCCGGCCATCTTTAAATTCCAGCACATCGAAAGAATGTTTTTCACGGTCCTGGAACATCTCCCGAACCCGCCGGACAAAGCCGTCCGGGTCCTGCAATTGAGCGAGCATCTCCTGAATGGCTTGATGATCGTTGAACGAAGCGATGACATCCGACTTGCGAGCTTCGTTGATCATCTCCAGGGGAAAACCCCAGATCATGATGAATTGCTGATTGAAATCGACGATGCGGCCTTCCAGGTCGACGACGAGAATCCCATCGGCCGTCGACTCCAATGTGGCGTGCAACCGCGACAGTGATTGTCGAATCTCGAGTTCGGACCGTTTGCGTTCTGTGATGTCGCGCATCACGGCGCAGTTGTATTCGCAGCCTTCGTGCTGCAGGTAGTTGACCGTGACCTCCGTGTTCAACATCCGGCCGTCCTTGGTCGCATGGTCGGACTCGAACGTGAATGACCCGCGGCGCTTCAGTTCTTCCCAGTGGGCCGGCCAAGCCTCTGGCGGAAAATTCGGATCAATGTCTGATACCATTTTCCCGAGCATTTCTTCGCGCGAGTAGCCCAGCGTGCGGCAGGCGGCGGCGTTGACATACAAGATCTCACTGGAAGAGTTGATCCAAAACACAGAGTCGACCGCGTGGTCAACGCTGAACTTTTTCAATCGCAACCTGCGTTCGACCTCTTTGCGGGCTGTGATATCGTGAGAGATGCCGATCACGCCAATGATATTTCCCAATTCATCGCGATAGGGTGCCTTGGTCGAAAGAAAGCTGCGCGTCACGCCGTTGGCCGTCAACGTCACTTCCGATGTTTTCAGACGGCCTGACTGCATGATCTCGCGATCGGCTTCCAACACCATACGAGCACCCTCCGCGTCAAAAAGCACGCTATCATCTTTCCCCAAGACATGCTCAAGCGGCTTGCCGGCGAATTGGCAAGCCGATTGGTTCGCGAGAAGGTACTTGCCGTCCCGGTCCTTGACGAAGATTGCGTCAGAAGTGCCTTCTGCGACGGCATGCAGCAATCCCGCCGCTTTCCGCGACTCCGCTTCAGCACGTTTGCGTTCGGTGATGTCCTGGATCATGGCCACAACCCCGGTCACGCCGCTCTCCATTTCGACACGCGACGTCGAAATGGTTACCACACGCGCGATTCCATCTTTGCGAATGATCTCCCAAATCTCCGCCTGTAGGTCGTCTCCTTCCCGCATTTGCTCCATGCGGAGCTCAGCCTGCCTCCTCACGTCTGGGTCTGGATACAGACTTTGATACCATCCCAGGCGATTGATCTCTTCCTGCGTATATCCCGTCAACTCGATCATCCGGTTGTTCCAGACCGAGAAGCGGACAAAGGGAAACTCTGGAGCAGAAAAACAGACGCAGATCCCTTCCGCTGCTGTCCGAATGATGGTCTCTTGAAATTCGGCGCTCTTCAGGACACGCCACTCCGCCTGTTTGCGCTCGGTAATGTCCCTAAATATTCCTTGAATCACTGGCCGCCCGCTGATGAGCGTGACCGAAGGCAATATGGAAACGTCGACCCGGCGACCGTCTTTTCGTTGCACCACGAGTTCCATCGCGGCAGTCGACTGTGCACTCGCATGCAGTCGAAACATCTCGCGATAACGGTCCGCCTCTTCAGGCGGATGAAGAAATGCCTGCGGCTGACCGATAATTTCGGATCGATCTCGACCGAGCAGCTCTTCGGCAGCATGGTTGCACTCGAGCAACAGTCCTGTTTCAGGATCGGCCCAGAAAATGGCGTCCGCCGCACCCTCGAACAGCAGGCGAAATCGCACTTCGCTGTCCCGAAGGGATTGTTCTGCCCGCTTGAGATCTTCGATATCAGTGCAGGTGCCGTACCACCTCGCAATGGCCCCCGAAGCCTCGCGCACGGGCACTTGGCGGGTCATGTGCCAGCGGCAGGTGCCATCTGTCCGGAGGATTCGGAATTCCATGTCTCTGGGAAGTTCCTGCTCAAGTGTCGCCGTCCACTGCTCAATCGTGGCCGGCAAATCCTCGGGATGAATGACCCGCCCCCAAGACCACCCGGTGAGCTGGTCCATACCGACGCCGGTGTACTCTGTCGCCTTGGCGTTCAGGTAGGTCAACCCGCCATCCGGCGCTGCGACCCAGACGATTTGCGGTATGGCGTCGGCCAGTTCGCGAAATCGCTGTTCGCTCTCTCGCAGTGATTGCTCGGTCGACTTTCGCTCAGTGATGTCTTCGGCCGTGCCGATGATCTGGCTGACCCGACCATCGGACGTTCTCTCAAACACCCGATCCCGGCTGATGAACCAACGCCAGTTTCCATGAACGTCCCGCAGGCGATATTCCGCCAGCAGAATTTGTTGGTCGTCGGCGGTTTCCCAACGTTCGAGGAGCCTCGTCACGTTGGTGAAATCATCCGGATGGACCAGGGCCGCGAGTTCGGCCCAACTCCAACCTTGAATCAATTCCGGCGTGAAACCCAGATCCTCCACGATATAATAATTTGAATAAATTATTGCTTGTTGCTGGCGGTCGAACACGTAAATTGTCAGCGGGGATGTCTCGGCAACCGCCTTCACGAATTTCTGACTGGCCCGGACGTCCGCCTCGGCAAGCTTGCGTGCGGTGATGTCCTGATGCGTCCCCTCGACACGCAGAATCGTTCCGTTGACATCACGCGTGGCAACGGCCTGGCTGTGCAGCCAGATCAATTGGCCGTCAGGGCGGATGATCCGCAGGTCATCATCAAAGCGATCTTTGCCTCCGAGCATCGCTTCGACCCGCCCGAGAGCCTTCGGACGGTCCTCAGGATGCAGCAGTTCGAGGAATGCTTCAAAGCTGGGCCGGATTGCTTGTGGATCAACGCCAAGCAATTCGTACACCGCGCGCGACCACCAGACTTTGCCATTCGAGGGTTCCCAGCCCCAACTGCCAATGTGTGCGATCCGCTGTGCGTCCGCCAATCGGCGTTCGCTCTCCCGCAACCTGTATGCGGACCGCATTCGTTCGGAATCGTCGCCTGCCGCTGGAGCTAAACTCACGCCATGCGAGCTATTCCACGTCACGGTGTCCACAAAGTTCCGCGTGATCACGATCACGCCCTGCAACTGACCATGGCGATCCAAGTAGGGTTTGGTCATCACTTGGAGTGCGCGAGTATCACTTCCCGCCTTGATGACATGCGTTTCCGTTTCCGGCATACCCGTTTGCATCACCCGCTGGTCTTGCGCCCGCATGCTCCGCGCCGCATCAGGCCCAAATATGGTGAAGTCGTCCTGATCAAGAATCTGCTCACGCGTTCGATTCGCAAGCTTTATTCCCGCGGCATTACAAAATAAGTACCGACCGCAGACGTCTTTGACAAACAGTGCGTCCGGCGCCCCCTCGGTCACGGCTGTCAACAATTCGAGCAGTGGCGGAGAGAGAGGTGAATTTCGAGCTTGATCGCGATTTGAATTCGAAGGCATGAGCGGAATGGACCTCGATCGCGAGTCTTGACTGAACGCGCAACTCGATGACGGGATTGGATTATTTGAAGAGTCTAGTCTCAAAAAGGCGAAGAAGGCAACTCGGACATATTGCTGCCCCTGTGCCGCGCATCTGTCGGCGGTCTGATTCAGAAGACGCGGTCTGCCGTCCGCCAATATCGATGCGCGGCCATTTCAGTTGTGCCCTTCCGCGACGAAAGGGCCTAACTAAAGAGGGCCTGAAAAGGAGGGCCTGAAAAGGGCCACCCATTGATTATTGGGAGGGCAACAGATTGTGGGAAGTCGATGAAACATGGCTTCGTGGCATCTCCTGGAGGAGAGCTGGCGCAAAGCGCCGGACGGACCGTTGACGCCAAGAGCGATGGACTGAAGTGATTGGTGTCGAAGTCCAGCGAAGCGCTGCAGAGCCTGCTTACGCGAACACCTGTCGGGCGGACACGCTGCCCTGAAGCCAGCGTTTCTCCCGGCGCGTGGCTTCGTCTTGCAGGCTGGAGGGGCGGCCGGCGGCAGAGCGGAAGAGGGTGCCGTAACGGGAGACGAGGTGCAGCCACTGGTCGGGGAGAATTCCCAGGCAGAGGACGATTGGGGCGAGGTCGGCAGGGATGGCTCCGCGCTTGTCGCGGCGGATCTGGCGGCCGGTCCAGTCCAGAAGTTGCAGGTATTCGGCGAGGGTCAGCGGTAGGCAGCCACGGTTCGAGGCCCGGCCCAGCGGCACTGGCGTGGCTTGTTCTTCTGCATGTGTCGATGCCAGCTCCAGCGGCGCGAGCCAGTCATCGCGCCGCATCAGGCGCGGCGCCAATCCGGCGGCGGCGGTTGTTTTCGTCTTTCTGGTGGCTGGCGTGGCGGTCGGAGTCTTCGTTGTGCTTTGCGCGCTCGTTGCCTGAGCGGTAGGGGTCTGAACCGGAGGGGTTTGAGTCACGCTGGGTTGGGGGAGCGGTGTCGGAGCCTCCGCTTGAATGCGTTCATGCGCCGAGGTGAAGGTGCTGGCTTCCGGCGTGGCGGCGATCCCCGCGCGGATGGGGTTGAGGTCGACATACGCCATGCAGGCGACGATCGCGGCCTCGTCCAGCAATGGCTGGCACTTGTAGCGGCCCTCCCAAAAGCGGCCGGTGCAGTCGTCCTCACGATTGGCGCGGCGGGCGATACCCTCCGACAGGCACCGCATAAACCACGAGACATCCGCCAGCCGCGACCGCAGGCTTGCGACCCGAGCCACGAGCATTTGCAGTTCGTGATCCTCCGGTTCGGCGGGCGAACCATCGGGTTCGCGCCGCAACGGAAACAGCCGCCACCACCGCTGGGCGACTTCGTCGTCGGACCAGCCGGCGATCACATCGGGCCGGTTCCGCAAAACGATGTGCAAATGGTTGCTCATGACCGCGAAGGCCAGCACGTCGATGCCAAAGATCCCCGCGAGCCACCGCATCCGGTCCTGGATCCACTGCCTTCGGTGCTCGAACGATTTGCCCGACACCGCGTCCACCCCGCACAAAAACGCCCGCCGCACGCACCGGCTGATGCAGTGGTACACGCCGACATCCACGGGATCGACAACCATCGCACGCGGCAAACGGGGCATGACAGCATCCGAATCTGGGAGGAAAACTGCAAAGCTTCGAGGCAGATTACGGGCCATCTTTCAAAAAGTCAATAAATAATGGATGGCCCCTTTTAGGTACCCAACGGCATTTCCTCAGGCAAGTGATCCTTCACAGATTGAACAGCTACTTCCAGCCACACCCGCCGTCAAATGCCCTCAAGTTGCTTTAGGTTATGGATTTCCACGCGGCCCTCGACGTATTTTAGACCTCCAGATTTCCAGCATGCCATGCCTTGCCCTAATCGTTCGAAAATCGCAATTCCTTCTCCTTCTTGGTAGAATAGAATTATAGGAGTATGGAAGAAATCGGAGGTGGTTTCACAAATAATTTTAGGATACGAAATTTCTCGGACACCCTCGTTGTCCACAGCCCACCATGACTTAAGCAGGCCAGCGGTAGGTCCCCTGTTTAGGTCTCCACCCTCAGTTTCTCCAATAAACAGGGACGAAAAAATTGGGATACTTACTGCACGCTTGTGATACACTGCCTCAACATACTCATGAAATTCAGGCGAATGCATTTGAGACCAAAAAGCCGACAACGCTTCGACAATCAGTCTAGAGGAAATCATCATGGTCATGTCAATCTTCAATTGTGCCAGGAAATCGGTCGTCGAGTTTTTTCAAGAACAGATTGTGCTGTTCCGGCGTAAATACACCTGATTCAGGGGGCCTTGAAAAGGGGGGCCTTGAAAAGGGCCACCCATTGATTATTGGGAGGGCAACAGATTGTGGGAAGTCGATGAAACATGGCTTCGTGGCATCTCCTGGAGGAGAGCTGGCGCAAAGCGCCGGACGGACCGTTGACGCCAAGAGCGATGGACTGAAGTGATTGGTGTCGAAGTCCAGCGAAGCGCTGCAGAGCCTGCTTACGCGAACACCTGTCGGGCGGACACGCTGCCTCACATTGAATTATAACCACTTCATCCATCTTTGGCGGATCATCGCACTGGATGCCAAAAGTCATGTTAATTTATTGACTGAAACTGGCCATTCGCCGCTTCCAGTGCGCAACCATTAGTGGAATACTTTCATCCACAGTGACGTTTTCGAGCTTCGAGGCCAAGAAAATTCCCTTTAGCATGAAAGATTTTTCACCACCGCAATACAATAACAACGGCAAATCTTTGAGGCAGACTACGGGCGTTCTCTCAAATAATCAACAAACAATGGGTGGCCCCTTTCGGCTTGTTCTTTCGGCTTGTTTATGTCCATGCGATCATTCATGGTATGATCCTTGCTCCTACATGTGTGACCCGCTCCAACGGGCTGCGTGCTACTATACGACGGCGTCCGGCACCTGTGCTATGGCAGCGCTCGCCCGGTGGACGGCCGGTGTGTTACGAGAGTTGGCAAAACAAGTTGCAGAAAGGCTGTATATGCGCTTGACCGACATCTGGTGCAGTCGGGCTGACTTGCCGTTAGGGTGGTGGGCTGTTGGATTTCAGAGAATTGCCGTTGTAGTGGCGGTTGCAGCGTCGCTATGTGTAGGCGTGTCGGCCCCGGCTCGCATTTCCACACCCTGGCAGCTGGTGCCGCTCCTCTTGCTGATAGCGCAAGAGGGAGCTATTCTGCTTTACAAGCATCAGCGGCGCAGAATTCTTATCCGTGGAGATACATTGCTGGCTGTTGTTATGAACAAGCGGCTCAGCCTTGGCGCTAGTGTGGCTTGGATGCAAGTGTGCGTTATCGTTGACGGGCATGAAGTGCGCAGGACGGTTATTGATTCATACGACTACGGCGCAAAGGTGTTCGTCGGCGATACCACTGAGGTGCGTTTATGCCTAAATGGATTGTCTTCGTGGTTCCCGGGATTTCTTGAACAGAAATAGTGTACTATGGTTGGGTTCTACAGAGTGCAGTAGGCAGAGATCCAACAGGAGATAGCAGTGGCGGCTTGGATGTACAGAGGACATCCATCGCGGGACTCTCCTAGGATTGGCCCGGCAGTACCACTACCTGCCGCAAAGTGTGGCACTGGCGACAGTGGAGCAGCCGGAGGAGAATTAAGGACAGGGGTGTGTATGTGTAGCACTGCCTCTGCCGGTGTGAGCGGCTGAAGACCTTCCTCTGAGGAAGGCCTGAAAAGGGCCACCCATTGATGGGGAAGGCCTGAAAAGTGGGAAGGGTGGGAAGGCCTGAAAAGGGCCACCCATTGATTATTGGGAGGGCAACAGATTGTGGGAAGTCGATGAAACATGGCTTCGTGGCATCTCCTGGAGGAGAGCTGGCGCAAAGCGCCGGACGGACCGTTGACGCCAAGAGCGATGGACTGAAGTGATTGGTGTCGAAGTCCAGCGAAGCGCTGCAGAGCCTGCTTACGCGAACACCTGTCGGGCGGACACGCTGCCCTGAAGCCAGCGTTTCTCCCGGCGCGTGGCTTCGTCTTGCAGGCTGGAGGGGCGGCCAGCGGCGGAGCGGAAGAGGGTGCGGTACGGGAGACGAGGTGCAGCCACTGGAAGTCGAACGGTTCGGCGTGGCTCCGGTCTCGTGGGCCGAGATCAGACTCGAAATGGCCGGACGCTCCCATGTCTCCGCCGCGAAGCAGGTCACACCCGATGAACTGGCCCGCATCGGCGACGCCTACCGCCTGGTGGGCAGCGGATCGTCTTCACCAACGGCTGCTTCGACCTGCTGCATGTGGGCCACGCGCAGACGCTGCAGCAGGCGGCCAGCCTGGGCGATGTGCTGATTGTGGGAGTCAACAGCGACGCCAGCGTCCGCCGCCAGAAGGGGCCGGACCGGCCGGTGATCCACGAAGCCAACCGCGCGGCGATGCTCGCCGCCCTGGGCTGTGTCACGCATGTCGTCATCTTCGCCGACGAGACACCCCGTGCCCTGCTGAGAAGTTTGAAGCCACATGTGCTGGTGAAGGGCGGAACCTACACGACGGAGGAAGTCGTCGGCCGGGAGGTGGTGGAGGCGTATGGAGGCGAAGTGCGGGTGGTGGGGTCGCAACCAGAGGAGAATTGGCAGAATGCCGAGGTTTCCATGTCTGACGCCGTGGCACACAGCCGGTGGTATCAAAGTCGCGAGCCACACCAGCGCCGATGCCAAAGGGCGTGAGAGAGTGAGCTACAGCTTTCGGCCTTCGGCCAATGTCCCGTTGGTCAGACGGCTTGACGCGAGGTACAATCGAGTGGTCAGACTTCCGACCCGATACCGCGTCTTTCGTCGTTGGGACACTTCGCACGCATGGCACTCTCCACAGACGACCGCCTGGAACTGGGACGGCGGTTGACGCGGGATGTTCTCGATCCGATGAAGGCGGCGTTCGTCGGCAAGGACGAGGTGATCGACCTGTTGGGCGTGAGCCTCGTGGCAGGCGAGAACCTGTTCATTCTTGGTCCGCCGGGAACCGCCAAGAGCGCGCTCGTCCAGGACTTGTGCCGCCGACTCGAAGGGCGGATGTTCGATTACCTGCTGACGCGGTTTACCGAACCCAACGAACTGTTTGGGCCGTTCGACATCCGCAAGCTGCGTGAAGGGGACCTGGTCACCAACACCGAGGGGATGCTGCCTGAAGCATCGCTCGTGTTCCTCGACGAACTGCTCAACGCCAACAGCGCGATTCTCAACAGTCTGCTGATGGTGCTGAACGAGCGGGTGTTTCGCCGTGGTCGCGAGACGCGGAAGTTGCCGTTGCTGATGGTTGTGGGGGCCAGCAACCGGCTGCCAGAAGACGAGGCCCTGGGGGCGCTGTTTGACCGGTTCCTGCTGCGCGTGCAGTGCGACAATGTGCCAGAGGAACGATTGGCGGATGTTGTGGAAGCAGGCTGGAAACTGGATGTCAGCCTTCGCAGCACGGCACCGCTGCCGCCGACAGTCAGCATTGACGACATCCGTGAACTGCAGATGCTGACGCCGGCTGTCGACTTGTCGGGCGTCCGCGAAGCGTATTGCGACCTGGTGCTAAAGGTCCGCCGCGCGGGCGTGCCATTGTCCGACCGCCGCACCGTGAAGCTCCAGCGGCTGCTCGCGGCCAGTGCCCTGATCAGCGGACGGACCAAGGTCATTCTGTCCGACTTGTGGATCTTTCGCCACTTGTGGGATCGCGAAGAACAGCGCGAAGTCTTGGCGGCCCTCGTGCAAAATGTGCTGGATGGATTGGAGCCTTCCGCCGATGCGCACCCTCGTGCACGAGCGTTGGACCGGCCTGATCCGGAGAGCCTCGCACGTGACTTGGAAACATTGCAGACGCGGTTGGGAGAGCCACAACTTGGCGAGGCCGACCGCTCGCGCGTGCGAGACCAGTTGGGTGCGCTGGCCGGGCGGATTGAATGGGTGGCCGACGCGCAGCAGCGGCAGTTCTTGAAGCAGAAGCTGACCGCGATTTGGCCTTTGGTCCGCAACACGGCGGCAGAAGGCAGCGCCGCTTCATGAGCACCGCCTGGGCCGCGCGGCTCAAACTGGAGGACGTCGCCTCACTGGGCACCGTGCGGCTTGAACCCGCGCTGTCGGTCGCCCTCGTGAAAGCCACGGAAACCGCAGCAGGCGCGGCGTGGCTGCGGGGGACCGAGTGGAGCAAGGAAGTTGAAGCCACGATCAGGCGGTTGCCGTTGACGGGATTGTACCAACTGTTGGACGATGGCCAGTTGATCGCGACGGGCAGCCGGGTCCCAAGCGGGTACATCCCGAAGGCACAGTGGATGGCGCTCTCCGCGTGGCTCAAACTCACGGTTCAGCCTGCCCTGATGGCGGGCAACGAACCACAGCCCGGCGTCGCCCTGCGGCTGGTTGCCGCGGTGGATTTTCAAGATGCCAACGTTCTGGTGACTTCGGGAGCAGTCTGGCGCGACTACGCGATCGCCGCACCGGCCATCCGGCTGCGACCGCTGTCGTTTGCCCTGCATCAGGATGGCCGCTGTGTGCTGTTGGGACATCCATTGCCTCCGTTGCCTGGTGACCGGTTTGTCTTGAACGAAGCCGCACGGGTGGCGGTTCCCGCAGGTTTTGCGTGGTCGCCAGCGGTGCCGGGTGTGGTCTTGAAGCAGCGGCTGCGGCTGCATGACCACGATTTGGCGCTGATGACAAAGAGTGAAGCCGGGCTGTCGATCGAACTGGTGCGCGCGGAGAGTTTTGTGCGAGCCACGCGGAGTGCAGCGCGGGATTCGGTGTCGGCCTCGGCATCAGCTTCAGGGGAGCCGGCCGATGCCTGAGCCGATCGAGCGGGCCCGCGAATATCTGCAGGCCGACGACTGTTCGTTCTGGCGCTGGCAGGACGAAGGCTCGGTGATCACCTGGAATTCCGGGACCACGATTGCCTTCATGCCGGAAGTGCGTGAGGTGGTGGAGAGGCTGGCCGCCCGTGGCCTGCCCCCCTTTGGCGCGGTGGTGCTGGCGCTGGCCCTCTGCCGAGACCCCGCTGGGGCAACCCAGTGGCTCAATTTTCGCCGCAAATCCTCCGACGAAGCTAAGATCGCTGAACGGCTGCAGGCATGGCGGAGAGTGCCCGACGCCCAACGCCTGCCGCTCGCCGCCAAGCTCGAACTGATCGAAGCCCTGTTCGAGTCCGCGCGAACCCGCCTGCTATTTGCCGATTCCGAACTGATTGCCAAGGGACTGAAGCTGCTGCCGCCGCAGGAACTCGTGCCGCTGCGGACTCCCTCACGCGGCAGCCGGGTTTCGGCCCAGGCGTTTCATGCGTTTGACGAAGTTTTGCTGGACTTTGACCCCAGCACCTGGGAGCCACGCCGCCGCACGGGTCTGGAGGAGGTCCCGGCGGAGGCGGAGGTCGAAACCCCCACATCGCTGCGCGTCCAGGAACTCCTGCAGGAATTGCTGCAGGACCAGGAACTGTCGGGACTGGCCCGGCTGGCCCGCAATCTGTTGGCGGCGGTGTATGTTCCGCGGCCGATTTCCAGCCGCGACGATGTGCCGGTGGGCGGTGTCTCCGACCTGTCGAACCGGGGTTCACTCGACCGGTTGCTGCTGAGCGAACTGGCCCACGATGACCTGACGCTCGCCGTCCGCGTGGCCCTCAATGAAGCGCTCTATCTGCGTCGCGAGACGCCGCCGATTAACCCGCCGGGCCGCCGGTTCCTGCTCATGGACAACGGCCTGCGGCTGTGGGGCGTGCCCCGCGTGTTCGCCATGGCGGTGACACTCGCATTGGCCGCCAACACGGATAAAGCCTCTGCAATTAGGGCGTTTCTGCCGGCCGATGACGAGCTGTTACCCTTCGACCTGACCACGCGCGAGGGGCTGTTGAAGGCACTCGAGATCCTCTCCACGACCATGCATCCAGGAGCGGTGCTGCCGCCGTTCATCGAGCAGCTTGAGCAGAGCGGGGAAGCGGCCGGCGAGGCTGCCGACGCGCTGCTGGTGACCAGCGATGAGGCGTTTGAAGACCACGATTTCCAGAGCAGTTTGGCCGAACTGTCGCGGCCGATCTTGGTGGCGACGGTCAACCGCGAAGGCGACTACCGGCTGTGGGCCGTGACACGTAGGGAGAGAAAATCGCTTGCGCGGGCGAGGCTCAGCCTGGCGGATGTGGACCAGCAGCCACGAACGCTGATCGCCGAGAATGTCGACCCCGACCTGCCGGTCCTGTTGTCGATGCCCCGGCTACCGCTGCTCCTGCCTCACCCCCGGCCAGAACCGTCGCGAATGCGGTATTCATCCCGCCATGGGCTGCTGACAGCCACGACCGACGGCCGGTTGATGCTGTGGCAGAAAGTCGGCTGGGCCGCGGCGCAACTCACCGACAGGCTCCCCGGCCGTACCATCCTGTGGCTCGGCTTCACCGAGACCGCCGCTTACGCCCTCAGCGGCCCCAGCAACACCCACCCCGCGCGGCTGACACGTTGCGAGTTGGTGGAGGGGACGGAAATACAACAGCTTGAAATTCCGCAGCTTAGACGGCAGCCGAAAGGTGTTTCACAGGACCATGGCCGACTGCTGATCATAGATGGCGAGAATCTTTACAGCCTTGATCTTGAGTCCGCAAGCTGCGTACATGCAGGCACTATTTCACGCGATTTTGAGTGGGAGTTTCACAACTTTTTCAAACTCAAAGGGAAAAGCCGGTGGTTCGGTTTTAGCACCAACGACTGTGAGTTGTTTGACCTGCCCTTGAAGCTTGAGCCACAACATGAGCCGATCGCGCTGTTGTTCGGTAGCGGTCCGATTGTCCTTACCACCAATGGCGAGCTGTTTAGTACAGAGGAAACAATGCCGACGAGGCTGGCGGTCGCCGGAAAGTTGCAACTCGTGGCTGTCTCCAGAGACTTCCAGCGGGCGCATGTTCGTAGCGAACGCATGTCGTATCTCATTGATGCGGCGAAAAAGACCGCGGTCAGCAGCAGCAACATCCCGGCACTCCTCGAACCAGAAATCGCCCAGCTCTTCGTCGACCGCAGTCTCCGCACCCACTTCAGCGGAGTTTACCGCGACACTCAGGGCCGGTTGGTGCTGATCGGGCGGAAGGGGCATCCGGTTCATGTGCAGCTCACCCCCGATGGCATGTCACTGGTACTCAGTCCGCAGGCCGCCCAGCCTCGGACCGACGCTCAAATTGTCCGCTTTCAACCCGCGCTAAGTCCCGCGGGGGCACGCTACACCCTGCACTCCGCACGCGGCCCGGATGGCAGCCGGATCTTTCTGGACTCTCGCGGGATGCTGCATCTGTGCCCCGTGGACAAGTCTCAGGCCGAAGTGACCCTCGTCCTGCCGGGCGAGGGTGCGCTGGCGGCGATGGATTCCATGGGCCGCATGACAGGCTCCGCCTTCTTTGTCGGCGGGATCGGCACCGTCCCCGGCAGTGTCTTCTTCCGACAGATTCAACAGTTCATGAAGGGGTGGTCGTAACGGCGGCACGTCGAAGTGTGTGACTGAAACGGGCGAAGTGGCCGTCGAGAACTTCCATTCGCACTCCGAACGGTTCCGGATACATTGTTTGTAGATGCTGCCAATCGCCCCCAGGCTCTGCATGCCTCATGGACCCGTTTCATTTTGTCTGTCCGCACTGTCACGCGCGGCTCAAAACCCGCGATCAACTGTCAATCGGCCGACAGTTTGATTGCCCGGAATGCACGCAGCCGGTGGTGATTGTCGGTCAGGCTGGCGAACTGGTGGCCGAGAAGCGGAATGCACCTGTCCTCAATCCAGCACCACCAGTGTCCCCAAGCAGGCGCAGACGCTGGGTGCTGGCTGTTGTGGGTGTCAATGTCGTGCTGGCGGTGTCGCTCGCCGGCTATAAGGCGTTTGGGCCATCACCGTCAGTTATTCCGCCCGCTGCGACGACAGAGAAGCCCGGCGACAAAGTCCCACAGCTCGATTCCGAGAAACCCAAGACGGTTGAAAAAAAGGCGGTCGAGAAAAAGCCTTTGCCCAAGACCGAACCGGAACAACGGCTCGAGAACATTGGCGAGGCTCTGGCCGCATGGCGCAAGATTCATGGTGATTTTCCGGCGGGGACAATCGGCGGCGCGGGCTCCAAACTGGCGGTCGAACAACGGTTCAGTTGGCTTGTGGACTTGATGGGGACGCTGGACCCCGAGGGGAAATTCCCGATTCTCAAGGAGCGTGGCTGGCAGGATCCTTTGAATGAGGCGTTTGTACGGCGGCGGGTGGCAACATTGCAGAATCCGCTGATTCCGGCATTGACCGGTGTCGACGGATATCCAGCCGGACATTTCGTGGGGATCGCTGGCGTGGGCAGTGACGGTCCGCGGCTTCCAGTGGACCATCCCCGGGCGGGAATCTTTGCCAACGACCGAGCCACGCGGGTGGAACAGATTCGCGATGGGTTGGCGAACACCATGCTCGTGGCCGGCGTGCAGGATCAGCTTGGTTCGTGGGCGGCGGGTGGTGCCGCCACCATCCGGCCCTTGGCCCGAGAACCGTACGTCGGCGGTCCCGACGGATTTGGCACGGGGCAGGCAGATTCGATGTTTGTGCTGATGGCCGATGGTCGGGTGGTGTCTGTGAGTACAAAGGCCGATCCGACCGTTGTGCGGCGGATGGCGGCGATGAATGACGGATCCGACGAGAAAGTTCCGGCCCCCGTGCCGCTGGCTCAGAAGGAATTGGAACGCCCGATTGAACCCGAGTTCACGCCCGAGCCACAGGCGGTGGCGATTCGGCTTAAGACTGTCGCCGAAATCGATGCGGCTCTGAGCCAGCCGGTCGTGAGTTACACGTTTCCGAAGGCGGCTCCGCTGGGGTTGGTGCTGCAGGAGGTCGCCGAGATTGTGGGGGTGCCGGTGGAGTTTGATGCGGCCCAGCTCGGGCCGGCGGCGGCAGCGCTGCAACAACCCCTGGTGGTCAAGTCGGCCACGCTGAAAGACACCACCGTGGGTGAGATCTTAAAGCAACTGCTCGGTCCGTCAGGACTCGCGATCCGGGCGGAACTCGGACGGCTGCGGCTGGAACCGGCCCCTTGAATCGGAAAATTGCCGCGCCCGCTCGCACCGAAACGGAACGACTCATGGAATCGAGTCTGCATCGTCAACTGAAGGAAATGTATGGGGTCACCGCAGAGGACCGCGAGGTCCAAGTCGAGGGGTTTCGCATTGATGCCGTGGCCGGCGGCAGACTGATCGAAATCCAACGGGCGTCGCTGTCGGGCATTCGCTCCAAGCTTGCCACCTTGCTCGAAAGCCATCACGTGACGCTGGTCAAGCCGCTCGCCGTGCGGACCCGGATCAGTCGACGCAGCGAGGCTGGCGGGGCGATTGTCAGCCGTCGCTACAGTCCGGTTCGCCGCTCGGTCTACCATCTGTTTGAAGAACTCGTCCACTTGGGAAGCGTCTTTCCCCATCCTCGGCTCCACTTGGAAGTGGTGCTGGTGGAACAGGAAGAAGTGCGAATTCCGCGCAAAAAGCGGCGATACCATGGTGCCGACTTTCAGGTGGAAGACCGTATGCTCCTGAACGTCGTCTCGCGGCAGACGTTCAGGACTGCCCGGGATTTGGCCGGACTGCTCCCACCGAATCTGCCGGCTCAATTTCACACACTGGATCTTGCAAAAGAATCATCCATCCCCCGCTGGCTGGCCCAGCGGATGGTTTATTGCATGAGACAATCTGGTGTGCTCCGATCCGTGGGCAAGGTGGGCAATACGATACTTTACGCCGCTGTTTGCCAACCGAAACGGACGAGCAAGGCTGCCTGAGCAGCCCTGCCACTGTGAGGCTGGGTGCCGAACTAGGATCGGACAAAGAATAAAGCACGATTCAAGATGCTGACCGAAGGCCGGTCTTAGGCAACGAAAAGGGGAACCACGAATTTTCACGAATAATACGAATGTCACGAATGGCAACGAGCAGGATTCCATCACCCGCGAAGCCATGCCGGTTGATGATTCGTGAAAATTCGTGGTTCAATTGATGACCGTACGATTTCCGTACCGTTTTGCCAGGCCTGTCGACTTCACCACCAACTTCATTCGTTGTCCCTGATGGCGTTTGCTGCTGGATCGGGAGACAAATGTCACAGATTGTTGCGGCGGCACTATGGCGCGATGGTCGGTCGACGGCGGTTTTGCGTTCCGCCCAACCCCGGATGCGCATGTCGTACTGGCAGGCTCTCTTTGCCGATTTTGACTCTGAATTCGGTCTTCCCAAGTGTCTTCCACACTACTTACAATCCTCACAATCGCCATCAAACGAGCAATTTTCGCCCGGTCCTGGCAAGCTGGTGGGGCTGACGAAAGCCTGCCGAGAATGACGAGAGCAATGGGCCACGATGGGACGCAAGGCATTATTTTGCAAGGGATTGTGGACTATCAGAGAAGCGTGATCCGTCTGCGGAATTTCTTGACCGCAGGCGATCAGAGGGTAGAGTTCTCTTGTCAATGCTCCGCCCCGGAAGGTCTGCTGGGAACCACTCAGTGAAATCGACGCCGCAACTTTCCGACGACCTCAAGGAGTCGGTGCGGCAGGCGACTGATCTTGTCGCTTTGGTGGGCGAAAGCGTCACCCTCCAACCGGTCCGCAACGGCCGTGAATTTGTCGGCTTGTGCCCGTTTCATGCGGACCATACGCCATCAATGCGGGTCTATCCCGACCGGCAGTCGTTTCGGTGCTGGGCGTGCAATGTCGGAGGCGACTGTTTTTCGTTTGTGATGCAGCGTGAGCGGATCGGCTTTCGCGAAGCGCTGGAGATGCTCGCTCTGCGGGCAAACATTGAATTGCCGAAGCGTTTTCGGGACCAATCCGGCCCGACGGAAGAGAAGGGGCTGCTGTACGAGATGGCGGCCTGGGCCGAGCAGCAGTACCACGAATGCTTGCTGCGTGACCCAATGGCAGAACGTGCCCGGAATTATTTGAAGGAACGTGAGCTCACGGAGGCGACGATTGCCCAGTTCCGCCTGGGGTATCATCCTCCCATGCGTGATTGGCTGATGCGAAAGGCGCACAAGAAATACACACCAGAGCAGTTGCTGGTCGTGAGACTTGTCGGACTGAAGGAAGACGGGAACTTTTTTTTCGACCATTACCAGGATCGTGTGATTTTCCCGATCCGGGATGCTCAGGGCCGCCCCATTTCCTTCGGCGGCCGGATTCTTCCCGGGGCGGACAAGAATTTCGGCAAGTACTGGAATGGCCCCGAGTCCCCCATTTTTCACAAGAGCCGCTGCCTGTACGGCATTGAACAGGCGCGGATGCAGATTCAAAAGGATGACGAGGCGATTGTCGTTGAAGGCTACACCGCCTGTATTTCGGCTCACCAGGCCGGAATTCGGAACGTGGTGGCGACCCTCGGGACCGCGCTGACCGAGACCCATGTGACCGCTTTGAAACGTCTGGCCGCACGCGTCGTGCTGGCTTATGACGGGGACAATGCAGGGCAGAGCGCCACCGACAAATCACTCCCGCGGTTCTTGGCGCAGGGTGTCGACCTGCGGGTGATGACGATTCCGGGGAAGATGGATCCAGACGACTTTATCAGGGCTCACGGCGCTGAAGCATTTAAGCAGCAGGTCGCCGGTGCCATTGAAGCGTGGGATCACAAATTGCAGAGTTGTGCCACGCGCCACGGGTTTGACAGCATCATTGGACGGCAGCGAATTTTGCAGGAGATGCTGGAGGTGTTGAGCGATTTGCCTGAACCGACCGGGGGACTCTCCGGCACGTGGCAGTCGCGCGAAAGCATCATGATCACCCGGCTGGTGCAGCAGTTGGGGGTGAAGGAAGTGGAAGTCCGCCGGGAGTTGCAGGCCCTGCGGTCGCGAAAGGCAGGCCAGCCGAATGCAAATTCGGCTGGCCCGGGTGCAAATTCTACAGGTTCAGATGGCGAATCGGTTGGTGGTGTCGCTCACAACACTCAATTGGTGCAGCCACCGCAGTTGTTTCCCTCCAAGCCGACCGCCGATGACCGGGCGGAGCGGGATTTGCTGGGAGTATTGCTCGTCGCGCCGGACAGTATCACGGCCATTCGGGCGGAAATTCTTCCGGCCGAATTGCGAAATGCCGGCCTCAGACGATTGCTTGAAGTATGTTTTGGTCTGGCGGATCAGGGATGTCCTCCTTCGTATGAACGGGTGACGTTGGCGGTCGAAGATCTGGAAATGAAACGGCTGGCGGCCTTCGTGGCCGAGTATGCCGGATCGGTCCGGATCACGGCGGAGCTGACGCAACACGTTCTCGGGTATTTCAGACGGCGCCGCGAACTTAACGCGGAGCTGGCTGCGATCCCCCCGTTGCAGATGCCCGGCGGGCTGGCTGCGCAGCAATCCACCGAGTCCGGATCGGACCCGCGGGAACGACTGCGGCAGGCGACCCTCGCGCATCAGAAGCGCGTCGCGAAGCCCACACTCTGATACTCAGCCGAAACAGATTCCCCGAAGTCAGCCTGGATGCGTTCGCCCTTGTTGGGGCCGCGCGTTCGAAGCTGCTTACGGCCCACGGGAGACTCGATTCATGCATCGACTTGACGAAAGCCTGAACACGCTGGTTGCCCGCGGTCGCGAGAAGGGGCATCTCACCTTCTCGGAAGTCAACAACTATCTTCCCGACGAAGCGGTCAATCCCGAGAAGCTGGACCACCTCCTGATGTCGCTGGAGGAGTTCGGTATTGAGATTCAGGCCGATGACCCCAGCGATTTGGCGGCGGCCCCGGAGAAAAAGCGCCGCGGCGGCCGCAAGCCCCGCGAGTCGAGCGAGGAAACGTCGCGGAAAATCGATGACCCCGTGCGGATGTATCTGACGCAGATGGGCGAGATCCCGCTGCTGACCCGCGAAGAGGAAATCTCGCTGGCCAAGCAGATTGAAATCACCCGCCGCCGCTTCCGCCGTGAACTGCTGGAAAGCGACTTCGCCATGAAGTCGTGCATGGATGTGTTCCACAAGGTGCTTGATGGGGAACTGCCCTTCGACCGCACGATCAAGGTCTCCCAGACGGAAGGCCTGGAAAAAGAGCAGATCATTGGCCGCCTGCCGTTGAACTTGAAAACCTTGGACGAACTGCGCAAGCACAACGTCAAAGATTTTGAGAAGCTGATTTCGACGACCACGTCGGCGGACGAGAAGCTGGCCGCCAAGGAGTCGATGACGCTCCGGACACGGAAGATGGTGATTCTGGCGGAGGAACTCAGCATCCGCACCCAGCGGCTGCAGCCGACGCTGAAGCGAATGGAGCAGATCGCCCGCCGGATGCGGGACGCCAAGCGGCAGATTGAACGGCTCAAGCACGCGACCGTAAAGTCCGCCGCCGA
This sequence comes from Planctomycetaceae bacterium, assembly GCA_021732845.1. Classification (GTDB taxonomy): domain Bacteria; phylum Planctomycetota; class Planctomycetia; order Planctomycetales; family Planctomycetaceae; genus JAKFUF01. Next base: position 1,325 of record JAKFUF010000126.1, on the reverse strand, counting down.
TGAACGGACGAATCTGCAGATTGAACTGCATGACATGATGATGCAGACACTGGAGACGCCGGAATCGCTCATCAAGCGGGTGCGTTCCGTCGCCGAAAAGTTCGGTGCCTACGAACAGGCGATGCGTGACCTGTCCGGCGGCAACCTGCGGCTGGTGGTGTCGATCGCCAAGAAATACCGCAACCGGGGCCTGAGCTTCCTGGACCTGATTCAGGAGGGAAACACCGGCCTGATGCGGGCCGTCGACAAGTACGAATACCGCCGTGGCTATAAGTTCTCGACCTACGCCACGTGGTGGATCCGCCAGGCGATCACCCGCGCCATTGCCGACCAGGCCCGGACGATCCGCATTCCGGTCCACATGATCGAGACGATGAGCAAGCTGCGGAAGGTCAGCAAGAAACTGCTCCAGGACATCGGCCGGGAACCCACCCTCGAAGAAACGGCCGAAGCCGCGGGCGTGAGCCTCGAAGAGACCCGCCGCGTGATGAAGATTTCCCGCCACCCGATCAGCCTCGACCGGCCGGTGGGCGAAAGCGAAGACAGCTACTTCGGCGACTTCATTGAGGACGACTGCACCGACAACCCGGTCGCCTCAGCCACGCAGGAGATGCTCAAGGACAAAATCGACAGCGTCCTCAAGACGCTGACGTACCGCGAACGCGAGATCATCAAGCTGCGGTACGGATTGGGTGACGGCTACACCTACACCCTGGAGGAAGTCGGCCGCATTTTCCGTGTCACCCGCGAGCGGGTTCGCCAGATCGAAGCCAAAGCGGTGCGCAAGCTCCAGCACCCGGTTCGCAGCAACGAACTCAAGGGGTTCTTGGATGCCTTGGCGGCAGGGGTCAACTGAGCCTGGTACCCGGTGAACGTTGAATTGACATAGAATCAACGTCATGTGAAACGGCGAAGCAGGAATGCCTGCATCGCCGTTTTTCGTTTTTTGTGCTTCGACGAGAATGGCCAACAAGACGCGCGTAAGGATCGCGGCAACAATAACATGGTGAAGTTGCTTGGGATGGACGCCGATTGAGGGCAGATTCATCAGCCGGCACGCGTTAGCGCGCGTTAGCGTCCGGTTCGTGGCGTTGGCGTCTTCCGATCATCCTCCAACCGGGGGCTAAGGCCCAATGGCACTTACTTTACTTTTGTTTATGATTGGCACGAATCTTGCGCCTTATAATGACTCCTCGATTTGGGAGTCATTTTGGCATGTCGAAAACAATCAACGCTTCTTCGGATCCCGCGCGGGACGCCGAGTTTGACCGTGCGTTTCAGATGCTGCAGGGGCTGGTGGACTGGCAGGAGCTTGACCGGCTGCA
>JAKFUF010000051.1 GCA_021732845.1 Planctomycetaceae bacterium | reverse complement strand
GCCCCACAGGGTTTGCCACAGCCAGCTCCCTCAGGACTTCCTGCTCCGCCTTGGGGAAATAGATCTTCCGCTGTCCACCTGTCTTGGATGACTTGTAGAAGATGATCGTGGCTCCGTTCTCCGTGATCACATCCGCAGCCGTGGCTCGCCAGAGTTCCCCTGGGCGACATCCACAGGCAATCATCATCCTCCAGCACAGACTGAACGCCTTGTTCTTGTGTTCCCTCAGTTCCTGAATCTCAGCATCACTCATCAGGAAATCTTTTTTATCACCTGAAGGAAGGCGACAGATCTTGCTCTTGATGGGATTGGCTGGAATCAGACTGGCATCCACACCGAAATTCAAAACAGACTGGATGGACTTCATTGCCCGTTGTCTGGTGTGTTTCGATTTCCACGTTTCACCACAAGCCCAGCCTTTGACTGCCAGGGGCTTCAGATCGGAAACACGGCATCCAGGAAATGTCTTGAGGAAGTGGTCCAGGTATCGGGCTGTGTTCTCGATTGCCTTGGCTGTCTTCCCTTCCTGTCGCATGTCCTTGATTTTGAGTTCGGCGAGGTATCTGACCTGAACCTCGTCAGCGGATGCCGTTCCTGATTGGACCTTCCTGCGGTTCAGGATTTCGGCGAGGGCAACCTGAACTCGGTCTGGGGCAGGGAACTTGATCTTCTGCTTGTAGAGGTCTTTTTCTTCTTTTGTGCCTGAAGCTACGGTTATCTTTTCGCCTTTGATTTTGACATACCAGCAGGAGTTGTTGAAGAATGGTGTGGGGGACTTCTGGGGAGGGCATTTCGTCGTCATGGGGCTAAGCCTTTGATCTGTTGGGAAGATCGGCTCAAACCATGACGGATGCAGCCAGGAACCTTGCCGCAGATGAGGGCGAGAGGTATCCTGAAAACGTGGCGTTTCGATGCCACTAAACTGCAAGATCGGGGCTAAGCCGTTCTTCAGGGAGGCTGTCGTGAGGTGTTCAAGACCTTGCGGCAGCCGAAACTTTTTACAGCCTTCTGAATCGGAGAATACCCAAACGCAGGTATTTAATTCCAATCAGAAAGCGACTTAACCCACGATAGCAGAACGGGTTAAAAATTGCAAGGCGATAATCCCTCCGGGATGATCTCTTGGCATCGCCGCCCGCGAGAATACTTCGCTCCAAGAATGCGACAGTTATTCTTTCTCCGGCCCTAACGCGGCGGCAACTCCCAGCTCACATCATTTTAAGCTGCGACTCGGCAGGGCAACGGTCTGCGGGCAGCTACCGGCTGAAGCGGCAAAAGAAATCCCACAGTAAATCGTTGGCCTGGATGCTGTGGGTCACTGGACCGAGAAACTCCAGTGGCGGGGTGCGGCCGGGCCAGGTGTGGCCGCCGCCTTCAATGACATACAGCACCACTTCAGCATTGTCGGTGCCGGGACCATACCGGCGGCGGGTGATCGGGAAACCATCACCCGCCACGTCCGGAATCTGCTCGATCTCGGGGGTTTCGGGGCAGCCATTGGCCAGCACCCACTGGGCGATGGTGTGCTCCACGGAATAGAACGCCACGCGGCCGATGCTGCGCGGACCCACACCGCCGGAAAACGGCGCGAACTGGTCGTTCGTTCCATGGAAATGCAGCACGGGAACGGGCTGCGCGGGAGAGCAGGTCGCGCTGCCCATCGGCCCCGTGATCGACGCAACGGCGGCAAACCGCTCCGACAGGTCCGCCGCCAGGCGGTAGGCCATCATCCCGCCGTTGGACATGCCGGCGGCATAGACCCGGGCTGGATCCAGCGGCAGCGTGCGCAACAGTTCATCCAGCAGCGTGGAGATGAACTCAACGTCATTCACCTGCTGGTGAAAGGCATGGCCGCAGCAGTGGCCGGCGTTCCACGTGCGGGCGTGGTCGACACGACCGGTACCATTGGGATAGACGACAACGAACCCAGCGTCGGCCGCCTTCTCGTGCAGTCCACAGAATTCAGCCATGGACCCGGCGTGCGTGCCGCTGCCGTGAAACACCAAAACCAAAGGTAGCAGCTTTCCTGACTCCGCCTGCGGCGGCAGGTGGAGCAGGTACGACCGCTCGCGGCCTCCCACATTGATGAATTGGAGCGACCCGAATGCGTGCGCTGCGGTCATTCGGAAGGTGTCCACGCAGTGCATCAACCCCAGAAACGCTCGCCGTGCCAGTTGGGCTCTGGCAGCGTCTCCACCTCAACGTCGCCATTGACCGTCGTCTGGCAGGAAAGCCGCAGGTCTTTCTCGTGTCCGATGCGGAAGAAGATCGTCAGCGGACCCAGCAGCATCCGCAGGGTTTCCTTCCACCCTGGACGGCTGATGTTCTCCACACCCTTCTTGATCAACACACGGCATGTGGCGCAGCTTCCCCAACCGGGGCAATGAGCCAGGGGGAACTGGTGGATTCCAGGGTAGACATTCACACCCGAGTCCAGGGCCGCCCGGCGCAGGTTCGTGCCGGGATCGACCTCAACAACTTTGTTTTCCCTGATAAACTTGATCTTGGGCATGCACTCTCATCCGCGAATCGGGTGTTTTGGACTGACCCAGATGATAATCCCGCACGACGCCGATTTCCAATCAGCCTGCGGGTCATTTCGACATGGATACTGCCAACAGCAGGTTCAAGCCATTGAACAAGGCGTGCAGCAGGACGACCGCCGGATAACTGTGCCGCTGCTGATAGATGAAACCCAGAGTCAGCGCCAGGGGGAACAGCGGCAAAGCGTCTGGCCGGCCGTCCAGCGAATGCACTCCGGCAAACACCAGGGACGACACCATGACCGCCAAATGCGGATTGCGCGTCTCCAGATATCCCTGCAGAACGACCCGATACAGCAGTTCCTCGACCAGGGGGGCAACGACCACCACCGACAGGGCAATCCAGGCGATGGTTGACCATTGTGGGTCGTTCTCCAAGATCGTGAAGAACGGATGTTTTGGTTCGACATCCGTCATCCCATTCCATTTCAAGATCAAAGCCCGGGACAGCGCGACCACCTGATTGACCGCAAAAACCGGCATCCAGCAGGCGATAAACCCCAAAAAGCCAATCAACAGGTCCGTCCGGGTCAGTGTTGACACCGTCAATGGCGCGGGGTTTTCCACCCCGTCCGTGGTGGGTGGCTGCAGCCGGTGTGCCAGTCGTCGCCACCCCAGATCCATTGCCTGCAGGGGATAGTGGACATGAAGCATCATCAACAGCACCCACGCCTGGGTGATGCCCGCGGCACAGCTCCGCTGGACATCCAGCACTGTAAAGGTTTTCGGCGACGTGCCCGGCTCTGCGGCGGCGGCCAGAAGAATGAACGTGGGCGCAAAAAAGGTCACGAAAAATGACAGATAAACCACCAGGCCCGACCAGGGCACGGGCAGCCGGGACACTCCGATCCGCAGCGAATGTCCGCAGCACCAGCGAATGAAGATTTGCACCCAAAAGGTGAAGCTGCAGAACAAGGTGCCCACCATGAGCGCGACGGCAAGCCACTTGAAGGGCGACGCCTCGGCAAAAAGAAACACCATGTCAGCATCGTCCCATGATCCATCAACTGCCGTCGGCGTCTGCCCCACACTCGAAAGCTTAGCGGCGTAGGTTCACGGCGGAAAGGTGATTCCTTCGCTTGGTCAGCGACAGCCGCCATGCAAAAAGGAGTTGAAGTCCCCCAAGAAGTGGCGCTTTGAATCGTCAAATCATCAGCCGACGCGAGGTGGTCGGGAAAATCTGAGATAGAGCGTGACCGTCCAAACCACGACACCGCCGAGAAAAACCGACACGCCCGCGAAGAACAGCGGCATGTCCAGACGCGGCGGCTGCATCAAATTCGCCCGCACCACCTGCCAGTGAACGAAGCACAAGAAAATCGCCATCGCGGAAGCGAACTGCACCATCATTTGGGACAGCGCGGCCACCGTCGCGGCCCTGTGCTCCGGAGCGAGCCACATATGACGGTTGGGCAGGCTGATCATCTCTGCCGGAAGAATGCCGACGAGCGGCCCCATGAGGGCCAATAAACTGGGAATAACCAAGATCAATGCCAACATCTGCGTGCAGTAGGTCGAGCGTGACTGGCCCCCGTTGGCCGCACCATCCACGCCGAAATTTGAAGCCACGACCGGCGGCAACAGACTCCATGTCAGCATCACGAAGAGGGCAGCTCCAACAACGAGGACACCGAAGAATTTCGGCATTGGCAGTTTTTCCTGATGGCAAGGGGCTGGAATGCGGCTGTGACAGCCGATGGGATCCCCTTCTGTTCGATCAAGTTGTTGACGCGCAACCGCATGCTAAACACTCACAACCGTCAACCGACTGACATTTGGCGCGGCAGCGACCGGCGGTGACAGGTCATCCATGAATGCTCTGCCAGTGAACGGCGAAACGCAATGAAAAATGCAAGTTGATGGTTCGGTTTCAATTGGAGTTGTAATCACCGGCGGTTTGCGAGAAAACGGGAGATTGCGTTGCGCCATTCCGTTGTTTCCTGCTTGATGAATGAGAACGTGCCCCGATGCACGAACCCGATGCCGCCCGCGAACGGATTCGCGCCATGGTGCGCGAGATTGAAGAACTTGCCTCCAAAGGCGGGCCGCCTGAGCAGTTTTTTCCGGCCTTTCTCCAGCGCCTGGTGGTGATTTTGGGGGCGGAAGCCGGGGGAATCTGGCTTCGCGATGCCACCGGCCGCGTGGCTCAGATGTGTGAAATGGGTCTGGCCAATACCGGTGTCATGGCTTCGCAGGCCAGCCGCCAGCTCAATGACAAGCTCCTGGAAGAGACGCTCCGCGATGGCGTGGCTCAGGTCCTGGCCCCCGACTCGCCCGGCACCCAGGTTCCCACGCCACATGTCCTGCTGCTCGCCCCGTTGAACATGGGCCGCGAGAACGTCGTCGGTGCTGTCGAGGTCTTTCAGCGGGCGAATTCGGCGGTGGACGCTCGTCCGGGCTACCTGCAGTTCATGGAGCAGATGTGCGGGCATGCCTCGCGGTTTCTCCAGCACCAGCAGGCGGCCCTTGAGCAGCTTTCGCCGGAAGAGTTCTGGAAGCAATTCGAGCAGTTCACCCTGCGGTTGCAGCGGACGCTGGACATCAATGAGCTGACCAACACCGCCGCGAACGACGGCCGGCAACTGATCGCCTGCGATCGGGTCAGCGTGGCGGTCTTCCGCTTCAATAAAACGACAATCGCCGCCATCAGCGGCACAGATTCGGTGAACCGCCGCGCCAATCTGGTGCGGGCCATGACCAAGTTGGTGAGCCGCGTGATCAGCGGTCGCGAGCCACTGCTTTACACCGGTCAAATCGAGCATTTTCCGCCACAGATTGAAGTTCCACTGGCAGACTTCGTCAGCGAGAGCAACTCGCGGATGGTGTACATCCAGCCGCTGTTCGCCCCGCCCCCTCTGATCCCCAACAAGGTGGCCGACGAGGCGGGAGCCACGCCTCCCAAACGCAAGGTCATCGGCGCGTTGATTGTCGAGCAGGTGGCCGAGGGGAAGCCCCGCGCGGGTTTGGAAGACCGCGTCAAATTGACCGCGGAGCACGTGGCTGCGTCGCTCAACAGTGCGATCGTTCATCAGCAACTGTTTCTATTGCCATTGTGGCGGTTTCTCGGGCGGATGACCGAACGCATTCGAGGCCGCTTCATTTGGAAGGCGCTCGCCGTTCTCTGTCTGATCGGTGCGATCGCCGGGACGCTGATGTACTTCCCCTGGGAGTACCGGGTCGAAGCGCGGGGGAAGCTGATGCCGGGTGGACAAAGCCAGGTGTTTGCACCGTGGGAGGCAACGGTGCAGGAAATCGCCATCAAGAGCGGAGAACAAGTCAAGCAGGGGCAACTGCTGATCCGGCTGCGGAGCGACGAACTGACGCAGAAACTGATCGCCTCGACCAACCAGCTCAGTGAATTGAGTGAACGGCTCAGTGCTTTGCAGGCCGACCTCGACGCCGCGCAGCGACAGGCGCAGCAGGACAAGGTCACCGAGACGCAGGGGCACATCCAGGAGGCCGTCATTCAGATTCGCGGGGTGCGGGAGCAGGTGACCGCCCTGCAAACACAAATCGACCAGTTGGATGTCAAAGCGCCCATCAGTGGCGTGGTCACCACCTTTCAGATCGACCAGTTGCTGGCGAATCGGCCCGTGACACGCGGCGAAGTCTTGCTGGAGGTCATGCAGGAGGAAGGTCCCTGGCGGTTGGAACTGGAGATTCCGGACAATCGGATGGGACACGTGCGCCGTCGGCAGAAGGAACTGAAGACGCCGCAGCTTCCCGTCGAGTTCATGCTGGCGACCTCGACAGACCTCACGTACGTCGGATCTTTGGACACTTCATCCAGCCGCACCGCGCTGACGGAAGGCACGGGCAGTGTCGTCGAGGCTTACGCTGACATTGCCGAGACGGACTTTCAGCGACTGCAAAACGGCGGCCTGCGGGTGGGTGCGGAAGTCACCGCCTGGGTCGGCTGCGGCCCCAAGCCGCTGGGCTACGTGCTGTTTGGCGACGTGATCGAGTTCATCCAGAAGCGGTCCATCTTCTGGTAGGCCCGCTTCTGGCGTGGACAAGGTACATTTGTGTCATGTCGACTTTTGCTCGCGCGAAAGCGCGCGAGCCCACTGATCCAGTCCGCCAGCGATCGTCGAACCACCGGACGGCCTGCGCCTGTCGCCACAGGTCGTGTCCTTGTCCCCGGCGTCCGCAGCGGTAAAATTCAGCCGCGACGACAAAAGCACGCCGGGCGGGCCTTCGCAGTGAGCGAGGAACCCCGATAGCGGATGGAGAAGGCGGCGCAAGCCGCCCATCCGCGGCAGGGGCTCCGGGGCGAGCAAAACTTACCAGCGGTATCGATTGCAGCCGATTCCCATCAGTTCTTTTGCAGGCCTACTTCCATGTGTTCCCGAACCCGAATGCGCCTTGCACCCGTTCTCTGCGTGCTGCTGCTTTGCGGCGCGCTCGGCTGTGGCGGCGAGGATACGACGCGGTGGCAGGCCGCTCAGCAGGAGAGCAAAGCTCAGCCAAAGGCGGTTACCGAAGCTGCCCTGCCGGGGGCGACGTTCAACAAGTTCTTCCCCAAGCAGGACGGCGACATCGACATCGTGTTCAAGCAGGAGAAACTGGGGTTCGCCCAGGCCAGCCTGCAGCGCGGCGGAAGTCCGATCGGGATGCTGTCGGTGTTTGACACGCGGAGCAACCCGGAGGCGCGGGATAAGTACAAGGAGTCGAAGGACAGCATCGGCGGGTTTCCCGCAGCGGTGGTTGGCAAGTCGACCTCGATCCTGGTTGCCGACCGCTTCCAGGTCCAGGTCCAGTCGGAAGGGGAGGCGCTTCCAGCCGAGGATCGCGCTCTGTGGCTCGAGAAATTCGACCTCGCCAGCCTGGCAACGGCGCACTGACACCCGCTGTTCACGCTCAGAAACAGACCCCATTGGGTTGGCAGCGTGGCTCAGCCGTGGCGTGCCAGTCGCGCCCATGAATCCGACACGTTCACGCACCCAATACCGCCCTCCACTCGCCTCTCACATCCGGAGTCTTCGACATGGCCCGTCCGCTCTATGACCTCGTCAACAATCTGCCCCGCCACGGCCTGACCTGCTCCCTGCTCGGCGCGCTCGACTGGGTTGTTCCCGGAGAATACAAGAACATCACGTCGTTTGACGAGATGATCAAGAACGTCACTGGCTCAACCGATGAGGCTCACATTCAGAAGGTTGGTGAGCGGGCAATTCATCTGTTCAACGACCCCTCGCAGGGCTACCAGCGCGCGCTGTGGCTGTACCAGACCATCGACTCGACGCAAGGCCTTGTGGGCATGGCGGCCTTTGCCTCCAAGGTGGCCGAAAATGTCGGCTTTCTGTCGTTCCTGAACCGGCTGACCCCCAAGGCCGACACCACGCAGGCGATCGATCTGGGGATGAAGCTCGTGGCGGAAATCGTGGCCTTTTGTTCGCTCAATGGCATCCCCGGCGACAGCATCGGCGACTTTGTGGAATCGCTCACGGATGCCCGCCATGAAACCCGCATGCGGCTGGGGGCTCTGGTCTGTGTCGACGGCGTGCTGCCGCTGGGGCCGGACTTCATCATCAAAGCCACGAGCCTGTTCGACAAAATGGGTGTCACGGCCATCGCCTCCAACGAGCGTTTTCAGCGGATCAGCGGGATGATTCCTGGCAACAATTCGACGGACCAGGTGGGATTCATCAAGCAGGGCCTGACTTCCATCCAGGGCTGGGCCACGAAATTCGTCACCGACCAGAAGGTCACGGTGGAGAGGATTGCGGGGAGCCTCAAGGGGGTCTCGAGCCGCTGGGAAGGGAGCCTCGACTGGATGGCCGCCGCCATCGACATGACCACCGACTACTACGAACACACCGGCATCCAAACCGTCGCCCGCCAATGCATCAGCCGCGCCGCGGGCGAAGTGTAGGCGTCAACACCGGGGGCATGGAGGCTAACGATCCGAAAGCCACACCGGACTTAGTTAGGACTCATCGGCCAGGTGTCACTCATCCTTCAGCGGTTCCAGTAAGGACTTGAATTCCGGCAGGTCGCTGAGGACGCGAAAAACCGGGTCGATTCTCAGGATGTCGGGGTCCGACCAGCCCGCGCGAACGGCTTGTCGAAGTGAGTCGAGTCCTGCTTTCACATATTTCTCGCGGGCAGCGGTGGCGTTGGCGGAGTGCGCGATTCCAAGTTGACCGGCAGTGGATTCGCGAGACTTGGCCGCATCGAGTTCCTGCAATGCCTGGGCAAAAGCGCGGGCGGAGGCATGCCAATTGGCTTTATCCTCTGGCTTCAACTGGCCGATGGCGGCCGCAGTCTGGGCGATTTCGTCCATCACCGTCAACAACCGGTCCGCGTTTTCACGGGCCTCGTACAGTTTGGCTTTGATGCGAATTTGCAGCCACCTGCCGACATCGCGGGTGCCATTGGTTTGGGTCAGTGCGAATTGCAAACTCTGGACCACTTTTTCGGCAATGCCGACGTCACGCAGACATTCTTCGAGACGGTGAATCTCGGCGTGGAATTCCTCGTCCATCATCTCGGCCGTCAGCAATTGGAAAACTCGCCGCGATTTTTCGCACGCCTGCCGAGCTTTCCCAATCTTTCCCGCATTCAGGCACAAATCCCCGATCATCGAGTAATCCATCGCTATTTGATGCCGGAGAAGCTGATCATCGGGAGCAAGCGTGCTCAGTTGCTCCAGCACCTCCCGCGCGCGTTCAAAGTTCATTTCCGCCGTATCGGAATGTCCGTCAAGGCGGTCGACCTCACCCAGCCGCATGTGGCACTTGGCCAGTTCAAACTGCAGTTGGCGATCGTTGAGGTCGCCGGCGGCAAGTTCCATGCGGATGTCGAAAGCGGCACGATACACTCGCCGGGCAAGCGGGAGGGATGACTGTGTATCCTCATCTTTGGGATCCAACGTCCTCAGCGACTTTGAGCCACGGCCAAATTGCAAAACGACGTCACCCATTTCCATCAGGGCCGCCGCCGTGGCACCGTCCCGGACGCCGCGTTGAACATACTGGGTGGCCATCTGGTCCACGGCCCGCAATGTCATGGGCAGCAGTTTTTGTCGCAGTTCTTGACTGCCAGGGAGTTTTTCCAGTCCCTGATTGACGCCGGACACGAGTTCGTTGAGAGTCAGCAGTGCCTTTTGCTGTTGATCCTCTGCATGGCTTGCGAGCCGTGTTGAGTATTCCGCGAGCTGCTGGGCTCTGTCGCGTGCAGTCGTGGCAACGAGGGAAGTGGCAGCAACTTGGGCGTTTGCCATCCGCAGTTGATTGGCATTGTGCTGAGCCCGCGTTTTCTGTTCATCGGCCCTGAGCCGCTCAGCCTTGGCGATGCTCAGTTGCCCCACCGCCGCCGCGCGGTTCTGGTCTGACTCCTCGCGACTCTTGTCAGCCTGGAGTTTTGCTGCCATCAACGCTTGATTTTGCAGATAAAACATCAAGATGCCGATTGACGAGGCGACGGCCAGGACCATCGCTCCCGTCAACAACGAAGGATGCTTCCTCGACCAGCGGGCCATTCTTCCCAGCACTGGCTCGCACTGGGCACTGAGTGGTTCGTCCGCCAGCCAATGCTCGATGTCAGCCGCCAGTTGCAGGGGCGACGGATACCGCTGGTCGGGAACCTGCGCCATGGCCTTCAGGCAGATCGCTTCCAGGGCGCGGGGCACATGGCGGTTGATTTCGTGGATCCTCGGGAAGCGTCCTTGTTGAACATCGTCCAGCCGTTGCTCCAGCGTGGCCACGCCGGTCCAAGCGGAAAATGGCGGTTTGCCAGCCAGCAGTTCGTAGAGCGTGGCTCCCAGGCTGTAAACATCTGTCGTCGGCCCCAACTCTTCAATCCGTCCCGCTGCCTGCTCGGGGCTCATATAATGCGGCGTACCCAGCGCAGAACCGGCCCGCGTGGCTTCGATTGCGGTTTCCCCCCTCGCGATCGGATGGTCCTCCACATCATTTTCAGTGGGTGCTGGCAAGTCGGTAAGCGGAATCGCGGAGAAATCACCGTCGATGGACTTCGCCAGGCCCCAGTCAACGACCAAGGTTTCGCCGTACTTGCCCAGCATGATGTTGCCCGGCTTCAAGTCGCGATGCAGGACTCCACGGCTATGGGCAAAAGCCACCGCCTGACAAACATCGATCAGCCGCCCCAGAAGATCACGCAACTCCTGGTTCCGTGTCGTGAAGTCCGTCGATTTATCGCGACGGTGAAACCGGGCAATCGCGTGCTGAAGGCTGTCGCCCTCAATGAACTGCATCGCATAGAATGGCCGGCCATCTTCATATGCGCCGAGACCATAAACAGGGACGATCCCGGGATGCTGCAACCCTCCGGTGATCTCGGCCTCGAGAACGAATCGGCGGCGGCTTTCAGCTTGGTCGGAAAATTGTGGCTTGATCTCCTTCAGGGCCACCTTGCGCCCAAGTTCTGTGTCATGTGCCACATAGACCCTGCCCAAACCACCTTCGGCATGCGGACGGATAATGTGGAAGCGGCTGCCCTGCGCTCCATTTCCAGCACCGGACTGCTGATTGATGGAGCCAATCGGCCAAATCACCGTAGCCTGCGATATTGCAGGAAAGGCGGGTTCGATTGTCGTCTTCCCACTAAACTGTGGCTTCGGTTCTTCAAGCAGCGACAGACTGTGCGCGAGGTCGGTGTCGAACGATGCCAGTTCCGCGAGAACCCGCCTCACCGGCTCAACGCTGCTCAGGGCGGCAAGGCTCCGGGCAGAGTCGTTCCCATGCTCTTCGATATGCCGCTTGATCAGTGGATCCAGTAGATCCACCAGGTCGGGGGAGAGGGCACCCTGGGAAACGAGGTGTGCGGCCAGCGGACTTTCCTTGTCCTTGATCCAAGCCTGAAATCCGACCGTAAGTTGCTCGGCGTTCACGAACTTCAACTGCCAGGCCACGATGCCAAACAGCAACTGCTGCTCTGTGCCACACATTTGAGAATTCCTGACGAATGCAATCTGGCACTATCACTACCTACGATCAGCCGACAAAAGGCCGCGCCAAGTATTCGCCTGCGACAGCATCAGTCTTTTTTCGGGGCCTCCGGTTTCGGGTCGCGTTTCAGCGTGCCGGCTTCGAGTTCCTGGACGATGGCGGCGATGAGGGCGGGGTCGGCCTTGGTCATCACGTGGTCGATGCGCGAGGCGGGGACGCGCATCCGGACCAGGATTTCGCGGGTTTGCTCCCACAACTTCGCCAGTTTTTTACCACTGGAGAGGTACAGGTTGGTCACCACTTCCGCCAGACGCTGCGCGTCGTTGTCCTCGCGGTTGTCATAGAACCGGCGGATGATCTTCTTCTGATACTCGGAATGGTCGGCCATTTGTCGCTGAAATCCTGTCCCGGTCCGTGAGTTGTTCGCTTGTCTGCTGCTGGTGACAGCGCAGTTCTGTTTAGACAGTTGAATTTCAAATTTGACGTGTCCGACAAAAGCCAATTTCAAATTTGACGTGTCCGACAAAAGTCGAGCGTCTTTGTTTCACGGAATTTCACATTTCAGATTTCAAATTTAACAGTAAAATGTCTTTTTGCGACATTCAATTGGCGCAGCAAGAGTAATGTCCTGCACCGCTGAGATGGCGCTTACAGTTCGACGCAACTCGACAGACTTTGAAATCTGAAATCTGAAATTGCGTTGAAACCAACAAATGGACTTTTGTCGGACACGTCAAATTTCAAATTTCACAGTCTGTACAGCCACACCGAACTGTCGACTGAGCTTCAGGGTGCGAACGTAACTGTTGCCCCGCAGTGTGGATGCCGCGAAAACGCATTTTACTGTGAAATTTGAAATTTGAAATTACATCGAATTCAGAGACAGGACTTTTGTCGGACACGTCAAATTTCAGATTTCACATTTCACAGTAAAATACTTTCCTCATGGTCAATCCTTCCGGCCGAGACAGACGTTCACGGTGGAAGCGTCGCCGATAGTTCGATGCGGTCACACAGACTGTGGAATTTGAGTTTTGAAATTCAACTGTTCGTGAGCCCGGCAACTCTGGAGCGCCTCACCACCGGGAGCCACGTCGAGCCATTCGTTCACTTCAACTGATTGTTGAACGTGGCTCCAAACGGTGCCAGGTCGCGCTGGGCTTGCTCCAGCCCGTTCTTGACCCAGATCAGGTCGCAGCCACAGGTGGTCCAGCCGGCACCCATGTCCAGCAGTTCCTTGATCCGCTGCGGCGTACCGGCAACGGTGCCCCAGGCTTTGCCGTGCTTGTTGCAGGCGGCGGCGATCTTCTTGAGGGCGTCTTGAATGATCTGGTGCTGGAACTGGCCGGGAATGCCGGCGAGGATCGAGAAGTCAGCCGGCCCGAGCATGACCACGTCGACACCTTCGACCGCCGCGATCTCGTCGACATGTTCCAGCGCTTTGGGATCCTCGATCTGGATCACGATCCACGTTTCTTCGTTCGCCATCTTGATGTAGTCGGCGAACGGCACGGTGCAATAGGGCGTGTCGGGGTTGCCGCCGTCGAAGCCACGGGTGCCCTGGGGGCCGAACTTCGCCCAGCGGACGACCTCGCGGGCTTCCGCGGCGTTGTCGCAGCGCGGGTACAAAATCCCGTGCGCTCCGGCTTCGAGCAACCGGGACATGCGCATGAACTCGCCCTTGGCCGGGCGGGCCATGATGTCCGACTTGCCGACGCGGGCGGCCCGCATCAGGGCGTTGGCAGTCTCGTCGCTAGTGGCGTGATGTTCCAGATCCATCCAGATGTAGTCAAAGCCCATCAGGCTGGTGAGTTCATAGACGGAGGGGTCCGTCAGATGCAGGGCGACGCCGAGAACGGGAATCTGCTGCCGCAGCTTGGCTTTGACGACGCTTTTACGCATGTAAAAATCTCGGGAAATTGGCGGGAATGTGCGAGGCGAGGAAAGAAGCCGCAGGTCTGGCGCGTGGCTCAATGGCGGGTGGAGCAGCGTGGCTCGATGACGGTTGACGCAGCATTGTTCAGTAGCGGGGCAACGAGGGGTCGATGTCGATCGCCCATTGGTCGATGCCACCGGTCAGGTTGCGGACGTTTTCAAATCCCTGCTGGCGGAGCCAGTGGGTGACTTTCAGGCTGCGGCCGCCGTGGTGACAGTGGACCACGATTTCCGCCTGGCGAAACGCATCGAGTTCGCCCACGCGTTGCGGAATTTCATTCATGGGAATGAGCCGCGCCTGGGCAATGTTGACCAGCTTGTGTTCATCGGGGTTGCGGCAGTCGAGCAGCAAAAACGGTTCGTTTGCATCGAGCTTCGCCTTGACGGTTTTGCAGTCGATTTCAATCGGGGGGGCTGACATCCGCAGGCCTTTCGAGGGTTGGGTTGCAGGGGATTCTATGTCGAGAGAATCCGGCACAACAGGGTCAGGCCCGCACAAATACCATTTCATGGATGTGCTTGATCCGGCGTGAGGCCGCGCCGCTGTCCGGGTCAATCCTTGTTGAGCGTTTCGTCGAGGTTCAGCACCAACAGCGAAATGCCGGTCCATGCCGCCAGTTCCGGGGCTGGCAAATTCGGGTCGGGCTTCGACTCCCCCACCGTCAGCAGCTTTTGGGCGGCTTCCGGCGTCGTGGCGTAGGTCATGCGGAGGGTGGCGAGACGTGCCGCGAGACGATCGACTTCGACCTGCCGCGGCGGCCGAGCGGTGCAGCGCAGAAACAGTTCGCCAATCCGTCCGACATCGTCCGTGGCCGCGGCCGACAGCAGCGTTCGTTGAGCCAGGGCGCGAGCAGCCTCGACGAAGGTGATGTCATTCAGCGTGACCAGCGCATGCAGCGGAGTGTTCGTCGGGCTGGATTTGACGGAACAGTTCTGGCGATTGGCCACATCGAAGAACAAGGTGGGAGCCACGATCCTCCGCCAGAAGATGTACAGGCTGCGGCGATAGAGGGCCTCGCCGTGGTCCTGCGCGTATTTGATGTTCCCGAAGGTGGCTTCCTCCCAGATCCCCTCGGGCTGATACCCCTTGACGGGCGGTCCGCCGGTCTTTTCCACGAGCAACCCGCTGACGGCCAGGGCCTGGTCGCGCAGCATCCAGCTTGGCAGCCTCAGGCGGGGTCCGCGGGAGAGCAGCCGGTTTTGCGGGTCGCGTTCTGCCATGCCGGGAGCGACTTTCGACGACTGCTGGTAGGCCGCACTGGTCACAATCAACCGGACGAGATGTTTGACATCCCAACCCGATTCCCGAAACTCCACCGCCAGCCAATCGAGCAGTTCGGGGTGGCTTGGCTTGTCGCCTTGCACGCCGAAATCCTCGCTGCTTTTGACCAGCCCAACGCCAAAAAACTGCTGCCAGATGCGGTTGACGGCCACGCGCGCCGTCAGCGGATGGTCCGGGGACGTGAGCCACGTGGCGAGGGCCAGCCGGCTCTTTGGTGGATCCGGTGCGTGTTGCAGAAGCTGGGGAAGAACCCCATGTTCCACCTTTTCCCCTGGAGCATTGTAGGCCCCCTTTTCCAGGATGAACGTCTCCCGTGGCTGCGCCCGCTCGCGCATCACCATCGTCCGCGCGGCCTGCTTCTCCACCGCTTCACGCTGCTTGCGCAGGCCATCTTGTTTCTGCCGCGCCTTCACCAGCTCTGGCAAAGTGTTCAAATAGTATTCGGCCAGCTCTTTCTTTTCGGCTTCGCTCCGCTGGTCGCTCGCCTTGGCAAGTGCCGCCCGCACACTGGCCGGAGCAGGACGCAGGCGTTCTTTGGAATCCGTCGTGACCGAGACGCGATACCGGCCAAGGGTGTGTTGACCGCCGAAATTGAACGCCAGCTTCACTGTCAGGTCGACTTTGTCGGTCACCGTCAATGGATTCTTCAACTCGAGCAACAGCTCGTGTGGCTTCCCGAACTCAGGGAGCACACCCCAACCTGTTTCCGGCTTGCCATCGACCGCACCCGCTGCCTCCCAGCCCTGCTGCGAAAAATCGGCGCTGACGAACGCAAGTTCCACAGGCTGAGCATTGGCTAGAAGCGTCAACTCGTTCAACACGAAATTCCCGTTTTCCGCAGCGCGGCCGGGACCGCGATTCTTGAGACTATCATCCGGCAACGCTTCCAGCCGCAACCCAGTGATTTTGGCTGGTACGGATACCTGTTCTCCGGGGGCGGCAGTTGGTGACGCTTCGATAGAGAACGGGACTTGCAGCGTGTACTCGTCCTTTTCGGGAGACTTGTCGCTGGCCAGCAGGCTGCCATCGTCCAGCGGCTTGAGGGTCGCTCCTTGTGACGACGTGGCTTCCACCGGTTTCAAGACTTGCCAGGCGGGATCTTTGACCGCTTCACTGGTGGAAAATTTTGCGTCCCAGGCCGGTTGAGAGGTCAGCAGTTCGGTTTGCAGCGCGGCGCGCTCCTTCTCGGCCTCCTGCTCTTGAATTTTGATTTGGGCAATCTGCTGTTCTTGTGCCGGCGTCAGGAAAGAATAGACAGGATTGGCCAGCCCGCCAGCGTCGTTGCCTCCGGTCTCATCAATGGAGTTGAAGTAGGCCGCAAGTTGATAGTACTGCTTCTGTGTGAACGGGTCGTACTTGTGGTCGTGGCAGCGGCAGCAGGTGAGCGTGAGGCCCATCCAGACAGTGCCGGTCGTCTCCACGCGGTCTTGAACGTATTCGACCCGCGACTCCTCGACGATGCGGCCGCCCTCGCCGTTGATCATGTGGTTGCGATGAAAACCGGTCGCAATCAGTTGGCTGCGGGTCGGGTTGGGCAGCAGGTCGCCCGCCAGTTGCTGGATGGTGAACTGGTCATACGGCAGGTTCTGGTTGAAGGCGTCGATGGCCCAGTCACGCCAGTACCACATCGCCCGCGTCGGATCCCCCTGGTAACCGTTGGTGTCGGCATACCGCGCGGCATCGAGCCACTCCCAAACCATCCGTTCGCCATATCGTGGCGACGCCAGCAACCGGTCGACCGCCCGCGTGTAGGCATCGGCAGCCGGGTCCGCGACGAATGCCGCCACCTCTTCCGGCGTGGGAGGCAATCCCGTCAAATCGAGCGACACCCTTCTCAACAACCGGCCCTTGTCGGCTTCCGCCGCCTGCGGCAACCCTTCGGCGACCAACCGCGACACAAGGAAGGCATCAATCGGATTGAGAATTCGCGCGCCGGCCAGCGTGGCTGGAACGGCCGGGCGGACGGGAGCCACAAACGCCCAGTGCCGGGTGTACTTCGCCCCTTCGTCGATCCAGCGCTTGAGCAACTGCTTCTGGGCATCGGTCAGCTTGCGGTTGGAACTGGGCGGCGGCATCTGCTCTTCAGGGTCGGTGCTGAGAATTCGCGCCACAAGTTCGCTGGCCTGGCTGTCGCCGGGCTTTACGGCCATCCCCGCCGTCGCACCTTCGAATGTATCCAGCCGCAGGTCCGCCTTGCGGTTCTTCGCATCCGGCCCGTGGCAGAAGAAACAGTTCTCCGACAGCAGTGGCTGAATCTGCCGGCCAAAGTCCACGGGAGCGGGTTCCGCCGCTGTCAGCGTGCTGCCCGAACTGATTGCCGCAGAAATCAGACAGAGGGATGTCCAGAAGAATGAGCGCAGCACTATGGACCTCAGTTCGGCCTGGTCGGCACAAGTTCTGTGGAGAACGATGCCGCAACCTTGCCGAATCGTTGAATTCGAGGGGTGGGATCAACATCGACTATTGTGTCACAAGCGCGTGAACTCGGCGAGTGTGGCGGAGTGCCGTGTGCCGGGGTGGGTGGCGTTGCAGGCAACTCGGGGATGTGCAGCAAATTCACTCCGCCAGAAAATCGCGACTCAGCACGCCAAACCGGACGAGGTCGATCTCCACGGGGCGGTGCCAGCAGCGGAAGGGGAAAAGTCGGTTGGACGCAGTCGCCTGCAGAACCAGCCGCAGGTTTGTGCCTTCCCGGTCATCGGCCGTCAACATCACCGACTCTTTTCGCGCATGGTGCTGGCCAGGCAGAGTGAACAGGCGGAATTCTCCGCATCGTGGTTTCTTTTTCGCAATCACGTTTTCCAGTTCGGACCGGTACCCCGGTCGCAGGAGCCACGGAGCACAACGCCGCAACTGGCTGCGCAACACTGATGGCCATTGTTCCTGGTTGGCGCAATCGACGCCGAAGACTTCCTGTGCGCCCAATATTCGCTGAATGCTCTCGCACAAATTGATGTCGTAGAGCGTGAATGCGTCTTCTATCCTGCCGGCGTCCTGCAGCACAACTGCCAGCGCCGCGCGACCACCCGCAGAAAGTCCACCTGCTTGGAGCTTTTTCTCCAGTGCGCTGATCTGATTTGGCCGCTGGAGCACATTCAATTTCTCCAGCGGAATGCCTGCCACGCCCCAGCGTTGTTCATCCGTCAGGGCCGCCGCGTGTCGCTGGTCCCACATCCAGCGTGCGCGGTCCCAGCGATGTCCATGATTCTCACCGATCAGCAACTCAAGTCCGAGACGCAAGACTTGGGGATCTCTGCGCCGGGCTGGGCTGGCCAATCTGAGCCACAGTTCGCGGCCGCGCGGGAGCTGACCGCCAGCGGTGTACTTGGCGAGCAAAACGGTCTCGCCCAAGGGCAGGCGGCCATCGTGGTGAATCGGGAAATTCCACAGGAGCCGACCGAGGTTCAAACGCCTGAGATCGGCACCGAGCGCCGATTGCGATTCTGGGCACAGCATCGCGTCCAGCTCGGGGTTCAGCTCCAGTTCGATTCCGGTCCCTTGCAGTATGGCACCGATTTCTCCCACAGGGTCTGGCTGGTCGCGGAGCCCGTCAGCGGCAAGCAGGCACCGCTGACGCAGACCGGCAGAGACGACCCCCAGTGACTTGACGATTGATGGTTCGATTGGTGGCGTAAGCTGCGTGGCGGGCGGCAAAGCCCAGTTCATGAGCCGGCGGATGGCCACTTCCGGGTCTGCGGCATCCGAACCCGCTAAAAATTGATCGTCGTCGTCATCGGGCTGTCCCTCCTGCCAGGGTTCACCACCATACAGGCTGACAGAAAAGGAGGTTTTGCAAAACGGTTCATCCTCCGGAGGAATTTGAGTGGAGGTGTAGTAGACCGTCCCATTATCGCGGGTGACGCAGAACCGGGGTGTCAGGGTGGCATGGCCCGCCGTCTCGTAGGCTCGAATGATGAAGCCCTCGACGCCTTGCGGTGCGAGACGGCGGTATTCGTACGTGAAGACGCCGGGCTCGCGGCGGTCCAGCTCTTCGAGAATCGGCTCCACCAACAGACGGCGGCCGTCAATCTCAGATTGCGGAGTTTGCATGGTGAATGTGGCATCCCACCAAAAGCGATCCGGCTCGCCACCTGAACGTTGAATTAGCTCAGCACCGCAGCGATCGGCTGGCCGTCGCAGATCGAGAACGGCCGACCCTCAAGATCGTGAATCTCTCGGCTGGAGTCGAGTCCGCAGGCTTCGCAGACGGTGGCCAGATAGTCGCCCGGTGACACTGGATTCTCTTTGACGTAGGCCGCCTGTTTGTCGCTGGCCCCGTAGGTGGTTCCCCCGCGAATACCGCCGCCAGCGAGCACGCCCGAGTAGCAGAACGGCCAGTGGTCGCGGCCATTGACGCCGTTGATCTTTGGTGTCCGGCCGAACTCGCCCACGCAGGCCACAAGGGTTTCGTCGAGCAGACCGCGGTCAGTCAGGTCGCCCAAAAGTGCGGCAAACGCCTGGTCAAACGCTGGCAGGCAATAGTGTGCCGTCAGCATGCCATAGCCGGTCTCGCCGCGTTCCAGATCGTTCAGTCCGCCGTGTGCGTCCCAGACGTTGTAGACCTTGGCTCTGGGTGTGATGAACATCCAGTTGACGCTGACGAGCCGGATGCCAGCTTCGATCAACCGCCGCGCGGTGAGAAAACTCTCGCCATATTCATTGCGGCCGTAACGGTCGCGCATCGCGGGCGATTCCTGCTCCAAGTCGAGGGCCACCTTGACCGCCGGCGAACTCAGCAGGCGGTAGGCTTCGTCATGCATCGCCGCGTAGGCCCCGGTGCCCGCGCTCTTTTGCACGGCGCGGTCCTGAGCCTCCAGCACTCCCAGCAAACCACGGCGAGCCTGGAGGCGGGCGAGTGAAATGTCGTCTGGCAGTGCCAGCGGAATCGTGGACTGGCCAGCATCGACGCGCGGCCCGGTCTCGACATGATTGTAGACCTGCCCCAGTTCCATCGAATCATGCGCCGACCCCAGGAACCCCGCATGGGTTCCGGCATACCGCAAGCCGTCGTGTCCGATGGGGCGGGGGATGGAAAAACTGGCGGGAAGCTCGGTCTTTTCCCCCAGATAGGAAAACATCGAGCCAATCGACGGAAAGTCCGTCCGCCGGCGGGCATTCCCCGGAAAGGTCCGCGGGGGAGACATCGCCCGCCCCGTCAGGGCGTGATAGACCGAAACTCCGTGATCGGTGGCTCCGTGATTCAGCGTGCGGATGATCGACAGCTTGTCGGTCTGCCGGGCGATCTGCGGCATCTGATCGCTGACAACGATCCCTGGAACGGCGGTGTCGATCGGCTGGAAGTGGCTCCGGACACCCATCGGAGCTTCCGGTTTGAGATCCCACATGTCCTGCTGAGGCTGCCCGCCCCACATGAACAGGAAAATGCACGACTTCGCCGATTTGGAGGATGCCGCAGAACCCGATTCTGCCGCCGCTCGTCCATTGTCCAACAGGTGCGGAAGTGTCAGTGCTCCACCGGCGGCCGTTCCCAGCCGAAGCATCGCGTCACGTCGGTGAAGCCTCTGAGTCATGTCAGTTCCTCGGGGGTTTGGAGTTCCGTTGGAGCGCGCTGGCCATCGTACCAAAAGCCGGGAGGCAGGTCGAACTTGGATTGGCACTCCTCTTCACCCACCAGTTTCCGCGCTTCGGAACAAAGAATAAAAGCACGCTTCAAGCTGCTCGCCCAAGGCCGGATTTAGGCAACGAACAGGGAGAATCACAAATTTTCACGAATACGACGAATGTCACAAATGGCAACGAGCAGGATTCCATCGCCTGCGAAGCCATGCCGGTTGATGATTCGTGGTTCACTTTCTGACCCTGCGATTCCCGCACACCGGAACTGTCGCTGTACGCCGCTCGGCATCGAACTGTGTGGCGTGCAGATCCCCTTGCCAAGCCACGCACGTTGGGGCATCGCGCCTCCAACAATGCAAAAATCTCCCGTGGCTCACCGGCCACGGGAGATCTTGCTTTGAGGAATCATGACGCTGCGACGACGAGCCACAAGACTGGTCAAGCCGGCGGCTGGAGTACCGCCTTGGACTCGATTTTCAGGTCCAGCTTGCCGGGAAATTCCATGTTGTTGATGATCAGCGTCATCTTCCCGTCGATGTGCATCTTGGACGACCGTTCGACGACCGACCCAGTTTCCAAATCGATCAGCAGCGAGATGTCGCTGTCGGCGATCTTCAGGTCGACATCACGCGCCTGCAGCATCGCATTGTCCTCGACCCGGTATTTGACATCCTTGGCCTTGGCCTTGATCTGATGCAGAGTCTTTCCGTCTTTCTCCACGGTTCCGGTGTACTCATAGGCGATGGTAAAGCCCATGATCTGATTGCCGCCAATATCGGCTTCCGAAGTCCGTTCCCAGGTGTCACCCGCCTTGACCTCTTTGCCAGGCAGGAAATCCAATTCTGCCTGCATCGCCTTCTTGCGTTTCTCGCCATCAAATTGTGATTTGAAGGCATCGGGGAGGCCTTCGGTGGCCGCCTCGGGAAATTCGACGGCCTTGATCGAATTGTCCTTGTTGAGCACAACGGTCACGGGATGTTTGAACGTGGCCCGCAGCACAGTGACCAGGGGTTCGAGGGCGGGATTGTCTGGCTTCTTGTCAGGGTCGCCGGAATCGAACTGCAGTGACATGCCGCCGGGCAGGCTGACTTCGGTCTGCAGTTTGTCGACCTTGCGTTCGACTCGGAGCGTCCCGTCGTCCGCCCGCTTCCCGGTCGTCGTGGTCGCCGTCTCAAAGCTCTGCGACTTCGTGTCGAGTTCCTGGTCGACATTGCCCACTTTCAGCGTCAACTTCTGTTCGGTCTTCTGCTCGGAGGCGACAACCTGCTTCGCACCTTCCTTGTGCTTCAGCTCCAGCTTGACCTGGGCCTGGGCTGGCTGCGGCAGGGCCGCCAGCAGCGCCATCCCGAACCCTGTGACGAGACTTTTCAATCGCATGATGCACCCTGAAGAATGAAAGTGGGAGATCGACTCAATGCCTTGCGTGATTCCGGGACGCCGCCAGCGGATCCGCGACAGGTGTCCCGGAATCACGCAATGTTATGTAGAAGCCGTGTCTGGAGGCAGCCGAATCCTTCAGGTGCATCCAGCAGTACCTGATTTCAGACAGCTTGGTTTCAGGAACTCAATGAACCACGGCGCGACCGGAGCGGAACTCGCCGTTGACCATGCACCAATCCACAACGCGGCTTCTGCAGATGCGGATCAAACGGAGATTTCGAATTCCGGCATTTGTAACAATCGACACATTTTCACGGAGCCACCAGGGCCTCAGTGAGTACCCTGCCATCGGCGGAGCCAAACGCCACTGGCTGAAAGCTGGATTTGCATGACCGCTCCTTGCGAGTCACTGTGTCGACACAGTAATACGGTTGGGCGGAGATGGCAAGCGATTTGTCTGAAGAATATTTGGGCAGCTTGGGCCGGCTGGTGGAGGCGCGGCTCATGCCGAACCACGGATGCCGTAAGTTCGAGGGAAGATTCCTGAGCCCGATGCGAAACTCATCTGCTTGGGAACGCGGGAACAAGCTGTGACATTTCCCAGCATTGTCAGTCGCGAACCCAGCCAAGGACAAGCGCCGAAGTTGCTTGTCATGTCTGCTGGTTCGGCGACACGGTGCCTGGCCCGGATGGTCAGACATTGAACCACGAATTCGCACGAATCTTTCGAATTTTACGAATCATCAAACCGTTTCGCATTGCGGGTGATGCGATCCATTCGTCGTTTCTCTTTTCGTTCCGTATGACCGCTTTTGAATCACACAGTCATCGATTCGCAAATCCGCGGCCGATATGAATCGGCGCGGCCAAACATCGGTGGTCCTGCACACAGTTTCGTGCTTTTCGTGCCTTTCGTGGTTAAGAGAACGAAGTGACCGGAATCTCGCTGGCTCATTCCATAGGAGTATGGAATAAGCACGAAAGGTCGAACCGCGAATCAGTCCAACCTTTAGTCCACCCGCAATGTTGCCGAACGGCATCGTTCAATCGGGTGACTGCTTGCTGGGCATCCGTGAAATCGTACAGACGCTGGGCCGCGACATCCCATTTTTTCTTCAAACTGCACGCCTAAACCCGCCTAAACCTCGCAGCGCCGTGCTTACTTGCCGCCCTTCTCCGCCACTGCCGTGGCGGCCGTGGCGGCCAGCATCTCGGGCTTTTCGAGCACCAGATAATGGCCGTGATCGGCGGTGACGATCAGCAGTGAATCCTTCCAGTTGCTGTTCTTCTCGACCCAGTCGGTGATCACCCGGACGGCGGCATCGCCGCTGTTGACCGCGCCGATGGAGGTGTCGAGATTGTTGTCGTGATTGGCCCAGTCGACATCACCCGCCTCCATCATCAGCCAGAAGCCCTTCTCATTCCTCTTGGCGAGCACGGTGAGGGCCGCCGTCGTCATCTGGGCCAGTGTCGGGTTTTCCTTGAGATCCTCTGGACTATAGACCGTGGCTTCCTTCGTCCGGCCGGGTGCCGGTTGGTAATCGCCATCGGCCGTCTGCATCGGCAGGTTGCCACTGAAGTTGCCATGGCCGTCACCCGCGCCATAAAACCCAAACAGCCGTTTGCCCGTGGCCGCCGCCTCTTCGGCCGCCTGCCGCAGGCGTTCGCTGCCCACGACGCCCGCAGTCCGTCTGGCAACAATGTACGGTCCGCCGTGGCTCACATCGATCGCCTGCTCCATGATCCGCGTCAGGTAACGGTTGCCTGGGACGAAATTCTTACCCTGTCCCTTGTCGATTTTGAGGCTGACTCCCGCTCCGGCACCGATCACCACATCCATTCCCAGGAGCGGTTTCTCGGGATGGCTGATCGAGGGCAGCCCCAGCAGGTCGCGCGACAGGTCTTGATAGTCGTCGCGGTCCACATTGTGCGAGTAGGCTGCTGCCGGCGTGGCGTGGCTGATCGGCACGCTGGTCACCACCCCCACCGCGTAACCCTCCTGCTGCAGCCGGTGGGCGATCGTGGGCACCTTGTTGCCGGCGGCATCGCGGTTCACCACATTGTTGTAGGTCTTGATGCCGGCGGTCATGCTGACAGCCGAACTGGACGAGTCGGTGTAGGCATGCCGCACGGGGGCATCCGTGGGGAGGCTGATCAGGTAGGGCAGATCCGGAGCGGGCGTCCAGGGGTTTGGTCCGCCGCGCGTCGAATCGTAACCTCCGAGGATGGTGCCGCCGACGTTCTTGACAGACTGCGTGTCGACGTCGACCTCCGTCCCCTCATTGTGCGGGCTGGTGACCATATAGCCGTATTGCGTGGTGCCAGCGGCGGTGTATTCCTGGAAATGCGTGCCCCGCCCACGGCCCTCGCGATAAGCCACGCTTTTCGTATTGTAGATGGCGGCGGCCTGGGTGGTGTTCCAGTCCATGCCGTCGAAGATCACCAGAAAGATGTGTTTCTTGCCTGCGGCAACTCCCGCCAACTGAAGGTCATAAATGTTCGTTTGATCGAGATACTCCGCCGTCGGTGAGACGGAATGGGTTGGCAGATACCCATAAATCCGTCGCAGCTTGCCTTCCTGGCGGTAGGGACTGTTTTCACCGGTGTAGCTGGTGAGGTCGATGCCCGGACCGGCACCGAGCGTGCCAAAGGTGTAGACCGGGATCAGCCGGTTGGAGTGGGTCCCCCACAGCACATAATTCGAGGGATCCACGCCCCAATGGGCGACCTCGGATTTGCCAGCGAGGATGGCTGCGGCCTGGAAATCGCGCAACGGATCAGCCGCTCGCGCAGCTTGGGGCTGAGCCACCGCCATGAGGCCCAGACCAATGATCATGCCGACGCACCGGCAGATGCCGCGAACTCCTGAACCTTGAATCACGCAAACCATTCGTGAAAACCTCTGACGCAAAATCCCAGGAAGTCATCCTTGGTACTGCAGCACTGCACCAAGGGGAAAGGATACTCCCCCACGGCGGCCACTGCGAGTCCGGGCGGCTCGTGGTTGGCGCAGCTCATCCGCTCGCCCCTCACGCTCGCCAACCGGAGTCGAGCTGTTTGCAACCGCCCTCATCCACCGCCATTTCCTTCGTTTCCTTCTGTTCAAAAAATCACGACGCGCTCAGAGCATACGTCTGCATTCTCGGCGTCCGCCATGGCTGGAGTTTGCTCCACCAATCAGCCCGCACACTGTCCGTACCAAGCGCCCCTTCACTTTTTCGGCAGCGGCTCCTTCAGCAGCAGTGCCCGAACGAAACGTGTCGGGGGAGAGCCAAACGAGACGACACCATCGTGATAGCGCTTCAGTGAAAAGTCCTTCCCCCAGGCGGCCTTGGCGGCCTCCCGGAGGTCATGGTGTTCTTGAAATCCGACAAAGTACGTGGAGAGCTGGGCTGAGGTGAGTTGCGCCCGTGTCCACTTGCCCGCCGCTTCTCGCTCTTCCTGAAAGGTGTCCCGCATCATCAGCCGCATGGCATCCTCGCGGCCGATGCCGTCCACATGCAGTGACTGGTCGAGGATGACATTGGCAATCGTTCGCAGATACCACTTCAGCGTCACCAACCGCATCAGCGGATCGCGGTCCAGAAACCCCTCCTCCGACATCATCTGCTCGGTGTAGCAGGCCCACCCCTCGACAAACACTCCAGACGACAACACCGAACGCAACCGGTTTGGGCTCCGATTGGCCTGGGCGATCTGCAGGAAGTGGCCAGGCATCGCTTCGTGAACGGTCAGGTTGTGAATCGAGCGGATGTTGTATTCCCGCAGGAAGGAGTCGCACTGCGTGTCGGTCCAATCGGCGGGCAGCGGGGCGACGGCATAGAACGTCTTCTGCCCCACTTCCAGCGGACCGGGCGAATCGCAATACGCCACCGAGACTCCCCGCTGAAATTCGGGCATCACAATGATGTCCAGAGGATCTGGCGGAATCGTTGCCAAATCGTGGGATCGGACAAAGTCGGTGGTGATCTTCATCGAGTTCTCGGCCGCAGCCACGACGCCGTCGCGCGGCGGCACCTCTGCCGATGCCAGCCGGAGGGCGGCTTCGATGGCTTTCTGCTGTTGTTCGGGTGTGGGATCCTCGGGGAGTTCAGCAGCCGGCAGCCGGCCGGCCAACAGCCCCCGGGCGAGCCCATACATTTCGCTGCGCACGCGGCGCAGTTCGGACTCGGCGCGAGCACGAATTTCGCTGCGGCCCAGGTCCGTGCCGAGCGTGAAAGCCAGCTTCTCATCAAACAATGCCGGCCCGATGCGGAAGTTTCCACCCGCCTTTGGCAGCAGTTCCTTGTCGAGCCACTGTTGGTGCTCCTCCACGGTTTTCGTGGCGGTGGCGATCGCCGCCAGCAATCGCTCCCGCTGGCCCGCGTTCAATTTGTCCAAGTGGGGCTTCACCATGTTGTCGATGATGCTCAACACGCCACGGTTTTGCTTGGACGCCGTCTCAGCATGGACCAAAGGGACGCGCTGCGGGACGAGCGTCTGGCGGATCTGTTGATACAGTCGCGGGAATTTTTCCAGCCGCGCGGCGACACTTTGGAGGCGTTGCTCAACCGGCGCGAACTCACGCTGCATCAGGCTGTAGACTGCGCCACCACCCAGTTGGCTGTATTGCACTGGATTCCAGGCCCATTCCTGAAGCTTGTCGCGGCTCCAAAGTTCGCTCTGCAAATGATGCGACAGCACAAGCCAGTCGACCTGGTTCTGGGCGGTGAGTTTGGCGCGGTCGATCTTGGCGAGTTCGGCCAGATAGCGGTGAAAAAATTCCCGTTCGCGGTTGCGTGCCGCATCGCTGATCTCGTCGAGTTCAGCGTCCAGACGGTGGTCTCCCATGGCCGTGGCCGCCACCGGCGACAGACCGGGATATTGATCCAGAAAGCGGGCGACCAGATTCTCCAAGAGTTGATCCATGGACTTTGACTCTGTTTGAGGGTTGGCAAGCAGGCGGACTTCCGCCGCGAGTTCAAGAGGATAGTCTGTCAAGATTCCGTCCGTCCCCGCCGCCAGGGCACGTTTCCAGGCCTCACGTTCCAACCCCGCGACGGTGGGGCCGGCGATAAAGACCCGCTTGCCTGCCTTGTGCGAATGCTCCACTTCATCCGGTTGAGGGATGAAGCGCAGATAGACCCAGTCTGAATTTCGGTCGGCGATTGCCGCGGCCAGGTCGCTGGAGGTGTTGGCCAGGCAAGCCACGTGAGCTTTCGGGTCGGCTTTGCGCAACTGCTCGCGCACCTTGGCATCACCAATGGCATTGCCGATGAACAACAATTGGTGCAGACAATCTTGCTGCTGAGCCACGGCCACAACGTCGGCTTCAATGCCTGCGGCCTTCAGGTCGACGGCAACCAGCACTCCGGCACTGGAAAGTTCTGCTCGCTGCGGAACCCCTGGCGCGGATGGGTGGCTTGCGCCCCCTTCTTTATCCGCTGTCGGGGTTCCTCGCTCACTGGTAAGTTTTTGCTCGCTGCGGAACCCCTGGCGCGGATGGGTGGCTGCGCCACCTTCCTCATCCGCTGTCGGGGTTCCTCGCTCACTGTCGGGTTTGCCGAGGAGTTGAAACGCAGACTTCAAACGCGGGATCCGTTCACCACAAAACGCCGGGGAAAACTTCGCTCCGGCGTCGAGCCCCAAGAGATCTGGCAGTGAGCGATCCTCAACAGCACCGCGGCCGTCCGTCGTGCGGTCGACTGTCTCGTCATGCAGGCAGACCAACTCGCCTTCACGTGACTTCCGCACATCAAGTTCAAAACCCACCCTCAGGTTCACGCAGGCCCAAAACGCCGCCAGCGTGTTCTCGGGCGCATGCCTGATCAGGCCGCAGTGGCCCACGACAGCCACCCGGGGAAGATCTTCACCATGGCAGGCGGAGATGCCGCCGCTCCCGATTCCGACCACCATCAACAACGCACAGAGTCCGAAAACGTGAACTTTCATGAATCGCTTTTCCGCGGAGGGACGACGCTGGGGCTTGCAGGAAGTTTGACCAACGTGGCTGCTAAATACGAGCCAACGATGCCCTGCTCGGTCACAGTCGCAAGAATTGGAGTCGAAAACCCTGCCTATGAAAGCGGGTGGCAAATTCGTTAGCAGACTAGCTATTTTCGTCCGCGCGGTCCATTCATGACATGAGGCAGTAAGTTCGCATAATTATGCAATTCACGTTAACACTAGGCGTCGAAGCTGTGCTATCCTGCCGACTCAGGCGGTCTGGATCCGTGGCCGAGCCTTCAAATTCATCCACAGTTCATCTGACTCTCTCAATTCCGTATTTTTCGCTGGTTATTCGGTGAGACTCCTTCCTGAAAGGTTAGACGCAATGGCGAAGCGCAGTTTTATTGCCGGGGACACGAACAAGGCCGAGGCGATCCGCGAGGCACTCAATTCCTTGGGAATCGCGGCCCCCAACGCGGACGTGAAGCAGTGGATCGCCGATAACTGGGAGGGCTTTAGCTGGGGGACGAACCCTGCCGCCGAGATCATCGTCGCCCGCAAATCGCTGCATAAGGCCAACGGTACGGAGATGCCGACACGGAAGAAAAAACGCGGCAGGAAGATCAAGCAGGCAGGTGCCGTCGTCCGCCCGCGCGTGGCAAAGCAACCCGCCGCCGTCTCGACGCGGAGTGCCCTGGTCATCGCCATCGAGCTGCTCGAACAGTCGGGTGACGCCGAAGGCGTACTCGCCAAGGCACGGCAGGTCGTGGCTGCGACAGGATCGGTTGCCAAGGCCCTGGAGATCGTGAGCATTTTGTAGTTGATCGACAACCGATGCTCCTGAAGACAACTGGCAACTCATGAATGGCTTCGGCGACACAACTCTGCCCTCCCGGGAGAGATGCCGACCGCTGTCATCCACAAATGTCCATCGCCGCTGGAGTCGCCACACGCACCCAGCGGCGATCGGCTGCGCGGAGCGGGGTTCTGGTTTGTTCCAATTCACATTGAAGGTGCCATTTGGCACATGACACACGTTCAGCGGGAGCGCGGGGGCAGCCTCGTCATATTGTCATCGCCAACCCCGAGAGCCGCCGGTGGCAGTTTTACCATCGCGACCTTCAGGCGTATTGGGCGAACCGCGGCGTTGTCCCGTCAATTGCCGTCGTTCCTTGGGAACGAGTCGTTTCCCAAGACGGGCAACTCGACGGCCTTTCGGCATTTGACCGGCCGGGCGTCGTGCGGTTGGAGTCGCCCGGTCGCAATACCCGAGTGGCCCGGCTGCTGCTGGCTGTTGGAGCCCGCGCACGCGGCGAGGCGCCAGAACCGTGGCTCAACCTGCCAGACCGCAAAGGCTGGCTGGCTGCGCCAGCATTGCTGCACGAAGGGTTTTGCCGGGTACTCCACGGTCTTCAAGCTTCGTTCGCAGCGCGGCCGTGGCTGCGCTTGGAAGCTGAGCCACGAGACTTGTTGGGAATGTTTGACAAGGTGGAAACCTGCCGGCAGTTTGCCGCCGCCGGCCTGCCGACTCCGCGCCTGCTCACTTCCGCCGTCCCATGGACACCCACCCGGTTGCTTGACGAGCTTTATGCCGACGCTCGTGGGCAAGGCACATACTACGTCAAGTTTCGCCACGGATCCTCTGCCTCTGGCATCGCGATGGTCCATGCCGGCGGGGGGCCTGGCACGTACCAGGCGACGACATCGGTGCTTGCGCGTGGCGGCGAATTCTTCAATACCAGGCGACTGCGGCATGTCCGTGGAGAAGAACTGCACGCCGTCCTGGGTTTCATTCTGAACCAGGGAGCCTGTGTGCAGGAGGGGATTCGCATGGCCCAGATTGACGGCCAGAATTTTGATGTCCGCGTCGTCACGCTCAACACCAGGCCGGCCGGAACAATATTTCGGCTGAGTTCCAACCCCATGACCAACCTCCATCTGGGTGGCCGGCGCGGTGACACGGACCGTTGCCGGAGCGAGATCCCGCGGCGGTTGTGGCTCGACGCACTCGACGCCTGCACGGAGGCAGCGGCGTTGTATCAAACGACGATGGTCGGTTTTGACCTGCTGTTCGAACGTGGGTATCACCGCTTCTTTCTCCTGGAGGCCAACGCCTTCGGCGATTTCGTTCCCGACTGGGTCACGCCGGAAGGTCATTCGCTCCATCACCTGGAAATCGCCGCCACGGCAGAACGATTCTCGCTGTAACCGTGTGGTCTCAAGGCGGCAGAACTGGCGACGGCCGCGGACTTCGGACGAACTGCGCGCACCACGGCGTTCGGATTCGTTATTCTCTGGCAATCCTGCTAGAATCTGGAAAGAAATTGACTTGCCGATGCCGCAGGGCGGCCCGGCGCAACGTGCTCACGGAGAGACCATGGATTCGAGTCCTCAGACTCATCTGAAGGCGTTGCATCAACTGCACCTCCAGTTGCATGAACTCAAGCAGCAGCTTGAGCGCGGGCCGAAACTGGTCAAGGCGCGGCAGAACGCCGTGCTTCAAAAGCAGACCGAACTCGATGCCCAGCGCGAGAAGCAAAAACAGTTGAGGATGGCGGCCGACAAAAAATCGCTCAATCTCAAGACCAATGAGGCGAAAATTGTCGAACTGGGTGTCAAGCTGAATCAGGCGGCATCGAACCGCGAGTTCGACATTTTCCGCTCGCAGATTCAGGCCGACAAAATGGCCAACAGCGTGCTCGAGGATGAAATCCTTGATGCCCTGGAGCAGGTCGATGCCTCGCAGACGGCGATCAAGACGCTGGAACAGGAACTGGCCACGTGCAAGTCCGAGGAGTCACGCGTCGCCAATGAGGTGGCCCAGAAGCAGGCCGGTCTCAAGTCGAGCATAGCCAGCCTCGAAGGAAAAATCGCCGTCGAAGAGAAGATCCTTCCTGGCGACGTGTTGATCGTTTACCGCCGCCTTGTTGGTGCGCACGGTGCTGGTGCCCTCGCGGAAGTGAACAACAAGGTCTGCTCCTCGTGTTATGTCCAGCTTCCTCCGCAGACGCTGGTCGTCCTCAAAAGCGGGCAGTTGCTGTTCTGCAAAACCTGCGGACGGCTCCTGTACCCCGGAGACGATGACTGAACGGAATGACGTGCTCATTGCCACCTGGCTGCCTGACCGGCTGTGTGGTGGTCATCGAGTTTTGTCATTTGTCTTAACTCCACGATGGTCTCGTCCATGGCGCTCGCACCCTACCTTCACCGGCTTGTGGAAGGTCACGATCTCACCGAAGCCGAAACAGAGGCGGCAATTTCCGCGGTGATGGAAGGGCAGGCGAGTGAACTGGAAATCGCCGCACTGCTGACCGCATTGCGTGTGCGGGGCGAAACCGTCGACGAGATTGTGGGGGCGGCCCGCGCGATGCGGGCACGCGTCACGCCGATTCCTGCAGCAGGACATGACCTCCTCGACACGTGTGGCACGGGCGGCGACGGCCTGCACACCTTTAACATCAGCACCGCAACGGCCCTCCTCGTCGCTTCCATGGGGATTTTTGTCGCAAAGCATGGAAACAGAGGGGTCTCGAGTTCCAGCGGTTCCGCCGAGGTGCTTGAGCAACTCGGCGTCAACATCTCGCTGTCACCAGAGGGCGTGGCAAAGTGCATCAACACGGTCGGCATCGGCTTCTGTTTCGCCCCATTGCTGCATGGGGCGATGCGGCATGCTGTTCCTGTCCGCAAACAACTGGGCTTCCGGACGATCTTCAACCTGCTGGGTCCGCTGACCAACCCCGCCGGGGCCGCTTTTCAACTCGTGGGGACCGGCCGAAACGCCAATGCCGAAAAGATGGCTGCCGCCTTGGCCCGGCTGGGCACTCGGCACGCCCTGGTCGTCTGTGGGGCCGACGAGATTGACGAAGTCTGTCTCTGGGGCACCACTGCGGTCTTCGAAATCAGCGGGAATTCCCCTCAAGCTTCCCCGACCTCAGGTCGCGCAGGGCGGCCAGAAGAAGACGCGGGGTCGCGGGTGATCCGCCATACTTGGAATGCCGAGAGTTTCGGGCTGCAGCCGTGCCGGGCCGCGGACTTGGTGGTGAAGACGCCGCAGGAGAGCGCCGCGCTCATCCGCAGGGTGTTTTCTGGGGAACACGGTCCGGCCCGCAACATGGTGCTGGCCAATGCCGCGGCGGCGTTGTACGCGGCTCGGTCGGGAACGGACCTTCAGGAGGCCGTGGCCCAAGCTGGAGCCGCCCTGGATGACGGTCGCGCCGCGCGCACGCTGTGCCGGCTGGCCGAAGTTTCGCACGGTTAGCTCTCTGCCGCGCGGGGGTAGCCGGAATCATTCGGGCTGAAACAGCTCCATGGATTCATCTTTGATGGGATGGATCCGGTCAACCCGGACGATGCGCCAGTCTCCGTCAAGCATTTTCCAGTCCACATCCCAGCGCGACGGCTGACGGCCGGCGTTGAAGGCATCCAGCGTGACTGTGCCATTGGCGCGAAAGCGGGAGCGGAGGGTCGTGGGATTCATCCGCTTCACGGAGATGTCGCGGATTGTCAGATCGGGACCGAGCTTGACGCGGGCCACGGCCGCCCCCAACGCCAACCGCAGGGGCAGGTTTTGCGGAGACACAAATGCCAGCGTGGCCTCTGTATCCTGCTGCTGGAAGGCCTGTGCCAGGCCGAAGATGCGCTCTTCGACCCGTTCCGAATCGGTGATGACCAGGGATTCGATGAGCCACACCAGCGGGATCAGGCCCAGCAGCAGGGCCCCCACGGTCAGCAGTGCCTTTTGAGGCCGTGAGTACCAGACCACCACCAGCAGCAGCCCGAGGAAGCCAAAGGCGAATGTCAGCGGCCACGGATCTTCGAACAGCCAAGTCACGGTGGCTCCCAATGTCGTGATTCTTGAATGAGAATCCAAAGAATATGGTGGCAACATCAACAAACGTCAGAACCGAATATCCCATGAAAGGTTGCGGCATCCAAGGGGGTTTGGCAGGAAATTCCTGCACCCGGCTCAACCGAAAGATTTCAGGGATCTGCCGGAATTTGGCCGGAAGTCCCCGAGTCCGTACTTCCGATACAGAAAGGTAGTGCGTTCACACGGATGTCAACTCGATCGTTGCGCCTTCGGGCCTAACGGCGCACGACGGGACACTCTGTAGGAGTGGTGACGTGACAAGGAAGTCATTCGTCAAGCTGCTGTGCTTCATACTGCTTGGAAGCCACTGCACGGCAACTGTACGAGTTGGCGTGGGTCAGGACTACTTTGTACCCAATGTCCAGGACACCGAGCCCCCGGCTGAAGACTCGCAGAAGCTGCATCCCAACATCAGCCAGATTCAGGACGTGGAGGCCAAGCTCAAGGTCATCCAGCGCCGGAGTCAGTTGATCATCGGGAAAAGCAACATCAGCCGGACCGCGGTCGCCGACCCCCAGGTGCTGGATGTCGTGCAGTTCAGCCCCAACGAGATCTCTGTCATCGGCCTGGGAATCGGCAGCACCACGGTCACCTTCTGGTTCGAGGGCGACTCCGATCCGCTGGTCTACCTGATCGAAGTCATTCGCGATCCGAGTCTGGAGGATCGCCTGCGGGCGGACTACGGCAAGCTCGAACGCAAGATTGCCCTGGCATTTCCCAACAGCAAGGTCTACCTCATCCCGCTCTCCACGAAGATCATCGTGAAGGGTCAGGCGCGGGATCAGGAAGAAGCCGCGAACATCCTCAACATCGTGCGCGGTGAAGTGCTGAACCAAAACGGCAGCCTGGTCGGACCCAACGCCAACGTCGTCGGCGGATTCGGCGCGGGCGGTTCGCTCGGCGGCGGGGGAGTCGGCGGCGGCGGGGCGCTCAATGGCCAGCTCTTCAACAACGGCTTCGACCTGAATTCCGGGCTGATCGTGAACATGCTGGAAGTGCCCGGCGAGTTCCAGATCCAGATGCGCGTGCGGGTTGCCGAACTCAAGCGGGAAATGCTGCGGAGGATGGGCGTGAACTTCCAGGCACTCCTGCCCAACACGGCCATCCAATCGCTCCTCGGCGGCGGCGGCAGCACCGTCTCGGGAACATTCGAGAACGGCGACGTCAACGTCCTCATCAACGCCCTTGCGGCGAACGGCACCGCCAAGATTCTGGCGGAGCCCAATATCACGGTCCTCAGTGGTCACCAGGCCCAGTTTCTGGCCGGTGGTGAGTTTCCCGTTCCCACCATCGTGGGCGTGGGCGGAGCAGCCGGACAACAGACCTCCTTCCGTGGCTTCGGTGTTTCGCTGTTCGTGACCCCCACGGTCATGAACAAGGACATCATCCGGATGCAGATTCAACCCGAGTTCAGCCAGATCAACTCCCAGAACGGTGCAAACGGCGTCCCTGGCACGAATGTCCGCCGAGTTTCCACCACGGTCGAGATGCGAGAAGGACAGACAGTGGCTCTGGCCGGCTTGCTGGACCATCAAACGCGAACCGAAGTGGCCCGTGTGCCATTCCTGGGGGAGATCCCCTATCTCGGCGTCCTGTTCAATACCAAGCAGGCCAGCGAGGACGAAACGGAACTCTTGATTCTCGTCACCCCGGAACTCGTCCGGCCGATGGATGCCGAAGAGGTTCCGCCGGTCCCGGGGCATGAGGTCACGCCGCCTAACGACTACGACCTGTATTGGTACAACCGAACGGAAGGCACCCCGGACCAGGCCGTCTACCAGCTTGCTCCTTATGGAAACTCTGGTGGGCATGGTGCCGAAGTGGGTTACACGCACTTCACCGCGGCACCCTCCCAGCCCAATTACCATCCAGGTCCCAGTGGCCAGCCTCAGGGGCCGTGGCAGCCAGGAGCGGCTCAGACACCCTTCCAGCAGGGCCAGCCGGGACAGCCCTATCAAACTTACCCCTACGGAAATAATGGCACGGCGAACTATGGGTCGACGATGCCAGGGCAGGGTGGCCGATACAGCAATGTACCGACCGCGCGTCCTCCGACGCCCACCGCAGTCCGGCCGCCAGTAGGGCGGCAGGCCCAGGTACAGCCAGGTCCAAACGCCGGCAGGCAGGCCTACGGTCAGGTCACACCCACCAATTTCCGCCGGGCCGCCAACCAACGCCGCTAGCCGAGAACCAAGCAGTCGACGACGCAATCAGAACGAGTTTGCATCGGTTCAGCCGGTGTCCCGGATCCATGCAGGGGTTTCACGCCGCTTCCCGCCAGACGTGATTCCCCAAGCCGCCCCGCCGCGGAGAGATTGACATGACCCTGAAACGTCCCGACTGGACCGGCCCGAAAAAATTCCCATCGGGCGGCACATTCACCGCCGGCCTGCTGGCCGCCGGCCTGCTTGTCATGCCCGGCTGCTTTCGCTACCGCTCCGGTGCCATTCCAGACCGGTACCCCATCGGCAACGTGATGCGGGAACACTTCCATGTGATGCAGACGAACGCCGAGGCCTCGGACTTCGTGCTGCATCGGCATGAATTCGTCAACGACACCATCGAGCTGACGCCCGATGGCAAGGACCACATCCTGGAAATTGCCGCCCGCATGCGCGGCGCCCCGTTCCCCGTCCTCGTCGAACGGTCCGAGAACAACTCGCACCCCGAACTGGATGCCGAACGCCGCTACGCCGTGGCGTCAGTCCTCGGCAACCTTGGCAATGCGGACGCCGACCAGCGCACCTTTGTCAGCCTACCGTACGGTCCCGGCCAGCGCTCGCAGGAATCCGAAGTCGACTACTTCCGTTACGTCTACTCGCGGAACGGCGGCGGCAACAACAACGGCAACGGAAACAATGCCGGCGGTGCCGGGGGTGGCTTCTTCTAGGAAACTGGCCGGGGTCGCATGGATTCAACGCCGAGGGGATTTTTTTCCCGATTTTGCCGGGGTATAGTGCCGGTTGAATTCTCATTCATCCGACCTGCCTGTCCCCGGAGACGCCATGTCCCAAGTCCCTGCTGATGTGCCACCAGTCGATGCCGCCGCCCCCCAGGCCACGCCGGCGCCAAAGCGGCGGCATGGCCCGATTCATTGGATCCTTCGCATCAGCCTGATTGGCGTGCCGCTGCTCGCGGTGGGCGTGGAAGCCTGGGGACGGACTGGCGTCCAGATGTCGCGCCAGCGGCTTGCAGCCCTGATCGCCTCCCGGGTAACCGAGGTTCCCGGGGATGCCGAAAATCCTCCCAAGGCGGTCGTGAAGCCTTCATTGACCATGGAGGAGATCCGCGGCAACCTGATGTTGATGCCGCATGAATGGAGTTCGGCACTGCCCAAGGGGAAGATCGTCGGGTTCTCCTGGCCCAGTTTCACCGGCAGCCACCTGCGCGTCCGGCTCTCCAGCGACGATAAGATCCTCGCCGTGGACACCGCCACCACGGCCGATGACGATTTTGTTGATGCATTGGTGCGGGGCGACGGGAAGGAGATGACCGTCAAATCCAAGCTCCAACCGGCTGCGACGTCGGCACCCGGCATGAGTTCGCCCATGGGTTCGCCCGCGTCTAATGGACCCGGAGCACCAACGGCTCCCACCGCGCCAACAGCCCCCTCGGCTCCCTGAGCGCCATAGGCGAAGTGCCCAAAACCGCAAGACTGCCGTCAAACGAAAAACGGCCCGCGATTCCTCAGGGAGTCGCGGGCCGCTGGTTTTGGGATGTTGAGCTACGCCAGACTCATTCGGCAGGCTTCTCTTCTTCCGCGGCCGTGGCGACAACCAGTTCGCCCTCGGCTGCGACAGGTGCCGACGAATCGAAGTCGAGCTGCTTGTTCCCGGCAACTTCCTTGACGGTCACCGTGATCTGCGACTTGCCTTCGAAGCTGCCGCGGAGCAACTCTTCGGAGAGTGGGTCTTCGATGTAGTTTTCCAGGGCACGGCGCAACGGCCGGGCACCGTACTCGAGATCCGAACCCTTCTCGATGATGAAGTCCTTGGCTTCGTCGGTCAGCGCCATCTTCAAACCGCGTTCTTCCAGACGGGCACGAACCTTCGAGAGTTCGATGTCGATGATGTGCTTCAGGTCGTCCTTGGTCAGGTGACGGAAGACGATGGTGTCGTCGACACGATTCAAGAACTCGGGCTTGAACTCGCGTTCGATTTCACCCTTGAGGCGGAGCTTCATCTTGTCGTAACTGGTGTCGGCATCCTTCTTCATGAAGCCAAACGTGTTGCCTTCGGCGATCACCTGGGCACCGACGTTGGTCGTCATGATCAACACGACGTTTTTGAAGTCGACCTTGCGGCCGAAGCTGTCCGTCAGGTGCCCTTCTTCCATCACCTGCAGCAGCATGTTGAACACATCCGAGTGGGCCTTTTCGATTTCGTCGAGCAGCACCACGGCGTACGGCCGGCGGCGGATCTTCTCCGTCAACTGGCCGCCTTCTTCGTAGCCGACATAGCCCGGGGGCGCACCAATCAATCGGCTGACGTTGTGCTTCTCCATGTACTCGCTCATGTCGATTTGAATGAGCGCGTCCTCGTCGCCAAACATGAAGCCGGCGAGCGACTTGGCCAGCAGTGTCTTACCCACGCCGGTCGGACCGGCGAAGATGAACACACCGGTGGGACGCTTCGGATCCTTCAGCCCGCTGCGGCTGCGGCGAACGGCCTTGGCCACCTGCTTGACGGCTTCCTTCTGGCTGACGACCTTCTTTTCGAGTTCCTTCTCCATCTCCAGCAACCGTTCCGCGTCGGCCTTGGAAAGCCGCGTGAGCGGGATGCCGGTCATCTTGGAGACGACTTCGGCGATGACGTCCGCATCGACGACGCCCTGAGCCTCTTCGCTCTTTTCGCGCCAGTTGCGGTCGACGTTCTCCTTCTGTTTCTTCAGCTTGTCGGCCTTGTCGCGAAGGCTCGCGGCCTTCTCGAAGTCCTGGTTGGCGACCGCCTCTTCCTTGGCTTGATTGAGCTTCTCGATTTCTTCTTCGATTTCCTTCAGCTCATTGGGCCGGACCATCTTCTTGAGACGAATCCGGGCACCGCTTTCGTCGATGACGTCGATGGCCTTGTCTGGCAGGCAGCGGCCAGTGATATACCGGTTGCTGAGTTCCACGGCCGCCTCAAGGGCGTCGTCAGTGATCCGCACACGGTGATGCGACTCGTAACGGTCGCGCAGCCCCTTGAGGATCTGGACCGCTTCCACGGAACTGGGTGGTTCGACCATCACCGTCTGGAAGCGGCGTTCGAGAGCCCCGTCCTTTTCGATGTATTTGCGGTACTCGTCGAGAGTCGTGGCTCCGATGCACTGCAGTTCACCGCGGCTGAGGGCCGGCTTGAGCACGTTGGAGGCATCAATCGCCCCTTCCGCGCCGCCAGCACCCACCAGGGTGTGGAGTTCGTCGATGAACAAAATGGTATTTTTCGCGCGGCGAACTTCGTTCATCACCGCTTTGATGCGCTCTTCGAACTGACCGCGATACTTGGTGCCGGCGACCATCATGGCGAGGTCGAGCACCACGATCCGCTTGTCGCGAAGCAGTTCAGGCACGTTGTTTTCGACCACCATCTGGGCGAAGCCCTCAACGATGGCCGTCTTGCCGACTCCAGCTTCGCCCAGCAGCACCGGGTTGTTCTTTTGCCGACGGCTCAGGATCTGAATGACGCGTTCGATCTCGTTGGTCCGGCCGATCACTGGGTCGAGCTTGCCCTGGCGCGCCAGTTCAGTCAGGTCGCGACCGAAGCTGTCGAGAGCCGGAGTCTTGCTCTTGCTTCCCTTCCCAGAACCGCCCGAACCGCCACCACCACCACCGCCGCTTGGCTGACGCTCGCCGCCACCTTCCGACTGCTCCATCCCGTGGCCGAGCAGGTTGAGGACTTCCTCGCGGACATCCTCCAGTTTCAGACCAAGGTTCATCAGCACCTGGGCAGCCACGCCTTCCTGTTCGCGGAGCAGGCCCAGCAGAATGTGTTCGGTGCCGACGTAGTTGTGGTTGAGATTTCGTGCCTCTTCCATCGAGTATTCGATGACCTTTTTGGCACGGGGCGTCTGCGGCAGCTTGCCCATCGTGACCATGTCTGGCCCCGACTGGACGATCTTCTCGACTTCGATGCGAATCTTCCGCAGGTCGACATCGAGGTTTTTCAAAACATTGGCGGCGACGCCTGATCCCTCTTTGACGAGGCCGAGCAGGATATGTTCGGTGCCGATGTATTCATGGTTGAAGCGCTGGGCCTCTTGATTGGCCAGTTGCATCACCTTGCGTGCTCGGTCTGTAAAGCGCTCGTACATGCGTTTTCTCCCGGTTCCCGATCACGCCTGACCGAGTTCCCCCTGTGATTGCAAGGGCCACCGTGATGGGGTCATCCCCACCACATTGGCTTTCAGATCAAAGCTTTCCGCAGTTTGGTTTAAGAACCGCTGAAAGTTGGACAAGCTTCCCGTTCCTGATGTTCTGCTGCAGGTTTTGTGCCGTTGTCGAAGCTGGAGGACAGTTTCTGGGCTATAGACACTCCAGTCAGCTAATGTGCTGAAGTTTCCAAGCATATGCCATAAAAGTGGGCGGTTTGGGGGTTCGTTGCTCGGATTTCCATTCCGCAAGACGAAACTCATGATTGCAGGACTGCCAAAACGGCGTCTATGGCCAGAGTCAGTCGGTTTGGCACTCCGATGGCGACTGTCAACCTGACAGCGGGATTCTAGGAGTCGAGACGCCGCAAGGCAACACGCAGACTGAATCTGAGGCATCGCAGGGCAAATCTCGCGGACTGGAGCAATGCGTTAGTACGCTCACCGCTGGGTGCCTCACCGAATGCTCCGTTTCAAACAGCGACCACCGAACCACGCCGCCTTGTCGCCCAGCGATTCTTCCAGCCGCAGGAGCTGGTTGTATTTTGCCAGTCGCTCGCTGCGGGCGATGGAGCCGATTTTGATCTGGCCCGCGCCGGTGGCGACGGCGAGGTCAGCGATGGTGGCGTCTTCGGTTTCGCCGCTGCGGGCGGAAATCACGGGGGTGTAGCCACGGTCGAGCGCGAGGCGCAGGGTTTGGAACGTCTCGGTCAGGCTGCCGATCTGATTGACCTTGATCAGGACGCTGTTGGCCACCCCACGGTCGAGCCCCAGTTTGAGCCGCTGGACGTTGGTGACGAACAGATCATCGCCGATCAGTTGCACGCCGCTGTTCAAATGTTCCGTGAGCAGTTTCCAGCCCTCCCAATCGTCATCACCCAGACCGTCTTCAATGCTCACGATGGGGTACTTTTGAACCAGCTTCGCCAAGAGATCCGTCATCTCGGCCGCCGAGCGCGGGCGGGCGGCCTGGCCAGATTCGCCAAGCGCATAGTGGCTGCCGTCCCAGAAGTGGGTGGAGGCCACGTCGAGCGCGATGCCGACGTCCTCGCCCGGACGCAGGTCGGCGCGTTCGATCGCCTGCACCAGCAGTTGGACCGCCTGCTCGTTGTCACGCAGTTTGGGGCCGTAGCCACCCTCGTCGCCGACAAGCACACCTTCATAGCCCGTTTCCCTCAGCAGCGTTCCCAGCCGGCGGTAAACGCGGACAATCCATTCCAGGGCCTGGCTGTAGGAGGCGGCCCCGACGGGGATGATGAGAAAATCCTGGAACTCCAGGTTTCGCCCGGCATGCAGTCCGCCGGAGATCATGTTCACCATCGGCAGCGGGATGGCGAGCCCCTCGCCCAACGGGGCGGCGAAGGCGCTTCTGCCGGTGCGGGCGGATGGGGTGGCTTGCCAAAGCTGATGCAGGTGTTCTGCCAGCAAGACACCTTTGGCGGCAGCGGCGGCATGGGCCGCGGCCAGGGAGACGCCGAGAATGGCATTGGCCCCCAGCCGGGATTTTTGCGCGGTGCCATCGAGTTCGCACAGTCGCTGGTCGATTTCAGCCTGTTTTTCAGCCGCCATTCCCAGAATGGCTGGCCCGAAGACCTGATTGACGTGCATGACGGCGTTGAGCACCCCCGCACCGTCATGCCGCTCGCCGCCGTCCCGCAGCTCGCAGGCCTCGTGGCGTCCGGTGCTGGCCCCGCTGGGCACGATCGCGCGACTGCGGACACCACCCCCGTCGCAGCCGATCTCAACTTCCACCGTGGGGCGGCCGCGGCTGTCGAGCACTTCGCGGGCATGGACCGAGGTGATCTGTGTTTTGGCACTGGGCATGAGCGGCGAATTCCCGTCGGAAACATCACAGACAATGAAAACAGCCCGGTCGCATTTGCAACCGGGCTGTGGATTCCGCGTCAAAACACACGTTTACGCGAACAGGCTGGTGACCGGGTCGGCCTGAACCATTTCGCGCGGCTGTTTGAGGTGGTTGTAGACAATCGTCGACGGGTCGATGCCGACGCTGTGGTAGATCGTCGCCACGAGTTCGATCGGGTGGACCGGGGTTTCCTTGGGGGCGGAAGCGGTGGCGTCCGACTTGCCATGGATCACGCCGCGCTTGGTTCCGGCACCCGCCATGACGGCGGTGTAGCAGTATGGCCAGTGGTCGCGGCCGTCGTCGGAGTTGGAATTGCCAGAGGTGCTGACGCCGCGGATCGGGCTGCGGCCGAATTCGCCGAGAGCGACGACAAGCGTGTCTTCCAGCATCCCCTTCTCGTCCAAGTCAGCGATGAGGGCCGACAGGCCGCCATCAAGCATGGGGGCCGACTGATCCTTCATGCGGGTGGAGAGGCCCGTATGCACGTCCCACGAGTGGTTGTCGGAGTTGGCGACTTTTGGCCACGTGACTTCGACGAACCGCGTGCCGGCTTCCACCAGGCGGCGGGCCAGCAGACAGCACTGGCCGAACGTGTTGCGGCCATAGCGGTCGCGCATCGCGTCGGTTTCTTTCGTCAGGTCAAATGCGTCGCGGGCGCGGCCGGACAGGACCAGCCCCAGAGCCTTGCCGTAGTACTCGTTGATCGCCGTCTTGCTGACCGCCTTGTCGAGGGCTGGCATGCTGGCGTTGATCGTATCCCGCAGTTTGGCGCGGCGGGTGAGCCGTTCGACGGATGTGTCGGACCGAAGCTTCAGGTCGTCGATGTTGATCCGGTCCATCTTGGCCAGATCCATGTCATCGCCGGTGGGATAGAGGGTGTACGGGTCGTAGGCCCGTCCCAGGAACCCAGCCGAACCGCCCTTGCCGATGATGTTGCTCTCCTGCAGGGGGCGGGGCATCATCACAAACGGCAGCATCGGGGTCTCCGGCGGCTTCAGCCGGATGATGTTCGACCCCATCGTTGGGTAGTCCGCGGGGCTTGGTGGCTCAAGCTGGCCCGACGGACTGACTTTGTCGGCCGTGTAGCCAGTGTGGATCTGGTAGATCGCGGCGGTGTGGTTGAACAGCCCGATCGGGGTGTAGCTCATGGAGCGGATCATGGTGAACTTGTCGTTCACCGTGGCCAGCTTGGGCATCAGTTCCGTGAAGTTAACGCCGGCCAGCTTGGTGTCGATCGGCTTGAAGATGCTGCGGACATTGTCCGGCACATCAGGCTTCGGATCCCACAGATCCAGGTGGCTCGGCCCACCCTGCAGGTACACGAGGATGACCCGTTTGGCTTTGCCAAACCCAGGTCCGGTGGCGAGCTGATTGGCGCGGGCTTCAGACTGCAGGACATTGGCGAGGCTCAACCCGAGCACCGACGAGCCACCGACACGCAGCAGTTCGCGGCGAGAGTAAACACCATCACAAGTGTCTTTGCCTCTTTGCCCTGGGATCACGAGCATGGCCAAATCTCCGTCGTGTATGAAACGCAAAACGATCGATGAGCGTGGCCAGTGAGCCACGGGGAGCGCTGCAGGATGACTTGATGGTATCCGGAATGATCCATCAGAGTCAACTTATGTGCCGGGCTGTCGGACTGTCGGGCTGTCTTGTCCACCAACGCCAGTTCTTCCTTTGTATCGGTCAGCCACAGACCCGCAGCCAGACAGCGTGCAGATATTCCGTTTCCGGGCAGTCACCAGCAATGGGATGATCGGCGGCGGCACCCGTCTTGGCGATGATCTGAACAGGGATGCCGGGCCGGGCGAGGGCCGGTTTGGCTCCGGCAGCGCCGACCGGTGCAGGCGGGACTCCGGCCTGCCGGGCTGCGGTGAGAACCACTTTGGTGAATTCCACATCGTCCAGAAGTCCCGAGCAGGAGCAGGTGAGCATTAGTCCACCGGGCTTGACCAACTGCACGGCCAGCCGGTTC
Organism: Planctomycetaceae bacterium; assembly: GCA_021732845.1. Taxonomy (GTDB): domain Bacteria; phylum Planctomycetota; class Planctomycetia; order Planctomycetales; family Planctomycetaceae; genus JAKFUF01. The sequence goes on along the minus strand of JAKFUF010000051.1, from coordinate 35,419 downwards.
AAGTCGAGGTGTTTTTTGCGGCCCTCATCGACCTCACGGCGGGACTTGATCAACTTGGGGGGATCGAGGATGACGACATCATATTGTCGTCCGTTTTGCAGCATGTCGCGCATATAGGCGAAGGCGTCGGCCTGCGTGAACTGGACGCGAGCATTGTTCAGGCGGGCGTTTTCCTTGGCGAGGGCGATCGCGTCCTCGTCGAGATCGACACCCGTCACCTCGCGTGCCCGACCGAGCTTCTGGGCCTGAACCGCGAAACCGCCGGAATAGCAGCACAAGTCCAGAACGGTCTTGTCACGACAGAATTCGGCCAGCCGGGCGCGGTTTTCCCGTTGGTCGCAGAAAAATCCGGTTTTGTGCCCATCGGCGAAGTTCACTTTAAACTTCGTGCCATGCTCTTGAACGACGACCTCTGCCGGCGCACCCGCCGAGGAAACGGGCTCGGCCAGAAACCCCTCCTGGCCGTGGGTCTGCGGAGCGATGCGGGTGATGGTGTGTCTTGTGCCCAACCGGTCCGCCAGCACCTGCAGCAGCGCGGGGGTCCGCTGGTACATGGCGAGACTGAACACCTCGGCGGAGAGCACGTCGCCGAAGCGATCAACCACGAGTCCGGAGAGGCCGTCGCCTTCGGAATGGACGAGTCGGCAGGCGTCCGTCACGTCGTCCAACCGCAGCAGTTCCCTCCGTAACTGCAGGGCCCGGTCCAGCCGGCTGGTCCAGAAATCCAGATCGGGTGCGGGCTGGGAACGGTTCAGCATCCGCACGGCAATTTCGGCGCGGGGGTTGTAGAGACCGTGTCCCCACAAAGCCCCCTCCGGAGTCCAGACCGTGACGAGATCGCCCGGCTGGGCATGGCCGTCGACAGTGCCGACCATCTTGCGAAAGATGAGCGGATGCGTCGTCACCGAGCGCAGATGCACGGCGGGAAGCGTTTTCGCGGCCTCCAGCGGACGCGGACCAAGCAGTGACAAAGGAGGCACGCTCGGCCGAGCGGCCTTGCCGGAACCGGGAACTGGACGCCGAGGGACGCTTTTCGTCATGCCGAGATGCTTATCAGGGAGAGAGAATATTGATCTGCCACTTTAGCGAAAGCGCGGTGGCTTTGCCCGCCAACGGGAGCGGTCCCGGGTCCCGCCGGTAGGCACATCCTGTCTTATCGTTTCATTCCTGTTCAAGTCCCTGCAGCGCCAAACTGCCAAGTTGAACCTTCGAATGGAGAATTGCCATTCATTGACGGGAGACTGTTAACAAGATTATGGCAATGATTTAACTGTGGTAATGAAATTGGCTTTCGTCGGAACGTCAAGATACAAAAGCGCGATTTCCCTGCGGGCACCGGCACACGCAGTTCGCTCCCAGATTGAAGAACCCGCCAACCGTGGAACCCGCGCGGCAACGACTTGTCGCGCGGCACTTTGACACGTACCCTAATCCTCTCGTACTCCTCCCCTCGGAATCGCCTCATGCCTGTGTCGTCGCGCGTCCAATTGCTGATCATCACGTTCCTGATGTTTCCCGCCATCTCGCTGGCGGCCGACGCCAAGGATGTGTTCGAGGCCCGCACATTTGCCGAAGCCGACGGCAGGCTCCCCTATCGCATGATGCGGCCCGCCGATTACGACGCGAAGCAAAAATATCCGCTGGTGATCTTTCTGCATGGCGCGGGCGAACGGGGAGACGACAACCTGGTTCAACTCGTGCACGGCATGAACGATTTCGCCAAGGACGAAAACCGCCGCAAGCACCCCTGCTTTGTGATTGCGCCACAGTGCCCGGGGGAGGCGAAGTGGGTGAATGTCGACTGGTCCAGCGATCGTCACAAGCTTCCAGCCGAGCCTTCCGACGCGCTGAAACTCACGTTGAACCTGATTGCGGCTCTGCAGAAGGAGTTCAGCATCGATCCGCGGCGGTTGTACATCACCGGCCTCTCGATGGGTGGCTATGGCACTTGGGACGCCGTCTCGCGCCAGCCAGCCATGTTTGCCGCGGCGGTTCCCGTCTGTGGCGGGGCCGATGAGGAGCAGGCGGCCAAACTCGTCAAAGTGCCGATTTGGGCATTCCATGGCGACCAGGACACCGTGGTCAAACCGGAGCGGTCCCGCCGGATGATCAAGGCGCTGGAAGCCGCCGGCGGTCAGCCCAAATATACGGAGTACCCCGGTGTCGGCCACAACTCGTGGGCCAAGGCCTACAGCGATCCGGCGATGATGGCGTGGCTGTTTTCTCAGAAGTTGCCGGATTGACTCCGGCGACCTCAACAGACAGATTTCGGGTATGCCAGTGGATCAGGAGTCGGCATTGCCGGCGGAACCACGACCAGAGTCCCCGAAATCCTGAAATTGGCCGCGTGTCAGTTTGGGAAGTCTGCGTCAATTGTTGCGCCCAATGTTTTCTGACGGCGGGCTTTTCGTCAGTCGAACCGCTGAGCATAATACCACAACCGCAATTCGTGCGGGGCGATCGATCAAAGAGACAGGCGAGATTCGGAAAGCAGGACACTTTCGTCAGTGGCTGGAGATTTCCGGCTGGTTGGCGGCAGATGGCTGCTTCCCGAATCTTGCTGTTTGCAGACGGCGTTTCCACCCCTAGCCGAGACCGCCGTGGCGGGCCGGAAGTGAGTCGGAGTATCTGGAGTCGTGTGATGGAACTTAACCCCACCTCGCGTGAAGCCTACGACAAGCTGCGCGAACAGATCCGGCAACTTGAAGACGAGGAGATGCCGCGGATTGCCGAACGGATTGCCGAGGCCCGTGCCGAAGGCGACCTCAGCGAGAACGCCGAGTACCACGGCCAGCGTGAAGAGCAGGGCCGGATGCAGGCCCGCATCAACATGCTCAAGAACAAACTGGCCAACAGCTACATCGTCGACAAGTCGCAGCTTCCCAAGGGGATTGTGACCTTTGGCTCGCGCGTCACGATCCGCGACCTGAAATACGGCGACGAGGAGACCTACGAGTTCGTGGGACCCGGCGGCGAAGACTACAACGGCCCGATCATGAAGATCCTCACCAGCAGCCCGCTGGCCAAGTCGCTCTTGGGCAAGAAGGTGGGAGACCAGGTCGAAGTCCAGTTGCCCAAGACGATCCAGAAGCTGGAAGTGATCAAGGTCGACGACGACTAAGTCGAACGTGTGATTTGAGTCTGAGCGGAGGATCCATGTCTACAGTCATCAGCGATCGACTACCGCTGGAGGTGTACAAGCGAGCCGCCGATGAGTTCGCGGATCAGTTCACGCTTGAGGATCTGATGGAGTCAACTCCACACTCCCGACAAAAGCGCATCGCCGAAGACAGCTTTTTGGAGCTTCAGCGGCGGATCCCAGGCGTCCATGTCTTCAATGAACTGCTTGTGCAATACCGCGACGGCGACCGTCCAGTGCAGGTGGTTCCGGACGTTTTCGTAATTCTGAACGAATTCGAGCAGACCGACCGCAGCAGCTACGTGGTGGAATACGAGGCACAGCCGGTGTTTCTCGTGATCGAGGTGCTTTCACCCAATACCAAGATGAAGGACAATGTCGACTCCTTCAAGAAGTATGAGAAGGATCTGCATGTTCCATATTGCATCCTCGTCGATCCTGAGACCGCCGAACTGAAAGTCCATCAGTGGAAAAATGGCCGCTATCGCCGGGCCACAGTTGTCAGCGGTCGTCACTTGATTCCCGAGCTTGAGCTGGCCGTTGGCATGCAGGATGGCATCGCGCGGTTTTGGCATCGCGGCGAGTTGTTGCGGGTCTCAGTGGAGAAGAGTGAGCTGCTGGCCGAGCGCGACGCGGCATTGGCCGAGCGCGACGCGGAGTTGACCCAACTCGACGCGGCATTGACCGAGCGCGATGCGGAGTTGACCCGGCGCGAGGCGGAACTTCGTAAGTCCCGGCAGAAGGTAGTCCGCTTGTTGGCAACCGCCGCTGGTCGACCAGACATTCTCGCCGCGCTGGCTCAGGCCGACCTCCGGCAGCTCGTCGCTTGGGAAGAGGAATTGGACAACGAATGACAGGTGTGCGCACCACCTGCGGATCAATGTCGACGTCACACAACTTCAGCGAGTCTTCCGGTGCGTTCCACCCTGCCAATTGAGAATCGCCTCATGATGATTAGCCGCCCATTCGCCTGCTCCATCGTGCTCTGCTGTCCACTTGTCGGACTCGTCCTGTATGCGACATCTCTCCAAGCCGGAGACTGGACCGAATTCCGAGGCTCAACCGGCCAGGGTCTGTCCGACGCACGCGGGCTGCCGATTCAATGGACGGACAAGGAACATGTGACGTGGAAAAAGGCGGTCGCCGGGAAGGGCTGGTCGTCGCCGATCATTCTGGGGCAGCGGATCTACCTGACCTCGGCCGTTCCGGGGGATGCCAAGCCGGATGAGCCACAGACGCTGCAGGCGGTCGCGCTGGATCTGAAAACCGGTGAGAAGATCTGGGAGCGCGAACTCTTTCACAAGCCACTCGGGCGGATTCATGGCAAGAACAGCCATGCCAGCCCCACGCCGATCACCGATGGCAAACGGCTGTTCGTTCACTTTGGCACGCATGGCACCGCCAGCCTCGACCTCGACGGCAACATCCTCTGGAAAACCGAAGCGCTGAAATACGCCCCCGTTCACGGCAGCGGTGGCTCACCCGTTCTCATTGAAGGCAAGGTGATCTTCAGTTGTGATGGCGGCGACAGCGCCTTCGTCGTGGGCCTCGACCAGGAAACCGGCAAGGAGGTGTGGCGGACCAACCGCCCGGAAAACCCCAGAAAGAAGTTCGCCTTCTGCACGCCGATCATCATCGACGTGGAGGGCAAGCCACAGGTGGTGAGTGTCGGTGCCGGTTCCGTTGGAGCCTACAATCCCGCCGACGGAAAGGAATTGTGGCATGTCCTGTACGACGGCGGCTACTCGGTGGTGCCACGGCCTGCCTACGGGCACGGTCTGATCTACCTGTCGACCGGCTATGACACCCCCAAGATGCTCGCTGTCCGGCCTGGGGCCAGCAGCCAGAGCGGCGATCTGACGGCCTCAAGCATCGAGTGGACTGTCACCCGCGGTGCCCCCCGCAACGCCTCTCCAATCCTGATTGGAGATGAACTCTATTTCGTCAGCGACAACGGCATCGCCTGCTGCGTCGATGCGAAGACCGGCAAGGAACACTGGCAGAAGCGGCTCGGAGGCGACTATTCCTCCTCGCCGATCGCCGCGGAAGGCCGGATCTATTTCCTCAGCGAAGAAGGGGTCACCACGATCGTCGAGGCGGGAAAAGAGTTCAAGGAACTGGCGAGAAATCCGGTCAACGAACGCACTCTGGCGTCCTACGCCGTGGCCGACGGCGCGCTGTTCATCCGCACCGAGGATCATCTGCTGCGCGTCGAACAGAACGCTCAATGAGTTTCGCGTTTTCCGCCCCTTGCCGGACTGTGGCAGATGTCGGATACTCGCCGCGGATCGCCATCGCGCCGCACATTCGGAGACCTTTATGGGCTGGTTTGGCAGCAAAGACTGGAACATCATCGGCATCATCTTCGAGCGGCCGGACCTGTACCGCGTGAACGGGAACCGCGGCAAAGGCTCGAACGCCGTGACGATCCGCGACAACGTCAAAAAGCACCCACGCACCATTTTCTGGGCCGTCTTCGACCAGAAGGGCGGCTTCATTGAGGGCGGTCCCGCCGCTGGCGGCGACATGATCGCTCATCAACTGCTCCAGCGGCTCATTCGTGAAGTCCACACCAACCAGACCGTGCGGCAGGTCTTGGCGGTTTTGGAGAAAGGCGACACCGACAAGGCGGCCAAGGCGATGGAATGGGCTGGGTATCCCCAGAAGGAAGTCCGCCGCGAAGATTTGGGATAGCACTCGTGCCGGCATTGGCCCTGTCAGAAGGTGATCCATGGCGAACCCGCGCGGACTGAATCGCCGTGACCTGCTGCGGCTCGGCAGCGTAAGCTTTCTGGGGATGAATCTGCCGTCGTGGCTGCGGTCCGCAGCGGCAGGTGACCTGGCTGTTGGTTCCGCCGCGCCAATCAAATCCTGCATCCTGCTGTTTCAAAGTGGCGGGCCAAGCCAGTTGGATACCTGGGACCTCAAGCCCCAGGCTCCCCGCGAGGTGCGGGGGGAATTCAACGCCATCCCGACAAGCGTGCCCGGCCTGCAAATCTGTGAGCATCTGCCGCAACTGGCCCGCGTGGCTCACCGGCTGGCCGTAGTCCGCAGCATGCGCCACGGGATGCGTGACCACAACGCCGCGGCGACCGAAACGCTGTGCGGCCATACGCCGCCCGAAGGCGATGTCATTTTCCACGATGGCCCCAACAGCCACCCGTGCCTCGGCTCGGTGTTGAGCCACCTGCTGCCGGCGCGGGACGTAGTGCCGCCCCATGTTGCCCTGCCTCAGGTCGTGAGCCGCGGTGGCAAACTGCCGGGTCAGGGACCTGGTTTCCTGGGTGCCCGCTTCGGTCCGTTTCAACTGCTGCGTGACCCAAATGCCACGGACTTTGGCGTTCCCGAATTGTCGCTCCACGGCGGCATGACGCTCGCAGGGTTGGAACACCGCCGGAGCCTGCTGCGCCGGATCGACCAGCAGGCACAGGCCGCGCAACCAAGTGCAGCGCAGCGTTCGGTGGACCAGTTCCGCGACAAGGCGTTTGACCTGCTGCGCTCTGACACAGTGCGCCACGCCTTCGACATTGCCCAGGAAGACGCCCCAACGCGCGACCGCTACGGGCGGCACAAGCCGGGGCAAAGCCTGCTGCTGGCCCGCCGGTTGGTGGAGGCCGGTGTGCGGTTCGTGACCGTCAACTCAATCGGTGACCCCGAGATCGGCGGCGGCGACGACTGGGACACGCACTATCAGAATTTCAGCATCCTCAGGGATGACCTGTTGCCCAAGACCGACCAGGCGTTCTCGGCGCTCATTGAGGATCTCGATCTTCGCGGCCTGCTGGAGTCCACGCTGATCGTGTGGCTCGGTGAGTTTGGCCGCACTCCTTCCATCACGAAGGCCGAAGGCGGCGGCCGCGACCACTGGCCCGACTGCTTCAGCATCGTCCTGGCGGGCGGCGGCGTGAAGGGTGGCTTGGTGCATGGCTCGAGCGACAAGCGGGCCGCCTACCCAGAAACTGATCCTGTCTCCACGGGTGACCTCGCCGCCACTCTTCTCTGGCGGTTTGGACTGGATCCCGCCGAACTCATTTACGACCGGCTCGGCCGCCCCATCCGCGCGGGTGAGGGAGAACCAGTTCGCAGTCTGTTTCTGTGACACTCGTCAGAGATTCTCAATGCGCGCCAGGTGTTTCCGTCGGCGGAATCTCCGCGCGTGTCGGCATGTCCGGAATCCCCAGTTGCTCCATACGGCGGTACAGGCGCGGGCGGTTGATGCCGAGCAGGTCGGCGGCATCGCTCTTGTTGTACCGCGTCCGCTCCAGGGCAATCTGAATCAGCCGCGTTTCCACCCGGGTCAGCATGGTGTCCAGAGGCAGCAGGTCCGGCCGCACCAAGGGCGGGAGTTCGCGCGCATCAAGGGCGTTGCGGAAGCGGAACGGCAGGTCCGCCGGCTGAATCAGCGCGCTTTCACAGACCGTGTGCGCTTCGCGGACCACAATCGCCAGTTCGTCGAGATTGCCCGGCCAATGATACCGCTGCAGCAGCGGCCACAGCTCTTCAGCCAGTCCGCCCACCTGTTTCTCTCCCCGCCGGTTCAGTTCTTCCAAGAAATGTACCGTCAGCAGCGGCAGGTCATCCAGCCGATCCCGCAATGGCGGCACCGGAATTGTCAGCGTGCTGATGAGTGACAGAAAGTCAGCCCGCACCGACCCCACAGCCACGGCCTGAGTCATGTCGATGCTGGTGGAACTCAACAGCCGCAACGGCGGCGGCGCGTCTGCCTGCAGAAACGCCTGCGCCAACGTCCCTTGAACGTCGCGCGGCAGATGTTCGACATCCGCCATGAAGACCGTTCCCGGCTGGGGAGAAAACGCCGCCCGCGCCGCTGGCGTGTGTCGCTCCAACAGGCGGTGCCAGACAGCGGTCAGTTCATCCGCACCCAACTGCTTGCAATCCAGCGGGATGAACCACTGCGCCTTCATGGCGCTGCCGAAATGGATCACCCGCGCCAGATGCTCCCGACCGCTGCCGGACTCTCCGGAAAGCAGGACCGCTGCCCGGCAGCCTTGCGCCAATTCAAGCTGCGCCTGCGTCCGCCGCATGGCCGGACCATTGCAGACCAGCGACTGCGGACCGAAGCGCGTCTTCAACCGCGCTCGCAGTGCCGCGAGTTCCGCATGCCATGAAGCGGCGCTGACGTCATTCGGCGAAGTTTGGGGCGTGGCTCCCACGGCTCCCAGCACCGCCGTCTGCTTGCCCTCTGCGTCATGCAGCGGAAGGTAATGGACCCAAGTCTCGGGAGTGCTGCCATCCCGGTGAGCGATCCGCACGGGAAGGTGCATCACACGCCCAGAGAAGGCGTCCGGCGGCGGGCAAAGGCTGGCCGCCAGTGTCTGTTCGCCGGAGACATCCACAAGACTGGCGTAATGCGTCACCAACCCCACCACTTCCGCCGCCATCCAGCCTGTCAGCAGTTCGCATCCGGCATTGAAACCTCGCAGGACACGCTGGGAATCAATCAAAAACAGTGGCGTCGCGGTTCCCGACAACCGCTTTTCGAAGTCACGCAGGGAGGGATCGCGGCGGGACATGGATGACGGGGCATCTCACAAGGATTTCCAGGCACCGAGCGGCTTCCTGCAAAGCCTTGAGTTCGGAATCCTGCATCAGAGGCCGTGATTATCGCGGAGATCCATCGGCATTCAATCCCGCACACGCGGGTGAATTGCCGAATTGTGTTTGAGTTACTGTACAGCTTCGATCACGCTCAGGACGCCATTGGCATCAGTATCGAGCTTTTGGAATGCGGCGGGCGGACCGAGAAACTCGCGGGCGGAGACCTCGCCGTCCCGGTTGCGGTCCATGTTGTTGAACCAGGCGGGGCCTCCCTTCGGCCGCCGCGGCGTCCGGCTCGTCATGCGCGAGCCACGGGTCATCTGTTGAAAGAGCCGTGGCTTCTCCAGTCCGAAGGTCAAACGATAGCGTCCCAGCAATTCGGACGCATCCAGTTGCCCGTCACGATTGACGTCCCGCGCCGACAAGCGGTCCGCCGCGGACGCAAATTCGCTCGCGGTGATCCGACCGTCAAGGCTGGAGTCCATCAGTTCAAACAACCCCTTGCCGTCGTTGGCCACGAGCAGCGTGACACGGGTCGCCACCAACTGTGAATCCAAGTTCACATACTCCAGCAGCTCCTCGCGTTTGATCATCCCGTCCTTGTTGCGATCGACCTGGGCAAAGGGCACCCGCAGATCGACGGAGCCAAACTCGCTTTCACTCAGGTACTGATTCTTGTCGGCGTCCGCCCGCAGGAACTGGATCGCGTAAAAGTTGCGGTTGTCGCTGACCTCCGCCCGCGTGGTCATGCCCCGCACGTCGGCCCGAAAGCCAGCCAGCGCAAACGGCATGCTGGCGGCAACCGCTGGTTTGCGACTGCCTTCTTGCAGTGGCTCCCAAACCTGAACCGTCGTGATCCGTCCGCTCGCCTTCGGCAATTGGACGAGCCACTCAACCTGCGGAACTGGTGCTGAAAGACCCTGCACCAGTTCGGCCTCGTTGAATAGCCCATTGGCATCTATGTCGATGGCTTTCGCGACCTCCGCTGGCCATTGCAGGACGCCGACATCCAGTGAAGCCGCGGAGCCAGTGCCATACCGCCGCAATAGTTCCTGGGCCGCCTGGACTCGCGTGGCCGATGTCAGCGCCAGGATCGGCAGGTCCACGGACACTTGCGACGGCCCAAGCCCAGACTCATCCGGAATCACCAGTTCCTCGGCGCTCAAGATTTCGTCATCGTCCAGATCGAGCTTCCCGAGCGCCTGGCGGGCGTTTCGCAACTCTTCCATCGACACCCGTCCGTCGGCGTTGCGGTCGAGCCGGTCCTGAATCGATGTTTGTCGAAAGGGAGACTGCGATTCCAACTGCACGCGAAATGGTTCACCGAGCGCACCGCGGGCATGCTCGAAGACCTCTTCCTTCTCGTACCGGCCATTCTTGTTGAGGTCCGCCCGGCCATCGACCCGGCCGTTCTCGCCCAGCGGTGCCAGCTTGCCGGAATCCTGAGCCACGGCCGCTTCCGCTTCGGACCAGACACCATCCTTGTCGGCATCAAAGCTGCCAAACAACTGGTTGAGAAAATCGTCCTGCAAACCACGGAAGCCCCGGCCGTCGACCTGCAGATGGACCTTCAGCAGGATTGGCCGCTCCGCCGCCAGAATCAGCAGATCCTGGGCATCGCCCTTCACCGGCCCGCCGGGCGGCTTTGCTGGAGAGTCGACAAAGGCCGCCTGAAGACAGAGAAGCAACAATACGAGGGTGGAAATGCTCATGAGTCAACCTTCCAACTTGTGGCACTCATGCGGTCGTCCGTTTAACGGCGCGGTCAATGATCGGAGATTTGCAGCCTTTTTCTCCATGCCTCCACCTGTTCAGCCACCTGAGCCCGGCCTGTGGAGCCATAGCTCTGGAACGCGTTGATCGCATTGGTCGTGCCCAGCACCTTGGAGACATCCGCTTCGATTTGCGGGCAGGCGGACTGCAGCTCCGCGAGGGGCAGGTCCGCCAGCTTGCAGCCACGGCTTTCGCAGAGTCGCACGAGTTTTCCCACCGTCTCATGGCCGGTGCGCATCGGCACGCCGCGCAAAATGAGATACTCCATCAGCGTAGTGGCATCCAAAAACCCCTCTTCCAGCCGCGCCGCGATCCGTTCGCGGTTGAGCCTCGCGCCGGCGACGACGGCGGGGGCCAACTCCAGGCAGGCGACGATGGTGTCAATGGCGTCGAACAGGGCGACCTTGTCTTCCTGCAGGTCCCGGTTGTAGGCCAAGGGCAGCCCTTTGACTAGGATCAGCAGTTGCGAGACATCGGCCATGACCCGGGCTGCCTTGCCACGGGTTAGTTCCAGCACGTCCGGGTTCCGCTTCTGTGGCATGATCGAGGAACCGGTGGTGTAGGCATCCGGCAGCTTGAGGAAGCCAAACTCGGTCGTCGACCACAGGATCCATTCCTCGGCCCAGGTGCTGAGGTGCGCGGCGATGAGCGACAGATCAAACACAAACTCGATGAGGAAGTCGCGGTCGCTGGAGACGTCCAGGCTATTGGCCGCCGGCGCATCGAAGCCCAGCAGCTCGGCCGAGCGGTGCCGGTTGATCGGCAGTGAACTGCCGGCGAGTGCCGCCGCGCCCAGCGGCGAAATCTGCACCCGCTTGCGGCAGTCGGCCAGCCGTTCGCGGTCCCGCTGGAACTTCTCGCAGTAGGCCAGCCAGTAGTGGGCCGCGAGAACAGGCTGTGCCCTCTGCAAATGCGTGTAGCCCGGCAGGATCACCCCTTCGTCCAACTCACAACGCTCAACGAAGGCACCCTGTACATCGGCGAGCAGCGCATCCACGGCGTCCAGGGTCTGGCGGACATACAGCTTGAGGTCGGTGGCCACCTGGTCGTTGCGGCTGCGACCGGTATGCAGCTTGCGACCGACGTCGCCAAGCCGCGCGATGAGCGCGCTCTCCACATGCATGTGGATGTCTTCCAGGTCGATCCGATGCTCCATCTTGCCGGCGGCGATCTCCTGGCCAATCTCCTTCAGCGCGGCTGCGATTGACTGTGCCTCGGCGGCGGTCAGTAGTCCGACTTCAGCGAGCATTGTGGCATGGGCGATCGAGCCCCGGATGTCGACCTCCGCCAGCCGCGCATCAAAACTGATCGACTCCGTGAACCGCTCCACCCGCGGATCCGTGCCACCTTCAAACCGTCCACCCCAGGCCTTGCCCACGTCGGCTTCCTTCGATTAAGCGTGACTCGATTGCTCTGTTGCTACCGTTTCAAATGCTCCACGTGGGCTGAAGCCCACGCTACGGTGCGGTTGCGTCCTGCTTCGTCTGCAGTGTCAGCGTTCTCACAAAAAACTCATTCACGATCGGCGGCAGCGTCGGCACGCGGACGAGCGAGTGCGGGCAGTGGCCGACGAGCCCGAAGCGATGGTAGCTGATGTCCTTGACGCCGGTCTTGTTCAGGGCCAACACAAATTCGTCGGCTGTTTCGACGCCCACCTGTTCGTCATTGCCGCCGTAGATGAGCAGTAGCGGTGGCGTCTGCGGGGAAACGTAGGTCCGTGGCGAAGCCTGCTTGTAGTTCTTGATACGGTCCCCTTCGGGGGGGCCGGCCAGAAAGGCGTTGACCGCGTAGCGCACCTGGTTGTGTTCGTACTGATGCGCCAGGTTGATTGGCCCGCTGTCACTCACGACCGCCTGCACCACGCTGGACTGCTCGAGGCATGAACCATCACCCTCCAGGCTTTTCTCCGCGCCCGACATCCCTAGCATCAGCGCCAGGTGGCCGCCCGCGGAATTGCCCCAGGCACCAATGCGTTTGGGATCGATTCCATACTCTCCAGCGTGCGCTCGCAAAAACCGCACCGCATTCTTGCAGTCTTGAATGCCTGCCGGAAACGGGGCCTCCTCGGCCAACCGATAGTTGATCGTGGCGGCGACGAAGCCCAGTTTGGCAAAGTCCAGAATGTTTCCCGGAGGCGGGTTCTTCGGCGTCGAAAAGCTCGACTTGTCGCCTTGGATCCATCCCCCACCGTGAATCACCACGATCAACGGCCGGGCGGTCAGCGGCGATTCCCGGGGCCGGGCCAGGTCGAGCGTCCAGTATTTGCTGGCCCCTTCGCGGTAGCGAATGTTGTACGTCACTGTCACATCGGCCGGGACCTGTGCCGATTCCGCAGCTTTATCCTGTGCAGGCAGGCACTCTGAAAATGCACAGACCGCAGCAATCAGCACGAACCAGCGGAGAGTGTTTTGAAACAGCATCGACAGCGTCTCGGTCAATCAACGCCCCGACAGGGGACTGAGGTTTACTCCCACATCATACACAAATCGTGCCCCAACGGTGTCCCCGGAGGGGCGGTCGACAGCAGCCATTTTTGCAATCCCTGGCACTGCTGGCTCACCTGTCACAAATCGCAGATGTAAGGCGGGGCGGAAGCAGGCCTACGGGAGACTCTTTGTTACCTTCGTTACCGTCTGTTCCAAAATCCGATTCTTAAAACGTGGCCTCAGACAGGGCGTTTCGCCTGTGCGGTGCACGCTGCCAGTGGCATAGTGGCACGTCGTTCAGAAAAAAGTTGAACAGAAGCAAACGAAGGTAACGAAGAAGCAACTGATTGCCGACGGTTTGTGAAGTGGGTGGAGATTAAAGATCTACGTCTTGATGGCGGCCAGCGTGGCATCGATCGCCTCGAACACCACATCACAGAGTTTCCCCACCAGCTCCGGTGGCATTGCGGGAGCGGGGAAAATCTCGATCACATCGCCAATCGGACGGATGAGCACGCCGCGTTCTCGGGCGGCCAGCGTAATCTTGTGGCCCAGCCGCAGGTCATCGGCAAATGGCTCCTTGGTCACCCGGTCGCGCACCAGTTCGATGCCGACGATGATCCCCTTTTGTCGTACCTCGCCGACATGCGGGTGATTTGCCAGCCCTTGCAGTTTCTCCTTCAAGACCGCCTCGCAGCGGGCGACATTCTCCAGCAGTTTGTTCTTCTCGAACAAGTGCAGCGATGCCAGCGCCGTGGCACACGCCAGCGGGTTTCCCGTGTAGGTGTGCCCGTGATAGAACGTTCGATGATCGGCAGGCTCGCCCAGAAACTCCGCGTAGACCTCTTCGGTGGCGAGCGTTGCCGCCAGCGGCATGTAGCCGCCCGTCAACCCCTTGGAGAGGCAGAGCAGGTCGGGAGCCACCTGTTCCTGCTCGCAGGCGAACAGCGTTCCTGTGCGCCCAAACCCCACCGCCACCTCATCGGCAATGAGCAGCGCACCATGTTTTGCCGTCAGTTCCCGTGCCCGCCGCAGGTAGCCGGATGGATGCACCAGCATGCCCGCCGCCGCCTGCACCAGGGGCTCAATCACCAGCCCTGCGATCCGCGAGCCCCACTCGCGAAACACCCGCTCCAGTTCGTCGAAGCAGAACTGCAGGTACGAGACGGCGGTGTGATCAGGGGGTGTTCGATAGGTCACCGGGGCAGGGATCTGCATGGTGGGAAACAGCATCCCCCGGTAGGCGGCGTGAAACCGGTCGATGCCCCCGACGCTGACCGCTCCGACCGTATCGCCGTGGTAGGCCCCCGACAGGCCAATGAAAATGTCCCGCTGGCTGCCCTCGGCAGACTTTTGCCGGTGAAACTGCCAGGCCAGCTTGAGCGCGGCTTCGACGGCGGTTGAACCATCGTCCGAATAGAAGACGCGGTTCAGGCCCGGCGGTGCCCGCTGAACCAGGGCGTGCGCGAGTTCGATGGACGGGATGTTTCCCAACCCCAACAGCGTGCTATGGGCGATCAGCTCCAGTTGGGCCCGGATCGCCGCGTCGATCTCTGGCACCCAATGTCCATGGATGTTGCACCACAGGGAGGACACGCCGTCCAGATATCGCCGGCCGTCGGTATCCCACAGGTAAAACCCATCACCGGCGGCAATGACCGGAGTCGCCTCGCGGGCGTACTCCTGCATTGGAGTGAACGGGTGCCAGACATGGGCCACGTCAAGCTGTTGCAGTCGCGCTGTGTTCATGCAGGACGAATAGCCGCCGCCAGCGGTTTCTGCAAGAACAGCGTCGCCTGTTCATCTTCCGGTGTGGGCTGGCAGAAGCCACGACCACGCCTACCTCATCGCTTTTTTCCACACATGCATCCACTGGCATTGCTGCTCCGCACATTGGCGACCAGCAAGACACCGACAAGGCCGAGAGCCACACCAAACGCAATTCGAGTTCGCATTGGAATCTTCCTGGAGGAAAGACCGAGAATCGCCATAAGCCTCAGCCAACTCCAGCTCGAGTTTCTGGATCTGAGCCGGAAGAACCGCAGGATCCTTGCACCGAGACGGGCGGGCGGGAAAAATGCCGCATCGCCGGAGAATCGCGAGAAGGCCGCGGCGGAGCGCAGTGGCGTGGCGGAAATCCGGAACCACTTCCAGAATTTGCCGATCCACCCGGACGGCGTGGCGCAAATCACTGACACATCGCAGCGAATCGACAGCACGCGTCGCAGCAAAAACTGTATGGACATCAACCAGGAGCGACAACTCGCTCGCGGGCTGGGCATCGGTCAGGCCGAGGCTTGGCGGGCGTTTTACGATGCGCACGCGGAGCCACTGTGGCGCTGGGTGTCGCGTCGGATGGGGGCGCACGCCCCGGATGTGGCGGATGTCGTTCAGGAAACCTTTCTCGCCGCGGCCCGTTCCGCCGCGAACTACGATCCCGACAAAGGCTCCCTGTGGATCTGGCTGTGTGGCATCGCCCGCAATCACGTGGCTCTGCACTATCGCCGGGCGAACCGGCACGAACCAGCACGCCATGCCGAGTGCGTGCGGATGACCGGCGACGGCCGGCTGCAACGGTGGCTCGAAGGTGACCACGAGAGTCCGTTGGAGGCGCTGGAAACTGCCGAACTCGCGGAGTTTGTGAGAGTTGTGTTGACCCGGCTGCCGGCCGATTACGAACAACTGCTGGCTGGCCGGTATCTGGATGGAACCTCGGTGGAGGATTTGTCGCTCAATTTGGGAACGACCATCACTGCCGTGCGATCCAAACTGGCCCGTGCCCGGCAGGCCTTTCGGGAGGCATTGGCGGGCATGTCCGACGAGATTTTAGAGGCGGTGATGGCGGGAGCGGAGAAACCCAAGCTCGAGTGAGCCGCGAACAATCCTTTGAACAGTAAGTTGCTTATTTTTACCACGAAAAGCACGAAGGACACGAAAGTGAAAAGGATCGATCGATGACTTGTCCTTGAAGCATCCCCCAGAGTCCGTGACATGGCTCTCGAAAAGACTCGGCGCTGAGGAGGATTTCTTTCGTGGTCTTCGTGCCTTTCGTGGTTCAAAAAAAGGCTTTTTTGTTTGCCGGCTGTCGCATAAAAGAGCCGGTTTTTGATGTGATGCAATCTTTTGCGTTTGTCGCCCCTGTTCCTCTGCATTGATCGATCCATTCCCGCGCCAGGCTGAGCCTGGCCCACAGATCACTACTGGTTCTTCGACCATGACGCCTGAAATTCCTGATCGCGATGACGAGCGGTTTGCAGCGCTGTTTGGCGCAGCGCGCCGGTCTGAACCGGCGACCGACCGGGAATTCCTCCACGCCCTGCGAGAGCGCACGACTCAGGAATTCCTCGCCACCGCGCAGATGCCGCCCGGCCTTCCAGTTGCACCCAAACCAGTCCCAGCGACGGGTGGCGGCGAATTCCCCAGGGCGCTTCCGCGACCGGTATCGACCTCCAGCAGTCTCGCCTTGGAGAAGCGTCCCATGCTGCCGCTTGCCGTCCGCACCTGCGCCGCCATGTTGGCCTTCGCCATGATTTCAATGCTGGTTTTCCAGCAGTCTCCCTTTCCTCCCGCCTCGAACACGGACCTGGTGCGGTTTGACGCGTTGTCGGTGACTTCCACGCGGCTGGACGGAACAACTCTCGACTCGCGGGGTGCTGCGGGAAGTGGCAGCGCGAAACTGGGCCCGCCGCTGGCCGCCGTGTTTGAACTGGCGGCCAATGATGCGGCGCTCCATTTGCAGGCCGAGGACAACGGACTTCAACGAGAAATCTTTGCCTACAATGGCAATCTGCGGGTGGAGAATTCCAACGGCGATGTTCAACTGCTGCTGGGAAACAACCTCTGGAACATCAACGAGGCGCGGAACACGGCGCAGCTCTCGCTGCTGCCGGCAGACAACGGCACGCTGACAAATTTCATGCGCGTCCTGGCATGTCCGCCGGAGACATCGCATGAAATGCTGGCGCAGAAGCAGCAACTGGCGATGGCCTATCCGCAGCAGGTCAACGACCCTCAGGGCAACCCGCAACTTCTCTATGAAACGCAGGTCAACACCTTCAACCAGCCTGTCGAACTGCAGGTCACCGTTGATCCGAAATCCAAGGCGTTGCAGCGGGTGGTCACCCGCTACCTGGCGGAGTTCGAAGTTCCGAGAACTGTGGCTGAAGACGCGCCCTCCTATCCCGCTCCAGAAAGGGACAAACAGAACGGAGACTGGCCAACCGGCGGTGCTGCGGCGGGCGTGCCGGTTGACAAGGCCGAGATGAAGGAAGTCGCTTCCAAAGAGACACGGGCGGTCGACAACCGGACTGCGACGGTCGAGGATTCCACGGATAAGTCCGTAGTGAAGAAGTCGGACCCCGCCGATGGCGTGACATCGGGGGCGGGAGCGAACACGCACGATCGGTCAAAGGTCAAGGCTGCGTCGGGACCAGAGCAAAATTCCCCGAAAACGCTCAAGGCCAAACCCGATGCCAACACACAGCAGGTCGGGCAGCCCCCCCGGAACCGCCAATCTTACGGGACAGATTTTACAAAGTCGCGTCAAAATCAGGAGCCACCGGCTCCTCCAGCGCCCGCCGCAGCGGTGGCTCAGCCCGAAGTCGAGGCGAAGTCGGGAGAAAACAAGAAATATGTGACAGCGCCAAAAGTTGCCGACCCCATGCCAAGGCAGCAGTATGCTTCACCGTACAGAACGCAGACGGTGGTCACCCTGAACAGCAGCGTTGGTCAAAAGGCCAAGAAGCAGGCGGCTGAAGAAGTTGCTGTGAACGAACCCTTCGGCAACAAGTTTGTCGTCAAAGAGACGCTGACGGAAGACGGTCGGATCGGGAAAATTGTCGATGTGCAAGGCGTGGTGGCCTTGCGTCCGATGAGCCACGACCGGTGGACGCCGGTGACAGGCAAGCCTCTGTTGCGACTTGGCGACCAGGTTCGGACCGACTCCCGCGGAGCGAACGCCGTCGGGCTCAAGCTGGTCAAAAACACCAGCGTGACCGTGGGACCGGGATCACTGGTGGAATTGATCAAACCCGATCAAATCCGCCTGTACTACGGCCAGGCAGAGATCGTGGCCGAAGAAGCGGCCCCCATCAGCCTGTTTGGTCCAGGCAAGGAACAGTTGTCGGCCGTCAAGTCCGCGGTGTATGCGGTTCAGAACGAGAAGCTGGTGCAGTTGGAGAATCCCGCTGTCGAGGCGAAGTGGCTGGCCGGATTCAAAGGGACGGCGGTTCAGGAGTCCCTTGGATCGCTACTCGCGAAACCGGCCGAACCGGGAACACCTGACACGCGGATGGTGCCGCTGACGGTGGGCTATCACAAGGTGACGGTCGACATTCGCGACCAGATTGCCCGGACCGTGGTTGAAGAATCGTTCATCAATCACACGCCGGCGCGGATGGAGGGGGTGTTTTACTTCCCGCTGCCGCAGGATGCGTCAATCTCTGGTTTCGCGATGTGGATCGGCAACGATCTGGTGGAGGCGGATGTCGTCGAGAAGCAGCGGGCGCGGGAAATCTACGAGACGATCCTGCGGGAGAAACGCGATCCGGGCCTGCTGGAATGGACCGGCGGCAACATCTTCAAGGCCCGCGTGTTTCCCATCGAAGGCCACAGTGAGAAGCGGATCCGGATCACGTACACGCAGGTCCTGCCGCTGCGGGGCAACAGCTATCACTACAGCTACGCCTTGCAAAGCGAACTGTTGCGGCAGCATCCGTTGCGCGATCTGGGCGTGCAGGTCCAGGTGCAGTCGGCCCTGCCGCTGAAGACCTTTACCTGTCCGACACATACCGCGCGGATTCAAGCCACGCCGCACGCGGCCCAGGCCGATTACAGCGTGCAGGATTACACGCCAACCCGTGACTTCGAAGTTTGTGTGCAGCTTGACACCGAGCAAAGCCGCCAGAATGACCTGGTGCTGATCCCGCATCGCCGGGGTGAGGATGGCTACTTTCTGCTGCAGGTCACTCCGCCCGCGGAGACACAGTGGGAACGGGATGTCCTGCCGAACGGCGGCACGCCGCTGCCGCTGGTCATCCTGGCCGACACCTCCGCGTCGATGGACGCCGCCAGCCGCGAAAAGCAGGGTGAGGTCGTCGCAGGGTTGCTGGGTGCGTTGACGCCCCAGGACACGTTCAATGTCGGCTGCTGCGATGTCGGGTGTGAATGGGCGTTTTCCGCGCCCGTCAGCGCCACCTCGGACAATGTCGCCGAATCGCGGAAGAAGCTGGAACAGCGGGCATCGCTGGGTTGGACCGACCTGGATGTGACGCTGGGTGAAGGGCTGAAGATGGCAGCCCGGATGACGCAGTCCGTGGCCGAAGCCAAGGCCACAACCGATGCTCCGGCGGCGGCCAGGGACAAGGCCGCGGCGACTCGTGCGGTCCCGCAAATCGTCTATGTGGGCGATGGCATCCCCACCACGCGCGACGCCAATCCCCAGGCGGCGGCCGAGCGTTTGCGGGCGCTCTATGCCGGAAATCCGCAGGGGGTGGTCCACACGATCTCCGTCGGCAGCAGTTACGAGTCCGGAATCCTGCAGACACTGGCGGCACTGAATGGTGGCACAGTCCGGCATGTGAACGGGGAACATGGCCCGCAGGTGGCGGCGTTTGAGCTGTTGAACGAACTCGAACGTCCGGGCCTGCGGGACATGCAGGTCGAATTCCAGGGAATTCGCACCGCGCGGGTCTATCCACGGACCCTGCCAAACCTGCCCCCGGGCTCACAGCAGATCATCCTCGGCCGTTACCTGCCGCAGGGCGCGGACCAGACCGGCGAAGTGATTGTCACGGCCAAGCAGGGCACGACCCCCGTCCGCTTCCGGGCGAAGGTGTCGTTCCAGGATGCGGAGCAGGGGAACGAGTTCATCCCCCGCCTGTGGGCACGCATGCACTTGGACTCCCTGTTGGAGCAGGGGCAGGCCCCCGCCATCCGCGACGAGGTGATCAGTCTCTCGGAAGAGTTCAACATCATCACCCCGTACACCTCGCTGCTGGTGTTGGAATCCGATGCCGACCGCGAACGCTTCAAGGTGCAGCGGCGGTTCCGCATGCGGGATGGCGAGAAGTACTTCCAGGATGGTCGCGACGACGCGACATTCGCCCTCGTCCAGCAGCAAATGCAGCAGGCCGGAGCATGGAGGCTCAACCTGCGGCAGTCGGTGTTGCGGGGATTTGAAGGGCTGGGCCGCAACCCAGACGTGTTTGAATTCAACCGAAACCAGTCGAACTGGGCCTACCCGGCGTTTGGCGAATCCAGCGCGCCAGTCGGTCGCGCGACAGCTCTCGGACGCCGATTGAAGGTTTCTGCGGCGAGCGGACCGCAATCCTGGTCGGGTTCAAATTTCTTCGACACCAGCCGGGTCGACCGGTTTGAATCGCTCGGCGACGAACTCACGAGACAATCCGCGTGGGATTCCGCACCGGACAGTCGGCGTGACTCCGACTTCGAGGCGGACAAAGACACGAAGGACAACTTGGACGGGCTGCCAGCCGAAGACGAGGTGTTCAATTCTCGCGGAGGAGAATTGGACGGTGCACTCCGGGCAGAGAAAGCGGAACGGAAGCGGTCAGACTTGAGTGACTACGTCGTGTATGAAGACTTCGGAGTCATGCCGTCGTTCGGCAGCCGCGGGCTCAACATGCCCATGGGCAAGCCGATGGGCGGGCTCGGTGGCCGGTTTGGCGGTCTCGGCGGAGGCTTCGGTGGCGGAGGTTTTGGTGGCCCCTCCAGGGGACGGGGACGCTACCAGTATGGCTATGAAGCACAGCCGTATGGAACGTGGGTTGACCAGTATTTCCCGCCACTGGCCGTCACCCCTGCAACCGCAGCGGTGCCCCTGCCGTCGCCCTGGCCGGCGGAAATCCAGACGTTGACTGCAAGTCTGGTCCGCGTGCCGACGTTCGCCAATCTGCAGGGCGGCCTGGAAGTGACACGCGTCGCGGATCATTACACCCCGCGCGGCGAACTCTCGTATCAATCGACTGCGCGATACCTCGTGGCTCAGAAGTCGTGGGCCAAACAGACCACAACCGCCGGCGAACAATCGCTGGTCGAGTGGTGCGATCCGCAGGAGCGCGGAGCCATGTCGCTCGCCTACCTCCTGGGACGCGTGCGCCCCTCCGTTGCCGCGGAGACCACCGCACCGCCGCTCGATCTGCCCGATAATTCCATGACGTCGCTGGCTGTGACTTATGCCAGCATGGTGCCAGCGGTTGAGCCACTGGGGGCAGACCGCGTGCGTTTGACAATCACGCAGGACAATCAGTCCGGTTGGGAAATGTTGTTCCTCATCGACACGATGCGGCACGTGATGTTGGAGCACGAGACGCGGGTGAACGCTGTCACAACAGGCAAAACGACGTTCAACGATTTCGTGGAGGCGGGTGGAAGCTGGTGGCCAACACGCACGGAAGTCCTTGACGCCAAGGGTCGCCGGACGTTGCTGACGAAACTGTCGGTCAATCCGCTGGACGCCGCGGCGTACGCCAACTCGTTCAAAAACACGCTCGCCTTCCGCGACACGACATTCCTCATTCGGGAGAACGAGATTCCCGAATGGGCGGACGCGCTGCGCCGCACCGCCGCTGGCGAAGGAAAAGTTCTTGACCATGTGTTGCTGCTGTTGAAGTATGAATCGCGGCAGCAGTGGGCCAGGGTCTTTGAAGAATGGACGAAGATCGAAAAACTGGCTGGCGACAAACCCGGGCTCGCTTGGGTCCGGCGGGCTCTGCAAAAAGAAGGCCGGCAGCATGCCGAGCTGAAAGCGGATCTCGCGGCCTACGCCCAGCAACTCGCCGCGCAGCCAGTCGTTGACGACCTGTTCCTCGCCAATGCCACCCGGGCCGTGGCTGGCTCCGTCATGACCTCGCAGGAACTGTTGGGGCTGCATGCCGTGTTGAAGCCGGTTTACGACCGCCAGCCCGCGGTGGCTCGCGGTCCGCGAAGCTGGACGCAGTCGCAAGCGGGTTTGCTGGCCGCCGCCAACCGTCCTGACCAGGCGCTCACCCTCACCAGGCAGATGGCCGAGGGTGAGCCCACCGATCTCTCGCTGCAGATCGCGTACAGCCAGGCGCTGTTCAACGCTGGCGACAGCCCTGCCGGAATCGCCTGGAGTGTGCGGGCGCTGCAAGGCGGAACCGCTTGGGAGCCGAGCGAGGAGGCTGCGATTCGGAGCATGGTGGCACAACAACTGGAAAATGAAGGCCGCTACGCCGATGAGGTGACCTACCTGACCGCCTGGATGGCGCGAAACCCCGAAAACAATGATGCCTATGCGCGGTATCTCGCGGCCTTGGTTCGGCTGGATCGGCTGGATGTCGCCTACAAGACGATCGACGACTGGATGGTTCCCGCCACTCCAGCGCAGCCCCTCGACCCGGCTGCCGCGAAGAATCTTCCCGCTCCAGCGACCGCTGCGGCGGCGAAGCTGTCCGCCGCAGTGCAACAGGCGCTGGGTCAGGGGCACGGCATGTACAGCCAGTACATCGACCCGCGTTTCGGCATGCCGTTGGCGAAAGCCGCGCTGGTGCTGGGGCGAAATGAATCCTGGGGATGGCTGGCACAGCAAGTCTCCAGCGGCCGGCTGGAACAGACTGACGGCTACCAGTTTTTGCTCCAACAGGCGACCGGCGTCGTCGATGCGGAGGTCGACACACTGTCCCCATCCGTGCTGAACCGATTTATGGGCTGGATGCTTTCCAATCACACCGTGCCGGAAGACCTGCGAAACCGGGTCATGCAGAAGCTTCGCGCCCGCTGGCAGGCGGCGGCCAAGCCCGACGAGAAGTGGCAACTGGGAAGCACCTATGGCTGGATGGTCCGGAACTACCGCCCAACGGTCGAGATCACGGCGTTCTACCACCTGCAGGTGGAGACCGCTTCCGCTCAGCACCGCAGCCAGGCACTGCAGGAACTGTACGATCACCTGTTCTCGCAAACATGGTCCGAATCCATTGAGAAGGAGTTGTTCGAGCTGCTGCCCAAGTTGTCTCACCAGAACGCGACTTTGACTGAAGAGAATCTTCGGCTGAGGCTCTCCGCGTTGCTGAGGCTGGTCGACAAGCTGTTGAAAGACCGCTTCGAGGTCGCCAAGACGGCGGCCGGCCGTTTGGATGGGCTGACGCGAACGCAGCTCGCGGACAGGCAAAAGGAATGGCAGACCACCGCGCTCAATGGCGTGGCTCAACGGCTGAATGAACAGCGTGCCCTGTCCGCCGCCGAGCAAGCGACACTTGCCGCTTGGATGAACGCCGAGCGGCTGGTGCTGGAATATCGGCTTCAGCGTGACCTGAACAAACTGGCGGGCGAGTGCTGGGAACAACTCCCGGCAGAACCGTTCGGCAAGGCGGGCGAACCCGCACCTGAGACAGTGCCTGCCCGGGCCACCCGGCTGTTGCAGGAACGGATGCTGGCCCTGCTGCCGGCGCTGGCCGCCCATCCCAAGGCCGACCCGGCCCTGGTGGAGCGCGTGCAGAAATACATTGATGCCGGCGTGGCTGCCGAAGGCGATGCAGCCCACTGGAAGGGATGGAAGGTGCGGTTGCTGATCGCGCTTGACAAGCCGAAGGAACTGGAGACCGTGCTGCGTCAGTGGATGCAGAATGATCCGGAGCAGACATGGCAGACGATGCAGGGTTACCTGCTGGCGGAGCAGGGGAAGCTCGAAGATGCGGTACGGCTGTTTGAAACAGCCCGCGAACGGGAACTGCTCGGTCCGCGCGAACATCAAGCGTTGGCGGCGTGGTATCTGGTGCTTGACAAGAAGCCCGAGTCCCGCCAAAGCCAGCTTGAGGCGATGGCCGTGGCCGAGGAGTACTCGCTGAACAATGCGCTTCATCAGCGGCTGTACCAGTTGCAGAACCCGCCGCCAAATGCCGTTCCCACATCGACTCAGGTCAGTGACAAAGACCTGCTGATGTTCGGCGTGCTGCTGGAGAAATCCCAGAGCCCCGCCAGCTACACCAGCCTGTTGCAGAACTGGTATCAATCGACCCGCGACTTCCGGCTGCTGACCGGTCTTGCCGACGCCGTGGTCGGCCACACGGCAGGAAGGGTGTATCCGTTGATGGAGAACATCAGCAGCGTGCTGAATGAGATGCGGGAAGAAGCCACGGCCGACCAGCTCGTGGCTCACATCGCCACTCTCCGCTCCAAGGCGAGAACGGACGTCAATCAGCGTGCGCTGGACCTGCTGGAAACGCTTGTCGAGCGCCGCGCGGCGGAAGTTCAGAACCAGGGCGGTGTGCATGCCGCCAAGGCGCTGGCCGCCATGCAGCGGGCCTACCGCCGCGAGTGGTCTGAAGGCGAACGACGGCAGATGGCCGACCTGTTGGCCAGCCTCGGCAGCATCTCGCAGCCCACCCTGGCGCAGGAGCAGTTGCGGGAACTCGACGAACTGCACAAGGCGGAGCCTGTCGGCTCGGTGGATCACCTGGGAGTGACCGTCGCCTTCGCCCGGGCACTGGGCCACTACGACCGCCGGCAGGAAGGCATCGACCTGCTGGTGACATCTCTGAGTACTTATGCCGCGAACAACGGCGGGCTGCTGTCGGGGACCGCCCGCTTCGCGATTGAAGCCCTCATCGGACACTACGAAGCCCGCCAGCACTTTGCCGACGGCGAACGCTATCTGCTGGAGTTGCAACGGCAGCCACTGGTTCCAGACCAGAAATACTGGGCGATGCAGCGGCTGTTCGCGTTGTATCAGCGGGCGGTGGACCATGGTGGCACCGTTTCCCTGGGTACGGGAGAGGGGCTCTACAAGGCGGTGCTGGCCAAGATGGAGTTGGAGTTGGACACACCCGATCATGGGCACCGCGCCACCGTGGTGCGGCAGTTGTGTGATCTGTTCCGCGTCGCACACGGCAAGCATCTTCCGGGTGTGGCCGCCGATCTGGACCAGTTCAGCAAGACGCTGTTGCCGGGCGTGCTGCTCCGCCAGACCAATGAATACAGCACACTGGTCAGCACCGTTGCCGAAACCATCCGGGCGATCTCGGGCGCGGTCGCGGCGATGGAATTCGTCGTCACGCGGATCGAGCAGGAGCCACGGTGGTTCGCGTGGAGCCATCAGGCTGGCTGGCAGCAGAACGCCTACCGCCTGGCCTACTGGGGATCGGAAGAGGCCAAATGGACCCTGCCGACGGAGCTGTCACGACGCCTGCTGAAGATTGTCCTCCGTGAAATGAAAAAAGACCTCGAATCGCGGACATACAACAACCCGTACATCTACCGCCGCAACTACGGCTACTACTGGGAAAACAAGTCCGCGGACTTCGCGGCGGCCGCCGAAGAGGTCTATTCGCGTAAAAAGAACTCCGCGGCACACGTGGTGTACCTGGCCGAATACTTCTTCCATGGCATTTCACGCGAAGACCGGGCCATCGAAATTCTGTTCATCGCCGACGGCCAGAAGATTCTCGATACAGACGGCCAGTCGCGGCTGGTGACCTTTCTGCATGACAAGTCCCGCTACGGAGAATCCGTCGCCTTGCTGCAGCGGCTGATCGCCGCCAACCCCGACGCCATGCAGTACCGCGTCCAATTGCTCAGAGCGCTGTTCCACACCAACCGCAAAGCGGAACTGCAGGAGTTGCTGACCCAGACCAACGCCCATTTCCACCTGGAGAACCGCTGGACCGAAGGGGCGATGTCCGAGCTTGGCGCGGTCTGCCTGCATACTCAGCTTTATGAACAGTCCGTGGCCTACTTCAAGGAGGCGATCAGCGAGCGTGAGCGGACGGCACCCAACCGTGGCATCGGCGATGGGACACTTTCCAGCTACTACGGACAGCAGGCGTCGGCCTATGCCGGGCTGCAGCGGACTCCGGAAGCGGTGGACGCGGCAATGGGAGCGGTCGTCTCGTGGGGCCGCGACCAGCACAACCAGCGTTCCGCCATCGACGCCCTGCGGCATGTCATTGAACAGTCACCCGATCTGACTGCGTATGTGGCCTTCCTGGATCAGCAGGTCGCCACAACCAAGGCCGATCGGCCGCTGGTTCGCAAGACTCTCGGCCGTGTGCTGAAGGAGCGGGGCAAGCTGGCGGAGGCCGTCCTGCAGTACAAACTGGCGACGGAGCTGGAGCCCAACGACATCGAATCGCAGAAGGAGCTGATCGCCTGCTACGAATCGCTGATGCAGCCCCAACTGGCAGCCAGCCAGACCCTCGCCGCGATTCGTCTGCTGCCGCGGGAACTGGACTTGTACCGGTCCCTCGGTGAAAAGTTCAAAAGCCTGGAACAGCCGCTCAATGCCGAGCGGGCCTGGACCTCGATGATCGAAATGCAGGCGAACGAGAGTGAGAGCCACCAGGCGCTGGCACAACTGCGGCAGGAACAGAACCGGTGGCCGGAAGCGATTGACCAATGGCAGCGCGTCGCCGTGCTGCGGGAGTTGGAACCGACCGGCCTCCTGGGCCTCGCCGGAGCGCAAATTCACGAACGCCGTCTGGACGCCGCGAAGGACACGCTGAAAAAGCTCCGTTCGACCTCCTGGCCGGCGCGTTTCAATACGGTGGAAGCCGACATCCAGCGGTTGGAGCAGCAACTTTCGCGGTAGTGGATCACGAAGAACGCAGACAGCGTGACTGGGGCCAACAGGCCGCTGATTCCTCACAGCATCCTGTAAATCCTGTCTCCAACTTTTCCGGAGGGGCGGGGAGTTGCCCTTATTTCTTCGGCAGTGCCTTCTCCGGAAACAGATTGCTCACGCTGGTGCGGTCGTGCACGGAGCGGAGGGCCATGGCGAAGAGCGGAGCCACGCTGATGGTTTTGAGGTTGGGCGGGAACGCATCGAAATGGTTTTCGATGGTGTCGGTGATGATCATTTCCTTGATCAGGCTCTTGCCGATTTTCGCGGCGGCCCCCTTCGACAAGACACCGTGCGTGACCGCGGCATAAATGTCCTTGGCCCCGCTGTCCTTCAAGATCTCGGCCATGGCCATCAGGGTGTTGCCCGTGATGGTGAAGTCATCCACCAGCACGACGTTCTTCCCCTTCACGTCGCCGATCACCTGCAGGGCCACAACGGTCTCGTTGTGTCCCGGCCGGTATTTGTTGCCGATCACCACCGGCACGCCCAGCAGGTTGGCGTAGGCGGACGCATCCTTGGCGAAGCCAATGTCGGGGCTGCAGATCACGAGGTCGGGGATGTTCATGCTGCGGATGTAGTCGCAGATCACGTGCCGGCCATAGAGGTGGTCCACCGGGATGCGGAAGAACCCCTGAATCTGCGGACTGTGCAGGTCCATGGTCAGGACGCGGTCACAACCCGCCGCCTCCAGCGCATCGGCACAAACACGGGCCCGGATCGACACCCGTGGCTCATCCTTCTTGTCACCCTTGGCATAGCTGAAAAACGGGATGACCGCCGTCACCTGCTGGGCGCTGGCCCGCTTTAGAGCGTCGATCCAGAACAAAAGTTCCACGAAATTGTCGTTGACCGGGTGCTGCACCCCCTGCACCACAAACACGTCCCGCCCGCGCACGTTCTCCAGCACGCGGACGAAGACGTTGCCCTCGCTGAAGTACTGGGCCTGCGAGGGGATCGGCACCGTTCCCAACTCCCGCGCGATGTTCTTTGCCAGTTCAGGATTGGCTGAACCCGCCAGAATTGCCAAATCGCCCTGGGGAAATTGAACAAACGACGGATTGGGGGCGGTTGACGCGGGATAGTTGGACATTGCGAACCGTGGGGACACTGTGAGAGGCCGGAGTGGAGCCGCATCATAGTCGAGCTTCGGAGAAGCTCAAAGCCCGCTCGACAGGGGCTGGCTTTCGATCCATCCATGTTTCGCCGACAGCTTCAATCGATCGCAACCGATCAGAATGTCCTGCAACGGCATCAACGTCCGTTGATCAGCGCCATCACTTCGGCGCGGCTGGAGATGTTGGTGCGGAACAGGCCTCGAACGGCGCTGGTGATGGTCAGTGCACCGGGTTTTTGCACGCCGCGGATCGTCATGCAGGTGTGTTCGGCCTCCAGGACGACGATGACCCCCTTGGCCCCCAGTTCGGTGGCCATCAGGTCGGCGACCTGATCGGTCATTCGCTCCTGGACCTGTGGTTTGCGGGCGATTTCATCCACCACGCGGGCCAGCTTGCTCAGACCGGCAACTTTCCCGTTGGGAATGTAGCCCACATGCGCCTTGCCCAGAAATGGCAGCAGATGATGCTCGCACATGCTGTGAAAACTAATGTCCCGCACCAGCACGAGTTCGTCGTAGGTCTCTTGAAACACCCGGTGCAGGTGCCGCGCGGGGTCGGCCCGCAGCCCCGCGAACAGCTCGGCGTACATCCGAGCCACGCGTGCCGGGGTCTCCAGCAACCCCTCCCGATCAGGATCCTCGCCGACGGCCGCGAGGATTTCCTTCACGGCGCGTTCAATGCGGGGGAGGTCGACCGGCGGGTTCGTGGGCTCTGCGGACATTGAGCGGTTCTTCTTTTTGGGCGGGGTTTGAGAAACATTCGCCCACAGCGACAAATCACCGACGGCGTTGAAATGACAATTTTCGTCAGGCGACCCCGCGGATTCAAGCGGCCCGCGCAATCCGCCGCACGGCTTAAGTCGGGCTAAGGCCGATGCCAGTGGATGTGTCCTTCCTCCAGCGGGATCAGGGCCTCGGGATGACAGGGAACAATCCGCGGCGTGAAATGGTTGGCGGGTCGTGAAGTGACGACTTCGCCCATGTAAAGCTGGCTGCCTCCCGTGCCGGCTGCCGCCGTGCGTTTGAGGGCCACGCGCAGCGGCAGTTCACCCAGGGTTTCCGGTTCGGCATACAGTTCGATTTGAACCGCGTTCGCGTTGATGTCAGCCAGGTCGACCACAACCTCATACCGCCAGCCGTTCGCCAGCCGCGAGATCGAGACCTCCCCGAAACGCAGGGAACGCCAGTGGGCCGCCAGCGACTGGCTCCACGCTTCCAGCTCCGTGGCCAGTTTCGCGCGGTCTGCCGCGCGGGCGTGGTAGCGCGTGGCTGCTGGCAGATACGCCGACTCCACATACTCGCGCGTCATCCGGTTGCTGCTGAACCGCGGTGTCAACTGGCTCAGGCTCGCGCGGATCCGCTTCGTCCAGGCCTGCGGGATTCCCTTCTCATCGCGCGTGTAAAACTCGGGAATCACCTCGCGTTCCAACAGGTCATACAGGTGGGTGGCGTCGCGGTTGTCGCGGTCCGGGTCGGCGGCATCGCGGTCATCGCCGATCGCCCAGCCGACCTCGGGGGTATACGCCTCGTCCCACCAGCCATCCAGTGTCGACAGGTTCAAGCCACCGTTGACCAGCGCCTTCATGCCGGAGGTTCCGCTGGCCTCCCAGGGGCGACGGGGAGTGTTGAGCCACACGTCGACACCGCCGACCAGATCTTCGGCGAGATCCATGTCGTAATCTTCCAGGAACACGACGCGGTCAGCCACTTCGCCGCGGGCGGCGAACTTCGCCATCGCCTGCACCAGCGCCTTTCCTTCGTGGTCCAGCGGGTGCGCCTTGCCGGCGACAATGAGCTGCACCGGCCGCTCGGGATTGCACAGCAGCCGCTGCAGCCGGTGAAACGACGAAAGGATCAGCGTCGGCCGCTTGTAGGCCGTGAAGCGGCGGGCAAAGCCGATGGTCAACGTCTTGCCGTCAAGGACGTTTCGTGCCCGGTCAATCGCGTCCGCCGAAGCGCTGTGGCTCTGCGCCTGCCGCACCAGGCGGTCTCGCACGGTTTCGACCAAGGCCAGCCGCGAGGCTCCGCGAAATTCCCACAGCTCCGCATCCGTGGCCGTCTTGATTCCATCGCACAGGTGGTCTGGACCCGCGACCCACCGCTGTTGTCCGCAGTGTCGCGTCCACAGGGCGTCCGCGGCGGCGGAGTCCCAGGAGGGCATGTGCGCGCCGTTGGTGACATGCGTGACCGGCACTTCCGCCTCCGGCCAGTCACGGTAGAGCCCCTGAAACAGCCTGCGGCTCATCCGGCCGTGCATGCGGCTCACGCCGTTCACAAAGCCGCTGCACCTGATGGCGAGCCACGCCATGCTGAAGGGTTCGCGGGTTTCGTCCGGGTTCTTGCGGCCCAATCCCAGCAGATACGCCTCTGGCACCTGCAACTGGCTGATCCAGGGTTGCAGCAGCGCGACCACGTGTGCCTGGTCGAACGTGTCGAAGGCCACATCGACCGACGTATGCGTGGTAAACACATTGCCCGCACGGCAGGCCCGCACTGCCACCAGAAACGAGCAGTTGTTCTGCTTCATGAACGATTCTGCCCGCGCGAGCGCCGCGAGCGCCGCATGTCCTTCATTGAGATGGCAGACATTCACGTCGATTCCGAGCTTTTCGAGCGTGCGCCAGCCCCCCAGCCCCAGCACGATCTCCTGCAGCAGCCGCCGCTCTGGTCCGCCGCCATACAGGCTGGAGGTGATCGAGCGGTCGTAGGGCGAATTCATCGGATCATTGCTGTCGAGCAGGTACAGCGCGTTCCGCCCCACCTGGGCCAGCCACACGCGGAGCATCAGCTTCCGCCCCGGCAGGTCAAGGCCCACCCGCAGCCAACTGCCATCACCGTTGGTGACCGGCGAGATCGGCATCGAGCCTGGGTCGTTGTAGGTGTAAGCCTCCAACTGCTTCAGATCCCGGTCGAGCGCCTGCCGAAAATAGCCCTGCTGGTACAACAGGCCGATCCCGACCATCGGCACACCCAGGTCGCTCGTCGTCTTGAGGTGGTCGCCCGCCAGAATTCCCAGCCCGCCGGAATAGATGGGCAGAGCCTCGCCGAGGCCAAATTCCAGACTGAAGTAAGCCACTTTCTTAAGCGGCGAGTTTGGATGCGCGGCCGCCATCCAGCCGGGCTCCGCAAGATCCTTCTGCCGCTTTTGCAGCCAATGCTTCAGCGTCGCCCTGAATTCGGGACTGCGCGCCGCCTCGTCCAGCCGGCGCTGCGGAATCAGTTGCAGCAACAAGCGGGGGTTGTGGCTTCGCTCCCAGAACTCGGGGTCGAGCCACCGCCACAATTCATCCGAACCGTGGCTCCAAGTCCACCGCATGTCCAGCGACAACTCCGCCAGCCCGTCCAGTTCCTTGGGTAAAGGCCGGGTCAAAAACTGATGCATGGCGAAGGTTCCACCTTTCTCGGTGCTGTTCCACGTCGTCTACCTTGATGTCACCAACCGGCATCATAGCAGCACAGGTGCAAACTGTGGCGCGTACCGCAAGGCTGCCCGTGGCCGGTTGCAAACCTCGGCAAGAGTGCAAGTTGAATGCCGGAACCTGGCGAAGCCCCGGTCGGTTTTGGAAACGGGCCTTCATTGAGATTCCATGGCTGGGGCCGATGACTCTGTTGTCCGTCGCCACGCCGTCGCCGACATTTTTCAGCGCGGGCGGCGTGAAGCTCCGCAATGACGACGGCTTTACTGGGAATCCAGATACTTCTTCGCGATCGCCTCCCCCAGCCACACAATGCCTCGAGTGTCGATGACGAGCTGCTTCTCCTGTTTCGGCAAGTTGAAAACCTTGATGTGAAGCAGGTGCCCGTCCGATGCAACCGCCTCTTGCAGTTCGGCTGTCACGTCAATGTTGTCCACGGACTTGTCGACTGTCGGAGGTTGCTGGCTGACGTACCATTTGAGCGATGGCAGGCCGAGATCCCTGCGGCTCTGTGTGACCAGTGACATCAGTCGTCGCGGGGCTCCCTGGCGGAATGGTCCCCAGGACATATCGTTTTCCCCGAGGTGATAGAAGATTCCCGCAAGCTCAACGCGATGGCCTTTGGCTTCCAATTCCTGGACGGACTTCTGGATGAATGCGATGAATGCCGAGTAGAGATTCCGTGACTTGGCTTCGCTTCCCTCGGGAGTCCAGTCGATGATCTGCGACCCGCTGTGTGTGAACTTGGCAATCGCGATGTTGGAGACACCGTTCTTCTGGAGCGTGGCCCCGAAACTCAGCTCCGGGCCGAACGTGTCGTAGAACCCGGCCGGTCCCAGTGGCTCCCAGCCATCCGAGACCTTGTAGCCTCCGCCGAGGCTGTACTTGTACGCGACTGCCTGATTGTGCTGCAGCAGTTCGGTCCCGCGGTCCAGGTTGGCAAGCTGCTGCACGAAGGCGGTCTCCCCCTCCATGTTTCGATGCCCCGCGAGGACAAAGAGCTTCACGGTTGAACCTTTGGCGTACGGCCAGTCCTTGAGCGGACGGGCTGCCGGCTTCAATTGACCGATGTTGCGCAGGTACATGTCGGCATGGTTGACCCCGTGCTCCAACTGGCCGAGCGTACCATAGTGATAGTGCAGCCCACTTCCGCCGCCGATTTCCACGCCGACATGCGAAGTGGGCACGTATTGCGCGAAGGGGTCATTGTCCGTGACTTGTTTCTGACCGAGGCTGATGGCGTACATGCGGGGACGCAGGTCCATTCCCCAAATGGTCTTCGTGCAGAGTTCTCCGATGTAGAACCGCAATTCGGGTGATTTCAAGTCTCGCCGCCAACTGGCGAGGAAGTTTTTCAGGTTCCGGCCATAGTTGTCCATGTACTCCTGATTGA
Source organism: Planctomycetaceae bacterium (assembly GCA_021732845.1). Classification (GTDB taxonomy): domain Bacteria; phylum Planctomycetota; class Planctomycetia; order Planctomycetales; family Planctomycetaceae; genus JAKFUF01. The sequence continues at coordinate 3,002 of JAKFUF010000051.1, read as the reverse complement.
ACATGTCGTTCTCGCCCTGATGCCACATGAATCCTTCCAGGCGATACTTGATCCCTTGCTTCTCCAGATCGGCCAGTGCCTTCTGAATCCACTGGAGCGCCAGCGGGTACATCTTGAAGCCGCTCGGTTCGTCTGGATTCCAGTCGCCACCCAGATGTGTGCCGCCAGCGGCGATCTTGATGATCGCGATGGGGGCGGTGATGTTCTGCGTCACCCTCCGGGCAAAGCTCAGTTCGGGACCGACCACGTTGTCGACCGGTTGTAGATTCACCCACCCATCCGAAGTCGTCTTGTCTTCCCGCCCGAGACAATACGAGTAGCGGACACGGGATTGTGGAGCGTCCAGGCCAACAAATGGAGGGAATTGCTGAATATCCCGCACCTTCGAGTCGGAACCAACCATGTTGGACTGGCCGGCGAAGATGAAGACCCGCACCGTTGTCTCATCATCTGCCTGTAAGGGAGGCAGGGCCACAAAGGCTAGAAACAACGCGATCAATGGCTGCTTCCAGACGAATCGAATGCATCTCATGATCGATTGATTTCTTCCCGAGGTTTTTGATTGTTTATCGCCCGGCATTCAGCCGCCAGATCGCGAAGTTGAGCATGGTCGCGAAACTCACCCAGCCCAGGTACGGGACCAGCAACCAGCCCGCGGGCTTCGAGCGACGAAAGAACGCCACGGTTGTCGCCAGAATCGCCGCCCAGAGGATGAGGATCTCGATCACGGCCCAGCCGATCTGGTGCATCCCGAAGAAGATCCAGGACCAAGCCACGTTGAACGTCAACTGCGCTGCAAACAGCGCCAACGGCGTGGCTGCGGCCCTGAAACCTGCTGGCTTCCACACCAACCAGGCTGAGATCCCCATCAGGACGAACAGTGTTGTCCAAACCGGTCCAAAGACCCAGTTCGGTGGGTTCCATTCCGGCTTGACAATTGTCCGATACCAGCCATCGATCTCTGGTGTCGTGGCGCTGGCTCCGAGCCCGCCTGCCCCCAGGCAGATCAAGACGAACAGGACCAGGCCAAACCAGCGAGTCCGCTCATTCATGACCACTTTCACCGCCTGTTTCGTGATCACTCTTGCGCTGCCTGCCGGGTGACGATTGGCACGTAGCCGATCTCAAGACCTTTTGGAGGAGCCACGATCACGGCCGGATCGAGATCGGCCAGCTTGCCAACCGTCGGCGGCGGCAGGTATTCCCGATCCCTGGTCCAGTGCTTGTGGAGCAATTCCACCCGCTTCTGAAGGCTCTCGCGTTCGGCGTCGGTCAGGTCGGCGTTCAGCAGCGCCGGCTGGTCAGCGAAGCGATACCAATTGTATGTGACCACGCTGCCATCACCCAGCTTCGCCTCGAACGGCCCGGCTGCCGGACCGGGTGTCCTCCAGCAACTGTCGGCCTCGTCGGGGGTGACATACGGCCTTCGGTCCGGTCCGGGCCGCTTCGGGAACTCCACCTTGGCCAGTCCGGTTTCGGCCGGAACTTCCTTCGGGTCCACGACCAACCACCGTTCCTTGTTCCCGGCGTCCCTGGTCAAACGGTAGTACTCGGGGAGCGTGATCGTCGTCGCATTGTTCGACACCGAGGTGGTGTCCCATTTGTAGCCGTATGTGGTGTCATCGAGCGCGACGGGGGTGGCGAAAGAACTCCAGGCGAGCGGAACTTTTTTGTCTCGCGAAGTATTCGGCGTGTAGATTTGCCATGTCGCGCCCCCCCTGCTCTCAAACGTGTGAACGGCGGCCGCCTGTGCGTCGATACGGCCGGACACTTCTTTGCCACCCTCGAACCACGCCTGCACACCGTCCCACAACGCGGCCTTGTTGTAAGCCGTAATGCGATGAATGAGCGGCGCTTCCCTGTCCGCCGTTCTCGGAAAGAGTGTCGGGGCGACTCGTGCAAACGTGTCGCCTTTCGCGTCCTGGCCGATGTAGGCCGGGATATGCTGGGTCTCCATCTGGATGGCTTTATTCGGCTCGGACGGGCGCGTGTCGAGGAACAGTCCGGCGAATTCGGGCTTCTCGATTGTCGGCCGCGACCAGAAGTACGGCATGAAGAACGTCACCGGTCCCTTGAAGTTGCCGGTGTTCAGGAACAGCGTCCAACATTGGTCGCCGGTCGGCACATCCGCTCCGGTGGTGGTCTTCTTGGGCGACGTGAGGGGCAAGGGGAGGTAGCCATATCCGAACAGCTCACCTGACGTTCCCTGTTTCAGGTTCAAGCCATCGGGTGGCCACAGGACCCACGGGCTGAGTTGAGCGATGGCGTAATGGCCGGCGGGCTTCTGCCAGTTCCGACCCTTTCCGGCCCCGGGACCGTTCGCCCATTCGACGAAATTCAGGGCCACGCCGCCCATGATGAACTTCGGCGTCTCGGTGGCGAAGCGGGTATCCCGCCACCAGCCGAGGCCACCCTCAATGTCGGAGTAGATTTTCTCCGGCTTTGGCCCATCGAGCCGGGCGAACATCCAGGTTCCGAACAGTCCACTCTGAAAGTCTTGTCCTGGATAGTTCTTCAGCAGCGGCCAGGCCGCCACATACATCGAGAACCCGGCGTTGTACCGTGCATCGACTTTGCCATGCGGGACGAGGAGGTACCCCGCCATCTCAGCCTGCCGGGGTGCCATGTCATCCGCTGCCATGACGGCCGGCGGTAGACAGAGTGAAATCAACGACAGACAGATGACGTACCAGAATCGCGAAGTCCCACGTTGAAGAATAGCCGGGATCATTTCACATCCACATTTCGAACCGGTGCCTGTCCCTTCCCAACACGCCCCCGGATCATACCCGATTGCCCGCGCAGATTCGCGGCGCGCTCGTTGTCAGTTGTCAGTTATGGGGAGTTGCTCGTGGCTCTGGAAGACCAGAGCCCTCGTGCGCTTGCACGTTTGTTGAATCGGCGGGTGAAAGTCCCAGCCAGGAGGTTTAAGTTTGATCCTGTAGTCGACCGCAACTGCGTCGCCGTGAGGCGGGGTGGGGAGCAGCGGGAGATGATTGACC
>JAKFUF010000142.1 GCA_021732845.1 Planctomycetaceae bacterium | reverse complement strand
GGTCCGGCGGCGGGTGAGAGGCCGCTGATTCAGGTGCCGGGGTTTCGTCATCCATGGCAGGGTTCGCCCGCTGTCGGCAGGCGCTTTCTGAAGCGTGTGGACCGGAAGCCACAGGATGGACGGCCTCTGGTGTGCATTGTCCGCCAAAACATGTCGTTCGGCCAGACCGTGCAAACGCTTCGATCTGGGCCTCCGCACCAAGGATCGCCGCAAAAATCACTGTGACAGTTGTGTCCCGATCCAGCAGCGAACGCCATCAGGGACAACCAATGAATTTGTTGGTGAAGTCGACAGGCCTGGCAAGACAATGCGGAAGTCGTACGATCTTAAATTAACCACGAATTTCACGAATCATCAACCGGCATGGGATCGCGGGCGATGGAATCCTGCTCGTTGCCATTCTTGCCATTCGTCGTATTCCTGAAAATTCGTGGTTCTCTTTCTCGTTATCCAAGATCGGCCTTCGGTCAGCATCTTGAAACGCACAAATATCCGATCCTTTGCGCGTGTCCGCCCGCTTGCAGCACCCGCCGCAAGTGTTGAGAATTCCCTGCCTGTCCTTTCACGCTCTTCGCAACGTTCGTGGTACAACCGGCACGCTGGGGAGTTCGTCGTCTGCGGGACTTCCAAATTCCAGCGAACCGAACTGCGAAACATCACTCCATTTCTGAATCTTCCCAGCCTGCACATGTGTGGACCCCCGATGGACACGCTGCAAAACATCCTGCTGCTGACGGACAGTTACAAGGTCTCCCATCACAAGCAGTACCCGCCAGGGACGGAGACGATCTTCTCGTACTTCGAATCGCGGGGGGGCGATTTTTCGGAGACGGTGTTCTTCGGCCTGCAGTATTACCTCAAGCGGTACTTGCAGGGGGTGCGGGTCACGCGCGAGGCGATCCAGTTCGCCGCCAGTTTTTATGCGGGGCACCTGGGCAACCCCAATATCTTTCACCGCGTGGGTTGGGAGCAGATCCTGTCCAACCATGGCGGCCGGCTGCCAGTTGTTATTCGGGCGGTTCCTGAAGGCACGGTCGTGCCGGTCAGCAACGTCCTGATGACCATCGAGAACACCGACCCCGACTGCTACTGGCTCACCAACTATCTGGAGACGCTGCTGGTGCAGGTGTGGTACGCCAGCACGGTCGCCACCCAGTCGCGCGAGATGAAGCGGACGATTCTCAAATCGCTGCAGGCGACCGGCGACCCGAAGTTGATCGACTTCAAGCTGCACGACTTCGGCTTCCGCGGGGTCTCGTCCGTGGAGACGGCAGCGGTGGGTGGGGCGGCGCACCTCGTCAACTTCAAGGGGACCGACACGGTGCCCGGCCTGCTGATGGCGAGCGAATACTACGGCGAGCCGATGGCTGGCTTTTCCATCCCGGCCGCGGAACACAGCACCCTCACCTCATGGGGCCGCGAACACGAGGTGGATGCCCTGCGCAACATGCTGCACCAGTTCCCAGATGGGCTGGTGGCGGTGGTCAGCGACTCCTACGACATCTTCAACGCGTGTTCCGAACTCTGGGGCCGGCAGCTCAAAGCCGATGTGCTGGCCCGCAACGGCACGCTGGTCGTGCGGCCGGATTCCGGTGATCCGCCGACGATCGTCGTCAAAGTCCTGAATCTGCTGGGCGAGCGGTTTGGCACCACGCAGAACGCCAAGGGCTTTCGCGTCCTCGATCCCCATGTCCGCGTGATTCAGGGGGACGGCATCGACCGGCACATGCTGACCCGTATTCTGGAGGCGATGCAGCGGGAAGGTTGGTCCGCCGACAACGTCGCCTTCGGGTCCGGCGGCGGCCTGTTGCAGAAACTGAACCGCGACACGAGCAAATACGCCTTCAAGTGCTCGACCGCGCGGGTCCATGGTGCCGACCGCGATGTTTACAAACAGCCCATCACGGATGGCGGGAAGCGGTCCAAAGCTGGCCGGCTGAAGCTCGTGCGGCGGAATGGAGCGTTTGCCACGGTGGTGGACGACGGAAACAGCGCCGATGACGCCCTGGTCGAAGTCTTCCGCGATGGCGCGATCGTGCGGGAAACGACATTCGCCGATGTGCGGCAACGCGCGGCTCTGCCGGAAATCTGAGAGGTGCGGGTTCTGTGGCTGTAAACGGTTTTTCGGGCGTGCGGTCGCGTTTCATGGTCTTTATGAATTCCTGGTCGTAGTCCACGGGACCGGAAAGGAATTCGAGGCCGATACCTCAAAAACCGAGCTTGGGTGATGCCGCGCGCCATCCGCAAACCGATCCCACGCCCACCCGTCCGTCCGAGGCCACGAGCATGCGGATCCTTTCCAATTTCCTGCGTATCGCTGGTCGCACGTTGGTTGGCCTGTCCTACCTCGTGGCTCTTGTGCTCGCGCTGCAGGATCGGGTCGTCGGCCGGGACTATTTTGTCGACAACCGCAGCGGCGACGACGCGCTGGACGGCCTGGTCATCCAACCGGTGGGCGGCGATGCCGGACCAGTCCGCTCGATTGCCCGCGCCCTGGAACGAGTTCAGGCCGGCGACACAATCCACCTCGCCCCCGGTGAGCCCTACTACGAAACCCTGTCGCTGGCCGGCCCGCGGTTTGGCGGCCTGACGCTCATCCCCTTCACCATTCAGGGGCACGGTGCAATCCTCAGTGGAGCCCGCTCGCTCGCCCCCGAAGTCTGGGAGTACGACGGCAATTTGTGGTCCGTGCGGCCGCATCGCAAGGCGTATTACCAGCTTCTCTTGAAGGACGTGCCGCTCCCCGAAGTCCGCGTGACGGATCCCAAAGTCCGGCCGGATCTCAAGCCGGGGGAATGGTGCGGGTGGAAGGGGACTATTTATTACAATGCCAAGCCAGGTTTCGCGGAGGAGCCACGCTCTTTGCCGATGGCCTTCGCCTACGCGGAGGTTGGCATCACGCTCCTGGATGTGCGGAACGTGTTGATCAAGGACCTGACCATCCGGCACTACCGGCTGGACGGCGTCAACGCCCACGACCGCGCCCGGGAAATCATTCTGGAGAACGTGCAGATGCTGGAAAACGGCCGCGCCGGCTGCGCTGCCGGAGGCACGTCGCTCATCGGCCTGAAGGATTGTGTTGTTCAGGGAAACCGGGAAGTCCAGCTCATCAACGCCGAGAAGGCCCAAACCGAACTGCTGAACACGAAGCTCGGCCCCGGCGGAGAGCTGTTCCGCGTGCGCGGCGGGCACCTGTTGATCGACGGCGAGGAAGCCAAGTGATCGCCTCCCGTGGCGTCGGCTTTAGCCGAAGATGGTTGCTAACCCGTAGTGTCGACTTCAGTCGACATGTCGGTCGCGTTGCGTGGTGGCAATAGACGGCGACGACTTGAGAACGGATGATACGGTCATCCACAAGCGTCCAATGGCCCGGCTCCTGACATCGACTTCGGGCCGGCAGCGTCCAAGCCTCAGGCGAGCATGATCCTCACGTTGATTGGTTACCGCGGCAGCGGCAAGTCGACCATTGCCCCGCTCCTTGCCCAGGCGCTCGGCTGGGAGTGGCTCGACGCGGACGTGGTCTTGGAAGCCCGCGCGGGTCGGTCGATCCGCGAGATCTTTGCCGAATCCGGTGAGGCAGAGTTTCGGCGGCTTGAACGCCAGGGAATCTGCGAACACCTGCAGCGGTCGAAACTCGTTTTGGCCACTGGCGGCGGCGCAATCCTGAACCCAGACACGCGTCGCGAAATGCGTGCCGCCGGTCCTGTCGTGTGGCTCAAAGCCGACGCCGAAACCCTGCACACCCGCATCACCGCCGACCACACCACCGCCGAACGCCGTCCACAGCTCACGGCAACTGGCGGCGCGGCGGAAATCTCGCACCTGCTGGCTGTCCGCGAACCGCTCTATCGTGAAACAGCCAGCATCGTGATCGAAACCCGTGGCCTGACCGCTGCGCAAATCGCCGAGGAAATCCTGTCGCGGCTGCCGGCAGATTTTTCATGAGACGGATTGGATTGACCCTTACCATGCAAGTCATTCTCAAAATCCGCTTCCAAATACCCACATGAGAATTCTTGGGTTCCATCGAATGGTGCAATATGACCCTGCCGCCAATGCTCGCCAAGGAACTCTCTGAAGGGATCGTCCGGCAGCATCTTCAGGCATTTGCTGATGAGATTTCTTCACATGCCACAGAATGCTACGCGCTAGTGACGGAAGGGGTGGATTCTTATTCAACAGTGGGAAATAGCCGTTTTGGGGGCGACCCCGACCTTCCGCTCGGAATGGATTGGCCAACTCCAGACTGGAATGATGAGAAAACTTACTCCAATTTCGTCGCGCAGATCAATTTCGCTGAGCTACCACCGTTGGCGACCGATCAATCACTTCCCACGAACGGCATTCTGTACATCTTCGTCAACCACATGTTAGGGGCCTCGGAGCCCGTAATACTGGATGCCATCTACTTCGAGGGTGACAAATCTACCCTGCGACGTTGCCCGACACCGCCGGAATTATCTCTCACGAATCAGTGGTTGGTCAGTTTGATTCCTCAGCGTGTTCGCGCAGTGCCCGCCGTCTCCATTGAGAGTTGTCCGAAACTGCTTCAGCGGCGCATAGCAGCCGAATCTGAAGTGATCGATGGAGATCCTGGAATGGCACGGCTCTATAAATTGCATGCAGAGTTAAAGCGCCCTCAGCAGATCGGCCAGATGCTGGGATTTGCTCACCATGGCCAGGAGAACATCTACCGATTGGTGGTGCTCGCTCGCCTCAACCAGCGAAGACTTCAGTACGACGATTGGTTCGAGTCAATCGAAGATTTTGATGCCTTCATCCAGAAACTGCGGGACATGGGCCGGCACGACATCGCCAATATTCGTCGCCATGCTCTCGACGGAGTCATCTGGCTGCAAGAAAATCGGGAGATGATCAATCGGCATGTCCGTGAATGGAGGCTGCTCTTTCGGCTCGATTCAAACCTGCCCATGAGACTTGAAATCAACGACTTCGACCCGTTGTATGTCTTTATCAGACATGAAGATCTTGCCTGTCGGGATTTTTCGAATCTTGCCGGTGAGGTGACGCAAAATTGAATTCACCCAGCGGCACAAGTTTCAGAGATGTTAAACACACAACAGCAACTGCCGCGTGAATCCGACCTGGCGGCGGAATCGATCACGGTCAAGATTCGCTGGTTTGGGCTGTGCGTCGGCTACCTGCTGGTCAACGTCGTGGATGTGGTCGACAAGTCCCAGCCACGAACGCAGGCGGTGATGAACGCGATTCTGACCTTGGGGGCGGTCTACGCGCTGCTGGATACCTGGTGGAGCCTGCGCGGCCGCGTGTTCCTCGCCCGCTGGCCGCTGATCATCTCGGCGATGGAAGCGGTGTTTATCGGCCTGTTGTGCTACTTCGACCAGGGGCTCGACAGCCCGTTCCGGTTCTACTACTTCCTGTCGCTGCTGGTGTGTGCCATCCGGCATTCGCCGTCGATCACGCTGATCACCTTCAGCTTTCACTGCGCCAGTTTCATCGGTTTGAGTTTGAGCCACGCACACTCGGCGCAGGGGACGTTTACGCTGGGCGTGATGCTGGTTTTGATGGGCTGGGTGACGTGGGCGGGAACGTCGCTGTCGGGCCTGCTCAAGTCGGCGGGGCGACGGTTTCTCTCGCTGAATCAGGAATTGCAGCAAAACCAGGCGATGCTGGAACTGCGGATTCACGAACGGACCAAGGAGCTGCAAGAATCGCAGGCGTTGCTTGTGCAACAGGAAAAGCAGGCGGCGTTTGGATTATTGGCGGCGGGCATCGCGCATGAAGTGGGCAATCCGCTGGCGGCGATTAGTTCGCTGGTGCAGATGCTGAACCGCCGCCCCAACGACGAGTATACGCGCGAGCGGCTGCAGATGGTCGACGACCAATTGCGGCGGATCCAGCGGACGCTGCGGGAGCTGGTCGATTTCAGCCGCCCGGCGGTGTCCGAACAAAGCCTGTGCAGTCTGCACGACATCATCGACGTGGCCCTGAACATCGCCAAGTACTACAAGCGGACCAAGGGCAAAACGATCGAGACGCAGTATGCCCCTGACCTCCCGCCAATCCGCGTCGTCCGCGACCAGTTGGTGCAGGTGTTCCTGAACCTGATCCTGAACGCGATGGACGCCACGGAAGAAGGCGGGGTGATCCGCATTCGCACCGAACAGGATGGCAATATCCTGCGTGCCGAGGTCCATGACGACGGCCACGGCATCAGCCCCGAAGACCGCGACCGGGTGTTCCAGCCGTATTTCACCACCAAAGAGACCGGCACCGGCCTGGGCCTCTTCGTCTGTCGCCGCATCATGGAGCAAACCATCGGTGGCAAGATCGGACTGCGGCATGTGTCCGAACCGGGAACGACGTTTGTGATTGAACTGCCCTATGAGACAGGGTGACCCGCCACCCTGACCCCAGGCTTGGTGAATTCGGCTGCGGTAATGGCAGCGAAATCAAACGAATTCAGAATTGATCCAGGAATTGCCTGAATGGCCACAGAACTTGAGCGTTTCATTGAGCGGGCGGTCGAGAGCCAATTGATCTCCCTGCACGGAATCACCGCATTCCAGCGAGAGCACGCCGGCCAAGGCAATTCCATCAATACCGCGGAAGACTTGGCAAAGGAATTGGTGAGCGCGGGCCGGTTAACGAAATTTCAGGTGTCTGCCATTTACCAGGGCAAGACGGCGGGGCTGGTTTTTGGCAACTACATTGTCTTGGACAAGATCGGCGGAGGAGCACTCGGCAACGTGTTCAGCGCGAAGCACTGCCAGACTGGCAAAACCGTCGCCCTCAAGGTGATCTCGACGGCGGCGATGAAAAGCCCCAGCGGAGTCCGGCGGTTTCAGCAGGTTGTCAGCATTCTTCGCCAGTTGAAACATCCGTACATTGTCGGTTTTTGCGAGGCTGGTGAAATCGACTCGTTGCCTTATCTGACGATGCAGTTGATCACCGGGGAAAATTTGCTGGCACACATCAAGACACACGGACCGGTGGGGCTCGCCGATGCTGTCGAATACACCGTTCAGGTTGCCGAAGGGTTGGAATGCGCACACTCAGCCGGGGTCATTCACCGCGGCATTCAACCCTCGAATCTGATGCTGGACAAGTCGGGACAGGTCTCGATTATCGGCTTTGGAATGGCTCACTTGGAGAAGTCGACAGAAAGCATTGTCATGCATCCTGTGAAGCTTGAGATGCTGATGGTGGCAAATCTCGAATTCATTGCACCGGAGTTGCTCGAAGATCCACGACTGCCCACTCCACAGAGCGACATCTATGCTCTTGGTTGCACAATGTTTCGCCTGCTGACGGGCAAGCCCCCTTACGTCGGAGATTCCGTGCCAGACACACTGCTGCAGCATGCGCGGTCACCGATTCCAAAGCTTAGAGCTCCGCGACCCGACGCATCCGTGGAACTGGAGGAGATTCTTTGCCGGATGATGGCAAAGAATCCGCCTGACCGATATCAGTCGGCCAGCGAGGTTCGGAAGGCACTGCTCAACCTCGGAATTGCCTCGCGCGACCCCTGACGAAAGTCACGTTCACAGTAAAACGTTGTCGCTCAACGAAACCAATCGCTCGCAGTCACACCATTGGCGTCCGCTTGTGCCATTCCGTGGCCGACTGATACGCCGCCGCGATTGTCAGCAACCGGTTTTCGTCGAAGGCCCGGCCGACGAACTGTAAAGCCGTGGGGCGGCCACCTTCGCCGAAACCATTCGGCACGGTGATCGCAGGAACTCCCGCGACATTCCCGGCACCGCCAATCTGCGAGGAGCTAAAGCCCCGCTGGTATTCGCCGAAACTTTGGTCGAGGGGAGGCGACACCGTGGCCAGGGTCGGGGAGACAACGGCGTCAAACTTCGCCAGCAGGTCGTCCAGCTCCACCTGAATCTTGCGTCGCACGCGAAAGGCGTTGATGTAGTCCTTTGCGGGAATCCACAAGGCGGCGTGACAGCCGGGGCGGTCTTCGGGGGCGGTCAGCTCCCAGACATCGCCAGTGTCGACCATGCCCTCGAAGGCGGCCGCCATCTCACAGGCGATGATCGTGCTGGCAACGGCAGAATACGGCAGGTTGGGAAGGTCGATTTCATCCAGTGTTCCCAGCGTCTTCAAGACTTCGAGCGACGCCAGGTAGTTGGTCCGGATCTCTGTTTGAACCTTGTCCGCCGCTCCCTTCAGCGTGGCGAACTTGAAGGTTTTGGGGGCCGGATCTTCCGGGTAACGGTAGGGGCGTTGGGCCGCTGAGGGGTCAAGCGGGTCGGCACCGGCCATCGCATGCAAGACAAGTCCCGAGTCGTCCGCAGCGCGGGACAACACGCCCAGTTTGTCCATCGTCCAACTGAGAGCCATCGCTCCATGGCGGCTGACGCGGCCATAGGTCGGCCGCAGTCCGGTCACGCCGCAGTATCCAGCGGGCGTCACGATTGAACCCCAGGTCTCCGAACCAATGGCGAACGGGACGAGCCCCGCGCCGACAGCGGAACCTGAGCCACTGGAGGAGCCGCCGGCCCAGGTCTTGATATCCCACGGGTTGAGACCGGGACCCGTGAACGCGGCGTTGGCTTGGCGATACCCCATGCCGCCGGCGATCTCGACCATCGCCAGCTTGGCGACGAGCACCGCCCCGGCCGCCCGCAGGCGGATAATGACCGTGGCATCTTCGTCGATCAGCCGGTCTTTATAAGGGGCCGCACCCCAACTCGTGGGAATGCCCCGCGTGGCCAGCAGGTCCTTGGCACCATAGGGGATTCCATGCAGCGGCCCCCGGTCCTGACCCGCCTTCAGCTCCCGGTCGGCCTGAGCCGCGGCTTCAAGGGCAGTTTCACGCGTGACGCGCACCACCGCATTGAACCGCGACCCCAAAGTCTCTAGCCGCTGCAGGAAAAACTCGGCCAGCTCGCAGGCGGTGAACTCACCAGCCCGGAGTTTTTGCCCCAAAACCCTCACACTGGCAAACGCCAGTTCAGCAGCGACAGGCATGTGGCTCACCCCTCCCTGCGAAACGCGCCGAAAGCAAAGCCCGGTTCGTCACCATTCGTCAATGGAACCCGGGCAAGAGCCGTCGCCCGTGACAGCAACTGTTCAACATCGCCACGAATCTCAGCCAAAGCCGCCGCATCCAGCCGTTCATCGGGATGCGCCCGGACCGCCACCTCGACCAAGCGGTCGACTTGCGTCAGCTCTCGCCGTGGCTCAGCCTCCGGCTTCCCAACTGCCGGCTTTGTTGTCTGGGACGACGCAGTTTTGGCATCCTCCGCCCCTGCGGCGACCGTGGCTGCCACCAGTGGGACAGCCGCCATCAGCCCCGCCGAGAATTCGCGTCGGCTTACCCGCTCCATAGAGTGATCTCCGGGACGTCTACGTATTGCGGTCGAGACAGGGAACTCGTTTGGGTTGGATTCTGCGAGAACTGTCACCTGCAAGCAATCGAAAATCGAAAATCGAAATTGCTACCGCCAGAATGCCCTTGAACAATCCCGCTTCGGTCGCGACAATGCTCGATTCGGTCGCTGGGATCGGAAATGTTTTTCGGGGATTCCCCGTACGCACGCGTCACTCCTGAGGAGCCGGATCGAACGAGATCATGGGAATCAGCCGTAAAATCACCGAACGTCAGGCCGAACTGAATAAATCCGCCCTTTCCGCCCGCGAAGCCACGTTGACCTCTGCCGGAGCCAAGAGCTTCGACACGGATCCAGTCTGGCGGCACCTGCACGCCAAGCACTGCCAGCTCGGCAGCCGGCTGCGGAAAATCACGGCTGTTGAGAATCTCGAAGCCGAACTGCAACAGCGCAAAATCGACCGCGCCAATGCGCCCGAGCCGGAAGCCGAAGAAAAGGCTCCCAAGGCGAAAGCCGCCAAGGCTGTAAAGGCCGAACCGAAGCCTGCCAAAGAAGGCAAAGGCAAGGCGAAGTAGAGAACAAATTGCCGGGCGTGGCCTGCGGATCCGTCTGGCAATCGAATCTTGGAGAGGTGGCAGAGTGGCCGATTGTGCAGCACTGGAAATGCTGTGTGTCAGAAATGGCACCGGGGGTTCGAATCCCCCCCTCTCCGCTTAAGTCATTACACAGCAAGGACTTGTGAGATTTATCAGGGTGGCGTTGAAGAGTTGAGATCGACGATTTCTCATCAGCGTCACCAAAACGTCACCAAAGTAAAACGAGGTGGGAGCCCAATCAGGCTCCCACCTCGTTTTTGTTTTCATGTGCTCTGGCGACCTTGGAGCGATTCCAGAATCCGTTTGGCGTCATCGACACGCCCTTCAGCCAGTGCTGCATGCGCGGCTTCCAAAGACGGAACGGACGGCCCGGTGTCCAATCCCATGAGGATGGCAAGCTCAGGAACTTTTAGGAGTTCACGCGAAATGTTCTGGAACAAGATCTCTGCCCGCAGCCGTGAAGGATCTTTGGTATAGAACTTTTTGGCAACGTCGAGTCCGACGTTCGAAAGTTCCGCGAAGGCATCCTCGACTCTTCGAATCTGCTCCTCCCGCGACCACTGCAACGCGGTCTTCCGCAAGTTGTGGTGAGAGATACCGGCCAGACTCGATTCGATTGCCCAAGTCTGAATCCATTTCTGGAGTCTTCCCCGAAGGCGGGTGGGGGTGAATTCGGCCAATTGTGCCGCGCTCCCTTTTCCGCCGCGCTGATGGTGATATTACCCCGGCATGAAAGAATCGCACGACGAAATCGACCCGGGAACCTTTCACCTGAACTCGGCGTTTTCTCTTTCGTGGAAGATTGTGTGACTCGCGGTTCGACCGATACGACTCTAACTCAAGCAACGTCGGAGCCGCATCGGGAACTCCGCAGAGCCGTTCTGATCGCTCGCAGGTGAAGTGAGTAAATTTCAGGCCGAGGTAATACGCACGAAGCTCTGGGATCGTGGCATTCCAAACAAAGGGGGACTTGCTTCGGAAGGATTCGAGTTCTCGCCACAATCGCAGAGGGATGCGAAACTGCCGTCCTTGCCCCCATTTTGCGATTTCGATGGGAACGGTGACGAAACCGTCTTCGCTGATCCAGTCCCAGCGGAGTTCGGTGATTTCAGGATGGCGGCCATGCCCGACTTCACCGCGTCGCGAAATGATTCCTTCGCGTCGAGTTCGCTCATCCGAGACCGGACGGCGGAAGGCACGCTTCGCCAAAGTGGTCGGGGTCTGGAAGGACGCGCTCATTGTTCGGGTGGGGCCGAAAGACTATGAGCAGGCACGGTGGGAGCCACATGTCCGGGAGTTTGACAACACGGGCAAGGCCATGAAGGGATGGGTAGAGCACGAAGCCGCGCGAGGGCGACCGAGATGACCGGCTGGATTCGCCGGGCGAGCCTCGGAATTCGCTTCGCGGCATGTTGACATCCTTGCGCCAACGAGTACTATAAAACCAAATCTAAGAAACCAAACACGATCGCGAGTGATCGTTGCGGGGTGGAACGAGCTGGGAGGGTGTTTCATGGCGCGGCCCAAAGCCAGGGAGCTGACAGAACGCGAACTGGAGGTCATGCATGTCTTCTGGGATCGCGGAGAATCCACGGCGGTCGATGTCCGCGAGGCGCTCGCCGGCGAGGGCCGCGACCTGGCTTACACCACCGTCGCCACGCTGGTCCGCATTCTGCTCGACAAGGGTTTCCTCACTCAAACCGGTGATGAACGCCCCTTCAAGTTCACCCCCGCCCGCACCTACGAGGAAGTCTCGCGGAGCCTGCTGGGGGATCTCGTGCAGAAAGTCTTCGGCGGCTCCCGCGCCCGCTTGCTGATGCAGTTGTTCGAAGAGGAAAAACTCACACCCGCCGAGCGGAAGGGGCTGAAGGCCCTGTTAGAGACTACGAAGGGCGAGAAGGATCCTTAGAGAAAAAGGGGGAACCACGAATCTCACGAATAACACGAATAAGGATGCCAACGCATATCGCATTTGGCATTTGACTGTGAAATCTGAAATTCCATGAAACTGAGAGGCCCGACTTTTGTCGGAGACCTCAAATCTGAGATGCCTTTCAGATTTCCTCATCTCAATCTGCAACTCCTCCACCGATCACGACCTCACCGTCCACTGGGGACTGACGATGAACACTCTGGGCAGTCTGTTGATCTGTGGCTTGCAGGTGACGCTCGTGGCGACCGTCGGCGGACTGACGAGTCTTCTGCTGCGGCGGTGGCTGCGGACCTCTGCCGCCGTCCCGCTGTCGGCAACGCTGGTCGCTGTCGTGCTGCTCACCGCCTGTGCCTTCAGTTCCTGGCCGAGTTGGCTGCACGAGCCAGCCGAGACCGTGTCTCAAAGCAATGTCGTACCCAGTGCTGAGGCACCGGCCTCCGGCGACGCGGCCGTGATCAAGAAACCGGCTGCGGAACCATTCGGCTGGCGGGAGATGGCCGCCGCTGCCTGGAAAGAAGTCACCAGTGGCGCGAATCCTCCAACTACCGCTCCCGTGTCCTCCACCCAACCAGTTCCTGCCCCACACTGGTCGTGGCTGCAAATCTTTGGTGCGGTCTTTGCCGTGGGAGTTCTGGTCGGCCTCATCCGACTGGTTGGCGGTTTGTGGAGCGTACGCGTCGTGGTTCACAAGAGCCGGCCGCTCAAGAATTCGGAACTGCTGGAATTGGTGGACCTGCTGCGGGCGGAAATGGGTTGTGTGGCGGCGGTCGAAGTCCGCGAGTGCTCGCACCTGGCCACGGCAGCCACGGTGGGTTGGAGAAAGCCGGTGGTGCTGATCTCCAGCAACTGGCGGCTCTGGGACGACACCCAGCTCCGCAGCGTCGTGGCTCACGAAGTCGCGCACATTGCCCGCGGGGATTTTGCCGCCGGACTCGTGGCTCAACTGGGCGTGGTGCTGCATTTTTATCATCCCCTGGTTCACTGGCTGGAGCGGCGGCTGCGTTTGGAACAGGAACTCGCTGCCGATGCTCTCGCCGCACAAGTCGTGGGCGGCTCGCGGACTTATCTGCAAGCCATCGGTGAACTGGCACTGACACAATCGAGCGAACCCCTGGGCTGGCCGGCCCAGTCTTTTCTGCCAACCCGCAGAACATTCTTGAGGAGAATCGAGATGCTTCGAAATTTGAAGCTGCGGTCGGAAAAAGCTCCGCTGGCACTCCGCTTTGGAACGCTGACAGCCATCGGTGCGGTCACCATCCTGGCCGTAGGGCTCAGACCGCCGGCGGGAGCCACGGGGAGCGGACCGGGAGTTGTCGCGGCGGCCCAGCCCGCTGCCGAAACCGCACCCAAGAAGGACGCGGCCCTGACGCCATTGTATGTGCCGGCCAATGCCCAGTTCGTGGCTTCCATCCGCCCATCCGACCTGATCAAGTTCTACAAGAGGGTGGTCGAGGTCAGCCTGGCGAAGGCTGGCGAGAAGGGACGATTCCCGCTGTCGCCGGACCCCACCGAGCTGTTCGCCGGCTGCGAGCAAATCAGCATCGTGGGCCTCCCCTGGATGGTTGGAGCACCACGCCGGCCAGAGCCGGCAGATGTCGGGTTCTGCCTCGTCTACTCCAATAGCCAGACGCGAGAAAAAGCCCTCAAACAGTTTTCACCCAGCCCCACGGCCATGTGGCAGCCGAAGACATTCGCGACCTTTCGGTATGAGACAATCGCCTCCATGGCGCGGTATCTGCCAGATGACAAGACGATCGTCATCGGCTCGGAGTCCGCGGTGCAGACGATGCTGCTCGTCGGCGCCAAGTCGCTGTCACCGCTGACCCAGAGCGAGTCCTGGAAGCAGGCAGCCACAGGTTCGGGCGTCATTGCCCTGGACACGGCGGTGATTCGCGAGACCATTGGGCACGCGCCGCCCAACCCGTTGCTCGGGTTGTTCGCGCCCCTCTGGGACTCCGCAACGAATCACACACTGGGAGTCAAGCTGGATGACAAGCTGGCACTGACGCTGAATGCTCAAGCCGCCGACGAAGCTGCGGCAGAGAAGGTCAGAAGCACGCTTGTCGCATCGATGGCGATGTTGACGAACATGGCCGGCAATCTGGCGAAGAGTCCAGATCAGGATCTGGCCAAGATCGCCACCGACAGCCTCATTCCGACCCTGGAAAAGCATGAACTGGAGGCGAAGGGAAAGGTGGTCACGCTGCACATCGGGGGGGATGTCGCTCCGATGATCTCGCCGCTCGTCGGCCAGATTCTCAAGGCCCAGTCCGCAGCAAATCGCTCGATGCAGATGAACAACCTGAAGCAGATCATGCTGGCGCTGCACAACTATCATACTGTCTACGGTCACTTTCCGGCCTCGGCGGTCATCAATCCGAAGACGGGAATGAAGATGAGCTGGCGCGTGGCGATTCTGCCGTTCATCGAACAGGCCCCGTTATACGAGGCCTACAAGCAGGACGAACCCTGGGATAGTGAAGCCAACAAGAAAATCCTCGAAAAGATGCCCCCCGTCTTCCGGCATTCGTCGCAGCCCGCAGGATCGACCCTCACGTCCGTCGTCGCGGCCTATGGTGCAGGGTTGGTTTTCGAAAAAGATGACAAAGAGGGGACCAAGATCCAGAACATTGCCGACGGAACCTCGAACACGATCGCCGTGCTGGAGACAAAAACGGAGATTCCCTGGACGAAGCCAGAGGACCTTGAGATTGATGTGACTGCTGAAAAACTGCCACAACTGGGCTTCGGTGAACCATCGGGATTTATCGTTGGGTTCGCCGACGGCAGCGTGAGGACTCTCCAAACTACGATCAAACCCGCAACGCTGAAAGCGCTGCTGACCCGCAAGGGGGGAGAGGTCATCAACGATTTCTAAGCTCTGCACTCTGGCATGAGAAACAACAATCGTCGAACAAGGCGCGACGGCCATCCGCCTTGTTCTTGTGGAGCGATCACGTCCGCGCAAGGGTTGGCGGCGGCGTGGTCGCTTTTTTCTAGATAGCCTGGCGTGATTCCGGGAGACGGCCAGGTGTCCCGGAGTCACGCAACGTAGTGTGGGTTTCAACCCACCGCGACGACGGGAATCGTGACAGGTGCTGTGATTGCAGCGCCTGTCGTTTACCGGTCGGCTGAAGCCGACACTACGGGGATCCCCGTAGTGTGGGTTTCAACCCACCGCGACGGCGGGAATCGTGACAGGTGCTGTGTTTGCAGCGTCTGTCGTTTACCGGTCGGCTGAAGCCGACACTACGGCGATCCCCGTAGTGTGGGTTTCAACCCACCGGGACGACGGGGATCGCGACAGGTGCTGTGTTTGCAACGCCAGCCGTTTACCGGTCGGCTGAAGCCGACACTACGGCGATCCCCGTAGTGTGGGTTTCAACCCACCACAGCGACGGGGATCGCGGCAGGTGCTGTGTTTGCAACGCCAGTCGTTTACCGGTCGACTGAAGCCGACACTACGGGGATCCCCGTAGTGTGGGTTTCAACCCACCACAGCGACGGGGATCGCGACAGGCGCTGTGTTTGCAGCAACGCCAGTCGTTTACTGGTCGACTGAAGCCGACACTACGGCGATCCCCGTAGTGTGGGTTTCAACCCACCACAGCGACGGGGATCGCGACAGGTGCTATGTTTGCAACGCCAGCCGTTTACCGGTCGGCTGAAGCCGACACTACGGCGATCCCCGTAGTGTGGGTTTCAACCCACCGCGGCGACGGGGATCGCGACAGGTGCTGTGTTTGCAACGCCAGCCGTTTACCGGTCGGCTGAAGCCGACACTACGGGGATCCCCGTAGTGTGGGTTTCAACCCACCGCGGCGACGGGGATCGTGACAGGCGCTGTGTTTGCAACGCCAGTCGTTTACCGGTCGGCTGAAGCCGACACTACGGGGATCGCCGTAGTGTGGGTTTCAACCCACCACAGCGACGGGGATCGCGACAGGCGCTGTGATTGCAGCAACGCCAGCCGTTTACCGGTCGGCTGAAGCCGACACTACGGGGATCCCCGTAGTGTGGGTTTCAACCCACCACAGCGACGGGGATCGTGACAGGCGCTGTGTTTGCAGCAACGCCAGTCGTTTACCGGTCGGCTGAAGCCGACACTACGGGGATCGCCGTAGTGTGGGTTTCAACCCACCCGGGCGGCGGGGATCGCGACAGGCGCTATGATTGCGGCAACGCCAGCCGTTTACCGGTCGGCTGAAGCCGACACTACGGGGATCGCCGTAGTGTGGGTTTCAACCCACCGGGACGGCGGGGATCGCGACAGGCGCTATGATTGCGGCAACGCCAGCCGTTTACCGGTCGGCTGAAGCCGACACTACGGGGAAGGGACGAAGTAACATGCCACCCAGTTCTATGAGTCTTCCACGGCCGCGCTGGATCTTTCTGGCTGCGCTCCTGGTGTTTATGGCCTTCGCTGGATTGAGCTGGTGGTCCGGGCGGGCGGCGATCCGGGAGACGCGGCGGCTGGGTGGCTACTGCCACGCGGGTGCAGCCTCCGGGCCGGCTGATCCGCTGGCCATTGATGCAATGATTGATCAGGTTCACTTTCAAGACCGCCCCGTCTCCGATGAATACCTCGATCAGTTTGCCAGCCGCTTCCGCAGTGTTTCCGTGCTCAGCCTGCGCAACTGCCAGATCAGCGAGGCTGGCTTGAACCGCCTGCGCAGCGTGCCGACGCTGAGTTCCCTCGTTCTTACCAAATGCGATGTCACAGATGCTGCCGGCGACATTCTGAAAAACCTCACACCGCTTCAAGAACTGGTGCTGAACGAGACCAAGATCACCGACGCCACGGTCTTGAAACTGGGCACGCTGACCAAGTTGAACTATCTGGGGCTGAGCCACACGGCGGTTGGCGACGCCGGGATCGTGGTGTTCGGGAAGCTCACAAATCTGCACTCCCTGGACCTCTCGCATACCGGTCTGACGGACGAGGGGTTGGGCAAATTGCATGGCCTGGTGCCGAAGCTGTATTACGTGAATCTCGATGGCACCAAGGTCACGGCCGAGGGGGTCGCCAGGTTCCGGACGGCGTTCAAGGGGAAGCTGGTTGAGCCGACACGCTATACTGTGACGCCTGCGGCAGCGGGCGCAGCGCCGCCATAGACCGGAATCACAGTTCACTCTCAACCCTTGGGGACTGAATGGAGCCATCGACATTCGAAGGCCTGCCGTGGGCTCAGCAGCGGCGAAACCTGGTCCTGTTCGCCCTCTGCACGGGCATGCAGTACCTTGCCGCGCCGGTCCTGTATGTCGGCATCACCCAGGCGTCACTGTGCGACAAACTGGGGGCCGACACGACGATGGCGAATCTGCCGGGGACATTGTTCTTCGCCATGACCGCCGTGCCGGCCCTGATTGCGTGGATCTCCCCGCAGGTCCGCGCGCTGAAACGCAACCTGAGCCTGTGCTACGCCACCTCTGGGGCAATGTGTGCGGCGCTGGCGATCACCCTGGCGCTGCCGGTCTCAAATTCGTTCAAGATCGGGATGGTGGTGCTGCAGGGCGGGGTTTCGGGAGCGGTCATGCCCGCGGCGATCGCGCTGTTGTGGGAGGTCATCGGTCGTGGCTCAGATGAATCCAAACGCGGCTTGGCCCTGAGCCTCGCCTTCGGGGCCGGACCCGTTCTCGCCGTGCTGGGGTCGCTGTGCCAGGCAATACTCCTGGGTAACACGCTGTTCGGGTACAAGTTTGCCGGGCTGCCGTACCCCACCAACTTCATCGTGCTGTTTGGGGCGGGCGCGCCCGCGATGGCCCTGGCCGCAATGTTCGCTCAGGGGTTTTCGATCGTCCCGGCGGCCATCGAAAAGGAACGGGAGCCACTGTCGTCAGTCGTGGGACTGTTGGTTGGACTGCCGCTGATGATGGTGGCCGTGCTGGCGACGATGCAGCGGCCGTCGCTGCTGGGATACGCCTGCGCCATCGGCGCAGGCCTGGCGTTCCTCTGGCATTTTCGCTTCGTCTTCCAGCAGCGGATTCTGCTGCTGGCCACCATCGTGACCATCCTGATGTACGCGGGGAATGTGATCCCCTCGAACATGAATCTGTATTCCAAAGAGGCGTTGGGTGCCGACCCCGAATCCTTTGCCGGTGTGCAGAACATGCTGCGGTTCGGGCTCAAAGTTGTGGCGGGCTCGCTCCTGGGCCTCTTTCTGACGCGCACCAGTCCCCGTGCGGGCATGCTGGCGACGGCGACCATCTTTTTCAGTGCCATGCTGTGGGCGATGTTCGTGACCGGCCCGTGGTACCTGGTGGCGTTCGGGCTGCACGGTGCGGGAGAACTGATCGGCGTTTATGCTCCGAACTACATCGTTTCCGCATCGCGTAAAAGCGATCTTCGCCGCAACATGGCGTTCGTGACCATGCTGATGGTCCCCGCCGCCCCGGCGGGCTACCTCTACGGCAAGATTGTCGACAGCGTGAAGAAAGCCGGTTGGACCGCCGACGGCATCAACAGTGCCGCCCTCGGCTTCCGCCTGAGCTTCGCCGTCTGTGCCCTGTTGATCCTCTGCGGAATCCTCCTTGCGGCCACGCTGCTGCCGGCAAAGCCACGGGTCGAACACGATGCCGACGTGATTGGGCTGGACTGACGGCAGAAGACCCGCCGTAACCGACATGCAAGGCGAGAGTAGTGGGTCGCTACGTTGAGAATCCGCCAACAGCTCGACGCGGCTAAGGACCGGAAAAGAATAACCGTGCGCATTAAATGCGCTGACGAAAAGCCGATCTTAGACAACGAGAAAGGGAACCACGAATTTTCATGGCGCGGGCTTGCCCGAAACCCAACACCCCGGAGTGTCGCATCGTCAGCCCCAAGGGGGCAGAATTCGATAGCCCAGGGCGAAGTTGGCAACGCCAACGGAGCCCTGGGTGCAAAGACGACGAACGACGGAGCCCCAATCGGGGCGTGACCCGTGATGTTTGTCGGATGTTCAATGAATCTCACCCCGTTGGGGCTCCCTTTCTCGCACCGACTCCGACCCAGGGCTCCGCCGACATTCGTCGGCTGCGCCCTGGGCTGTCGAATCCTGCCCCGTTGGGGCGGTTGGCCAGAGTCTGACCAGAAGCAGAACCCGCTATTGATCACTGATTTCCAGCACGCGCTGGCGAAATCGTCGCGGCACGCCAACAACCTGACGGTTAGTAGTACGAATACGCCGAATGACACGAATCGCAACAAGATGGATTCCGTCACCCGCGATGCGAAGCCGGTTGTTGATTCGTGTTATTCGTAAGATTCGTGGTTCAATTTCTGACCATCCGACATGCCGTTAAGGACCGCGGCAAGAATAACTGTCAATTTTTGACGAGCCGCACAGCCAATGAGCCGGAGGGCCTTAGGTTGGAGGATGATCGGAAGACGCCAACGCCACGAACCGGACGCTACTAACGCGCGCTAACGCGTGCGGGCTGATGAATCTGCCCTCAATCGGCGTCCATCCCAAGCAACTTCACCATGTTATTGTTGCCGCGATCCTAAAAGACTTTTTGCTGCGAGATTTGAAATCTGAAATTCCATTCTCCCGCCCCATTGCTTTTGTCAGTTTCCTCCGACGCACGACGTCATTTCAGCGTCGACAAATACTCCACCACATCCCGCAGGTCGCGGGGCTTGAGCACCTGGCCCATTGGGGGCATGGCCGACTTGGGTGAGGTGCGGTCTTCAATTTCGGTCACGGGCAGCATGATCGTCTGGCCGTCGGCGGTCTGCAGGGTGACTTGGTTCGCGTCCTCCGCTTTGATCACGCCCGCGAGCGACTTGCCGGACGCCAGGGCGAAGGTGGTGACGCCGAAGCCGGGGCTGATTTTGGCATTGGGGTCGATCAGCGATTCGAGCAGCGATTCCCGGGTGTGCCGTTTGGCCACTTCAACCAAGTCCGGACCGGCATCGCCACCTTGTCCGCGGACCTTGTGGCAACGGACGCACTGGGCCTGCACATGGCCTGTGAAGACTTCGCGGCCGCGTTGGGCGTCGCCACCCGCCAGTGCGATGCGGTATCGTCCCAAGGCGTCGGTGGGTACGCGGCGGGCGTCGAAAGCGGTGCGGGCCGCCGTCGTGGCCGGTGTCGGTCGTTCGGTGAACGCTTCCAGCAGGTCAAGTTGCAGCTCGGGCGGCACATCATTTTGGCTGAGCCGCGCGGCCCATTGGTCCAGCACTTCGTCCGCTGCAGGCGACTTGGCACTGGCCAGGGTGAGCAGCGCCCGCTGTTGTTCGATGAGCGTGGTCTCCTTCGCTTGAAGGGCCGCGAGCAGCGTTTGCAAGCCACGCGCGGGATCGGTCTGCAGCAGAATCTGTCGCGCCTCGGCCCTCAAGGCAGGGGCTTCGCCGTTCAAGGCGAGTTCGAGGGTGCCGGCCAGCCGCTCCGACTTCCGCACGGCCAGCAACTGCAGCGAGGCCAACCGTGTCTCCAAAGCTCGGGAGGCGTCTCCCGCCCACTTGGCAAACAGTTCATCGTCGACCGCCAGCCCGAGTTTGGTCACTAACTTCACGACCGTCGCCTGGAGTTCGCCAGAACTGTTGGCGAGCCAGCGAGGCAACAGGTCCGTTGCCACCGCGCGAACGATTTCTGGGTCGCGGTCGGGCAGCGGCCGCCAGAAGCCCGTCACCCGGTCCCGCGGGCCGGGATGGTCCCAATCGCCGAGCATGGCCAAGGCTTCGGCTCGCAGTGCGGGAGCCACCGCCGGATCGGCCGCGGCATCGGCGACCGCCCGCGCATGTTGCGGCCGGCCAAGCCGAAAGTTCGCATGCAGTGCCCGTCTTACCAGTGGCTCAGCCCCCGCCATCCCCCGCACCCGGTCCAGCGTTTCCGCGAGATCGACCGTTGCTGAATCGAGCGGCAAATCGTTGATCGCGCGGGCGGCTTCCATCATCACTAAAGGTTCGGGGTCATTCAAAAATCGCGCAATCCGTGGGTCAGCCAATCGCCGCAGCGCCAACAGCACACCCATGCGGACGGCGGGTGACTCATCGACTGCGAACTGCAACAGCGTGTCGGCAGTGCTGCATTCGCTCAGCGCGAACGATGCCGCGTGCCTGAGCCACGGGTCGCGGTTTTGGGTGTCGCGAAGCAGTTCCACCAGTGGCTTAGCCGCTTCTGGATTTTTGAGCCGCCCCAAGCCCTGGGCCGCGAACAGACGGACGCGGGGGTTGGAGTCTTTGAGGGCAGCGATCAGAGCTGAGAGGACTTCCGCACGAGACTCTTCGAGGCTGACGCATTCCGCCAGAACATTCATCACCTGCGCCCGCACTTCGGCCTCGCCATGCGGCACCAGTTTCAGCAGCAACTTTGTGGCGATGCCCGCCAATTTTGGAGTGCGGCCCACCTGTCCCAGAGCCCAGACGGCGTGCAGGCGGGCGAAGAGTTTGTCCTTGGATTCGCCTTGAGCCACGAAGAGCAGTTGAGGCAGCAACGTGAGTCCGTTCTTGCCCATGGCCCGTTCCACAAGCGCGAACTGTGCCCGCTGACGAACCCGCTGGTCGGCATGGGCCAGCAGCTCAAGCAGCTTCTCGTCGGTGCGATCGCTAAGACCCTTCTGGAACAGGTCCGTCACTTCCTGCACTTCGGGGGTCCGGCCATGCAGTTCATCCTGCAGCGTGTAAATCCGCCCGCCCGCCGTGCCGCCGTTCCATTCCAGGCGGACGAAGTCGGAGACATAGAGTTTGCCGTCGTAACCAAACTCGGCATCGGTGGCGAAGATCGGCTTGAGAAAATCGTGAGCGTCCACGATCTCGAACCCCGCCCCCTTCGGCTGCACGGCAAACGCCTCCAGCCCGCCGTTGCCGGTGTAGTTGCACATGAAGAAGTGGTCGCGGTAACGCGGACCCATGCCCACACCGGGGTAGTGAGTGAACCCCGACGGCCCCGCACCCAGCTTCCCCACGCACGGCACGATCCACGCGGGTTGCAGGTTGGGTGAGCTGGCACCAGCCCCTTCCACCAGTGGCTCAGTCTGCGGGATGTGCCAGATCTGTTCGGCGTGCCACGGCCCGGTGAGATACGGGTCCGGCAGCGACTGGTAGGACATGTTCCAGCCACTGTCGCCGCCGTTCAGAATGAAAACCAACCGGGAGTGGTCGCCCTTGTCGCAATTGTTGTCGGCGGCAAACAGGTTGCCATAGTCGTCGAAGGCGATCTCTTGAGGGTTGCGCAGGCCGCGATGCACGACCTCCAGTTTTGAACCGTCGGGCTCGCAGCGAAACACAGCGCCGGTGCGTGGTCCCGCCAGCGTTTTGCCCTCTTTCGTGAGCAGATGGAACCCGCGGTCACCCACCGAGAAATACAGCCGTCCGTCCGGCCCCCAGGCGAGCCCATGCAGGTCGTGGCCCAGAAAGCCGGCGTTCACGCCGAAGCCGGTCTGCAGCACCTGCCGCTGTTCGGCGACACCGTCGCCGTCGGTGTCGCGGAGGAGCCACAGGTTCGGGATGCAGGTGAAATAGACCTGGCCGTCACGGGCGATGACACCCGCCGCCAGCCCATCCAGCGTGCCATTGAAGCCACCGGCAAAGATCGTGGAATGGTCGGCCCGGCCGTCGCCGTCGCGGTCTTCAATCCGCCGCACCTGGTCCGCTGTCTTGTTGAACCACGCCATCCCGCCATCAAACTTGTCAGCCCACTTGCGGTACATCGCCAGCCGGTCGTCCAGCGTCTTGATCTGCAGGTCATCTTCGAGCAGAAACGGCCGGGTGCGGTTCTCTTCGGTGCCCAAATTGAAGCGGTATTCTTCGGCGACATACACACGGCCGCGCTCGTCCAGACAAATGGCGACCGGGCTGGCGAGCTGGGGATCAACCGCGAACAGTTCCATGCGGCTGCCCGGTGGAAGCTTGATCCCGGCCATCGCCTGCCGGGCTTCGGTCTCAGACTTCGACACCTCGGGTTTTGTGTCTTCCGCGACCAGTAGCAGAGGGATCGCCGCCAGCACCAGACTCGTCACACAGAACTTCAGCCACCATTGCCGTTGCACGAAAGCACTCCTGAACTCGGGGAGACCGCCGCTACGATAGCAAATGGAGACTCCCCGCCGCACTCACGAGCGGCGCAGGTCGGAAGGGGCGGCGCAGGTCGGAAGGGGCGGCGCAGGTCGAAAGGGGTGGCGCAGGTCGGAAGGGGTGGCGCAGGTCGAAAGGGGTGGCGTTGGCCGAAAGGGGCGGCGCAGGTCGAAAGGGGTGGCGCAGGTCGGAAGGGGCGGCGCACATCGAAAGGGGTCGAAAGGGGTGGCTGACAGAGGGGGCGCGATTTCGAAGTCGTGAACCCGGTGGCCGGGTGTTTCGATCGCGAGAGCGCGAGGTTTGAGCCGGTTGGCACGGAGTGGCGGTGCGTGATGCTCACAAATTCGCGGCGTCCATCCGCGCAGGCGCAGCAAAGGAGAGGACGGGCAAACAAACGGAACACTTCAACCAACTCGGCCCGAACGGGTGACCGCATCACATTGAGCGACTGAATCTGCCTCTGCGGAACGCGCGGGCCGGCCTGAATCGGCCGGAGGGTGACCAAATGCGTGGCTCCCAGCGCCAGGACAAGACCAATGAGAATCGCAAGCAGTCCCACAGCGACACCGACAGCGGGTGGATCCAGTACAAGAACAACACAGGCGTACATATTACATCTTGACGCCCGACGGCGAGAAAGTCAATAAGAAAAGTTAAAAATTGCCACAAATACGCGATTCACTCTGGTTCACAGTGGCGGATGGAGTTCGCGGCCGGAAACGTCTTGCCGCCGCCCATTGACTCCCCTTTCCCGGCCCGCTTAACTGGTACCAGGACGGTTCAGTGCCGCGCAAGAACTGGTCCGGTCATGGAGGAGAGTCGCTGAATCCATCGGGTCAACTGCTCCCGATGTGGCGAACACCTCACTGAAAGGCGGACTCGTGCCGGAATCTGGACTGAAGCTGTTTGACTACGCGATGATCATCGCGTACCTGCTGTTCACGTTCGGCATCGCGATCTGGTTTGGGAGGAAGCAAAAATCGACGGATGACTTCTTCGTCGGCGGCCGCCGCATGCCGTGGTTCGCCGTCGGGCTGAGCATCCTCGCCACGCTGTTCTCCACACTCTCGTATCTCGGGAGTCCTGGCGAAGTGGTGAAGAACGGCCTGGGGGTTTTTGCCGGATACATGGCCATCCCGTTTGCCGCGGTCGTAATTCTGATGCTGTGGGTGCCGTTCTTCATGCGGCTGAAGCTGACCAGTGCCTACGAATATCTCGAACTTCGGTTCAGTTATTCCGTGCGTCTGATTGGTGCGACACTGTTCGTGCTGTTGCGGCTCGGATGGATGAGCATGGTTGTTTACGCCGCCTCCCTGGCGCTGGATCGGGTCAAAGGACCAGACATCACGTGGCTCCCGGGAAAGGACATCTACTGGTGGATCTGCATGGTCGGCGTGATCGCTGCCATTTACACCTCGGTGGGTGGCATTCAGGCGATGATCTGGACCGACGTGCTGCAATGCCTGCTGCTGCTGGCGGGCGTGCTGTTGGCGATCAGCTATGTCGTGTTCACGGATGGGACCGGCCCTGTGGAATGGTTTCAGACTGCCGGGCAGATGCGAGCCGACGAACAATGGCGGCAGTTTTGTGCTGGTACCCAAGAGGGTCCGGTGCCGTGGTGGCAGTTCACGGTCAACTCTGAGTTGCCGATCCAATGGTGGCGGTACCGGCTGAACGCCCATCCCGGTCCGCAAGAATGGTGGCTCAGCGCGGGTTTTGTCCGCACCGCTCCCGCGATCACCCCGGTGTTCAGTCTCGACCTCACCGTGCGGGTGACCATTGTCACCGCGATGATCAACTACTTCTTTTGGAACATCTGCACGCACGGCTCTGACCAGGTGGTGCTGCAGCGCTATTTCTCGGTGTCATCGCTCAAAAATGCCCGCCGCAGTTACTTCACGAATCTGCTGGTGGACTTCACGATGGCGGCCCTCCTGGCCCTCGCGGGGTTGGCCCTGCTGTCGTTCTATCTGAGGCGACAAGCCCTGGTGCCCGACGGGCTGAGCCCCATGCAGGCTGCCGACAAATTGTTCCCGCACTTTCTGGGAGCCCAGCTTCCCGCCGGCGGTGCCGGGCTGGTCATCGCCGCGTTTCTGTGCGACGCCATCCAGACCCTGGAATCCGGCGTGAACTCGATCACGGCGGTGGTCACCAACGATCTGGTGCCGAAACTTCGGCACGGCGGCAAACGGATGCTCAGCGACCTCACCGTGGCCCGCCTCCTCAGCATCACCATCACGGTGCTGGTGACGGCCAACGCCTACTTCGTGGCCAACCGCAATCTGGCCACGGGCGAGACTCTGATCGGGATGATGCCGCAGTTCTTCAACATGTTCGTCGGCCCGCTGGCGGCGATGTTCATGATCGGCATGTTTCTGCCCCGCTGCACTTCGCGCTCGGTGCTGCCCGCCGTCATTTTGGGCTTCTTCGTGACCGTCTTCTGGTCGTGGGGACCAGAGATCGCACACCTGTTTGGACGCACGCTGCCGAAACTCACCTTCACCCTGGCGATCGCCGCCCCGTGCCTGACCACCATCGGCACCGCAGCAATTTTGAGCTACATCGTGGAGACGGGAAAGCCACACCCCGGCTTGCAGTGGACCTGGTGGTGCGTGGTGCGTGGCCGGCCGGATGTGGTGGAAGATCGCCCGGATGTTGCGGAAGTTTAGCGGCACGGCGCAAGCCGTCCGGTGATTGATTTCTCGCTGCGTGGGGCTTCACCGGAGGGCTCGCGCCCAACCTTTTGAAGGTGCATTGTCGTGAAAAACACCGTGAATTCGGGACTTCAGCATCTTTCGACGCTAGATCTAGGTGGCCGCACTCTTCAGAAAACCCGGATTTTCCCGCTGTTTCCACACCTTCAAAAGGCTGGGCTCGCGCCCTGCCGCGCCCTGCCGCTTCAACGGTCAATGACCGCGCCAGCAAGCAGGGTTCACGAACTCAGCTTGTTCAATTGAACCAGAATCCGAAGCCCACGAGGTTCAAGGGTCCACCAAAGGCATCGTTGAGCCGGCCGCCCACCCGGGGATCCGCCAGCTTGGTGAACTCTCCCTTCTCGAGAAACGGCGTCGCGCCGGTTCCCTGAATCCACTCCAGGATGTCGAACGCCTTGAGTTCCACGAAGGCGCGACGCAGGTTGACGCCGCGAGCGCCCGCAGCGCCACGCCAGAACGGAATCAGCTTCTTGCCCTGCACGATCAGTTCCACTTCAGCGAGCGTTTCCCGCCACGTGTCGACCATCTCCTGGGTGACTTTGACCCCCACCACGCCGGTTTGTTTCGGATTTGGAATCCATTCGCGATCGTCGTCGGTCTCCTTGAGAATAAAGGTCCACATCTCTTTGGCCTGAGCCACGCCGGCCTCGAAATGCGTCAGCGCCGCCTTCATCCGCGCTGGCTCACCGATGGGCAGGTTGAGCAACTGATGGAAAAACGAGAGCACATCCGAGATCGCCGGAAAGTTGTCGAAAGGAGCGTCGTCAACGGCCTGGCGGTTTTCCAGCAGGAACGTGTGCGGCGTCTCCACCTTTTCAAAGAACAGGTGCGCCGTGCATTCGAACGCATGTTGTCCGTCGATCGCGAGCAGCAGTTCCCCAGCCACTGCCAGGAAGCGGCAGTAGCCCCGCAGCCAGCAGACATCGCCGCGGTCGAAGTTGATGACCAGTGTTTTGGCCTGTTCAATATCGTCCGGCGAGTTGAGTTCGAGTCGTGAGAGCAGGAACGCGGCATGGATCGGCTTGCCCTGTCCAAAGGGGTCGATCCGGATCAGTCCCACATGCAGGGGGAGCGTCACTGCGGGATCTTTGACCTGTGACAGCGTGGCTTCGACGCGGGCCAGATCGTCCACAAATGTCTGCACCATCTGGCGGGTCGTCGTATAAGTCGCCGTTTCTGGAGCGGGGTTCTGTGGCAGAAACTCCTTCACCTGGGTCGGGGGCCGCAGAAACGACTTTTCCGTTCGCAGGCCTTGGCGGTGAAGCGCCGCGCCGAGATGCTCGAAGGTCTGAAAGAACTGCAGAACGCCCAGGCCGAAGCGTGCCTGATCGTCGGCGGGGGTGGCCTTGAGCCGGGTTTCCATCGCCGTCACGCCGGCAGCCAGTTTGCCCTCCAGCAGGTAAGGCTCCGCCAACGGCACCTCGGCAGCCATGGCACTAATGCCGCAGGAAATTACAGCAACAAGAGTTGCGCCGAATGTCATTCGACTCATATCCATGATCTCTCCCGACAAACAGGCATCTGAACGTGACTGATGAGCCGCGACGGCTCAGAGCCAATTTCCCAGAGAGGCGGGTACCTCTGCGGAATCCAACGAAAAAACTTGTGGTTCGGGAAATTTTCCCCAAGATTTTTCGTCCCCCGAGGTCTAACCTCTGCAGGATTGTCCCGTTGCTGCCAAACCAGCGTTTCGGAGAGCCACCGTGGTTTCGGATGAGGAGTTCATCAATCGGTTCCGCGAGCGGGGCGACCGCGCGGCGCTGGGTGAACTTCTCAAGCGGCATTTGCCGCAGGTCCGGCGGCTGGTGTTTCAGATTACGCTGAACGACGGCGCGGCGGACGATTTGGCGCAGGAAGTGTGGCTGCGGGTGGTCCGCGGGCTGGCGGGGTTTGATGGCCGGTCCAAGTTCTCGACGTGGCTCTACCGCATCGCCAAGAACGTCGCCTGTACGTGGCTGGAACGAGAGTCGCGGCGGGCCTCGAATGCCACGCCGGAGTTGCTGGAAGCTGTGGAAGCCACGGCGACCGCGCCGGACCAGCGGTTGTTGACCCTGGAATTGACGACTGAAGTGGAAGCCGCGCTGGCCAAGCTGGCCCCAAGTTTGCGAACCGCGCTGGTGCTGACAGCGCTGCATGGGGTGGCTCCGGCCGAAGTCGCGGCAATCGAAGAATGTACTGTGTCGACCATCTATTGGCGGGTTCACACCGCCCGCGAGCAACTGCGAAAAGCCCTGCAGGAGCATCTGCCATGACCGATTTGAACATCAAAGGTGACGGGTGGAGTTCCGAGCCGCCGAAAAGCGAGCCAGCCGAAAGCGGTCCACTGGACGCGTTGCTTCACACCTGGTCCGCCCGGCGCGAGCCGAGTGCCGAACAGCTTGACCAACTGCAGGCGGCGATTCTGGATCGGCTGGCGAACGAGCCGAGTATGGGCGAAGCCGTTGGGAAAACGTGTGTCTTGCCGAACCGTCAACAAGGTCCCGCAGCACTCGCCCATCGGGGCCTGGCGTGGCTTGTTGGCTGCGCCATGCTGGTGGCTGTCACGCTGATTCTCTGGACTCCGAGCCCGGTTCCTGTTTCCAAAGACACGGTGAAAGTCACCGGCAATCTCCCCGCCGACTACGCGTGGCTCCGCGACGACCAGCTCCGCAACAAGTCGCAGCTCGTGGCGGAGATGCGGTCGGTGTTTGGCAGCCAGCTCCAATGGTTTGCCGAGACCAACGACCGCATCGAACTGGGGCTGACCAAGTCCGCGCCGAATGTGGCGGCGAACATCAATTCAGAGACGCTTGTCGTGCGGGTGATTGTCGAGCGGCGGCGGCCTGGCACCAGCGAATGGCAGGTCGCGTGGGCGGCGGATGTCGTCGCCGGGGACGAAAAAACGGTTCAGTTGAAGCCCGTCGCCGCCGGAGAAAGCAGCCCGGCAGCGCTGCCCTCGCTGTCGTTGTGGGCGTATCGCCTGCCGGACGGAATGATCTTCGTCGAGAGCCAGTTGGAACTCGCGGGGAAGGATGCGCTGCAGTCCACATCCTCGGCCCTGCTGGGCAACAACGTGCCCGCCGAGGTCGACCTGCTGCAGACGGCCCACGGCGAATACCGCGTGTTGCAGACCGCCGCCCTCCTTCAACCCACTCCGAGCTGATCATGGATCTGGCAGTGAACCGCCGGCAGATGGTTCTGGCACTTCTCGCTTTGGGAGCGGCAAGCGGTCTGGATACCCTGCTCGCCGACGAACCAACAGGAGCAGATGCACCCGCCGGCGGGAGCGACTTGTACGCCATTCGCGAAGGGACCTCCGCCTTGTTCGCGGGGGCGACGGTGACGTTGCAGATGCAGCTTCCTGCAAACGCCGCAGCAGGAACAATCGTCTGGCGGCATGCCGCCGGTCCGCGCACGTTCTCTGCGGGCGAACTGGCGATCGACGCCGACGCCCTGAAATCCAAGACCATGGCGTTCTCATTGCGGGTGCCGCCCATCAAGGATGGTGTGGCTTTCGAATCCGCATTGGAATTCTCCCTCGGCGAAAAGAGCCTACTCCATCGAACATTTTGGATCCTGCCCGAGAACCCCTTCAGCGGCCGCAAGGCGTGGCTCAAATCTCTCAACCTGGCACTGTTTGATCCGCCCGGCCACACGCTGAAGGCCTTCGAAAAACTTGAGGTGGGAGTCACACGGCTAACGACTCTGGGAGCATTTGCACAAATCGAGAGCGGGATCGTGATCCTGGGAGAAGGGCTGGATCTTGCCAAGTTTTCGGCGCTGCCGTCGCTTGTGTCGGGACTCATTCAAAGGGGCATTTCCACAGTCTGCCTCGCCCCGGCCTCCGGCAACTGGCCGGATCTGAGTTCCGCCGAGCCACTTCCGCTGGCCCTGCGATATGAACGCGGACGGATCGTGTCGGAACTGGACAAGCGGCTTTCGGCCGCAGCCTGGCCCATACCGGGCACGGGGTTTGTGCCCGCCGTGAGCCGCGGCGGCAGTGTCTGGCAGGTCGGGGCTGAGCCACGCGGCTGGCGGTGGATTGAGGCCACCTATGACAAGGACACGCGAGAGATCTTTTGTGGGTTTCCACTGATTGCCCACTGGGACACCGACCCGACCGCACGCTACCTGTTCGCACGGATTCTGGAAATTCTCTCCGAGAAATCCGCCAAGACATTGGCGGCTGACCGGTCAAAATTTGGGATGTGAGATTGAGCCACAAAAACGCCACCACGGAACCGATCATGAACACACGCCGACTTTGGATCCTGCTCGTCGCGCTGGCATTCAGCCTAAACACCGTCGCGGTCAACTGCGCCAGCGCTCAAGAACCTGCCGCGCCAGCCGCCGCGGCCGCGCCGACGGTTTACCCGCTGGCGGTGTTCCCGTTCCAGGAGCGGGGCAAGGAAGTGGCCGACATGGGTGGCAAAGTGACCGACTTGTTGTTCGCCAGCCTCGTCGCCAACGACAAGATCTACTTGGTGGAACGCGAGGATCTGAAGAAGGTGCTGCAGGAGCTGGAAATCAGCGCTGCCGGGTTGACCGATCCCAAACAGTCGGTCCAGGTCGGCCAGTTGACGGGGGCCAAGATTCTGGTCACCGGGTCGGTGTTTCAGGTCGGTGACAAGACCTATGTGGTGGCCAAGCTGATCGGCACCGAATCGACCCGTGTCGTTGGCGCATCGGTCAAGGGCAAGATCGACGATGACCTGGAGGCCCTGGTCGAGCAACTGGCCAAGAACCTCGTCGCAAAAATTGGCGAGCAGGGCGACCAGCTCGTTCCCAAGCCGGTCGCTCACGAAGACCGGATCGCCGCGCTGCTCAAGACGCTCGGCAAAGACGCTCCCCGACCCACCGTGCTGATCCAGGTCACCGAGCGGCACATCGGCCAGACGGTCAGCGACCCGGCGATGGAAACCGAGCTGACAAAAATCTGCACAGACCTGGGCTTCAAGGTCATCGACCGCAACTCTGGCGACAAGGCCGAGGCGGACATCCTGCTGAAGGGCGAGGGTTTCAGCCAGTTCGCCGCCCGGCACGAAAACCTGGTGTCGGTGAAGGCCCGCGTGGAGCTGAAGGCGATTGACCGCAAGACCGGCCGCGTTCTCGCCGCCGACCGCCAGACCGCCGTCCGCGTCGACCTCGCCGAACTCGTGGCTTCGAAGGCCGCCCTCCAGGAAGCGACGGAAAGCCTGGCCACGCGAATCATCCCGGCAATGTTGAAGTAGTGTCGTCGTCGCGGGTATCGCGTCACGATTACCGTACGGTTAGGAGAGTAACCACAAATCTTACGAATCAAGAATCATGTTCCACATCGCCTGTGATTGTGGTGATCATCTTCATGCGTGAGATTTGTTTTTTTCGTAAGGATTCGTGGTTCCTTTTGCTCGCTCTGTCGAAGCGATTCTCGGTGCCTTATGCTGCGATTCCTCTGTCTCGCGATTGTTGCCCTCACCTTGGCTAACGCGGCCACAGCCGCAGACAAGGTTGTCATCGCGCTGACCAGCAGTGCCGTTCCAGTGGTTTCCAAGCCCGCGCAGGAACTCACCGAGAGCCTGCGGACCCTGATCGAACTCGACCTCCAAAACCACGCACATCTGGCACTGGTCGAGCGGCAGCAACTGAAGCTCGCCATTCAAGAGCAGGTCGTGGCTCGGGCGCGGGGTGACGCGGAACTGCAGCTCGGTCAGCTTGTCACCGCCGACCTTGTCGCAACGCTGGAAGTTGCCCCCAAAGCGGATCCACCCGGTTCGCTGGTGATGCTCCGCGTGACCGAAGCCAAAACCGGTGCCGTCCGCGGGCTCGCGGTGGCCCCCCTGGCGGAAGCCACGCTGGAAGAGACGGCCCAGCAGTTTTCCCGTGACCTGGCCGTCCTCGCCCAGGCTCCGTTGACTCCACGGGTGACGGTCGCCGTGGCTCCGTTTGACAGCCTGGGCCGCTTCGACCGCCTGCGGCCGCTCGAACTGGGCATCCGCGACCTGATCACCACACACCTGCTACAGCGGAGTGGTGCCCTCCCCCAGACATCCGCCGACAAAGCGGCCAGCAGACCGCCAGTGTTTCAGGTGGTGCAGCGTTCAAACCTGGAACAACTGCTGACGGAACTGGATTTGATTCAATCGGGGCTGGCCAAGAACACGGACCCGAAGACTCTGCCGCCGCGCCAGGCGGCTTATCTCATTCGCGGCCAGATCGACGAGCGTCAGCAGGAGCAGACCTACAGCATTGTGGTGCATGGCGAAATGCTGGAGGCGCGAACGACAGAGCCGATGCTGACGTTCGAGTTCGAATGCGCGCCGACCGAGTTGGAAACCGTGTTGGCCATGCACACCGAGAAGTGCGTGGCCCGGCTGGCCGCTGGCGGGGTTGTGCCACATCCTTCGCAGGCGACGGGCCGGTTCGAGGTGCAGACGCTGAAAGAACTGGCACTGGCCGATCTGCACCGCTTCACGCGGCTCAGCCCGATTGACTTCAGCCAGCGACCATTCCAGTTGCCGGGAGACAAGATCAGCGGTCACCCGCGGGCCGTACGGCCTGCCACGCCGCTGGGACAGGCTTTGATCAAGAAAACGGTGGACCGCCTGGAATCGATCTTGTTCATTCGCCCCGACGATGCGGAAGCCACGTTTGGGCTGGGGTTCTGTTATGCGCTGCATGGCGGCGGGCAGTACCGTCCCCAGCGGGCGCGGGAACTGTATCGCCGCGTGCATGACCTGCGGCGAACCGACAAGCTGGCGGCGATGGCACTGGAGTCGTTGATGGAGGTCAGCTTCCATGAACAGACCGGCCAGCTCGACGCGGCGCAGCGGGAGGCGGCCATCGACGATGTCTGGTTTGCCTTTGAACAAATGCCCGTCGAGCATCGCGATTCCCGCTGGCCACGGCTGATCATGCTGGTGTATGAGATTCTGCCACAGGCCAGCGACCGGCTGGCTTCGGCCTTGTCCAAGGCCGCTCCGTATGCCGAGACGACAATCGATCGTCATCAAACCATGCTCGCCTTGAATGTGCGGTTCATCGCCGTGGGGTTGGTGCGGCGGTCGAAGAATCGACCAGAGTTTGAGGCGCAGGGGATGGCCCTCTTGCAGCGCTGGGCGGAAGGGACCGATCCCGTGCTCGCCGAGAGCGCCCGCACGGGGCTGGCCACACTCAAGATCGGCGACAAAGATTTCCTCGGCGCGGCGGAGGTACTGGAAGAGTCGGCACGAAAGATGACTGACCTGAGCACTCCACTGGCGCGGCACAAGCACGCGTGGAATCTGCTGCAGGCGGCACAAAACTATCGGCAGGCGAAACAACCGGAACGGGCCTTGAGGCTGGTCCGCTCAATGGCTCCGCCAGCCGGTCTGCCCGATGATTCGCTGATTCCCGGCCGCCATGGCTACGAACTGGGAGCATGTCTGGAAGCCTTGGGCCAATTTGAGGCCGCCCGCGAGGAGTATCTGAAGGCGGCCGAAGTCTGCCCATCGATCGTCGACAACACCGACCTTGAGCAGCGCCTGGCCGCCGTGGGCGGAGTTCCCCTTCGCGAAGACCGTAATGTGGACGTGGCCTACATCCGCGGCAAGAAGCTCATCCAGCGGCTGGCCACCGACGGCACGCACCTGTTTGCCGCCGGGCCGGACGGAGTCTGGATCAAATCGAACTCCAGTAACGAACTGGAACTGTTGCATCCAACCCTGAAGGGCATCACCTGCCTGGTGTGTGCCAAGGGAGCATTGTGGGTCGGCACCGAGGCGGATGGTCTCTGGCAATTCGACCTTTCCGCCCGCACTTGGACGAACTACGGCACCGATCAGGGCCTGCCCGACCATCGCGTCGAATCGATCGCCACCTGGGACGGCGACCTGTACGTGGGGGTGGGCAACAATGCCGCCGGTGGGTTGGTTCGGATCGACGCCAACGGCAAGGTCCACGTCTTCGGAGAGCCCCTCGCGCCGCGCGTGGCTCTCACGCATCTCGTATTCACCTCCACGCCGACTGGCACCACCTCGCTCCTCGCGCGGGCCGCCGATGGAGTCTACGAACTCTCGCTGGCCGACAAGTCCTGGACGCAGCACCGGCCCGATCCGCAATTGCGAATCACCACTTCGCCCCGGCTGTTTCAAGGCCGGGATGCCGAGGGGAAGCCACGCGTCTGGTCGAGCCACTACGGACGGGAAATCGGCCTGTGGCCCCCTTCTGCCGAGCAGGAAGACCAGTTTAAGCCAGCGTGGATTCTGCAACCGCCGAAACAGGCTGGGTATCGGATCGACTTCGCCGCCGAACGCGGGGATGAGATTTGGTTTGGCGGCGAACCGTGGAAGCAGTTGACCAGTTCCGGGCTGTACCGCTTCAACCTCAAGACCGGCGCGTTCCAGGTGTTCAAACCGTCAGACGGCTTCAAAGCGATCGCCAACCACGTCATTTTCGACGGCCTCTGGTGGCAGGACCAACTGTGGCTGGCCACCTACGGCGGCCTGTGTACGGTGACTCCGCGAACGCCAGTGGGCGACTGATGCGCGCGGGTTTGCTCACGTCGCGGCCCGCACGGCTGGCCAATTTTCAATTCATCACGGAAAAAGCCTCACGCACCGGATGGGTTGCGGTGTCGCACAACCGGCACGGGGCACCCTGAAAGTAGCGGCTGGGCGCAAGCCCTCCGGTGAACCACAAAGTGCGAAACCGATCACCGGAGGGCTTGCGCCGTGCCGCTATAAAGACGGCGTAATCCAGACCACGCCCGCGTCCTTTCGCGGGAGCGAAAGGCGACACAAAGTCGCCCGGTCACTCCGGCTGAGTTCGAGTCACGGAGTGACTCGCCTACATTGTGACTCACGGCCGCCGCAACCGGTCCTGGCCACGCCTGTGATGGTCGCCGCCTTACGGAGTTAAACTCGGTGGGGGCAAAAATCACAGGCTCGGAGCAAGAGACGACTTTGTGCTGTTCTGACAACATTGGCCGGCACATGCATCTGAAGTTGTTCTTTGCCTCACTTCCGATCCCGTGGCCGAACCAACAGCCTTTATTCGCGTCAATTTGCGTTCATTCGCGGTCTCTCCCGCATGTCTGTTGGCCGATGTCGGCCAGTTGAATTTCGGAACCGCGAATGAACGCGAATCGACGCGAATAGGCTGCCTTGGCAAGGCGGTGACACATGTTCTTGTCATGCACCCCGTGGGTCGGTTCTCGCTCACCGGACGGCTTGCGCCGTGCCGCTCAAATAAAAGCGGAAGGGCGCGAGCCCAACCTTTTGAAGGTGCATTGTCGTGAAAAACACCGAGAATTCGGGACTTCAGCATCTTTCGACGCTAGATCTAGGTGGCCGCACTCTTCAGAAAACCCGGAGTTTCCCGCTGTTTCCACACCTTCAAAAGGCTGGGCGTGAGCCACAAGTCGCTCGGAAGTCCTTCGAAAAATCCGGAACGTCGGTTGCTCGCGACTCTGGAGGACCAGAGCCCTCCCGCCACGCCGATCGACAAATGGAAACACCGGACGGCCCTGTCGTGGCAGGCACCGTGGCTTACACCTGCGCCCTGCGCGTCAGGTAGTCGAACAACGCCCGGTCGAGCGGCTGGTCGGTTGTCAGGTACAGGCGGTCGATGCCGCGGCTGGAACAACTGGTGTCGAGTTCTTTGAGCCACATGTCGATGGCGCGGAGGTACGCTTCGCGGATCTCCGCCGGCTGCGTGACCATCTCCGCTCCCGTCTCCAGGTCGCGAAAGCGGACATGGCCATCGACCGGCAGGCGGGCCTCCAGCGGATCGAGGATTTGAAACAGCAGCAGGTCGTGCCCCAGAAACCGCAGGTGGTCCAGGCCCGACATCAGATCCTGTGGCTCAAAAAACAGGTCGCTGATGACCACCACCATCCCCCGGCGCGGCATCAGTTCGGCGACCTCATGCAGCACACGTGCCGAATCGGCCTCGGGCCGAAACGGCATGTTCTCGATCGTCTGTAAGATCTCCTCCAGTTGCGTCGGCCGCGACCGGGGTTTGAGATGTGCCAGTACCTGATCGGCAAAGAGCGTGATCCCCACGGCATCCCGCTGACCGAGGGCGAGATGCGCAAGCGCCGCGGTCAGTGCCGACGCATACCGCATCTTCGAAAGCGGCCCCGAGCGGGTCTCCATCGACGCGCTGACATCCAGCACCAGGTGCAGGTCAAGGTTCGTCTCGGCGTCGTACTGTTTCACATACAGCCGGTCATGTCGCCCATACAGCTTCCAGTTCAAGTGCCGCAGATCGTCGCCAGGCAGGTACTCACGATGCGATGCGAATTCCACCGAGAACCCCACATACGGGCTGCGATGCAGGCCATGCAGAAACCCCTCGACCACGCTGCGGGCGATCAGCTCGAGGTTGGCCAGCGTGGCAAAGAACCGCGGGTCGACAAGCTCTGAATCGGCGAGGGACATGAAGGAAGCTGCGCCGGGTTTGGGAACGGGGAGTTCGCGGACAGCGAATTTATACCGTCTTCAGGGATGAATGCCGAATCGAACTGGATGAACCGCTGGCTGGCGGGCCATAATCCGCAAAGTCGCCGAGTCACTCCGTGACTCGCTTGCGGCCCCGAATCGACCAGTCAACTTTCCGCTTCCAATGAAGCGCCCAGCCAGGACCTTCAGGCATGCCAATATACGCGATGCGAATGCTCTGTCTCATCGGTGCCCTAGGTCTCGCCATGGCCGCGGGGATGCAAGGTTTAGGCGAGCCACAGGCTGGTGGCACTCCCGCTGGGGTGCTCATCGATCAGCAGCGCCTCGCGCGATTAAAGTCCGCCAAGATGCCGAAGGTGGACCATGTCGTTCAGTTCAATACCCCGGAAGCGGATGCCATTCTCGCGGCGCTGGAGGTCTTTCCCCCCGACAACCCGTGGAACAGCCCTGTCGACGCCTGGCCGCTGCATCCGAGTTCGAAGGAGATCATCACGGCCATCGGCGGCGGCAAACCGCTGCGGTACAACACCGACATGAGCTTCGTGCTCGTTCCGCCTGGTCAGAAGCGGGTGCCGGTGACGATCACCGCCTATCCCCACGAGTCGGACAAGGGGCCATACCCGGTTCCGGAAAGTACGCCCATCGAAGGCTGGCCGGCGGATTTCAAGCGTGACCCCGCACGGCGGGCGCTGACTCTCGACGATGTCCAGCGCGGCAAGCCAAGCCTGGAGGCCGACCGTCACGGGATTGTGGTCGATCCCGTGAACCGCAAGTTGTATGAGTTTTACCGGCTCACCAAAGTGAATGGCGGATGGTCGGCCGACCAGGCGTCGATTTTCGACCTCGCCTCGAACAAACTGCGGCCGGACGGGTGGACCAGTTCCGACGCCGCCGGACTGCCGGTGTTCCCCGCGGTCGTGCGGTTCGATGAACTCCAGCGCGGCAAGATCGAGCATGCCCTGCGCGTGACCTTTGCCCGCACCCGCCGGGCTTACGTGTACCCGGCCACGCATTTCGCCAGCCAGAAGAAAGACGAAACTCTGCCTCGAATGGGCGAACGGCTGCGGCTGCGAAAAGATTTTGACGCCACCCCCTTCTCTCCCAGCGTCCGCACCATTCTGGAGGCGCTGAAGCGGTACGGCATGCTCTGCGCTGACAACGGCATCGACTGGGCCGTCTCCGTCACCCCTGACGAGCGGATCCCCGTCCTGCACGACGAACTGCGGCGGGTGAAGGGAACGGATTTTGAGGTCGTTGTTCCGCCGGCGGGATACAAGCCGGCCAGGGCCAATTGAGCGAGATGTCAGTTGTTTGAAGGAAGGAGTTTCAGGGGATGGCTCGCATCATCACCATCAAGCCGGAGGATCTCCTCAAGCAACTGGCGAAGCCGTGGATCGACATGGGAGGTGGACGCCGTGCGTTGGCCAAACGCAATCGTCCTGCGCATGCGCTCGATCCCAGTCCAAACGTGGCGGTCTGCGCTCTTCCATCAGAAACACATGGCGGTGAAATCAGCACCCCATACCTGCTGACATTTGACCGGCCATTCGAGAGTCTCCAGCACGTCCCTCTCCCGTTGGCATGGCAACTCATCATGCCGACGCGTGAGCGTCTCTTTCTGTTCACATGGAACCACTGGAAGCAAAACTCACAATTGCTGTTTCAAAAGTATCTGCTTGGCTTGGGACGGCAATTCACCTCGATCGCTGCGGACGGGAGCATTCAACTCGGCACGCGGCGGTTCATGGTTAAAAAGTGCAAGATCGTGAATTGCGGCCAGATCCAGACAATCAACCGGCCGGAGGCTGTGGATGACGATGTCACCGCGGCAATATCGATGATGCAGGGCACGATCAGCCTTCGTGATGACATCCACATTCAGCACTTTGATGAAGCCGATACACACAATTTGAAGCTGCTCGTGCAGACCAAAGCGCGCTTCCAGCGGCGGCTTCAACGGCAGGTCACGAAGCTTGAGAAGGAATTTGGCGAGCCTGCTGAACGCGGCAACGACCAGCACCCTGACATCCCGGTCAATGGCGTTTTTCGGTATGCCCTGTGGCGCGAGGGCGGCAAGACCCTGTATGTCGCCGCCTCGCACGAAGACATCGGTCTGCCATGCGTGCTGACCTTGGGCGTCAGCGTGCATCCGGCTCCGCAGGCCCATTAGGACCGTGAAGCAGTATCCATGCCACCCTCGGACGGACGATTGACGGCGGACGTGGCACTGGCGGCAAGAGTGGCACACAACAAATGAACGCATGCCACAAAGTGCCACACCTGCTTCGGGCATCCGAATCAAAAATCGAAAATTGCATCAGGCTCGCCGGTTTCTCAACAGCCAGTAGATTGAAACCGCCAGTCCCACGAGACACGCCGCCTTGAGCATCAACAGCGACACTGGCCGCCACCAGGCACCGGTGTAGACTTCAATCACGTCCGAGATGCCAAATGCCGTGAATCCGAGCACGAACACCCCTTGGAGCCGGGCCGTCATCCCGCGCACGCGATGTCCGCCCATGGCAGTCAGGGCCGCCAGGAAGATCCACCAGGCCGCTTCGACAGAATTGAAAACAGACGAAAAAGACATGTCGAAAAGCCAGCGATCTTCCAAGAACCACATTGGCGGAATCATACCCGCCCAGTGCCGACTTGAGGGCCGTCGCGCACCGGCTTCGGGCATCACAGTCAAAAATCGAATATCGAAAATCGAAAATGTCGCGGTTTCACATTGCCCGCGCCCGGTCTAGAATCAACTCCACGGGTTTTGCAAAACCTCTCACCATTCCGGGACACCGCCAGCGGATCGGGTGTGAGGCCTGCCGAACGGATCCGCGACAGGTGTCTCGGAATGGTGCAGTTAATCGCCTCGCACCATTCCGGGACACCGCCAGCGGATCGGGTGTGAGGCCTGCCGAACGGATCCGCGACAGGTGTTTCGGAATGGTGCAGTTAATCGCAGTGGAGTCTGTTTTATGGCTTTTGTCATTCCCCGGCTGGCGTGGCGGTTCGCGACCGAGATCTCGCCACGCTTGGCGCTCAAGGGGGCGTACCTATGCGCCTACAAGGGGATGCGCGCGGTCTGGTCTTACAAGCGCCGCCTGAAGAAGGACGAACTCTACCCGCCGTTCATGTTCGTGGCTCTCACCAACAAGTGCAATCTGCGGTGCCACGGCTGCTGGGTCGAAAAGGAGGGGGTCGGCTACTACCTGCCGGAAGACGACCTCGACGTCATCATCGAGAACGGCAAGAAGCACCAGGCGCACTATTACACGCTGCTGGGCGGCGAACCGATGATGTACCCCAAGATCTGGGACATCTTCCAGCGCCACAAGGACTGCTATTTTCAGGTGATCACCAACGGGATGATGTTCACCGAGAAGAACGCCGCCCGCATTCGCGAAGTGGGCAACGTCACCCCGCTGATCAGCATTGATGGCTTTGCCGTCAACAACGACAAGCGCCGTGGCGTGGGGGTGTTCGAAGCGGCGGAAGAAGGAATGTTGAGGCTCAAACAGAACAAGGTCATCTACGGCATCGCCACGACGATCACCGGCCAGAACATGGACGAGGTGATGTCGGACGAGTACCTGCAATGGTTCATCGACCGCGGGGCGATGTATATCTGGTACTACGTCTACCGGCCGATGGGGGCTGAGCCACACACGGAGTACTGTGTGTCGAAGGAGCAGCTCCTGGAGATCCGCCGCCGGCTGCTGCGGCTCCGCAAGAAACACCCGATGTTCATCATCGACACCTACTGGACGGCGAAGGGCGAGGCGTTCTGCCCGGCAGCCACGGGCCTGGGGTTCCACGTCAATCCGCGCGGTGGGATCGAGATCTGCCCGGCATTGTCGTTTGCCCGCGACATGGTCAAGGACAACGAGGGCGACCTGCGGAAGACGTTTAATGAGAGCGTCTTCCTGCGTGGCTTCCAGAAGTTCGTCAATGAACGGACCAAAGGCTGCGTGATCCTCGAGCATCCGATCGAACTCAAGAACTACATTGAGGGGATGGGAGCCAAAGATTTCAGCACCCGCGATGCCTATGGAGAACTCGCCGCCTGCACCCCCCGCAGCAGCCACCACCTGCCGGGCGAAGAGATTCCCGAGGACTACTGGCTGTACCGGTTCTTGAAGAGCCAGGTGTTTTTTGGGATGG
This sequence comes from Planctomycetaceae bacterium, assembly GCA_021732845.1. Lineage (GTDB taxonomy): Bacteria > Planctomycetota > Planctomycetia > Planctomycetales > Planctomycetaceae > JAKFUF01. The sequence continues at coordinate 40,433 of JAKFUF010000142.1, read as the reverse complement.
GAGCGGCCGGCTGACGCCGGAATGACTCAATGACCAACGAAATAATGACCAATGTTTTTGAGAACGCGATGGAAGTGGTCTTCGCCGATAGGAATCGGGTTTGGGTAACGTCGTTAATCATTGAAACCTTGGACATTGGGTCGGTCGTCAAGGTCGTGCCACCGCCGACCTGTCCACCCTCGAATCACAACATTGGTCATTGTTTCATTGGTCATTGAGTCATTCCTCCTCCATGCATCTCGCCGGCAAATCTGTTCTCATCACTGGCGGCCGCCGTGTCGGAGCCAGATTGGCGATGCAGTTAGCGCGGCGCGGGGCGCATGTCGCACTGAGCTACTTCAAGAGCCGCGAGCCGATGGAGGCGCTGGCCGGGCAGATCAAGTGCCTGGGTGTCCGCTCACTGGCCCACCAGGCCGACCTGCGGCAAGCCGCCGATGCGGAGGCCCTTGTAAAGGCGACGGTGGAGACGCTGGGATCGCTGGATGTGCTGGTCAACATGGCGAGCGAATTCCATGCGACACCCTTCGACGAACTGACGCCCGAAGTGTTCAATGAGCATCTGCTGGGGAATCTGCAGCCAGCATTCCTCACCTCGCTCGCCGCCTCCAAGGTGATGCGGAAGCAGCCGGTGGTCGATGGGCTGCAGGGGAAGATCATCAACTTTGTGGACTGGGCCGTCGACCGGCCATACCGAGGTTTTCTCCCCTACATGGTCGCCAAAGGAGCGGTTGCCACGCTGACGAAGGCCCTGGCGGTGGAGCTGGCTCCCACGATCAGCGTGAACGGCATTGCCCCCGCGATGATTGACCCGCCCCCGAATTTGTCTCCCGAAGAGATCGAAAGCATCCGTCAGGCTTCGCCGCTGGAGCGAATTGGCCGACCTGAAGATGCAAACAACCTCGTGCTGTACCTGCTGGAAGGGACCGACTTCACCACGGGAAACATCTACCGCATTGATGGTGGGCGGTTCTTGGGGCGGGACTGAGGCCCCGGTCCCGCCGCTGGCGTGGGTTTAGGACGGTTTAGGACCGGACAAAGAATAGAGCACGCTTCAAGATGCTGACCGAAGGCCGGTCGTAGGGAGCGAGAGGGGGAACCACGAATTTTCACGAATAAGACGAATGGCACGAATGGCAACGAGCAGGTTTCCATCGCTCGCGAAGCCATGCCGGTTGATCATTCGTGAAATTCGTAAGATTCGTGAAAATTCGTGGTGAATTTATGACCGTACGATTCCCGCACCGGTTTGCCAGGCCTGTCGACTTCACCACCAACTTCATTCGTTGTCCCTGGTGGCGTTCGCTGCTCGATAGGGAGACAAATGTCACAGTTATTGTTGCTGCGATCCTTAACAACCTGATCCATGAAGAGATCGCCTCCCGCGCCGTGGCTTCACTGGTCAGTTTCGTTCGCTGCGGAACCCCTGACGCGGATGGGCGGCTTGCGCCGCCTGCTTCATCCGCTATTGGGGTTCCTCGCTCACTGCCTTCGGCGCGGCGGGATTGGCGGTCTTAGTACACGAGTCCGCCGAAGAGGCGGGTGGCCGTGTAGTAGGCGTTGGCACGCATCCGGCACAACGCTGGGTGGCGCGAGCATTCGCAGGCCTGGTGCATGGTGGCGCGGAACTGGCAGTCACACGCCTTGCGGTTGCAGCCAGCGGTGTAACAGGCGTCGTGCTGGGCACAGGCGGGACGGAAATCGGCCCCGAAGGCTCCCTGCGGAATCAGCCAGTTGTGGAGACCAGGTCCGCATGGCCGCCATGGAGGACAGCCGGCTTCGGCCGTTTTCGCGGTGAAACCCATCAGTCCGAGAACAAACATCGTGGCCAGGAGGTGCTGACGCATTTTCCAGTCGCTCCGAATTTCTTTTGGTGAGCCACGCGTATCCTGCGACAGCTCACCAGTTCACACAAGGTCTCAAAAGCTCCGCCAACCAGCGATGCTTTCCTACTGGGTAATTTCGGCCAGGCGGCCATACGGACTGGCTGAGGAATTCCAAACTTTGATTCAAGTCCGCGAAACGGCGTGGCTCCTGCCGGTCGAACGCGTCGTGTCAGCGATCCGGCGGAATTCCAGAAGAATCACTCGTGAATTGGCTTGCCATTTGCCAAAGCGACAAATGGCGAACTCATCGCCAAACATCTCGCGAGACTGCCGAACTTGCTGGTTCGTCACACGTTGACTGGTCGCCCATCAAGCGTCCTGGTCTGTCAGGAGCCATCAATTCAAGCACACATGCCATCAATTTGATCGGCGTTTGATGTCAAGAGGCCACAGGCTCTGCCTCTAGGCGATCCGCAACATTCACTCCTTCAGGCATTTGTGTCAGGCGTCCACAAATGGCATGTTTGCCCCAAGGCGGCGCGCCAAATGCTCCCAGTGGCTGTCGTGCTCGCCGGACAATCCAAGTGGCTTAAAACTGATGGCGGGCGAATCTGGGGGAATTTATGATCGCGTTGGCTGAACCGCCCGTGGTGGAACTGAAACAAGCGCAAGAGGTTCCAGCACCACTGGAACGACATGTGAGAGAACGTACGGCCGGACGGATCCAAAATTTACAATTGGAACAATCCAGCCACTGGCTCATCCTCACTGGGCGGTGCGACTCGTTCTACGCAAAACAGCTTGCCCAGGAAGCCGCGCGGGAAGTTGCCCCAGATTGCCGCGTGCTGAATGAAATCCTTGTCGTTCGTTAAGGCGACCGCTGCCGCGACGACTGCATTGCGAACTGGCTCAGGCAGGCTGGCCTGAGCCACGCAGCGCGTGCAAAGTGCCAAACTTACGGCATTGCGGACACCATCTCTCGATTGCCCATCACGATTCTGCGTCGGCCGTTCGTGGCGCACCAGTTTCATGTCGCCGATACTCTCGGGGTGTCGAACCGCACCAGCGCACCAAAGCCTTGCTGAACGACGTTTCCGTCGCGTATCCCACTCGCTGGGCGATCTCCTTGACGCCACGGTCCGTTTCCTTCAACAACTGGCATGCGAGCCCCATCCGCAGGTCGCGCAGGTATGCGAACGGTGGGCATCCCAGAGACTCCATGAAGAGCAGGGCGAATCGCGAACGGGACAAACCGGCCGCCTTTGCCAGTTCTTGGACGCTCCAGTCGTGGTCGGGCCGGGCGTGCATCGCCCCCAGGGCCGACCCCAAACCGGGGACCGCCAGGGCCGAAAGCAGGCCGTGCGACTCCGGCACGTTGGGAGGGGCGAGGCGCAGGGCATGCACGAACAGCGCGTGCAGGTAGCGGTTGACCAACAATTGGCTGCCAGGGCGGGCCACTTCGCATTCGCCAACCAGCAACTGCAGCAGGGCTGGCAGATCCGTGGCTTTGGCGTCGTCGTGCCGCGTCACGATCAGCGGGGGCAGCAGGGACAACGCCTGCCGGGTATAGTCGTCTTCGTTTCCGAGCATGCCCCACAACAGGCGCGTTTCGGGTCCGGCACCGCCGGGTTGCAGCGTTTCATGCACGGCGAAAGCGTTTGAGGGCTGCCGCTGAACCGGCAGGCAGGGACGCCCAGGCTCATCAAAAATCTGGAAATCGCTGCGGGCACTAAAGATCGCCAAATCGTGGCGCTGCAGCAAGGTCGATGGCGATCCCGCCTCCGTCTGCAGGTGGCATTGGCCCTCCGTGACCACCAAAAACCCCAGTCCCGCGTTGGCAAACTGCAGTCCCCAAGGCGCTCTCAAGCGCCAGGGCTGCAACTGCCGGCACTCAATGCGGAGGGGGCCGAGAAAGGCTGTCAAAAGATCACTGGACGACGCTGCTGCTCGTGGGCTGCCGCTTTTCGATTGAACAAGCACCTGTGGGCTCCGCATGAGAATGACACAATGAACAATGAACCAATAACCAATGTTTTTGACGATGCGTCACATGGAACTCACGATCTTGGCGCGCATCCATTGGTCATTGGGACATTGGTCATTGCTGCATTCATTTCCGCTTCATTCTTTTGCCTTGTATTCCAGCAGGAACTTCTGGCGTTCACGGGCAAAGGTCGAGAGGTTCGACCGGGACCGCCTGCCGTCGGCTGGTTTGTCCGAGTTCTCTCCCGAGGCCAGCGCGTTTTTGAATTCCTCGAACGAGGTGAGTTTGCGGGTATCGCTCTCGACCTCTTTGGTGATCAGCGTCTCGTATTGGGCGACAACGGGACCCAGATTTTTCCAGTCGAGCCATTCTTGAGCGATGGTTTTTACATGTTCCATGTACTTGGCCCGCAGGCTGGGAACCGCCAGCAGACGGCTCCGCAGGGGCTTGCTGGAATCGTTCAGGCCGATGAGCGGATCGAGTGAGTAGCCACCGCCGGCCATGCCACCCGGCCCGCCCCGGCCGCCGCGCCCCGGCCCTTCACCCGGTGGGCCTCCCCGGCCTTCGCCGGGTCGGCCTTCGCCGGGCCGACCTTCGCCGGGCCGTCCGCCGAATCCACCGGGACGGCCTGGTCCACCAAAGCCGCCACCGAAGCCACCGCCTGGTCCGCCGGGGCCACCCATGCCCGGTCCCATGGCGGTCTGGAAGGTTTCGTTCATGTCATGCGGGATGATGTGGAACTTGCGGTTGCCATCCTGGTAGATGCTGTAGTCACTGGCCCGCACCCAATAGCCATCGCTGTTGATAAGGGCGTTGTCCAGCGCGAGGAACCACAGCACCTGGTCGATGTCCACGATCGGCGTGAGCTTGGCTTCAAGTTCGTCCGCCGGTGTTTCCTTCAGCAGGCGGCACAACTCAATGAGATCCTTCCACGCCTGTTCTTTGTCTTCCGTTTTGATCTCATACCGGCGTTTGTAGTCTTCCACCTTGTCACCGACGTAGTCGAGGCCGCCGCCCCCGCCCGGGCTGCCGCGAACTTTCCAGCGGGTGCCCTTGGCATCGGGATAATTCTCCGCGAGGAAGACCTTGTCGAACTGCTGCACGTTGACATACAGCCCCCAGCTTTCGCCGTTGATGACCACCTTCACGAAGTTGGCCTTGGGGGCGGGAATGTATTTCCGGGCCACGTGCGAATACAGCACCGTATGCAGGAAGGTTGGGTCCTCATGAGAATTGAGCAGGTTCAGCGTTTTGTAACCCTGCAGCCGCTGCTTCGGATCGACAAAATCGAGCGAGAGATTCAACGACCGTTTCGAGCCGTTGGGAACCATGCCGTAGGACGACATCCCGCGGAAGTGGATGCCCACATTGGGATAGGTTTTGCCATCGACCTGCATCGTGGCCGGAACCTCGACATCGGTATTGTGGAAGTCGACCAGTTCGCTTTCCCAATCCTGGTTTTCGAATTCGAGGAACACCGTCCGCATCACCGTTGGCTCGTAGAGGGGAGCATCTCCAGCGGAACTCACGTCGGCGGGTGACACCTTCGGCCCCGGCTTGCCGGGCTCATTGCGACCACCAAATCCTCCTGGGCCACCCGGTCCACCCGGGCCGCGTCCGCCGGGAGGACCGAAGCCACCAGGCCCGCCTGGGCCGCCGCCTGGACCACCGGGTCCGCCGAAGCCACCGGGTCCTCGTCCGGGGCCGCCAGGGCCACCCGGTCCGCCGGGGCCGGGGGCAGCTTTCGCAGCGACGCGGGCGGCTTTGCGCTCTTCGGCGTTGAGCCACCCGTCGCTGTTCTTGTCGAACTGTTTGACCAGCTTACGTTCCTGCCCGCCGAAGCCCGGCCCGCCGGGACCGCGGCCGCCGCCAAACCCACGTGGCTCAGGAAAACTGAACTTCGGTCCGGTCAGCTCCGTCCACTTGGACTTTTGGTCGTCAGTCAGCAGGGCGAGGGCTTTGACCATCGTCTCCGGGTTTAAACCCGGCGGCCCAAATTCCTGGCCGCGCAGTTCCTCCAGTTTGGACTTCTGCTCCTCGGTCAGTTCCAGCGGCTTCGCGACCTCGGGACGATTGAACGCCTGTGCGCCCTCCTGCTGCAGTTTCAACTGGTTGAACCGCTGCCATTGTTTCGGCTGCAACAGCTTCTCCAGCTTCGCCTCGGCCTCCTTGTTGACCGCTTCCGATTTCGTGCGGATCTCGGCCATCCGCTCTTCGCGCTCTTCCGGATCCAGATCAGGCTGGAATGGGTTCAGCTTTTCAAACAGCTCACGGAATCTTTCGCCAAGCTCCTGGCTCCACTGATTGATCTGCGGAATTTGCTTTTCATCGAGGGCGAGTTCCTTCTGCACCTCGGGGATTCCGATCAGCATCCCCGGCCCTCCGCCTGGCGGGCCGAAGCCACGCGGACCGGCGAACCCGCCTGGCCGGCCCTGTCCGCCGTTGGCTGGCGGTGGCTGGTCGGGCGGCTGCCCCTGGGAAAACACGATGGTGGCGCACAGGGCGATGCACACACAGGCGCATAGCGCGCTGCGGCGCAGAAAGGAGGCTTCGTCGATCATGGCAGCGGATCCTGAGGTATGGTTATGGCTTTTGAGTGTTCTGGAGTCTTGGGAATCGTTGGATGGATTCATGGTCACACTACGCGCATCTCGATGCTCTGCACGCCCTGCGTCTGGTTCAGGTCGGCGGCGAGGGTTTGCATTTGGTCCGGGGATCTGAGCCACGCCTGATATTTGTAGTCGAGGGCCGCCCCCTGGCGGGCGGTGTCGATTTCAATCAGGCGATAGTCCGTCAAGTCACGTTTCAAGAGTGCGCCGATCGTCGGTTCGGGAGCTTGGCCCAGTCCCAGTCGAACCACCAGTTGGATTTGTGTTCCCGTGTTTGCGGCACCGGCCGTGGCTGCGGCATTCGTAAACTGCGGCAGATGACTGAGACCGATCGCCACGGCCCCCACGATGGGGATCCCCACCACTGGCACCATCAGCCAGTTCGCCCCGGCGGCCATCCCCACGACGACCGCGAAAATCACAAACGCCGTGTCACGGGTGTCTTCGACAACAGTGCGAAAGCGAACAATCGACAACACCCCCACGAGGCTGAACGCCCGCGCCGTGCTCTCGCCAATCACCTTGGAGACCATGGCAATCAGAATTGACAGCAGGATGAGTGTCGTCACCATCGTTGCCGTTTCTTGCTTTTGCCGGCCATGCGACATCCTGTAAATCTGCGCGACACCCGCTCCGTAGAGCGTGGCGGCAAGCAGAGAAAAAACAAGCTGGAGAAGTTCGGCGAGGACCATAAATATTCGTAGGGTGTGCAGCGCAACACACCGCGGATGCCTGACGATGTAAGTATTGAATTTAGGGTCGAGCCAAAATAGCTGTCAGTCCTTAGCGTCCAGTTTGTGACCAACGTCGACCGGCGCACGAGGTGTGTTACGCGGAGGAAGATCGTTGAGCATGCAGAAGGTCTCCTTCCGCTGCACACACCTTACGAGAGTTCGACCCAGCGACGGTACTTCGACACCCCTTGCGGGGTCAGTTTCAGCGATTGAATGACCGACTTGAACAGCGCGGGCAGCGGCCCCCGATACTTGAATTCGCAGACCACCTGGCCGGGCAGCAAGGCGGTGGCAGGCTGTTGTCCGGTAAGTGACCATTGCCCCTCGCGGATCCCCCGGACCTCCCGGTCGAAGGTAAGCCGGACGGGGCCTTCGGGCGGATTCGCGAAGTAAGCCACGCGGTGGTAGTCAATCCGGCAGACTGGCAGAAAGCGGTGCCGCTCCAGCGCCCGATGATAGGCCATGCCCTCCCAGCCATCTGCATGCGCACCGACAGGCTGTTCAAACCGCTGGACCAAGTCCAGGTCGATCTCGGTGCGATGCTTGCGAACTTCCGTCCCCTTCTTGAGCTTCTGTTCCAGAAACACCGTCCCAGAGTCTCCGTAGCGGCGCAGGCGAAACTTAAACAACCGATAGCGCCCCCGCCGATGAAACACGTCCATCGCCGGCGTGTCGCAATACAAGGTCGACAGTTGATAACCGTTCTGCTGGTCCTGTTCGGCATGGACATCCAGCGTCAGATGTTCCTGCAGTTGTTGGACGACTTGCAGTGCCTGCGTTTCATCGAGCAGGAACTTCATCTCGTGGGCCGGTGCCTCCCCGCGCGACAACGAAGGTGACTGCTCCGGAACAACCACAACCCGTGGCTCAGGCCTGACCCGAACCGTAGCGGGTTCCATGCTCGATTCGATCACAGTGGAGTCTGCCGTATACATGGCGGTTGAAGTGCAGTTTTTAGGGTTGGTGCGAATTGGTCGGACGTGCTTAGGTTAATTGCAATTTCAAATTTCACAGTACGTCGGTTTATGCAGCACCTACTCCGCAGCGCAAGTTTTTGCGTCTCGCGCCGCTGAGACTCCGCCGACAGTTCGTCGCGGCTACTCAGACTGTGGAATTTGAAATTTGAAATTACCTCTCGTCAGACAACTCAAATCTGAGAGTTGTTTCAGAACCGCAGGCCTCCGGGTCACCCGGATGGCCACGCCCATTACTGCACCTTGGCGGCCGGTTCTGGCCGGCCCCAGGTGAACGGTTCTCCGACGAGTATGTTCCACTGTTTGACCTGTTCGGGAGTGAGGATCGCCAGGACTTTGGCGATCCATTCTCCCTGGCTCCAATCATCCGGCCTGCCGTCCCTGGGGCCTCTCTCCCAGGGAGCGCCTTCGCGTGGACCGCCACCTTCCTTGGGTCCGCGGTGGTCTTTACGGCCTTCAAAGTGCGGCCCTCCAGGCTCGCCGCGGCCATCTGGACCATGTCCACTGGAGCCATCGCGACCCGGGCCTTCCGGTGGTTTGCCGAACCCGGGTCCGCCTGGTCCGCCTGGTCCAAATCCGAAGCCACGCGGACCGCGCCGGCCACTGGATGTGAAAAAATCATGCACAATCTCGCGAATCTGCAGGCGTTGTTCCGAGGTGAACTTGAGCACCTTCTGAACTTCAGCATTGTCCCGGAAGGCAAACAGCCCCTGCCATTGCAGGCCGAGCTGCTTGAGCCGCTGCAGTTGTGCGGGTTTCAGCACTTCGGCGAGTGCCCGGTCGTGCTTTTCCGCCTGGGCAATCATCAGCGTCTTTTTGCCCGCCTCGTTCAGATTGCGGAAATGCTCGGCGGCAACGCGGCGTTCATCGCCCCACTCCTTCAGCCGCACCTGGAGATCCGCTTCCTGGCTGGCGTCCAGTGCCAGTGCCGTGCGGACTTCGACATAGTCCAGCAGCAATGTTTGCAGGTCGCGTTGCAATACATCCAGGTCATTCAAGATCCCCTTGACCTTGTCCTGGACTTTGGCCAGGTCAGCCTGAGAGGCCGCATCGCCACGCCGTTGCTCAATGAAGTTCTGATAGTAGGTCAGGACCAGTTCCAGGATCCTCCGCCGGGCGTTTTCACCTGGCCCCATCGACAACTCTTCCTCACTGATTTGGAGCAGGGCGTCGACCGCCTGACGGGCCTGCCGGAATTGCTGCTCGGCCTCTTGTGCCCGCAGCTTTTCGCGCTCGAGCGACTCCTTGGTCTTCTGTTGTTCGATGGCGATCAGGCGGTTGCTGATGAGCGAGGCACCCGCAATCACCATCATCAGCAGCACGGTGGCGATCACCACGGCGGGATGCCGCCGCGACCATTTGCGGGTGCGGTCTAGGAGTGACGGCCGGCGGGCAAGAATCGGCTGATGATCGAGATACCGCTGGATGTCGGCCCCAAACTCTGCCGCCGTCCGGTACCGCTCGGCCGGTGCCTTGCTGAGCGCCTTGAGGATGATCGTTTCCAGTTCCGGGGGCACGCCCCGGTTCAATTCTTTGAGGCTGGTCGGCTCGGTCTCCAGAATCTGATACAGCAGTTCCTGCTGGGTTTCGCCGGGGAAGGCGGGTTCCAGCGTGAGCAGTTCGTAAAACGTCGCGCCGAGGGAATAGATGTCGGTGCGGTGGTCGAGCGTGGTCTTCTGGCCGCCTGCCTGCTCGGGGCTCATGTAGCGGACGGTGCCCAGCATGTCGCCCGAACGGGTCAGGCCGTTGTCTGTCTGCAACTGGGCCAGGCCGAAATCAGCCACCCACAGGCTGCCCGAGGCGTCCAGCAGCAGGTTGGCCGGCTTGATGTCGCGATGCACCACACCCGACTGATGCGCATGCTCCAGCGCGGCGGCCGCCTGCACCATGAGCCGCGCCGCGCGGCGAATGTAGGTTTCTTTGTCGAGCGCCGTCCCGGCCGTCATGCTGGCGGAGACATCCACGGTGACCCGCACCGCCTGCACGCCCGCCGCAGCCACGACCGGTTGGAGCAACCCCGGCATCGGCGGGTCTTTGACCGCCGCCTGATCCAATGTGATGCCGCTCTGCGGGGAGATCCCGCGCCGCCGCTTCGAGTTGTCGAGCACCTGGGAAGACCGGCTGCCGTCGTCAATCCGCCCGTCCCGCTCCCGCAACTGCCGAATCACCACCGCCAGCGACTGCCCTTCGATGAGCTGCATCGCATAGAAGTGGACGCCCCGCTCGCAGCCGACAGCGTGAATCGGCACGATGTGCGTGTGGTGCAAGAGCGCCGCGGCCTGGGCCTCCAGCTTGAACCGCTGCAACTGCCGCGAATCGAGCGTGGCGGCGAATGGCAGCACCTTCAGCGCCACGCGGCGTCCCAATGAAAGCTGCACCGCTTCGTACACCACCCCCATGCCGCCGCGGGCGAGTTCCCGGATGATTTGAAAGTCGCCCAACGGCTGGGCCAGTTCGCCCGTGGAGGCCGCGTGTGCCGCAGCACCCGCCCGTGATTGCTGGCTCGACGGCCCATTGGGCAACCCATTGCCCGCCGAACCGTTGCCACAGACCAGTTCCAGCCCGTCGAGACACTCTTCCACCACTGATGAAAGCTCGGGATAACGCGCAATGAACTGCCGGCGGTCGGGTGCCCGCCCTGCCTTCACTTCCCGCAGATAGGCCTCGACCACCTCGACCACGCGGGGATCGTCTGCCAAGTCGTCATCGGCCACGGGCTCCTGCACCTGAGACCCGCCGGGGCCTGAGGCATCAGAAGCCGTCCGACGGGAGGCACTGCGGTTGGGGGTCATTGCACGCCTTTCATGGTCTTTTTCAGCTTCCCCAGTGCCCGGACCCAGATTTTTTGCACGCTGTCGACCGTGCGGTTCATGCGGGAGGCAACTTCGGCAAAATCCAGTTCCTCGAAGTTCCGCAAAACGATGACTTCGCGGTAATCTTCGGGCAGTTCGGCCAGTGCGGCGGCCAGCAGCAGCCCATGTTCCCGCTTGGCCACATGCTGGCTGGGGGAGCTTTGCGACGCCTGCAGGCCGCGGTCGAACATCCGCGACGAGTTTTCCAAATCGATTTCCAGCCCGCGCTCGCGGCGAATGTCGCGGCCCTGCGCTCCCAGGTAGTGCCGCAGCAGGTTGGTCACTTTCGCCGCCATGATTCCCCGCAGCCACGCCGCGAACTCATTGGTTTCGCTGCCCCGGAAATAGCTGAAGTTACGATGCGCCTCGAGAAACGTCTCCTGCACCAGATCTGCCGTGTCCAGCTTTTTTTGCAACTGCCGGCCAATCTCGACGCGGGCCAGCAGTTCCAGGTAGCTGCGATAGCTTTCCAGCAACGCCCCGCGCGCCGCCTCGTCACCCTGGCGGGCGAGCGACAGCAGAACTCCAGTTTGCAGTGAGTTTTGTGATTCGATCATCAGCTCTCTCCGCTCCAGTCACGTCACCGCCGATTTTCCGCCACAAAACTTTTCAAGAATTGTGTAACCATCCCGCGCGATCCCACACGAATCGGCCCACCTCGCATTGTAACACTGCCCGTGTCACTGCCGGTCGCTTCGTCGGCGGGTGGGCACCGCGCTTCGCCGGTTCCTCCCGCCGCACTTTTGCCCGTCGCTTGTCACCGTGCCCTTGGCGGCATAGCCTGTCGGAGTCTGGAAAAGATCAAACTCGGCAGATGCTTTCATGGCAGCCGGGTTTCACCCTGGAGGAGCAGTGTGATGGCGCGGATTTCCAACTTCGCTCAGCGGTTTTTTGCGAATTTTCGCGCGGAACTCCGCTTGTCCGCGCTCCGCTTCGGTCGGCGTGTGATCGGCCTGTGCCTGGGGGCGATGCTCGGCTGGATGTGTGCCGACTTCCTGCTGCACGGCGATGACGGAATGCCTCCCGTTGGGGCACCGGCCAAACAGGCTCCTGCTTACGCGGTCTTCAAGCAATTTCCCGACTGGGTGCATGCGGTGGCGTTCGCGCCCGACAACAAGACGCTCGCCGCCGGGAGCTACGGCGTCGTCAAGGTCTTCGACGTGGCTCAGAAGAAGGAACTGGCCTCGCTGGAAATAAAGGGCAGCCTGAAGGCCGTGGCTTTCTCCCCCGACGGACAGTTGCTGGCGGTGGGTGGCTACCAGGCCATTTCCTGCTGGAACACCGCCGACTGGAAACTCGCCCGAACGCTGACCGGCCCGAAGGCGCAGGTCACCGGGCTGGCATTTTCGCCCGATGGCAAGCTGCTGGCCTCCAGTTGTGAAGACGAAGCAGTCACGCTGTGGAATGCAGCCACGGGTGAAGCGGTCCACACGATGACAGGTCACGAACTTCCGGTCACCTCCGTGGCTTTCTTCCCGGATGGCACCCGCGTGGCTTCAACGGGCAGCGATTTGACCCGGCCCACCAAGGGCGGGTCGCTGAAGGTTTGGGATGTGGCGTCCGGGAAGGAAACGCTGTCGGTTCCCGCACATGACAAGGCTGTGACGGCCGTGGCGGTGTCGCCCGACAACAAGCGGCTGGCCACTTCCGGGCTGGACGAGGTGATCAAGCTGTGGGATGTGCAGAGCGGCAAGGAACTGCAGGAGCTGGAAGGGCATACGCGGGCGATCAATCACGTGGTGTTCCTCGCGGATGGCAAGCATCTGGCAAGCTGCTCTGGCGGACGCAACCAGGGCGGGAACGAAGCCCGGCTGTGGGATTTGAGCACCGGCAAGACCGTCAAGGTCCTGCCCGGTCATGAGGGGCCGGTGCAGCAGGTGGCGGTCAGCAGCGATGGACGCTTCCTGGCCACGGCCAGCCTCGACAAAACGGTTCGCATCGTCTCCCTTTCAAACGACAAGCCCGTGACGGCGGTGGCTCAGGCGGTCGCGGCAGAAGTCAAAGCAGAGAAACCAGAGGCGCAAGCGACGGAGAAACCAGCCGACAAACCCGAGGGGAAAGCTGTGGATGCACCAAAGACGTTTCGGGCGGGAATCATCGGACTGGACACCTCGCATGCCCCGGCCTTCACCGGGGCGCTCAACGCCAAGATGCCGAAGCCGGAACTCGCTGGCTGCCCGGTGGTCGCCGCCTACCCCAAGGGCAGCCCCGACATCGCCAGCAGCACCGTTCGCGTGCCGGAATACACGGCCAAGCTGAAGGAACTGGGCGTTGAAATCGTCGATTCGATTGAAGACCTGCTGACGAAGGTCGACGTGGTGTTTCTGGAGACCAACGACGGCCGGCCGCACTTCGACCAGGTGCTGCCGGTGCTGAAGGCCCGCAAGCCAGTGTTCATCGACAAGCCGGTCGCCGGCTCGCTGGCCGACGCCGTGGCGATTTACGAAGCCGCCAAGAAGTACAACACGCCGGTCTTCTCCTCGTCATCGCTGCGGTTTGCCGCCGGGGCACAGGCCCTGCGAAACGGCAAGATTGGCAAGATCCTGGGCTGCGACGCTTACAGTCCCTGTTCGCTCGAAGCCACGCATCCCGACCTGTTCTGGTACGGCATTCACGGCGTCGAATCTCTCTTTACCGTCATGGGACCGGGCTGCGAGTCGGTGTCGCGCGTCACCACGCCAGACTTTGACGTGGCGGTGGGCAAGTGGAAGGACGGGCGGATCGGCACGTTCCGTGGCATCCGCTCCAAGGCGGGCTCCGGTTACGGTGGCACCGCCTTTGGCGAAAAGGGGATCGAGCAGATCGGCACGTTTGGCGGCTATGACCCGCTGGTGGTCGAAGCCGTGAAATTCTTCCGCACGGGTGTGCCCCCGGTGACTCCCGAAGAAACTCTGGACATCTACGCCTTCATGGAGGCGGCGGATGAAAGCAAGCGGCAGGGTGGGGCTCCGGTCACGCTGCAAAGCGTCTTCGACAAGGCACGGGCGGCAGCCGCCGAAAAGCTGGCAAAGATCGAATGATCCACAGCACGGGCGTGACGCGTGTAATCGGTGCGGCTGAGCCACGGGTGGGATGAACCTCGTGGTTTTGGGGCTGGCATGGTCAGATCGAACCGTGTTCCGGTCGATGAATCTGTGCTGCGCACAATCTCGCGGGTCTGCGCCCGCGATACCGCTTGTTGAACCGTGACGTTGAGGCCGCTGGCGCTCGTCCTGCACGTCGGGTCTGGCGAATTCCGTCAGTTTTCTGCTGAATTCATGAATCTGGATTGCCACGCGGATGGTGTGGCAGGCTTGTGCGGTGGCACGGCCAGAGTTAAACCTCACACCATCCGTCGAGTGCGCTTTCCCTCGTCCCAACACCTCTCCACGAATAGGGATTCTTCGTCATGCAATTGGGAATGATCGGTCTGGGGCGTATGGGGGCCAACATGGTCCGCCGCCTGATGCGTGCCGGCCACGAGTGCGTGGTCTTCGACATGAACCCGGTCTCCGTGAAGGAGCTGGCGGGCGAAGGTGCCGTGGGGGCGTCGTCGATGGACGATTTCCTCGGCAAGCTGTCCAAGCCCCGGGCGATCTGGCTGATGGTTCCGGCGGGCGTGGTCGACCGTGCGATCCACGACATTGTCGGCAAGCTCGACAAGGATGACATCCTCATCGACGGCGGCAATTCCTATTACATCGACGACATCCGCCGCGCCGGCGAACTGAAGGCCAAGGGGATCCACTACGTCGACGTGGGCACTTCGGGCGGCGTTGCCGGCCTCGAACGTGGCTACTGCCAGATGATCGGCGGCGAAACCGACATCGTGAAGCATCTGGATCCTATCTTCTCGACACTGGCGCCGCCGCGCGAGGCGGCTGGACGCACGCCGGGCCGGGAAAAGGTCGAAGGCAGCACCGCGGAACACGGTTATCTGCACTGTGGCCCGATTGGCGCCGGCCACTTCGTGAAGATGGTCCACAACGGCATTGAATACGGCATCATGGCCGCCTATGCCGAAGGGATGGCCATTCTGCAGCATGCCAATGTCGGCAAAAAATCTCACGAGATGGATGCCGAAACCACGCCGCTGCGGAACCCCGAGCACTACCAGTACGACTTCAACCTGTCCGATGTGTCTGAAGTCTGGCGGCGGGGCAGCGTCATTTCGTCGTGGCTCCTCGACCTGACTGCGTCTGCACTGCTGAAGGAACCTCAGCTCACCAAGTTTGCCGGCCGCGTGTCCGACTCGGGCGAAGGCCGCTGGACGATCATGGCCGCCGTGGATGAAGCCGTTCCCGCACACGTGCTGACGACCGCGCTCTACGAACGCTTCTCCTCCCGTGGCGAAGCCGACTTCGCCGACAAACTCGTTTCCGCCATGCGGTTCGAGTTCGGCGGCCACATCGAGAAGGCCCACTGACCTTCAGGTCAGACGCCAGTTGAACCCGGAGCCGTGGCACAGACAACCGTTCTGTGCCACGGCTTTCTGTTTTTGGAGCCGGACAAAGAATAAAAGCACGCTTCAAGATGCTGACCGAAGGCCGAACTTATTAGGGAACGGGAGGGGAACCACGAATTTTCATGGCGCGGGCTTGCCCGAAACCTAACACCCCGGAGTGTCGCATCGTCAGCCCATCGCGCAAGCAAAATGCCCTATTGTTGCTGCGATCCTCAAAAAGGCGGCAGCAGCCTTCTCAAACCGTGCAGCAGGACGACAACCAGGAAAAACAGATTGCGTGGCGGGATGGCCCACATCGGGACGGCCGGCGGTCTGCTTGGTGCCTTGGTCGTGCGTGCGGCAGCGAGTTCAGCGCCCAGCCGTTCCATCCAGGCCACCGAACGCGGCCACTCCAACAGACCCTGTCGCAATTCCAACGGAATGCCGTCAGGTCCGACGGCGGCCCCCAGGATCCCGCCAACGATGCTGGCTGTGGTGTCGGTGTCACCGCCGCAACGGATCATCGCCTGGACGCCGCCACGAAAATCACCCTGGTGGGTGAGCCACGCCTGGAGGGCGACGGGTACGGTGTGCAGCACGTATCCCGAGACACCCCGAGACAGGCCCAGATCGGCGGCAAAGGCCTCTGTTTCCTGGCTGGCTTCGGCCGATGCGACGGCGCGTTCCACCCGTGCCAGCAACTCGGCGGCTGGCTGCCCCTCCAACGCAGTCGTCAGCGAGTTGAGGTAGGCGGTTCCAGAAACCGTTCCGTTGCCGGAGGCCATCCGCGCGGCGAGCGCGACGGCCAGCGCGCCATGTTCGGCTTTGGGATCGGTGTGGGTGAGACGTGTGGACGCCTGGACGAAGGCCGCCAGTTGGGGCAAATCGTCCATGGCCGCACCGAGAATCGCCGCGCGCATCGCCGGGCCGTTGCCCGCCGAGAAGACACCTGAGCGCTTGGGGGAAAACCCGAGCCACAGCTTGAGGATCGCCTTGAGGGTTGCCAAGCCGATGCCTGCGGGGAGGCCCAACAACCAGAACCGCAGCCGCCACGCCAGTTGCCGGCGGAACACCTCCACATCGTCGCCAGCCGCAATCAGCGACTGGGCGACGAGACAGGTGTGCTCCGTATCGTCAGACATCATGCCACGGCGGAAGACGAATCGATACCGGTCGGGCGGCCCCAACATCCGTTGCGCCCGCCCGCGCGACACGCCCTCATACGGCAGCCCCAGTGCGTCACCAACCGCCGTGCCCAGCAACGAACCCACAATCGCCCGGCGGTAGCCGAGTAGAGGATTTGCCGTGTCCGTAATGAGGCTCCTGGTCGCCGAGTTTCGCGAAGCTGGTACGGCGAAGCGGCATTACTTGGTGGCCCTCAGGAACTTTTCATACTCCGCCGCCACCTTGCCAGCCTCGGTGTTTCCCTCGTGGACATACAGGCCATAGGTGAACTGCAGCTTCTGGCCTTGGGGGAGTTTGTATGGATCTTCGGGGAGCTGGCCGTTCGTGTAGTCGTGCTGGCCAAACGGGCTGATGGTAAACAGACCATAGTCGCGGACGTGGTACCGCGACTTGCGAAAGTTCTTGGGGTGGTCGAACAGCGTCACGCCGCAGGCATCGCCCTCGACCGTGCCGAAATAGTCGACCCACTTCGACTCCTGGCCCCAGCACTCCTTGGTGGCCAGCTTGCCTTCGGCGTTGACGACACTGCCACCGACCTTTTCCCGCAGCGGGTCAGCCAAACGGATGCCAAACATGCCTTCCTTGGTGTCGCCAAACGTCACGTCCACAGCCGCGGCGAAGGTCACATTGTAGGTGATCAGCCGGTCGGACCAGATGCTGATCTGGGTGGTCTCCACCAGGACGGGCTTGTTGTCGGCACCCAGCCAGTCGTTGGTCACGGTCAACTTGGCGGGGTTTCCAGAGGGCACGTCGATTGTGACACTCTTGTTCTGAATCTTGGCCTGCTCGGCCCAGAACTTGAGGCCGTTGACCTCGTCGATGGACAGCCAGATCCCCTTGTGGTGGGGATGGTCCTTGGTGTTTTCCAGCTCACGGGTGACGACCGTCCCCTTGGGGCTGCGGACCGGCCAGAAGTAGGGCTTGGGCTGCGATGCGGCGTAGCGGTAGGTGGTGAACTCCTCGCCGCCAATCTTGACGGTGACGGTGTCGTTGCCCTGGCTGAGTTCCACGGGTCCGCCATCCGCGGCACGCAGCAGCCCCGCCTGGAGGCTCAAACCCAGAGCCACGGTGACCATGAGAACACGGCAGACACTCTTCGAAATGGACAGCATGTTGCTCCTTGATGACAGAGTGAGAGTTGGCATGGCAGCGTTCCCTGCCCGAAAATTTAAGGTTTTCGCCCGCTCAAGCAAAGGCCCCGCAGCAAATGGTGATCCAAACGTGCCTGCCTGCAAAGCAACAACCTTCGATTGCATTCCGATTGAATTGAATTTGAGCCACGGATTGAACACGGATGAAACACGGATTTTGAAGAAAGATCCGGTTGCCAACCATCCGTACTACTAACCGTCAGGTTGTTGGCGTGCCGCGACGATTTCGCCAGCGCGTGCTGGAAATCAGTGATCAATCGCGGGTTCTGCTTCTGGTCAGACTCTGGCCAACCGCCCCAACGGGGTGAGATTCATTGAACATCCGACAAACATCACGGGTCACGCCCCGATTGGGGCTCCGTCGTTCGTCGTCATTGCACCCAGGGCTCCGTTGGCGTTGCCAACTTCGCCCTGGGCTATCGAATTCTGCCCCCTTGGGGCTGACGATGCGACAATCCGGGGTGTTGGGTTTCGGGCAAGCCCGCGCCATGTTGTTCCGTGTTTCATCCGTGGCTCCGCATCTTGATTCCAAAGTGGGACGGAATTTTAGGACCATTCAAATTGTCTGCAGACATGTTGACATAGAGAATTCGTTCTCTATACTGAGCGAGAAGAATGAATTCTCTTGATCCGGTCCGCAATGATGAGCCGGCAGGCAGACTTGCCTCGCCAATTGAATGTCGCCAAAAGACATTTTACTGTGAAATCTGAAATCTGAAATTCCATGAAACTGAGACGCCCGACTTTTGTCGGAAACGTCTGATTTGGGATCGTTTCCGTCAGAATCTGAAGCGCACTCCGCAAGCGATGCGGATCCGCGACAGGTGTCCCGGAATCACGCAATGTCATGGAGAGGGGTCTAACGTCATGGCGCGGTCCGTGTCCACGCAGCCCACGGAAGTGGAGCTGCAGATTCTGGGTGTCTTGTGGGATCGCGGGCCATGCAATGTGCGGCAGGTCCACGAGGGGTTGGTCGACCTCAAGGAGACCCAGTACCCCACCACGGTCAAGATGCTGCTGGTGATGCTCGAAAAGGGGCTGGTGAAGCGCGACGAAACGGCGAAGCCGATCGTGTACCGCGCGGCCATGACCCGTGAAAAGGCCCAAAAACGCATGCTGGGCGAACTGCTGGAGCGAGTGTACGAGGGCTCGGCCAAGACGCTGATGATGCATGCCATGACGGCCAAGAAAGCCTCACCGGAAGAGATCGCGGAGATTCGGCAGTTCCTGGCTGAATTGGAGAACCCCTCATGACCGCACTCCTGGAACCTCTCGGCTGGTTGCCGGTTGATCATCGCCTGCTGTCCGGAGTCATTGAGCGCGTCGGCTGGACGCTGATCCACTCGCTGTGGCAGTTTTCCGCGATCGCGCTGTTGTTATTGATCGCGCGGCAATTGCTGGCGTGGTGCCTCCCCGCGCACCGCCAGGCTCAGACGCGATATCTCGCGTGTGCCACGGCCTTGGTGGCGATGCCGATCATCGCGGGAATCACCTTCGTGCTCGTTGTGCCTCAGCCGATGGCTCCCATGACTGGCGGTGGCTCAACGCGTCCCGTGCCAAGCGTGAAGATCACCGTCGTCGAAAACCCGCATGCACCAATCGCGTCGGTCCTGCCGCCGCTCGAAACCGAACGGCAGCAGGTCCCGCAACACTTCAATCCCACTTCGGACCAGCCCCAGATCGACAGGATGGAAGCTCCAGCGTCCTCCACTGAGACACCCGTCCTGGCACCGCCGGCCGGGTTGCTGGTTCAGCGCTTGCAACGTTCAATCGAACCGTGGCTCACGCCCATCGTCGCCATCTGGCTGGTCGGTGTGGTGCTGGTCTCGCTCCGCCCCGCGCTGGGGATGTGGGCCGTCCGCCACCTGCGGCTGCGCGGTGTGCCGGTTGCCCCCGCCATCCACGACCTCGTGGTTCGGCTCGCCAACCAAATCGGCGTCCACCGCGCCGTCGACGTCGTACAGTCGACGCTGGTGGAAGTCCCCGCCGTCATCGGCTGGCTGAAACCAATGATTCTGCTGCCAGTCAGTGTCGCCACTTCCATGTCGCCCGCCGAGCTGGAGGCGATTCTGGCTCACGAGCTGGCCCACATCCGGCGGCATGACTACCTCGCCAACCTGGGCCAGATGTTTGTCGAAACCGTGTTCTTTTACCATCCCGCTGTCTGGTGGATGTCGCATGCCATGCGGACCGAGCGGGAAGACTGCTGTGACGACCTGGTCGTCCGCGTCCTGGGCAACCGCACCAACTATGTCCGCGCCCTGGTCACAGTCGACGAACTGCGTGGCTCAGCTCCCCAAGCGGCCAGGGCCAATCGTCTCGTGCCGGTCCTGTCCGCGACCGGCGGTGCCTTGATGATCCGTGTCCGCCGGATCATGGGTGTGCCCCTTGAGCGGCAGTCGGGTTGGATTTTGACGCCGATGGTCCTGGGTTTGTTTCTCCTTTGCGCCGTCTGGGTCACCCTCGGGAACCGCCCCGCTCCCGCCGCGGGAGCTGCGGAGGAGATGAATCTCAATGCGCCTCTGGCCGACGTGCGGATCGAGGGCAATACCACCATTCCCGACGACGAGATCCTCAAGGTCATCAAGTCCCGTCCCGAACTTGCCGTCAGCCAGGAAACGCTCGCCGACGACGTGCGTCGGCTGATGGACACACACTGGTTCGATAGGGTTGAGACCAGCCACCAACTCGGCAAGACGGGGCTGGTGCTCACCTTTCATGTCCGCGAACGTCCACTTCCAAATCAAGCCGTCGCTGTCAACGACCCCTTCGCCGAAGGCGGCCTGAACGAGCAGCGAGCAGCGCCACCCGCCGCGGAAACACCCCAGGTGCAGGCCGATGCCGGAGACGGCACGCAGGGCAATGTCCAAGCCACCGGCCCGCTGGTGCTCAACCTGGTGAACGAGAAACAGGAAATCATTGGCGGCATGGTTGCACAGGCGCGGGAGGGCTACGGCTCCGAGGTGAAACAGCTTCTCCACTGGGATGGAACGCAGAAGGCTGGGGTCACGCTGACAGGCCTGACTGATGGCACGCATACACTCGTCGTGAACCCCGATCAGCCGAATGCCGAAGTGTTCACGGCCAAGGTACCAGCGGCGGACGGCAAGCCGCTGTCGCAGGCAGTGCCCGCCCTGCCGGGTTGGTTCAACCGGCGCGACATGGAGGCGCCGGACATGGAGGTCTCCGTGAGTGACGGGGGAACTCATGGCGTGATTGAGGTCATCGCCACGAACCGGACAGACGACCCGTTTGTCTTCAGCCGGGCTGATTTTCGATTGAACAGTGAAGACCTGCGTGTGCTGCTGCCCGCGGGCATGCACATGGGCGGCAAGGTGATCAAGCCCCACCGCACGCAAAAGCTGCGGTTCGACTGGGCGGAGATTGTGCGGAAGGGGATTTGGCTGAACCGCAATGGTGAAAACACCAGCGGCCCGGCATTTCCCGCCGATGCCGAGGGAAAGGTCTACTTTCGGCTGACCACCGGGATCAGCAGTGCCCTGCCGATCGCCCTCACTGATCCTGCTGACGTGCGGATCGATCTCGGCCAGCCGCCGAAAACCGTGGATGCATCGCTAGCCACGTTGACGGGGCGGGTCGTGTTCGATGGCGAGCGCCCAGTGGCGAAGAAGATCACCGTCCCGCCGCCAGACCTCAAGGCCTGGGCGGTCGATGGCAACCGTGGCACATCGCCGCATCGTCCTTCGTGGATGCAGT
The DNA here is from genome assembly GCA_021732845.1 of Planctomycetaceae bacterium. Lineage (GTDB taxonomy): Bacteria > Planctomycetota > Planctomycetia > Planctomycetales > Planctomycetaceae > JAKFUF01. Next base: position 18,981 of record JAKFUF010000142.1, on the reverse strand, counting down.
TGGTGTTTCAAGAGAACTACCGCGACACACCGATCCCAGATGAATCGCTCGTTGTGGGGCCTCAAAACGGGCTGGCCAATGTGCTGGTCTGGCTGCGTCCCGCCGACCCCATGCAAAAGATCGCGCTGCCCATCAACCCGGATGACAAGCCCGTCTCGTTGACCATCGAGAAGGGCCGGCTGACGCCGCATGTGATCGCCTTCGGAAGCTGGCAGCCCCTGATGCTGCAAAATCGTGACCGCCCGCCGCTCGATTTTGTCGGTCAGCCGCAGGTGAACGAAGCCTTTAACCGCCTGTTGAACAACGAAGCCAGCGTGGCCTTAAAGCTTCGGGCGGAAAAGGTGCCGTTCAAGGTGACCTCCAACTTCGGAGGCTGGATGTCGGCGTATGTCCTGCCGCTCGATCATTCCGGCTTTGCCGTCACGGGCGAGGACGGCAACTTCCGCATTGAAAACATTCCCCCCGGCGAATGGGAGCTGGTGTTTTGGCACGAACAAGTCGGCTGGCTCCCGCTCGACAAGTTTGCCAAGGGGAAAGAGGCGATCAAGCTGGAGGCGGGGGACCGGCCCCTGGGAGATCTGCAGGTGAAGGCGGCGGTGCTGGTGAAGGAGCAGCCGTCGTTCATCCGTGACTTGGAGAAATCCGTCGCCGTGACGTTTCCAAAGAGCACGGTGTTCTTGAGCATCCACCCCATGCAGATTCTCGTGAAAGGGCAGGCACCGGACCGGGATGAGGCGATCAAAATACTCACCTTTCTACGGGAGGATTTGCGGAAGCACGGTGTGGATCAAGTAAAACTTGTCGACCAGCTTGAATTGGCTGGCACCGCACCGGCGAAGGATCCGACCACGCGTGAACTCCCGTTGGGCAACTTCGGCGGCATCCCCCAGCGCGATCAGGCCCCACCTGCGTTTCCAACTCAGGAAGTCGCCGACAGCGAAGACGGATGGATCGACGCCGAGTATGGCCTGCAATACCGCCTGCGGATGCCCGATGCCAGAATCGTGGGAACCGTTGTTGGCGAAGGTCGACTGACGGTCTCCCCCAATGAATTACCGCTGCTGTATGTGGACCTGCGGAATGTGGGCATCAAGGAGCCGAGCCTGCAGTTCGACCTGGGGTTGGAAACCCATCACACGCAGCATGATGTCATTGTCGATGGCGTGGAATACCGCCGGAACGATCAGCCCTGGGGCGGCATCGATCCGCTGTCGCCCGGTGCCGCACCAATCACGCTGCCGTTCGTCTTGTCGGAAGACTGGATGCTTCAACCACCCGACGTTCGAAGGCCCATGAAGGCGGCCTTCGAGATCACCGGTCTGAAGCTGAAGGAAGGGGCGCACCGCATTTCCCTCCGCCTCTATTTTCACGAGTTCGCCTACGAGCCCGCCGAAGACCCCGAAGAGCCGCCGCGTAAGACCTTGAAGCCCCGTGTCTCGCGCGTCATTGTCACGCAACCGTTCGTCTTGAATGTGGCTCAACCCAAGGAACCCGAGACTCGCACCAAAACCCAGATCGGGCTGGAGAACATTCGCCGCGAAATGGTCGCCTTCCCGAAATTCCACAGCCCCAAAGTCTCCAACAACCTCCGTCGGCTGATGCGGGACAACCAGCCGGCGTCCGGCAACCAGCTCATTGCCGCCGTGGGCGACTCGGGGGAACTCGCCCCCGATCCCGCCGCGGTCATCATCGCCACACTGTGGAAGGATTTTTCACGCGATCAACTTGAGCAGTACCTGAAGGCCGAGATGACCCACTTCATCCAGCAGCGGGCGACCTATCCCGCCGGTGTCGATGCCGCCATCGCCGTGGGACCGCGCTACCGTGGCGGCTACCACGGCATTCCCCAAGAGCCGGCTTTGAAATCGGAAACGGTTACCACGCACTTCCTAGATGGCCAGCAAATCGGCGAGCCGTTCAAGTATCCGCAGCACACGTCGATCTCCCATTGGTTCCGCCTCGGCAAACTGCCGGTGGGGCGGCATACCATCCGGCTCGTCACGGACTACAAGTTCGAGGGCGGCGACCAGACCTGGTCCGGCAAGCTCGAGTCGCCCGAGTACGCCTTCGAAATGCTGCCTCCAGAGACCTCGGATGACCTGGTCGTTCAACCCGCCGAAGCGCTGATGGAACAGTTCCGCGCCGCCTTTGAAATCCGCGAAGTCACCGACGAGCGTCCCAATCCACGGAAGATGCCGGAAGCACCGCGGCCCGGCCGCAAGCTGTACTCCACCTGGGGTCCGGCCGGCTGGGCTCCGCAAATTCGTCTGGGCGGCGACAAGGGTGGTTCAATTCATATGCCCGCCTGGCAACTCTTCGACAAGCTCCCGGTCGACCTCTGCTTTCGCACCGAGTTTCACCTGGAAGGCGGCGGTGTCGTCCTTCCCGGAACAGAGCTGGTGGTGTTCGCCGGAGAAACCCGTTCGTTCTATTTCATGCTCCAGAACTTCGACATCGAAAACCTGCGAAAGCTGGCCGACCGGGAAGGTTTCATCCCCGTCCGCGTCAAGCTGATCCCCTCCCGTTCGATCGCCTTGTCCCACCCCCGCGTGAAGAAATACTACGGGGGAGAGTTCACGTCGGACGTGGTGCGGCTGCGCATTGACCATAATCCGGAAGCGCCCGATTGATCGCCGGATTTTCGATTTTCGATTTGTGATTTTCGATTGCTGGCAAGGGAAGCAGCTCATGAAATCCAGGCTGTCAGTGTGGGGTGTGGTGCTCGTGATCTCGGCGACGGTTCTCTCTGGCGCAGAAGAACCAGCGAACGAAGTCAGTGCGGGACCCGCAGTCGTGGCTGCGGCCTTGGAGCCGGTCCTCAAGGATCTCAAGCCCAAGGTCGAGTCGGTCTACTCCAACCAGGGGAAGACGCTGACACTGCGATACCTGCCCCAGACTTTCAAAGTTCACGGGGTCTCCATGACCGGCCAGGTCTCAGCCGAGGCCCATGATGAGGTGGGCCCCAGCTACATGGGCTTCGTGGTGACAGTCCACCTGCAGGCCAAGGGCGAAGTCAACCAGTTGGTGACTCCCCAAACGGTCCGCCGGCCCTACTGGTCGACGGACCTGGATGTGATCCCGTTGGCCGGCACCGATCAACAGGCTTACGTCGGGCTGTCGTACGGTTCACGCACAGATCCAAAACTGCTGAAGGAACTGCGAGCGAAACTGGCGGCGATGAAGGGGACGACAGGTGAGGGGGACCTTCGCCAAAAATCAAAGTGAGTCGCGAATTTTCCGCCAGCGAAAGTAGGCCACGATTGCACAGATGAGAAGAAGGACCGCAACTCTGCCAAATTAGCCCTCGACGTCATAGCGATGGAGGCGCGAGCAGCAGCAATTCAGATTCCCCTCCCGCCATGAACGCGTGCGATGGCCTCAGATGATCTCGGATTGATCGTCGCTGCCTGGAGGGCACTGCTGGTCATCCCGCCATGAGCTTATACAGGCCGAATCCGCAGACTCCGAGGCCGCAAACGATGCGCAGAATTGACGTAAACTTCCCCATGCCGCCCGGAATGACATTGCCACGCTTGTCGTGGGTCACACCGCTTCGAAGTTCATAGACTCCCGAACCAAGCAGGAGGGCACCAATGGCGAGCATAATGCCGCCCAGCACCAGCGGGTTGTCGTTGAGCCACTGGTTAATCGGGCTGTCTGCGCCACGCCGAGCAAAGGTCACCAGTGAATTCATTGACCACACATTCCCAGGGGTGTTGAGATCTCTTCGCTGCCGGCCAGCGAACGAATGCTGGCTGCTCCATTCATTCTTCGCCGACACCGGACCCAAAATCATCGACGGCCGGTTCCGCAGAGGCTGACTTCACATCGCCTGCCGAATCTGCAATCACGGTGACTTCCACCACCGCCACCTGCACGACGGCCACGACTTCAACCTTGGCGGCTTCTGGCGGTGAGGCCGGCAGGTCTGCTACGGGCTGCACCGCCGCCCGTTCGCGGCGCGGGGGCGGCGCCTCGCCGGTGTCGAGTTCCGCTGCCGGAATTTCGCTGACCACCGGCCGGGGGGGCGGGATGATTGGCCGCGTGCGGCGTGTTTCCAGCAGCTTCATCCAGTGCCCGTCGGTGCCGCACAGGCAGCGGAGAACGTTGACGTTGCCGTTGGATTTTCGGACTTTCCCACAGGCCGGGCACTGCCATTGCCGGCGAACGTCCAAGTCGTTCCGAATGCCTGGCCCTTTCACAGACGATCATCCCTGCTGGAGTGAGCATGCACGCAAGCTGCTGGCGTGATGCGAGAATGGGACAGTGGCAACTGGTCTTTCCGCAACTGGCGGACTTCTGATAACTTCCATGGCACAAATTTGCTTTTAGAACCGGATCATATCAGCCGCCATCTCTCGAATCCACGCCGTCAACTCACTTTGCCAAGTCTGGCCAGTTTTCAAAAATCAGCCGGAACGCGTTAGCGCGCGTGAGCGTCCGGTTCCCGAACTTGCGCGATCGCCGCTTTTGCCAGGTCAGAACCGGGGCCTAACGGCCTCCGGCTGAATCAGGCTTCTCCATCTTCAAAAACTGGTGTTGCGATCCTGAATGCCTGTTTGCCCCGAGCCACAGGGCGGCGGGAAACCAAACCAAATTCATCCACGCGAGCAACTTGCAGCACTCAGTCAAATGTTGACTTCAGCCTCCACCACCCTGCCAAGGTTGTGGACCGTGCTCTGCGCGGTCTTCGCTGTTGGCATTGCCGGGTGCGGGACGCTGGGCCAGACCGTCAACACCGACGCTCCCGCGACGGAGCATGTCGTTGCCCATCCACCGCCACCGCCCGCTGCGGTTGAGGCCACGCCGCCCGCAAAAGTCGATCCAGAGGGCCTTGCCGCGCACGCCTTTGACGAGGAGCCACCGCATGAGCGGTATACTTTCCTTTCCGACACGTTCAAGGCCAGCTCGATTGTTGGGGAAGATTCGCGGGCACTGCTGACGTGGGAGAACGCCGGAATTCTCTCCGCTGCCGGAGGCGTGGCTTACCTGTTGCACGAAACGGTCGATGACGAGGTCGAGGACAATGTCGAGAAGCACCATGCCCGCTGGGGGAAGGGGTCGGAGTTGTTGAGCCACGGGGGCGATGCGCTGTATGTGCATACGCCGTTGCTGACGGGCATCTACGCCTGGGGTTTATACACGCAGGAGCCAAAGTTTCACGATTTTTCGCTGTCACTGGTCTCAGCCTACAAGTTCACCGCGCTGGGCACCCTGGGCCTGCAGTTCGCCACGCACACCCGCCAGGACGACAACAGCCTGTTCGCGGACCGTGGCTTTCCATCAGCCCCCACCGCCACCAGCTTTACGATGGCCGCCGTCGCCGAGGAATACTACGGGCCACAGGTTGGCGTCCCACTGTATGTCCTGTCAGGACTGATCGGCTGGTCCGAGATCGACCAGCATCAGCACTCCCTGTCGGACGTGATGTTTGGCTCCGTGTTCGGCTACGTCATTGGCAAGTCGATTGGAGGCGTCCACAAAGGCACCCCCGGCGAATTTCGCATCCTGCCGATCACCGTTTCGGGAGCCACGGGTGTCGCGATGGAACGCCGGTTTTGAGCGGGACTCGGGGATGTTCGCGAGCTTTGTTTTCCCAGGCTCAGAATTGCGACCAGATCCAGATGACATCACATAACAGAACCCGGCACATTCCGAGAACGAGCAGCAGATTGCAGATTATGCCACCTTCGACCTCGATCCATTCGGGGACCGAGAGTCCCCGCCACTTGAAGAGTGCCAGCAGGATCGACGTGATCACATAGAGCATCAAGCAGCGGCGAACTGTGAGATCCCTGGCAGGCTCAAATCCGATATACTGTCCAGTGCGATGCTTCACTCCTCTCAGCCACGGATCGTCGATGTCGACCACCGCGCCGCGCCCCTTCACCCACCTGCACTGCCACACACATTACAGCCTGCTGGACGGAGCCAGCCGGATTCCGGGGTTGATGAAGCGGGTCAATGAACTGGGGATGAACTCGCTGGCGATCACCGACCATGGCAACCTGTACGGCGCGCTGGAGTTTTACACGAAGGCCAAGGACGCGGGCATCAACCCGATTCTCGGGTACGAGGCCTATATCGCTCCGGGGCACCGCACCAGCAAGGATGCGGGACGGATGAAGGAGGCCAGCTTTCACCTGACGCTGCTGGCCAAGAACCGCACCGGGTTTCAAAACCTGATCAAGCTGGCGTCGACCGCCTTCATTGACGGGTTTTATTACAAGCCACGGATCGACAAGGAATGCCTGGAGGCGCACAGCGAAGGGCTGATCTGCCTGTCGGGCTGCTGCTCGGGCGAACTTTCGAGCCTGCTGCTGGGCGAGCGGATCGAAGACGCCGAGAAGGTGGCGGCGTGGTATCAGAAGGTCTTCGGGAACAACTATTACCTGGAGATCCAGAACGGTGGCTTCCAGATTCAGACCGACGCCGCCGAGCGCACAATCGACCTGGCGAAGCGGATGGGGATGCCGCTCGTTGCCACCAATGATGCGCACTATCTCAAGCAGGAAGACGCATCCGCGCATGACGTGCTGTTGTGCGTGAATACCAAGACCATGCGGAGCGACACGAACCGCATGAAGATGGAGTCGGACCAGCTCTTCGTCCGCTCGCCCGAGCAGATGTACGAGGCGTTTCCCGGCTTTGAAGAAGCTGTGGCGCGCACCCAGGAGATTGCCGACGGCGTCGACATTGAACTCGACCTCAAGAGCCGGCACTTTCCGATCTTCGTCCCGCCCGAGCAGAAGAGCGACAAGGATTACCTGCGGGAGCTGTGCGAGAAAGGCTTGAAATGGCGGTATGGCGAGAACCTGGAACGGCTGCCCGAGGGCGGCATCAAGCGGCTTGATTACGAGTTGGGCATCATCGACCGGATGGGGTTCAACGGCTACTTCCTCATCGTGTGGGACTTTGCCCGCTTCGCGATGGAGAAGAAGATTCCCATCCTCGCCCGTGGCTCGGCCTGCGGCGCGCTCGTGGCCTTCACCCTCGGTTTGAGCAACGTCTGCCCGCTCAAGTTCGACCTGCTGTTTGAACGCTTTCTGGACCCCAGCCGCGTCGAAGCCCCCGATATCGACATGGACTTCTGCCGCGACCGCCGGCAGATGGTGATCGACTACGTGAAGGAGAAGTACGGCAAAGAAAACGTGGCCCAGATCGGCACGTTCGGCACCCTGGGGGCCAAGGCCGTGATCCGCGACGTGGCCCGTGCGTTGGGAATGCCGCTGGACCGCGCGGACGAAGTGGCCAAGTTCGTGCCCACCGGGCCGGACGTGTCGCTCGAATCGGCGATGAAGGAAAGCGCTGACCTGCAAAGCGCGTATGAAACTGACCGCAGCGTGCGGGAAGTGATCGACTTCGGCAAGCAGCTAGAAGGTCTGGCCAAGAGTGCTGGAACGCACGCCGCTGGTGTGGTGATCTCGGACCAGCCATTGATTGAGTACGTCCCCCTGCAGCGGATTGGCGGCAAGGACGACATCCTCACGCAGTGGACCGAGGTCGAAAAGGCCGGCCTGCTGAAGATGGATTTTTTAGGGCTGCGGAATCTTACGATTCTGGATCTCGCGGTGGAGTACATCCGCAAATACAAGGATCCCAACTTCCCGGATCCCGGTTCGCTGCCGCTCGACGACAAGCCGACTTATGCCCTGCTGCAGCGGGGTGAGACCAAGGGAATCTTCCAGCTTGAGTCCGGCGGCATGCGGGACCTGCTGACGAAGATGAAGCCCGACACGTTCAACGACATCATCGCCACCTCGGCCCTGTACCGGCCCGGTCCGCTCGAAGGCGGCATGGTGATGACCTATGTCAACGTGAAGAACAAGGTCGAGCCGATCACCAAAGTCCACCCGGTGGTCGACGAGGTGCTGCTCGAGACCTACGGCGTGATGGTGTACCAGGAACAGGTGATGCGGATCATCAACCGCCTGGGTGGCATCGAACTGTCCAAAGCGTATGCCTGCATCAAGGCGATCAGCAAAAAGAAGATCGAAACGATCGAAAAGAACCGCGTCGAGTTCATCAAAGGCGCGCAGGCCAATGGCATGGCGGAAGAAACGGCCCGCGACCTGTTCGGGCTGATCGAGAAGTTCGCCGGCTACGGCTTCAACAAGTCACACTCCACCGCCTACGCGGCCATCGCCTATCAGACCGCCTTCCTCAAGGCGCATTACCCCGAAGAGTTCATGGCGGCGCTCTTGTCGTGCGAGATGGAAGACACCGAGCGGATCTCGGAACATATTGACGACTGCCGCCGGATGAAGATCACGGTCCTGCAGCCGGACGTGAACATCTCGCAGGTCAAGTTTGGCGTGGCGGGCGTGAAGCAACTGTCGTTTGGCATGGCCGCCATCAAGGGCGTGGGCGAACAGGTGCTGGTGGCCATCGTTCAGGAACGCGAGGGGAACGGCCCGTTCAAGGACATCTTTGACCTCTGCGAACGGGTCGATCCGCGGCATCTCACCAAAGGCGTGCTGGAAATCCTGATCAAGGCTGGTGCCCTCGACTCCTTTGGAGCCAACCGCAATCAACTGCTGGCCACGGTGGAACGCGCGGTGATGAACGCCGCGTCGCGGTTCCGCGACAAGCTCAGTGGTCAGAAGAGCCTGTTCGACGATGGCGACACGGCGGAATCCGACAAGGAGGCCGTCGCGGCAATCATGCCGGACATGCCCGATCTGCCGCACTCGCAGAAGCTCGCCGGTGAGAAGGATGCCCTCGGCTTCTACCTCACTTCCCACCCGCTGAGCGAGCATTCCGTACTGCTCAAGGCGATTGCCACCAACGTCACCTCCGACCTGGTGACCATCGCCGACGGGGCCGAGGTGATGCTGGGCGGAATGATCTCCGCCATCAAGAAAACGCAGACCAAAAAGCCCAGCCGCAATGGCCACACCCGCTACGCCAACTTCGATTTCGAAGACGCCAAGGGCGTGGTCCGCTGCATCATGTGGCCGGAGGAGTTCGCCCGCATGGGCGAAGACGTGCAGCCGGAAATGATCTGCTTCATCCGCGGCAAGGTTGACCGCCGCAGCCGCGAGCCGAACCTGATCGTCGAAGAACTGATCCCGCTGGATCAGGCCGAAAAGAAGTTCGCCGACCAGGTGGCCATCAAGTTCAAGCGTGGCTTCCACACCGACAACGATGTGCTCCGCTGCAGTGAACTCCTCAAACGCTACCCCGGCCGCTGCAGCGTGGCGATCGTCGTGGAGACCTTCGAAGAGAACAAACCGCGGTCGCCGCTCAACGTGATGCTGCGACCTTCGCAGGCGATCAAGGTCTCAGCCGACGCCAACCTCAAAAACGACCTGCAGATCCTCCTGGGTCCCGACAATGTTCGGTTCCACTTCCCCAAAAAGCGGCTCGGCGGCGGTGGAGGAAAACGGGACTTGGGGGATTGAGGTCCACCCGACAACGAAGGAAACTTGTTCAAATCGGCTGGCCCGGCAGAACGGTTCGCGGCTCTGGAGGCCAGACCCCTCCCGTCGCGTCACCGGGAGAAGGAGCACGTTCCGTCGAGAATCAGCGCCGCCACAGGGCCAGGCACATCATTTCGATCCCCATCAGAACCAGGGCCGCGGCGAGGCACCATTGCCAGAGCGGCAGGTCCAATGATGCGTGGCTCTCTCCCAGCGCGGTGGCGGCGATGACCGTGCCTTGAGTGTCTCCCAGGCTCGCCACGAGGTCGGAAGGTGACATGCGCCGCAGGTCCGACTCGCGTGGGTCGATCTGCACGGCCAGTGTGGCATGCCGCCGTTCGCCGACCATCCACGTGTAGAAGCCCGGCTGCTCGGGATGTTCCATTCGCACGGTCGGTGGCTCATTCAACCCCGGGCGGCGGACGGGAACGCGGACCTGGTTGGGTCCCACCCAGGCCCAGTCGCCGGGAAACTCGGGGGCTCGAACAGGAAAGCTGCAGGGGGCACCCACCGAAGTGGGACGATTGGTATCCAACGCCGGGCGAAGCTCGCGGCACAAGATTTGGAGCAGTGCCACGAACACGCCATGCTTGCCCAGGTCGCTGGCTTCCGACGCCGGGCTGAAGTTCGCCAGCCAGAACTGGCCCTGGCCGAAGGGGCGCGAGGCGAGCGCGGCGGTGCCGTCGGAAAAGGTGAGCCACGTCTCGGCCTGAGATTGCAGCGGCCCCTGACCGTAGACGCGGTAAAAGGGGATCTGCGAGAGGGCGAACTGGCTCGGCTCGTCGAACTCCCGCAGCCACTTCGAGGACCACTGCCCGCCGCTGATCCGCAGCGTCTGGTCGCCCGACAACTGCCGCCGGGGGGTGGCGGTCCAAACCAGTGGCTCAACCTGCCCGCCCACGAGCGCGGGAACCGCCTGTGCCAGTGTCTCCAGATTCTCGGCCACCGGCCCTTCGCCGCTGAACAGAATGACCGTGCCGCCTGTCTGCACAAACCGCATCAGCCGTTGCGCAGCCACGGGGCTCAGCGGTTTCAGGTAGCCCGTCAACACCACTCCACCTGGTGCGAGCGCCACACTGTCACCCGCGAGCAACTGCTCACTCGTGAGAATGGTCGCCTGGAACCGGTCGGCGTCACGCCCCGTCGGTTCGAGGGCGCGGGTGAGGAAATACGTGATGCTGCCAACCGCATCCGGCGGGTCATCGCTGAGAATCGTCACCGGGAGCTTATCGGCGACGGAGAACACGAGCGACGCCTGATCGTCGGGGGAAAAGCCGTCGCCAGTGGTTTGAAACCGCACGCGGCGGTCGCCACCGGTTTCCGGAGTATAGGTGAAAGCCACCTCTGTGGGCTGACCCGCAGGGACGATGACTGTCTGGTCCGGTTGGGCTTCGTCGTCAATCTGGGCACTGACCCGCACCTGCCGTGGCTGCGGCGATGAATGGGAAACCTTCACGGAAACCTGGACCGGCTGACGGATCAGCGGCTGCGCCGGCGTGGTCTGGGGCTGGGTGAGCCCCACGTTCTCCCGTGGGTCACCCGGCAGATCGATGATCTCAACGCGGGTATTGCCAGGAAGAATCCCCTTCAGTTCGGTGTCGGTCTGCCAGTTCGTCCGCTGGCGGTCCGACAGGATCAACAGCCGGCGGGGACCGCTGTGGCGACGCAACTGTTCGGCGGCCAGGCCGAGTGCCGCACCCAGTTCCGCCCGCTCGAAGGTCGGCTGCGACTGCCGCAACTGGTCGCGAAGGGCCGGGACATTGGGGCTCAACTGCGGAAAGACCACCTGTGGCCGCAGTGTCGCCTCGACGATGTTGGCCACGTCGCCCGGGTTCAGTCCGGCGAGCACGCGGTCTCCCGCCGCCTGCAGGATCTGCCACGCACTGCCCCCGCCGGCATCCTGCTGCAGAGAAACGCTGTGATCCACCAGGAGGACGACGGCGGTCTGCGAGCCACCGCTGAGGCTGCGGTTTCGCCAGACGGGCTGGGCGAAGGCCGCGACGATGCAGGCAACCATCAGGCAGCGCAGAGCCAGCAGGATCCAGCGCCGGATGCGAAAGAACCGGGACTGCGTCACCTGGGCCGCCCGCAGGAATCGCAGCGTGGGGAACACCAACTGCACCCGCGACCGCCGGTTCAGCCAGTGCGCGATGACCGGCACGGCGAGGAACCCCAGCCCTCCCAGCAACGCGGCAGCGGTAAACAGGATCGGCACAGGGGATCAGCGTGAACATGTGACGCGGGCTGGTGTCTGAGTGGTTATGATAGCGTGGTGCCCAAGGGCTCGCACCATGCTGTGAATTGATGGGCGAGAATCCGGGCCATGCCAGCACCGGTTGGTTTATGACTCATTCTGGAAAGCGCGTACGGTCTTGATGCTCCTCCCCCGCGTTGCATTAACCCTCGGCGATGTCGCCGGGATTGGCCCCGAAGTCGTGGCGAAGGCCGTGGCCGATCCTCGCGTGCGCGACTGGTGCCGGCCCGTTGTGGTGGGACATCCTGAAGTTCTGCGAAAAGCGGTGGAGTCTTGTCCCTCCGTTGTCGAACGGCCGACCGTGCGCGCCGTCAACTCCCTGTCCGATGCGTGGCTCGCCGACGCTGGGATCCCCTGCTGGAACCCCGGCGATGACTCTGCCGCCGAAGTGCCGCTGGGCGCGAACGATGCCCGCGCCGGTCGGGCTGCGTACACCTCGCTGACGGCAGCCACCGCCGCCGCCCTGCGCGGGGAACTGGAGGCGATCACCACCGCGCCGCTGTCCAAGGCCGCGCTGCACTTGGCGGGGCTCGACTATCCGGGCCACACGGAAATTCTGGCTGAACAGTGCGGAGTCAGCGACTACGCCATGATGCTCTACCTGCCCCCCGGCGGTGCCGTACAGGCGTCGGCTGGCCTGGGCGTGGTGCATGTCACGCTGCACACCTCCATCCGCAGTGTCCCGGACCTGCTGACGGTCGCGGGCATCCGTGAAAAGATCGGGCTGATTGACCGGTTCATGCTCCGCGTCAGTGGGAAACGGCCCCGGATCGGCGTCTGTGCCCTGAACCCGCACGCCGGCGAAGAAGGACTATTTGGCGACGAGGAGGCCCGGCTCATCGCGCCGGCTGTCGCCTTGGCGAAAGCCGAAGCCGACAGCAACGTCACCGGACCGGTGCCGGCGGACACGCTGATCAAGCGCGCCTGCGGTGGAGAGTTCGACGCCGTGGTGGCGATGTACCATGACCAGGGCCACATCGCGCTCAAGCTGATCGGCTTCGGCCGCGCGGTGAATGTCACGCTCGGCCTGCCGATCGTCCGCACCAGCCCGAGCCACGGCACGGCGTTCGATATCGCCGGCCGCGACATGGCCGACCCCGCGGGCATGATTGAAGCGATCCGCGTCGCGGTGGCGCTGACGCGGCCGACGTAGAGATTTTAGCGGAACGGCGCGAGCCGTTCGGTGAGTGATTTTTGCCTTTCGCACAACGATAGGTCATCACCGGAGGGCTTGCGCCCTGCCGCTAACAATGGGGCTGACCTTCATGCCACCGGTGGCTCTTCCACCTTCACCGCCGGCTTGCGGATCCCCTTGAACAATTTGCGGTCGAGCCGGGCATTGAACGGGGTGAAGCTGGCCAGCGGGTTGGGGTCGTCGGTAATGTCGCGGACGAACTCGTGGACCTTGGCATCGAGGTTGTCGATGTAGTGCAGAGCGATCGCTTCCGGCGTGCTCGGCAGGCGCGAACTGCCGAATTCATACGATCCATGGTGGCTCACGATCATGTGCTTGAGCCGCAGCGTTGTCTCTACGGGAAAAGTCTCATTCGTCAGCTTGTGGTATTCGGCAATCTTTTCGTTCAGCATCTCGACGCCGATCACCATGTGGCCGATCAACTGGCCCTCGTCGGTGTAGGACGAACCATCGGACCCAATCTCGCGGACCTTGCCGATGTCATGCAGGAACACGCCGGCCAATAGCAGGTTGCGGTCGACGCCGGGGAACAGACTGGCGGTCTGCACGACCACTTCCAGCATGTTCGTGACGTGCTCCAACAGCCCTCCGCGGTAGGCGTGGTGCGCCTTGGTTCCAGCCACGGCTCCAGAGAAGCTGGTCATCAGGGCGTCGTCGATCAAAAAGCATTCCATCAGCGTCCGCAGCGGCAGGTCGTCGATCTCCAGCAGGATCTGCTTCAACCGGCCCAGCAGCGGGGCCAGGTCGCGTTCGCTCTGTTTGACGAACTCGTTCAGGTCCATGCCGTCGGCGGGGACGGGATGGATCTGGGTGATGATCATCTGCAGCGCGCCCTGAAAGAGCTGCACCTTGCCTTTGACCCGCACGAAATCGCCCGGGTTGAACCGCCCGCACTGCGTTTCGTTGACATTCCACATCCGGGCGCCGATCGTCCCCGTGCGGTCCCGCAGGTCGACCAGCAGGTAGGTTTCGGCGTTCCGGTTGGCCCGGATCTGCTTGTCTCCCAGAAGGTAGGTTTCTTCGATCGTCTCGCCGTCCGCGAGGAGATTGATGTACCGATGCGGCATGTTGAACGTGACTCGGAGTCGCTGAGCAAAGTGGACCATTCCATGGCCGCCCCATCCGGTGGAGCGAAATGGGAATCATAGGAGAGACATCCTGTGGTTCACACCCTGTTGGCAAATTCTGCTCATGCTGCGAGCCACCATCCAGTTGCCCCATGCTCCTGAAGCGGGATTGAGACAGGATTGGTAAGGATGCCAGAGGATGTTTTGCCGGGAATCCGTCCAAACAGATCCTGTCTTATCCTTTCCGATTCTTTTTCATCCTGTCGAAATTTCCAGCCCCAGTTGTTTCACGCTGCCATTTGCCGCACTGATTTCCATCCCGCCGCCTGTCCGCTACCCTGAACTTCTCGGCACTCGGACGTGTCCGGTTGATTTATGGTCCGCACCGTTTCCCATTCTCCGATTTTTTGCAGCGCGGCATGGAGCGATTTGAACAACTTGAGAAGGAACTCCGCCGGGCGTTGCAGGTGGACAAGTTCCGCCTGCGCCGGCAGTTGCGCAGCGTGGAGCAGGCGAAACAGACGGGAAAACCGTTTGACCGCAGCCTGGATCGGTTGGAGGCGGATGTCAAACGCTCGGTGGATCTGCGGGAAAAACGGCGGTTGGGGGTGCCCAAAGTCACCTACGACGAAGACCTGCCGATCAGCGCCAAGCGGGCGGAAATCGCCGCCGCCATCCGCGACAACCAGGTCGTGGTCCTGTGCGGCGAGACCGGCTCGGGCAAGTCGACGCAGTTGCCCAAGATCTGCCTGGAACTCGGCCGGGGGATTGACGGGCTGATCGGCCACACCCAGCCCCGCCGGATTGCCGCCCGCTCGGTGGCCAGCCGGATTGCGGAAGAACTGAAAGTCTCGCTGGGTCAGCAGGTCGGGTTCAAGATTCGCTTTACCGATGTCAGCAGCCCACAGACCTACATCAAGCTGATGACCGACGGGATTCTGCTGGCGGAATCCCAGAACGACCGTTTCTTCGACCAGTACGACACTCTGATCCTTGATGAGGCCCACGAACGCTCGCTCAACATCGACTTTCTGCTGGGGCTGCTGCACCGCATCCTGCCCCGGCGGCGCGACCTGAAGCTGATCATCACATCGGCCACCATCGACGCCGAGCGGTTCAGCGAACATTTCCGCACGCCCCGTGGTCCGGCACCGATCGTGATGGTCTCCGGCCGGACTTATCCCGTCGATGTGCTGTATCGTCCGATTGAACTGGAGGAAGGCGAAGACGAGCCCGACTGGCAGCAGGGCGTCCTCAACGCCGTCGATGAGCTGGCGGGCCTCGACAGTGGGTCTGGCTCCAGTGACATGCTGATTTTCATGCCGACCGAGCGGGACATTCACGAGACGGCCAAATCGCTGCGGGGGCGCAAACTGCCCGGCGATTATCCGGGGAAACAAACGGAGATTGTCCCCCTCTACGCGCGGCTTTCGGCGGCCGAACAGAGCCGCATTTTTCAGCCACACCCGCACCGCAGAATTGTCATCGCGACGAACGTGGCCGAGTCCTCGCTGACGGTGCCGGGCATCCGGTATGTCATCGACCCGGGCACCGCCCGGATCAGCCGCTACGCACCGCGTTCCAAGGTGCAGCGGCTGCCGATCGAACCGATCTCGCAGGCTTCTGCCGACCAGCGCAAGGGCCGCTGCGGGCGCATCGGGCCGGGCACCTGCATCCGGCTGTACAGCGAACAGGATTACCAGAGCCGCGACCGGTTCACGGCCCCCGAGATTCAGCGGACCAACCTCGCCTCGGTGATCTTGCAGACGCTGGCCCTCAAGCTGGGCGACATCGCCGACTTCCCGTTTCTCGACCCGCCCAGACAAGAGGCGATCAAGGATGGCTATGCCACGCTGTTTGAGCTGGGGGCGATCGACGACAAGCGCGAGCTGACCCCGCTCGGCCGCCGACTCAGCACACTGCCGGTCGATCCGCGCATCGGCCGGATTGTGCTGGCGGGCCACGACGAAAACTGCCTGCGGGAAATCCTGATCATCGCCGCCGCCCTGGAACTCCAAGACCCCCGCGACCGCCCGGTCGACAAACAGCAGGCGGCCGATGAAAAGCACGCCCAGTTCGCCCATGAAGATTCGGATTTCCTCAGCTATCTCAAGATCTGGGATTTTTACGACAAGCTCGACAAGGAGCTGTCCCGCAGCAAACTCCGACATGCCTGCCATCAGAATTTCCTGTCCTACAACAGGATGCGGGAATGGATCGACATCCACCTGCAGTTGCTGAAGTTGGTGGAACAGGCGGGGATGCGGCAGGCCCCCCGCAAGGATGACTACAACGCCATCCATCGCGCGTTGCTGACAGGCCTGTTGTCCAACCTCGCCTTGCGCGGTGAGACCAGCGAATACACCGTCGCCGGCGGTGGCAAGGCGTTCATCTGGCCGGGCTCGGGCACGCTTGCCAAAAAGCCGAAATGGATCGTCGCCGGCGAAGTTGTTGAAACCAGCCGCCGATACCTGCGGGCCGTGGCTCGAATTGACCCCAACTGGATTGAGCGGCTCTCGGAACACCTGGTCACTCGCACATACAGTGAGCCACACTGGTCGGAGGGGGCGTGTGCCACGATGGCCTTTGAGCGGGTGTCGCTGTTCGGCCTCACCATTGTCCCTCGGCGGGGCGTGGCTTATGGGGCGATCGACCCCGTCGTGTCGCGCGAGTTGATGCTCCGCGACGGACTGGTGACGGGCAACTTCAAGACCAAGGGCGAGTTCCTGCTGTACAACCAGATGCTCAAGGACGAGCTGGAGTCGCTGCAAAAGAAATCGCGGCGGGGGGACTTCGTCGTCGACGATGAACGGGCCTACGAGTTCTACAACCAGCGCGTCCCGGCCGATGTCTACGATGGGCCGCGGTTCGAGAAGTGGCGGCGGGACGCCGAGACAGCGCAGCCACAGTTGCTGCAGATGACCCGCGACGACCTGCTGGCCGAAAGCGATTTCTCGATCGCGCCGGGCGACTTCCCCGACCGCATCGGCATGCGGCAGATGCAGTTGTCGCTGGAATATCGCTTCGACCCCGGCAACCCCGGCGACGGCATCACGATCACCGTCCCCAAGGAAGCCGTCAACCAGCTCGACCCAAACCGCATGGGCTGGCTGGTTCCGGGGCTGCTGGAAGAAAAGATCGTGGCCCTGATCAAGTCGCTGCCCAAGCAGCAGCGGGTGGCCTTCATCCCCGTGGCTGATACCGCGAAGCGTGTGTTTAAGGCGCTCAAGTTTGGCGAAGGCAGTTTTGAAGGGCAGATTGCCAAGGTGCTGACGGAACTGGGGCCGGAACCGATCTCGGCCGAACTCTTCCGCCAGACCGCCCTGCCCGACCATCTGCGGATGAACGTCCGCGTCGTCGAGGGCGAGAAGACCCTGGCGGCAAGCCGCGACCTGGCGGCACTGCGGCAGGAACTTGGCGGCGAAGCGGCGGCCAGCTTCACCGCCGTGGCCGACTCCCGCTGGAACCGCGATGGCATCACGAAGTGGGACTTCGGCGACCTGCCCGAATGGGTCGATCTTGACCGTAGCGGTGTCAAACTCCGTGGCTTCCCCACTCTCGTCGACTTGGGCGATTCCGTCGGCCTGCGGCTTTTGGATTCCGCCGAACAGTCCGCCTGGAAGATGAAGGCCGGGCTGCGGCGGTTGTTTTTCCTCGCCGCCCGCAAGGATGTGAAGACTCAAGTCGACTGGCTGCCGGGATTGGAGAAGGCGGCGCTGTATGCCACGGGCCTGTTCACGGAGTCGGCCGCGGACAAAAAGATCAAACGCGGCACCCCGGCCACGACGCCCGTCAAAGCGCTTCCCGAGCTGCCGCCCGGCTCCTTCCGCCAACAGGTGACGGAACTGATGATCGCCCGCGCGTTTCAGGTTTTCACCACCATCCCCCGTTCGGCGGCTCAATTTGAAAAGCACCTGGAAGCCGGCCGCGCCCGGCTCGGCGTCGCTGTCCAGGACCTGACCACCACGATTGAGCCACTGTTCAAGGGGGCGCACGAAGCCCGGCGGGCGATCAATTCCATCAACAACCCCATCTGGCAGTACGCCGCCGAAGACACCCGCGAACAGTTCCGGCACCTCACCGCGCCGGGCTTTCTGACCAGCACTCCATGGGAGTGGCTTATCCATCTGCCGCGTTACTTCCTGGCCATTCAAAGCCGTCTCTCGCGTCTCGCCAATGCCGGCCTGCCCCGCGACCAGAAGCTGCACGCCCAAGTCGCACCGCTTTGGCAACGCTATGTGACACAGGCGGCTGAAGCACAGGCGGCCGACCGCCATGAGCCACGGCTCGTGCAATACCGCTGGATGCTGGAAGAGTTCCGCGTTTCCCTGTTCGCGCAGGAACTGCAGACGGCCCTTCCGGTGAGTGAGAAGCGGCTGGAGAAGTTGTGGGAGGAGTTGCGGACCGGCGTTCAGCAGGGATCTCATTGAGGCGGCAAATCATCGAGGCATTCCATGAGCGGCAAACGCCGAAGGCTGCAGATCGACGCGGCGCGCGAATCAAAACGCAAGCTGGCAAAGCCGCTGATTCCTGAGGGCGCGGTCATGGCCGATCTCTCGGAGCAAGTGCCCAACAATTCCTATGGGCCTCCCGTTCTGTTCTATGTCGACAAGCCGTTCACCTGTCGCGACTGCGGGAAAAAGGAAGTTTGGACGGCGCAGCAGCAATGGTATTACCCCGACACGAAAGAAACGCACGACTGAATCAACTTGGGAACCATCAAGCTTCGTTGAGGATCGTGGCTCGTGGTGCGACTTTTCGTGTGAGGACGACTCCGACGACAGGCTGCTTTCGTGGCGTCGGCTTGAGCCGACGCGGCCAGCTGTCGGCAACTTGGTTGTGGACTGAAGTCCACACTACGGGGGCTGACAGGCGGCGCTTCGCCGGAACCGACCCCTGATCCACCGGCGGGCAGTCGCAGCCGGCGTTCGAACCAGCCGCCAAAGATAGGGGGCGCGAGACAGGCTGTTTTCGTAGCGTTGGCTTGAGCCGACGCGGCCATGACGAGCCGGCAACTTGGTTGTGGACTGAAGTCCACACTAC
>JAKFUF010000018.1 GCA_021732845.1 Planctomycetaceae bacterium | reverse complement strand
CGCCGAAGGCCGATTGGTAGCCGGCGCCAAGGTTGAACGCTGCGACCTGTGCCGGCGTTTCGCCACCGACGAACTCGCCTACCAGCACCTCGTCGACCTTCACCGCGTGTGACAGTCCGCGGTCGTCGCCCCCAAAATTCTCCACCTCGGCATTTCACCCTGATTGGAACTCCCTCCATGCCATCACTGCTCGATGCCACTCCTGCTCCCATTCGGACCCAGCACAATCCCGCCCAGCGACTGCGATCCGTCATGGCAGCCATGCGGCTGTCCTTCACCTGGTTCGGCGTTCGCAAGACCCTCTCGCCGGAGCAGAAAGCCCGCGCCGCCGACGCCTTTGGGGCCGAAGGCGAATTTCTCTCGGCGGGCAAGAAACTGATCGACACGCGTGACGCCGATTTCCGGGCAGTCACGTCGGTCCGCAGCCACGCCATCTCGTACTTCAAGGGAGTCAGTCTGCCCTATCCCGAACCCGGCATCCGTCTGGTGCCCCAGGGCGAACTGGACGAGATCAACTCCCGCATGGCCCGCTTCAAGCAGGAACTTGATGAGGCCGTCGCCACGCTCGACAATCACTTTGATGATCTGAAGGCTGCCTCGGCAGCCCGGTTGGGACGGCTCTTCAATCCCAGCGACTATCCCCAAACCCTCACCGGCCTGTTCGATCTGACGTGGGACTGGCCTTCGGTCGAGCCCCCCGAATACCTGCGACAGCTTTCTCCGGACCTGTACCGCGAAGAATGTGAGCGTGTGCAGTCCCGTTTCAACGAAGCGGTGCAACTCGCCGAGCAGGCGTTTCTCGACGAGTTGTCCAAGCTGATCACGCACCTCACCGAACGGCTCTCCGGCACGGAAGACGGCAAGCCCAAAGTGTTCCGCGACAGTGCCATCGAAAACCTGACTGAGTTCTTCGACCGCTTCCGCAAACTCAACATCCGCTCCAACGGCCAGCTCGATGATCTGGTCGGACAGGCCCAGAACATCGTGCGCGGCGTCCAGCCCCAGCAACTGCGGGACAACACCGCGCTGCGGCAGCAGGTTGTCAGCCAGCTGGCAGGCACCCAAGCGGTTCTCGACGGCATCCTCGTGGACCGGCCACGGCGGGCGATTCTCCGGCGGCCCAAGTAACCAGGAGTTTTTAACATCATGCAGCTTGTGATTGCCACCAACGGTTCCATCCGTTGTGTGTATGACGAACAACTGGACTTGTCGATTCTGGGTCGGCTCTCGATCCAACGGGGTTCGCATGTCGAACCCACCCGTGACGGCCAGTGGATGGCCGATCTGTCACCAGTCAACGGCCCGCAGTTGGGACCGTTTGAAAGCCGCAGCGATGCCCTCGCCGCCGAACGGCAGTGGCTCGAAACGCACTGGCTGTCCGCTCAGTCCTAATCGCAACCAATTCTGAAGCTCATTGTCGTGCCCCTGTGTGGGCGGCCGTTTCCCCAGCCGCCCCAAGACCGGGGCGGCGTTCTCCCCTTCTCCAGAGCCAACGCCATGAATCAACGTGAACTCAACCGTGCTGTCGCCCGTGCCACCGGTGAAGACCTCGCCGAAATCAGCCGCCGTGGCTTCAGCATTGCCGATCCAGCGGTGATCGGCTTCGACCCCGAACCCAGCGAACTTGCCGAAACGATCGACTGGGACGAACTGGACAGCCAACGCGGTGTCGCCTTGTTGCCCATGCGATGTTCAGAACTTCGCGCCGCCTGAGAAATCCCCGCTCCTCGGCCCGGCTTCGGTGTCCGCCTTGAAGGCGGGCATCGGAGTTGGGCGTAGTTGTCGCACCGTTCCATTTCTCCCTCGCCTCACGACAGAAAGCTCCATTCATTCATGATCTCCATCACACGCAAGCTGATCCGCACGCTGCGGACTGTTTTCAAGCGGGCGGGCGACGGCACGCGACGCCAGTCCCCGCCGATTCTCTTCGAAGCCAACGCCGGCGGGCTCCAGATCTGGTGCCATTCTGGACGAACCGTGGTGTCGTACCATCTGCCCGGCCCCCAACCCGCAGCTCGGTTCATGCTCTCCTTTGCGGATCTGGCCGAACTCGAAGGCGGCCGGGAGCATCCCGTCACCCTGAGCCCCAATGGCGACATTGTTGAGGCCAACTGGACGGATGCGGGAGTGCCACAACATCGCTCCTTCACCGCCATCGACTGCATTGAGTTGCAGAACCCGTCATTGCCCGAACGGATGGCAGTCCTTGGGGACGATGCCTTCCCCGAACTGGCCCACGTTTCACGGAGCTGCGGCGAAGGACAAGTGAAGTACGCCCTTGCCCAACTTCCCCAACTCGCGATTGAAATCGGAATTTCCAAAATAATCCGAGGCTGGATTTTGGCATAAGTCCTTTGCCATCGGATCTTGATCAGTGCTGTGGCGTCGAAAATCGTCGCAGACTCAATGTAGTGACGACCACTGGTCTAGCCGGAGGCGAATGGGTCGTTAGCATCGGCGGAATGTTCATCCGACAATGTTACCGGGTCAAGAACGGCACGCGGCACGCCTACTGGGCATTGGTCGAGTCGTATCGCGCCGAACGCGGGCCGAGGCAGCGCGTCGTGGCGTGGTTGGGGAAGCTCGATGAGGCTGGCCGGCTGGGAGTGCAGCAGGCGGCCGACACGGACGCGGCTTCGCCCGTGACACAGCAATCGCTGTTCGCCGAGGAGTTTGTCGGGGCCGACGCGAGGGCGGTGCCGCCGGCCGTCCTGATGATAGGTCAGGTACCAGACTTTGCCGCGCAGTGACCCGCTGACGCGCCCGATTCGGAACGTTTTGGCTTTCACGAGAGATCCCCGGTCAGAGAACGTCCCCGCCACAAAACGCCACAAACAGCGCCACAAAAGGGAAATTCCGAGGGAGCCTCAGAAATGCAGATGCCCGTGAGCCAAGGACTTATGGCTCACGGGCATTCAAGCAAGCGGAGAGACAGGGATTCGAACCCTGGGTAGGCTTGCACCTACTCCGGTTTTCAAGACCGACGACATCTCCGACGGAACCACTGTAGCCAAATCGGGTTGCGGCGACAACGATGAAGGGGGTGGGGCGCAGATTGGGACACCGCTGTGTCACTGCTTGGCAATGGGTGACGCTGATCTGCAGCGGCTGATTCAGAGTTGGAACCAACTGTCCGTCTCGGCGCGAGATGCGATTCTCTCTCTCGCAAAGTTGAATCGCCAAAGCTGACGCGAGACGGGCTGTGCCCTGAACCTCCTGATGGCGTACGTGTCAGGTAAACTGCATGGAAACAGGAACATGGGTGCCTTGACGGGTAGATTTCTCCGGGACTGGAGTCATGGCGATGGTTGAACACCTTAAGGAATATTGTGACAAACTGCTGAGTCGTACCACCGGCGGTAAGCGCGACCAGTTCAATGCACCGGAGGAAATCCTCAGCCAACTCCAGAAACTTCAACCAGAGGATTTTGAGCAATCGAAGCGTCCTGAGTTCATGCTGATCCGTGGCCGTTTTCACCACCTCGCCAACCCAAACAAACATGAAACCATTGACGGAGGCATGGTCGACGGTCACCTACGAGAGCTTCGCGCCGTGTTGGAATTCTACCGCGGCGAAGGGTCGCATCTGGACAGGAAGCCGTTTGACTTCCTGAGTCACCCAGATTTGATCGCAATCATAAAACGTGACTACCGGGAACTGAGCCTACGGCTTTTTCCGAGCCATTCCTGGAAGTCGTCCGTTGTAATCGCTGGCAGCATTCTGGAGGCCATTCTCTTCGATATGCTATCTGGGCCACGCCACCGAGGGGCGATAGCGGGCAACCAAGTGCAGTTACACACACTCATCGATGTCGCTGTAAATCGTCAGATTCTACGGGCTCAGGATCGGGCGATAATCCATCAGACTCTCCGCGATTACCGCAATTTCATTCACCCCGAGAAGGAACTTCGGGCGCGAGAAAGCGTAGGTGAGAACGAAGCCGGCTTGGCGGTTCACGCCCTCGACGTGGTGATTGACTACCTTCAGGCGACTCACACGCCGTAGTTCGTGGCTGGGCAGCTTTTCGCTGGTCCGTGTCAGTGACCGTAAATCTCCCTGCGTTTGCAAAACGCGTCCGGGCCACCTTCCAGAATATTCTGGACACACATCTTCGTCGGAAGGCCGTCGATTGATCCGCGATCCTTTGCTTTGCCGCAGTTGTTCTCGCGATGCATTGGGAGAATCAACTCCGAGTCGCCAAGAACGGCGATGTTTGCGTTGTGGGTGACAAGGATGACCTGACGACGCTCCTTGATGGCGCGTAACGTGGCGACCACGGTGGCAAAGATGAAGGCGTTGTCCAGGTCGTCTTCGGGCTGATCGATCACCAAAGGAACATTGGTTTCTGCCAGCATCGCAATCGTCAGCAGGATGGTGTGGCGCTGCCCATCAGAAAGCTGAAAGACCGGTATCTCTTTTGGTGGGGTCGTCCTCGTTCGGACGGTGATAACCGGTTTCGGCGGCTTGGCAAGAACTTGCAGCTCAAGAAGAATCTCCCAGTAGCACAGCTTCCCGACCATCTCCTGCGCCCACTGCTGCGATATTCCGGCACCCGTTGAAATCGCTACGAGGTCACGCGCGAGTATCCATGTTGATAGGTCGGCAGGCGTGACACGCATGCAAATCTGCTCGATGGTCTGATCTTGGAGATACGAGCCGTGCATCTTGAGTTTGAGGTACGCACTGAATGCGTCCGTGATGCCAGAGTCTTCATACCGAACGAAGATGAGATAATCGGGAATCGTGAGGGATAGGTTCTGGTTGATGCTGCGCAGCTGATCCTTCCGCCGAGTCGTCATCTGCTGGCGAACCTCGGCCAAGCTTTTCAACAGCTTTGCTCGCTGGTCTTTGTAGCCCGCCAGTTCTGTGGAGCGTTGTTCCACTGAGGTGATTTCGCGGCCTGTGTTCCCCTTTTGTCGAATGAGTTGCTCAAGCTCTGTCACATTCCCTGCCAAACCCCGTGCCTTAAGGTCGGCGACCTTCGCCGCCATCTCGGTGTCCATTCGAATGTGATTTGTCTTTAGCTGTGCACAGAGAGCGGTTAGCTCCTTGGAGCGCAGCCTTAGGAACGCATTGATTTCGTCCGTCTTCGCCTTCAATTCGGCGTTGGTGGCGTCGATCACGTTGCGGACTGATTGCAGCAGCGTCACGGATTGGGGGTCGGCGGTGACGGTTCCCGCCGTTGTCAGAATCTGATCGAGGCACTTTTCAAGGACGGATAGATTCAAGCCACCGGCGTACGCCTGGCTGATTTGCTCGACGGCTCCGCGTACGGTCTTTTCAGAAACAATCTTGCTTTGAACCGCGACGACTTCCTTGAGTTTGCCTTCTTCGGCGAGCTTGAGCTTTTGCTCAACTTCAGCCAGGAACTTGCGCTTATCTGCGAGTTGCAGGAAATTGTTTTCGAGGGGAACCAGCCGTGAAGCATTCTCGCGAAGCTGGGCGACAAGGGATGCTTCGGTTTCGTTCAGGTCTCGAAGCGATGTGTGGCGATCCAAAAACTTCTGGAAAAGCTGCGGCGTCTTCAGCGGGTCTTTTGCGACCTCAGCCAGCTCGCCCTGTCCGAAGTATTCGATTCGGAAGGAGTCGGTCGGAACGTCATTAATGCCTGCATCCTCATTGGCTTTGACTGAGATGTCACCGCCCTTGGATCGTTCGTAACGGTAAATGACGCCATCGGCACCCTCACACCACACGATGATCGAATCAGCGCAGTTGTCGTATTCGCCGAACTCTTCGTTCAATCCGAATGCATATGCGAGGCCGCGAATGGCTGTGGACTTGCCGGTGCCGCGCCCGCCGATGAAACAGTTTAGGTTGTCGCTGAAGTGAATGGCCTCTTGATGCAGGAAGCCGCCGGTGATCGCCATCCCACGAATGCGTGGAACGAATGGCGGCAGGACGGACCGAGCGCGAACGCGGGCGCTGGGGTCCACCAGGGCGGTACGGAATGCACTGAAGCTCAACTCGGTCAGCTTGATCTTCGTCCAGGGTTTTTGCGGCTTTGGATTCTGAAAATTCGCCATCGAATGCGAGTCGGAACCCTGAACGTACGCAAGCTGGTGGCGGCCCTTCAGGGCTGGGTTAGCCTTCCGCAATTGGAAAATCTTTCGACGCTCTACACCTGCTGACCCGGGTTCGTCGGCGTCCGAATACCAGACTAGATGATCTTTGTCGTCGCACTCAATTCCATACAGTCCAGAGCTGGCGACAATATCTCGCTTCCAGTTTTGGAAGCCCGGAGCAAACATCTCAAAACCTGTTTTCTCACGATCTATGTGAGCGGCAATGCAGATTCCACCCAGTCGTTCTGCCTCGGCGATCACATCCGTCATAGACTTCGCGGTGTGCGTGTTGTCAGCGCCTTGAGGCCCAACCAGATCAAGTTTGTGAATGAACTTGGTTAACACCTCCACCGATTCTGGCGCAAAGTAAACGAGCAAGTGCCCATGGGAGGTCGTGACCTCAACACCCGGAAGAACAAGCAAACGCCCCGCGTATTGCTGAGCGTGTGCAATCGCAGCTGCAACGTTTTTGTCGGAATTATGATCGGTAATCGCAATGATACTCAAACCCTGTGCCACCGCCGAATCGACGATGGCCTGCGGGGTCATGGTGGTATCTTTCACATCGTGGGATGACCCATATGAGTGTATGTGCAGATCAACATTGAGGAACTGTGCCCCGTTGTCTAAAGCAACAATCTCTTTGAAAAGCATTTAAGTGGCCCGAGCGACTGGTCTGCTGACGCACTCCTTTGAAAATCCGACGTTCGGAAGTCCCGATGCTCCTTGGGAAGAAGTGGACATGCTACCAGAAATGGTTCGCTTTGTCGTTGGCGGATTCTCTTATCTGCCGTTCCCGTCGGTAGTTCGGCTAATTTCGGAGAGTAACCTCAACACCCGTTCAAACAACGGCCCGCCTAGGGAAACGATGGCCAACGCCTGAAATGCGATGCGGGTTGTGTTGCTCTCTGTCATCGGAGCACTCTGCACGAATAATTCGCGTTTGGGAAGAGGCAACCTGGGGCGCATGAGGTGAGGGCCAGCAGGATCGCCAGCGCGAGGGCAGACCACGGCCAACGGGGCGGGGGCGGTTTGCGAACGATCTTCAGCACTACCGGCATGACCTGACCGCCGCGAGCAGCAGTTCCTCGTGGCCGCGACGTAAATCTAGTTCCGCCAGCGTGGCATTCGCCTTCTCGAAAATACCAGCGTCCGCCTTCAGTTCCAGAGTCAGCCACTGCGGTGCAGGGGGGTCGGCGATGCGGCAGGGAACCGGGACGGGCCTTTCACCTCGACCTGGGTGAAGTTCGGCTAGTGGCAGCAAGGAAGCAGAAACAGCAGGCACAGCTACTTCAACGGATGACCTAAGCGCACCAGTCAATTCTGCCGCTGCGCAGAAAGAAGTGACTTTGGCAACCCGTGGTGCGCCAGACCGACGGAGACAGCGATACGGTCCGGTCGGAATTCATCGTCACGGTCCAACCGGGCCGCGAGTCGGGAAGTACGCATAACTGGATGACAGCCGAACACCCGCAGGGACAAAGCATCGCGACCTGCCACAGTTGGCCGTCTTCCCAGATCAGATACACGCGATACTGCTTCAGGCGATCGGGAATATCACTCACAACAATCCCCGTCCACCTAGACCTGCGAAACGGGCGCCATGACCAGAGCCACTTGAAGAATCTAATCACGAACCCCATGTTCGACCTCCGCGGCTTCAGATAACTCCGGCATTCCCAAAAGTGGCTGCAGGTCACCCTGGCCCAAGTACCGCGAGACTACCATGCACCGGGGTCCGTCACCGTAGACGTCGCTGAAGCTGTGGCTCAGGCTGATCCGTTGCATCGCGAACCCGGCGTTCGGGTCATCCCGCATTTGATGAAGCCGGTTCAGGAATTCGAAAACCCCCAGCCCCGAAAAGATCATATTGACGGTAATCACTGCAGGCCGCGCGACGTCGGCACCGGCGATGTACCCAGATGCCACGCGGTCGGCATATTCATCCGGGTTTGCGCGCCGCAGGGCGTCCGCTTGGACATCATCCAGGGAAAATGCCCCGCGGCTCAGCAGACTGGAACCATCGGGCTGCAGGTAGTTGATCGCACCTGAAACATGCGAAATGCCGCCATTGCCATCCGCCTTGAGCCCGACCCCGATGTCGAAATACGGAATGCAGTAGGTGGAAGCGAGCTTGTTGAGAACATGTCGTGCGAACACGCTATCGACGCACCCGAAGATGACGTCACATGTCGCCACCTGCCTGATCACCGCAGGATCAGTGAGATCAAAGGGCAAGGCAATGACAGTCGTCCCGAGTCCAGTGGCGTGAATGGCCCGTTCCAGCACATGGACTTTCGGTCGTTTCCGAAGAACGTCCGCCTCACGGGAATTCACAATCCGGTTCAGGTTTTCTATGCCAACGTGATCGGGGTCCACCAGGACCAGTTCGCCGATGCCCAGTCGGTAGAACTGTTCAACGGTCGGCGAACCTGTTCCTGAACATCCGACGACAACTGCCCGCAACCTGCGCATGATCGTGATCGTAGTGTTACCGAGAACCTGCGCGTGCCGATCTGCGAACTCCGGCACAAACTCCGATGGTTGATCGAACCAATACTCAATTGAATCACCCGCAATGGAGACCAACTCCAGTGGCTGGAACTGTCCTGACGGCGATTGGCATCGGCCAAACATCCTGCCGCACGGCAACGCAATGACGCTTGCATGTGGCAGCGGGTTTTCCGTCCAGCTGACTGCAGCCTCGAAAAACTCCTTGTCCGATGCATCATCGAACACAGAGAACTGGTCATAGCCGCCAGGATGACTGTGCAGTTTCACGACTGCCATTCCCCGCCGGGCAGCTTCCTGAAACAGCACAAAGAGCCGGCCTGTCGGCCAGGTGATACTGTCGGCCCGCCTGTCACATTCTTCGTATGGAATCAATTCGATTTTGCACACGCTCAGGCAGTGACGATCCGGACCGTCTCTGCGGCCGCAGAGTGCCAGCGCGACAGCCTCGCGTCCGTCGTCGGGAAACAGGTGCTGGTACAAGGCAGCCTTCTGGCTTCCTGTCATCCGCAGAATCACGTCCACACTCATTTCGCAAACTCCCGAAGAAACCAATGTTGGACTTGTGCCAGGTGGGTCGAGACATCGTCGATGCCAGGCCGCCATGGATTCTCGGCAGTCCGATGCCGGGACCATCGCTGGAATGTCTTTCCGTCAATCAGTTCCGTCGATCCAGTTGCAGGGATCGGAGTTCCATCCTGCCGGCACAGCGCCGGGAAGAAATACGCCATATCAATTTGGGTATCCGGATACGCTGATTCGATCCGCAGAGCGACCAGAGTTGCGCTGACGGTGTATCCGGCGGGGACTGCAAACTGGCCGACAAGCAGCCAGTTTGTCGTCCCATCGCGGAATGCCTCCCATTCTGTATGATGCAGTTCCAAAAATGCCACATCATCCGGAGGTAGGCGGAAATCACGGCGAGGCATCGGTATTAACCCTCCGTCTGGTCGAGGGGCAGAGTCTTGAACTTCTCGATGCCGGGTTCCGTGAAGCTCACTCTCTCGTTCAGGCCGATTTCAACCATCTTGCCGTGCAACTTCTGGAAGATTTTCCATCGCTTCACGTCACACTTTCCCGCAACTTCCAGAAGCTGCTGGCCGGTCATGAACGTCACATGAACGACGTACTGTTCCCGGTCGATCCGGATGCGATAGCGCTGGACACAGCGTGGTGCCCGACCCTCCTTCATGCAGACCTCCAGGTCCTCCAACTCGTCCGGGAGGTCTTCGATTCCTGCTAGGTTTTCCATCACAGTTCCTTAAAATTTTGGACGTTGTCGCTTCGAGCAGCTGACATCTGCCCGCCTGCAAAGGAAACGAGACGATGTGACGAAAACCGAGGAAATAGGGCTCCGAAGAATTTCCAATTTCCTGTCACAGCGATTCGTTTCACCTAGGGAGGCTGGCCCGGGTAGAGGTACTTCATCAAGGAAACGTTCGCATGAACGACATGCCATCCGAACCACCGGACGAAGAGTTGCTGCAGCGGATGAGGTGCAAACAGGAAGATTTTCCAGCGGCGAGAGCAGCGTGGGGAGTGTTTTACGCAAGACACGTCCAGTTTGTGTATCGCTGCGTTTTCAATGCGGATCGGGTGCTGGCCGGAAGCGGTGCCGGCACCGACGATATCGTCACGGAGACGTTTACCAAGGTGTGGGAGACTGGAGCAGACTCGTTCCAGGTGCCGAATGGAGTTGATCCATGTACGGCTGACCACCACTGCAAAGCGTGGCTCGCGACCATTGCCCGTAACCTCGTCCGGGACAAGCTCAGATCCCGCAAGCCTGAATTGGTCGATCCGGGCGAAAATGAAAATTTGTTCGCCGCGCCAGAGACAGTTGATGGCGCTCAACAATGTCATGGAATTTACGAAATGGTCACGAGGATCCTTAGCGCTCGTGACGCTGCGATCGTCTGGTTCAAGATGCGGTACTACAACCCCGAAACCGGAGAATCACAGCCACCTCGCGATGTGCATGACGCATTCTGCAAAGAACAGCGCATTACCCCGGCCGTACTCCGGCAAGCGTACGGCCGAGCGCTCAAACTTCTCTGCGAAGCCTATACACAAATCATTCGATAATACTGACCGCTCCCGGAGGCTACCATGAACCCATCACGCGACAAACTTTCGCCAAGCGAGATTGAGCGTCAACTATATGAAGCCGACCAGTTCCTCAACGGCCTTTTCCCACAGACTGCGGATGAGGTCCGGGAAACGCTGGCGATGTTTGGCACCACTCCCGTGGAGTTGCCGGAACAATTGTCGGAACCCAATGTGGTATTCGACTGCATGATCGAGAAACAGCAGGCACAACAGGAGCCCTCAGCATTCGGCACACTACTCACGTTGCTCAGGACACAGAAGAAGCTCTCGATCGAACAACTTGCTGCAACGACAGATCTCGATATTGGGGACTTGCGGAGAATTGAAACCACCCCAGGATCGAAACCGTCCCCACTAACGGTTTCCTCTATCGCCGAATACTTCAAGCTGGAACCATGCAATGTGATGCGACTGGCAGGCCTGACGCGCGATGCTAAAACCCCTGGGCTGCAGAAAGCTCTTTCGGTCGCAGCATGTGCAAAGCCCAACTTCGATTCACTGACGCTAGAGCAGAGAGCGTGCTTTCACACATTTGTTGAGCAACTGCGCAAAAAAGGTGAGCAATGAAGAACCCACAAATTGGCAACAGCGAGAAAAAGCAGATCGACAAAGCGATCAAGCGACTCATGTCGGATATGAAGGGTGTGGAGCCGCCCTTGAACTTGGCAGCAGTCCGATCGCAGCTGGATCTGGATCTCGAGTACTACAGCAGTAAGGACTCAAGCCTCATGAAGGAGATCGTTCACTCCATTAAAGTTGCCGGGAAGGTAATACTCGGCAGCGAAACAATGCTTGGCAAGGTCATCGACAAGCTGGGTCTTCGTGGGATGCTCTTCTGGGATCAAAATCGAATTCTCATTGACAATCAGTTACATCAAGCCAGATTTCGCTGGGCGGAAGGGCACGAAGTCGGACACACGTTTTGCTCGTGGCACAAATATTATTTGCTTGGAGATTCCAAGAACGAACTTAGTCCCTCGTGCCATGCGACCATCGAGGCAGAAGCAAACTACGCTGCCGGTCAGCTCCTCTTTATGCAGGACCGCTTCGTTGCTGAGTTGATGTCGCTGCCAATCTCGATTGCGTCGTTAAAACTTCTCCACAAGCGCTTTGGTAATTCCAACGCGTCAACTTTGTGGCGCATGGTAGAACAATACGCCGGACCTCACCCACTACTGGGGATTGTCAGCGAACACCCCCACCGTCTGTCAGACGATTTTGACTTTTGCGAACCCTGCCGGTATGTCATAGAGTCACCGAGATTCCGCGAAACATTCTCAAACATTTCAGAGGTGCAACTCTTTGAAATTCTTACCACCATCTGTAATCGCAGAACCAGAGGCCCTCTGGGGACGGAGGAAGTCGAATTGATCGACAACCATGGCGTGCGCCATGAGTTTGTGTTTGAAAGCTTCTGCTTTCCATATAATCAGCCGGACGGGACCAAGGGCTTTCAAGTCTTAACGCTGGCGTTGCACAAGCGTCAGTTGTCGAGAGTCATCGTTACCAGTTGAGTGGCTCCCCGGTCCGCGGATCATTCTTGACTCTCCCTCACACACTCCCGGAGTACGATAGCGGCGATTCTCACCGTCAAGTCGAGGATGTCATGCCGCGGTACAGTTCACCAGCAGCTACGATCGCTTTGATCTCGCCGCCACGTGCCTTGGGTGGTGCCCGTATCGGTGCAATAATGCTATCGGTGAATGAGGTAGCTTGGTAAATGCCCGTTGCCCACCGACACTTGGAAGCACGGCGTGGCGATGGTCCCAGTACGTACGATCCGAAGCGACGAGCGGACTCGATTCGCGAATAAGACAGCGTTCCGTGGAAAGCAAACACCTTCACCCAAAGTTCTGAATCGAGTGTCTATGCCGTTCTGCATGACTTATCCACAGCGCACACAGCAGTGATGCTGAGTGTTAAATACTTGTGTTAAACATAGAGTTACGCTGTGAATAGCGGGCGACAACCATTTGAAATCGCGTGTCGATTAGAAACGCCCGGTGTGTAAACCATCGAAGTCTGGTGTGTAAACCATCGAAAACCGGTGGGTGAAATATCGAAGCCGAGTACTGGTGTGTGATATGTCGAAGCCTGGCTCCGGTGGGTAAACTATCGAATGCGCGTGGGTGAACCGTCGAAACTCTGCCCCGGTGGGTGAAGTATCGAAACTGCTTGACATGGTGGGTGAAATATCGAAGTATCGCCCGGATGTCAGAAGTTGCAAAAGAACGCTCCCCCCTCCTCCCGGATCGACGTAACGAGCCGGATTTCTTCGTCTGCGACCTGATGGACGCTGCTCCAAAGGGAGACATGGCGTCGATGGAGCATCCGGTCTTCTCCCTGTCGACAAAACCGGATCACCGCGTTCGGCGATATGAGCACGGCTCGACATACGTCGAGGTCAAGCCGTCATCGGACGGCCTGGCGACCGTGCACGACCGCGATATCCTCATCTACTGCATCAGTCAGCTCATGGCAGCCCAGAACGCAGGGCAGCCCGTATCGCCGGTGCTGCATTTTAGAGCCCATGACCTGCTCAAAGCCACCAACCGCATGACGAACGGCCAGGGCTACGAAGCCTTGAAGGCAGCGCTGGAACGGCTCGCTGGAACTCGAATCAGCACGAACATCACCACAGGTGGTCAGGAGATATTCGAGACGTTCGGGATCATCGAACGGGCGAAGATAGTCCGTGAGACACGCGAAGGCCGGATGCAGGAAGTCGAAGTGAAACTGTCTGACTGGGCGTTCAATGCAATCAAGCACCAGGAGGTGTTGACGCTGCACCGTGACTATTTCCGGTTGCGGAAACCGTTAGAGCGGCGGATGTACGAATTGGCCCGCAAACATTGTGGAAAAAAAGAGGAATGGAAGATTTCGCTCGCGTTGCTCCAGAAGAAATGTGGTTCATCCTCAACCGAGAAGGAATTCCGGCGGTTGGTCTCGAACATCGTCCAGGAAGACGTGAGACATCAGCACATGCCGGATTACTCCGTAACCCTCGATGACGGGTACATGGTCATCTTTCGGAGCCGTGGCAGCGTGCCCCTTCCGCTGTTTTCAATGCCGCAGGTGGCGATTGGCCATCTAAGCCCGGAAGCCTATCACGATGCACGGATCGTGGCTCAAGGATGGGACGTGTATTACCTTGAGCGCGAGTGGCGCGACTGGATCACAGAAGCGCCACGCGACGCCGATGCGGCATTCATCGGATTTTGCAAAAAATGGGCTGAGCGGCGCGGCAACCCTTGACGTGTTACTGCAACGGTCGCGGTGTGGATCGGTGCGGGACAGGCTGACGATTCGGCACCTTCCGGGGCGGTTCCCGCATCTCGATCAGGAGGCGATTGAAGGAATCTTGGCCGCTATTGCAAGTATCCGTTCGCCTTCAGCCACGGTTCAATGGCTTGTTCCAGGATATCCTGAAGCGTGCTGGGCTCAGTATTGTTAAGTTGCCGTTCCAAGGATGCCCGTTTCAATGCGGTCGCATAGTCGGCACGGATTCGGGTGCTGATTGGAGCACGCGCAATAGTGGCAGCGACTGCCAGTGTCGGTGGTGCGGCAGCTTTTGGTGCGGCTCCCTCCCCTTCGGTGAGGCCCTTCGAGTTGAAGACGAAAGCTTTTTCGAGCTCTGGATCGACGGCTGGCGTCTGCTTCAGTCCTTCGACGAGTGTGCGGCGTTCTGACATGGCGTGCTTCCTCATGCTGTGCGAATGATGGCCTTCTTAGGCGTGTCCGCCGAGATCCGGAGCCTGCGGGCATCCGGCAGGATTTCCCGGAAGAGCTTTTCCACTTCGGTCGCGGCTTCCTTGGCACGGGCACCCAATTCCCAGACGGTTGCCCCCTGCCCCGGAGCGTCCGCATAAATCTGGCGCAAAATCATCGCCGTATCGGCCATCGGTAGATTGAGTGCGGCAGCGGCGTCCTTCATATCCTTAGTCAGCCGGTAGTTCTTACCGACCATACTGAGGATGATGATCGCCTGCGGTGTCCCACCGCGAATATCCTGGGCCTGGCGGAGTACTTCGGTCGCTTTGGCGAGCGCCCTCACCTCCAGCATGCTCGCTTTGCAAGGGACAATCGCCATGTCCGCCCGAAGCAGCAATGCGCGGCTGGTCTCCGTCTGGCTGCCGGGACCATCGGCCACCACATAGTCGGCATCCTGCGCGAGCAGCGGAAGTTCATTGAGAATCACGTCGGGGTTGTCGAGCCGGACCGCTTTTACTGCCGGTGCGGCTTCACGAACCCACTCGGACGATGATTGCTGGGTGTCGCAATCAGCGAGCGTCACCCGATGTCCCTGGCGGTTCAGCCATGCGGCCAGGTGCACGGCCAATGTGGACTTGCCAACCCCTCCCTTTGAATTTGCGATGACGATGATCATAAGCGTGACCCTACATGCACGTTGTCAGGCTGGCAAGCTTTTTTTACAGCAGGCTGGCATGGTGGCATTCCATCAAGCTGGACTGCAGGCAGCCAAACAAGCATCGTTGCTGACTTGCTGTCTAGATATCCAGATGACATGACAGCCACCTAGCAAGCAAGCTATCCAGCCAGCCCGTGGGACATCTGGCATGATGGACTGCTAGCAAGTTGGCATGCTGTCCTGTTAGCGGGCTGGCAAGAATGCAGGCTGGCAGGACAGCCAGATGACAGTCTGGCTGTCCTGCAATTTCACCGTGAAATTCTTCCTAAGCAGTGCTTAGGGGAGACGTCTGACATACTTTTTACTCTGCCAGCGGCCGACGCAGTCAACCGACTGACTTATCTGGAGATTGCACGGCATCCTGTGCCGCCGTAGTACTTGGCGATCCCTTCGGAGCACAGCATGCCAACTGGCAGCCGTGAGCCTCCATTGAACCAACTCGTTTCCGGCAGTATGGCCGAGGCTGGTCCGCCTGAACCGGGCGTACCGCCCCTGATTGGGGTCCATTCTTGTGCGGAATGACGACCCGTCGGCTAGTCGCCCGCGGTCCCACAACGCCGTGCGAACTCATGGCTGGGGCAATTTGGAGAGTTCGATGGCGAAGTGCCTGCAAGACTGAAGAACAAGCTTGTGGGTGTCAAAGTCCTTCAGGCTTGCGTAGTGTAAAAGATCGCAAATCAGATCCGAAAGCGCGCTCTGGAGGTCCTCCCGATTCATCGTGTCGGGGTGATCGCCGCCAAAGGTCTCTGCGGTAAAGACGGCGAGGGAATTCTTCGCCCACTGTGCGCGATCACCATTGGTCGGTTCGACTGTGCTGCCCGTGGACTCTGCGGGTTCAGGGTAGAGTTCATCTGCGACATCCTGAATGATGTCCCAGTTGATGCCAAAATCGGAGTTCAGGCGCTGCTCGACAGTCTGCAGCACCACCCAGGCTTCGTCGTCGTTGAGATGGGGGCGCACCTGCCGTACATCATCGGTGACCCACAAATGACCGATCATCCGCTTATGTTCGAGGATGCCGTGAATATCGATCTCCTGGTCGACAGTGGAATGGTTCTGGGGCAAGTTGGTGTCTGACATAATGGTTCTCCTTCTTTCAAATGACCGGCCGCGACCATCGCGACCTGATGGCACGCAAACAAAGCCGCGTCCGCCGAGGCGAGTGTGCGAGCGTACCGCTCAAGCGAAAGGCGGAGGGTCCGCGCAGCGGAAACCGTCTTGGCAGCTTGAACGGCCCGGCAGCGGCTTTAAACGTGCCAGATCAGGGCGTGTGGGTAGCGCCTATTAAGAATAGGAAGGAGGCAAAAGCGACTGCCAATGACCCCCTGCGTCTTCGGGTCTGCGGGTGACTGCCAGAAAGTCAATGACACGATGCCGCGTCAGTGCTAGAATGCAGGGAATTGGAGACCGCACCCATGAATGTCAGCATCAACTTTCCCGCCGAGATCGAGAGCGCCCTCAGACGCCGGGCTGCGGCCGCTGGCCAGGACGTGGAAACATTCGTTCAGCGCGTCGTCGCTGAGAATCTCGTCCAGGAGCCCGAGGTGACGGCGGCAAGGTCCGCATCACCAGTCGAGTTCGCCAAGCGACTCGAATTGTGGATCGCCCTGCATCCCGTCCTCGACAATGCGATTGACGACAGCCGAGAGTCAATCTATGCGGGTCGTGAATGAACGTCCTGATCGATACCAACCTCTTGTTGCGGATCGCTCAAGTCGCCAGTCCAGACCATCAGACCGCAAAAGCGGCGATCCTTTCGCTGGTCCAGGCCGATGCCACATTGTGCATTGTGCCACAGGTCATTTACGAATTCTGGGTCGCGGCGACGCGCCCACTGAATGTCAATGGACTAGGGATGGATGTTGCCGCGGCGGAGCATTCGATCCTTGGAATCATTCATGATTACCAGTTGCTCAAGGACGAACGTGGCATCTTTGCATACTGGCAGTCGCTCGTCGTTGATCATGCCGTCAAAGGCAAAACGGCACACGACGCGCGACTGGTGGCCGCCATGCAGCGGCACGGCCTCTTGAACCTGCTTACGTTCAACAAACCGGATTTCACCCGCTTCGCTGGAATCAGCGTGTTCACGCCAGCGGACATTGTTGCCGGTCAGACGCCATCGTAGCGTTCTTCTGCGCCGCAGCCGTTCACGGAGCTTCGATCTCGTCATCCGCCGATTCGTCTCGGTCCATTTTGATGTGGACTTCGACCGTTGCATCTTCATCAATCGGAATGGTGCTGATGAGGTAGCCAACGCGGTTGACGAAATGCGGTCCGCTGATGAGATACATGTCACCGTCATCGCCGTCTAAGAGCGTCCAGACCGTGAGTGGATCCTGGCTCCGTACGAAGTCTAATTCTTCGCCGTACGTCTCGAAAAGGCAGCCGGGACCGTCGCCGAATGCCCAGCTTGCATTCGGGTTGAGCTGGTTCGGAACCAGCGGGTAGAGCCTGTCGAATTCATCTTCGGAAAGTTCAATCAATCGTTCAGTCATGGCACGTCTCCTAAGTGAAGCGGGCGGGCATCGGTGCCCGCCCGGTGATTAGTTATTCTTTCGATTCAGTGGCGACGCGAATCGTGAGTCGGCCATCCAGCGGCAGACAATCAACATGGACACTGAACCCCTGCCCATCGGCATGAGGCCATGCGGCCCCAACCCGGGTCCAGAAACCCTTTTTGCTCCCCTGTCCGTCTCGAACGTGATACGCGAAATGGGTGGGTGCATTCGAACTGGTATTGGTTGTGGTGTCAGTCATGGTAATTCTCCTTTTGTTTCCGACCGCGACCATCGCGACCTGATGGCACGTGGATCAAAGCCGCGTTAGCCGAGGCGCAGTCTGCGGAGCGCACCGGTCAAGCGAAAGACGGAGGGTCCGCAAAGCGGAAACCGTCTTGGCAGCTTTACCGGCCCGGCGGCGGCTTTAGCGTGCCCATCAAAGAGGTCGAGGGGGCGGATCGGAACGAAAAGGGCGAACGGGACAATGACGCACATTGCCAACGACTTTCGGTTGCAGCCATTCCTTCGCGATGCCAGTCGTTCGAGCGAGGAGGGGAGCGAGGGCTCGCCAGGAGTTGGGTGCCCCAAAATGGCACAGTCGATCGAGGGGAGAGGACGCGCAAGGTTTCTTGCCTTTGTCGGGATTCTGGCGTAACGTGCGGCCATGTCGCCCGTAGAACCGCAGCGCCGATCGGCGTTTTTCAGCTACCGCTTCCTGCTCACCGCCGTGACCGGCTCGGTCGTGATGGTGCTGGTTTCGACCTTTGGCTCCTTTCCCGCGCAGCTTGCCATCATCGGTGCCTTTGTCAGCATCCTAGGTGGACTGTTCTTGAGCTACCTGGGGCAGGAAGAGCAACGGGAGAAGGATCGTGCCAAGACCATTGAAAGCCTGTCTGTGCCACTCTCACTGGCGGCGGACAAGGAATTCTTCGACCTGTACCTGGAAGTCTCCGAGGGACTGGCCGCGCTCTCAAAGCGCAAGGATCCGATCCTGCGGCGCATCGCGCTGCTGAAATTCGCTTCGGTCGCCGATCAGATCAATGGACTGGCTGACGGCAAGATCGTCTTCGCGATGACAGAGGCCTGGCGGACCGTCTATGGCGATCTGCTCAACAGCCCTGACATCCGCCAATACCGGTCGGTCGCCCATGTCTGCACGTCAAAATACTGGCAGGACGAACCGGGCCGGCAGAGCATGCGGCTCAACTTCGGTGCGGTCAATCGTGGGATCCTGATCGAGCGAATCGTCCTCTTGAAGTCGCACCTTTGGCCTACCGGGCAATTGCTGCCATCATCGGAGATCCTGCCCTGGATCGAGGAGCAGCACAATCATGGAATCTGGGTCGCCCTCGTCCGTGAATCAGACCTGAAACATGAGTCTGACCTGCTCATGGATTTTGGCATCTATGGCGATCGCGCCGTGGGAATTCAGGAACTCGATGAGAACTGTCGGACGCTTCGCTTTACACTCGATCTCGATCCGCAGTCCGTACAGATCTTCAACGAACGCTGGAAGCGGCTCCAGCTTTACGCCAAGTCTTTCAAAAATCTTCTGGACCAATCGCCGCCTGAAAGCATAGACTGAGGCCTCCTCAGGAGCCCCTGCTGTGCAAGCGACCCAGCTCTACCTTGATACCGCCCGTCTCGGACAGATGTCCCCCCAGGCTCAACTAGCCCATATGGATTTCACCCGCCTCGCTGGCGAGGAGGGGGGATCTCTGTTCTATGAGCGATTCTTGCGGGAAGGGACAGACGAATGGTCGCACTCGATGCGCTGCGCCTTCCCCGGCCTGACCTGCTGGCGAGGACTGGCGGCGCTCAAGGAGGATCTGCGAACGCTTACCGGTGCCGAAGCGGACTTGCCGGTCCTCATGGTGAATCGCTCATCGCAGCTGATGAGCTTCGCGGCCAGGCTCTTGTTCCAGCGCTGCAGGAATGTGCTGGTCACTGACCTGGGATGGCCGCCCTATCGCGAGATCCTCGAACGTGAAGCGCTCCGTAGCGGTCGCAAGGTCACATCGGTTGCCCTCACGTCCTTGATTTCTGACCCGCAGTTGACGGCGGACGCGGTCATCCGCTTTATCAGGGAAGCCTACCAGCAGTCCGGTTGCGACGGCCTGTTCCTGACGGCTGTCAGTCACCTTGGCGTCCAACTGCCCGTCGAGCGGATCGTCCGGTCCATCGAAACCACACGGGAAGTCCGGTTCGCAGCCGTCGACGGCGCGCAGGATTTCTGCCATACCTTCGGCGACCTCCGCACCGGGGCGTGTGACCTGTATCTGGCAGGGAGCCACAAATGGCTGCGTGGGTTTCATCCGATGGGACTCGGATTTTACGGCAGGCGAAGTTCAAGGGGTCTGATCGAAACGCTCCTGAATCATCTCATCGCAACGCGCGAGCTGGACGATCCGCTGCTGCGTTTCACTGCCCAGCTGGAAACGGCGGCACTGGATGGTGAGTCAGAAACGGTCAACCTGATTCCGCTTTTTACCTGCCAGGGGGCGGTTAGCGACGCCCTGCAGAAAGACTCGCTCACGCTGGGGGGGCTACGGGCACGCAAACAAAATGCGATGCAGGCGGCGGAATGGGCACAGGCTGCGGGATGGCATCCGCTGCTGCCTGCCGCTCACTTTCAGTCAGGCATCCTGCTGCTGCAGGCGGAGCGAAAGCAACTGAGGGAACTGACCCCTCAGGAGTTGCGGCACCGTTTCGCCCTCGAAGGAGTGGCCCTGACGGCCTATGAGGCAGGAGTAGTCCGGCTGTCGATGCTCGATTCGGCATGGAAGGTTCCAGAAAAGGACGTGCTCCATAACGCACTGAGCAGCGTGGCCTGAATTATCGGTCACTCGCCATGCACGCATCTCGTTAAGGCACGCGATGTGGACATTTGGCAGCTTGGTTGCGGATTTCCACCGTTTCATCCGGCGGCACCGTCAATAGTTGCCATTCGCTGACTGCTTGTGACAAGCGAGCATCGTTCATCATTCTGCAACCATTGCGCGCCTACAATGCGGCATGTTGCGCATCATCGAGAGCACATCCTCGGCCCAGGCAAAGAGCTATTACAGCACGGCCGACTATTACACCGAAGGCCAGGAACTGGTCGGGCAATGGCGCGGCAAAGGCGCAGAGCGCCTCGGGCTTTCGGGGGAAGTCGACGCCAGGGCCTGGGAGTCGCTCTGCGACAATCGCCATCCGCAGACGGCCGAGCCGCTGACATTGCGGACAAAGGACTATCGCAGGGTGGGCTACGACTTCAATTTCCATGTGCCCAAGAGTCTGTCGGTACTGCATGCGATCACCGAAGATGAACGGTTGCTCGATGCCTTCCGTGATTCCGTCCGGGAAACCATGGACGACATGGAAGCCGAGATGCAGACCAGGATTCGCAAGCAAAACCGGAACGAGGACCGGACCACGGGCAACATGGCCTGGGGCGAATTCGTGCATTTCACTTCCCGCCCGGTCGATGGCCTTCCCGATCCGCATCTTCATGCCCACTGCTACGTATTCAATACAACATGGGATGCCAGCGAGAATGCTTGGAAGGCCGGTCAATTCGGCAATCTGAAGCGGGATGCTCCTTATTTTGAAGCAAAGTTTCATTCCCGGCTCGGCCGTAAGCTGGCTGATTTGGGCATTGAAGTCGAGCGGACGAAGACCGGATGGGAAATTGCCGGGATTTCAAAGGAGACCATCGACAAATTCTCGCGGCGCACTGAGCAGATTGAAGAGTTGGCCCGAAAGAAAGGGATCACCAACCCTGAACTGAAGTCAGAGTTGGGAGCCAAAACGCGGGAGCGGAAGCAGAAAGACTTGCCGCTCACTGAGCTGCGCCAGGAATGGCTTGCACGGCTCAACGACGACGAGCGGAACGACCTGCAGCGGGTGATCGAGAGAGTCGGTACTGGGCCGCTTGGTGAAGTTCCATCGAAGGGCAGGGAGGGCGTTCGCAATGCGGCGGAGCATTGCTTCGAGCGCAGATCCGTCGTCCCTGAGCGGACATTGCTGGCAGAGTCGCTCAAGCGGTCTGTTGGAAAGGCATCCGTTGAAACCGTCGAACGGCAATTCCACGAAGAGCCGTTTATTCACAGGAACCACCGTGGACGCCGGATGGTGACTAGTTGCAGCGTCCTGGCCGAGGAACAGGCCATGATCGGGTTTGCCCGCGAGGGAAGGGGCAGCCGTCGACCGCTTGCATTCAGGCCACACCAGATCATCCGCACCTGGCTCAATCAGGGCCAGCGCGACGCCGTCAACCACGTTCTGGATTCTCGTGACCGGGTCATGGTGATCCGCGGGGCAGCCGGCGTCGGAAAAACGTCGATGATGCAGGAAGCCGTCGAAGGCATTGAAGCCAACGGTCACCAGGTGTTCGCATTTGCTCCGACCGCGCGGGCGAGTCGGGGCGTTCTCCGTGACAAGGGATTCGAGACTGCCGATACCGTCGCGCGGCTGCTGCAGGACGAAAAACTTCAGGAGCAAATCCAGGGCAACGTCATCTGGCTCGATGAAGCCGGCCTGATCGGCAGCCGGACGATGGCAAAGGTCTTCGACCTGGCCGAAAGGCGCGACGCCCGCGTCATTCTATCGGGAGACCGCTATCAGCATGGATCCGTCGAACGCGGAGCCGCCCTGCGGCTGTTGGAGGAACAGGCCGGGCTGGTGCCGGCCGAGATCAAGGAGATCCAGCGTCAAAAGCAGGAATATAAACAGGCGGTACTGGCCCTGAGTGAAGGACGGACGGTCGACGGGTTCCAACAGTTGGATGGCATGGGATGGATTCGGGAGGTGCCGGAAGCCGAGCGCTACCAGATGCTCGCATCGGATTATCTGGAGACCGTCAAGGCCGGAGAGACGGCGCTCGTGGTCACTCCGACGCACCTTGAAGCCGAGCGAATCACCAATGAGGTCCGCAAGGGCCTACGTCAATCGGGCCTGCTCGGCACCGAGGACCGTCGCTTGCTGACACTCAAGAATGCCAATCTCACCGAAGCCGAGCGTGCCGATGCGGCGAATTTCCTTCCCGGTGATGTGCTGGTCTTCCACCAGAATGCCAAGGGACATGTTAAGGGTGAGCGGCTCATCGTCGAGAAAGAGTCACCACCAACAAGCGAGGCAGCCAGGTTCCACCTGTTCCATCAGGACTCGCTGGAGGTCGCCAGTGGCGACACACTGCGAGTCACTCGCAATGGAAAAACAGCAGATGGAAAGCACCGTCTGAACAATGGGGACATCGTGAAAGTGGAAGCATTCGACGCGGATGGCAATCTGGTAACGGACAAGGGCTGGACGATCCCGAAGGATTACGGCTTCCTGGCCTATGGCTATGCGGTGACTTCAATGGCCAGCCAGGGAACCGACGTGCAGCGCGTCTTGATCGGCCAGTCCGCTGAGTCTTTCCCGGCCTCATCGCGCGAGCAGTTTTACGTCTCCGTCTCGCGAGGACAACGCCAGGCGACCGTGTATACCGACAGTAAACAGGAACTTCTTGAGGCAATCAGCCAGACGGACGAAAACTTGAGTGCGACGGAACTCGTTTCAGAAGGTTATCGGGACCGAGCCCAGATGGTTCGGCGACTGGCGATTCAGGCTGCAATGCCCATCCGGGAATACCGTAACTGGGAAGAGAAGGAACTGGCCTATGAACGATAGCATTCTTGACAAATACGTCAGTCGGAAGGCGGAGGTTGCGACCGACATTGATGCCGACCACGAGGAAGACTTGGTCGATCTGCAAGCCTTCGGATTCCTGCGTGGAGCCCGCGACCGGGCAATCATGCTGGAACTGCGCAAGAAAACCGGCAATGTCAGGGCGATCGGCTACGCCTGGCTGGAGCGTGTCGAGTTCGATCCCTCACAGGGAATCAGCTTGTTTGTTGCGGGCCAGAAAATCCGGATTGTCGGACGCAATCTCAATGCGGAACTTCGTCCGAATCTCCGACTATTCCAGGGTATCACCCGGCACCGCATTCCGTGGATTCAGGAAGCCGACGAGGCGGCGGTGATGAATGCGGTCGACGGTACCCCGCTCATCGAGCGTATCGAATGGTGACGCATTAGGCGACGTGGCTTAGGCGAGCGATCCGACGCAACCTCCGGCCCCAACACCCATAGGTCAATGGGGCACATCCGAAGTCTGAAATTCGCCGCGCATGACAATGGGCCGGAAAAGTTCGAGCCGTCTCGTGGGGGCTTTCGCGGGAAAGTCGAGCCGCGGAAACGCATGTATTGGAGCTGTTTGGCTCCAGTCAATTCTCTTCCATTCCTGCTCTCACGCGTGCGCCAAGTCTGCGTGGAGAAACTTGGTCGCAATCGAGGCGATCATTTCTAGGGATTGCGCATCGAGCGCTGTGCGAAGCACTTTCGCGTTGCAACCGTGGAAGAACGGAACGTCTCTGGCAAATATCTGTCTACGGTTGCAGTTTTGCCGGATGAGTTTTGCTGGCTCAGCGAATACATTCCGGTTCAACCCGGAAAGTAGCACGACTGCGACGCGGTCAAGTATGTCTCGATGTGAAAATAGATCGTCGATGTGTTGTTGCCATGTCTCGGCCGGAACTTCTGCACGAATTGCCCGCTTGTTCTTGGTCGAATCCCGAATTGCAATCGGTAGGGCATCAGCGTACACTAGCGGCGATGCCCCTTGAGCATGGCATACTCTTTTGAATTCTTTCGCACTAAGCCCTACTGACGAACCTACCAGTGAGTAGGAAAGGTTCCAGAATCCGCAACGTGGAACGCACTTGAAGTCATAGTGGCCAAGGCAGTTTTTAATTGATCGCTCGGCGTTTGGCTCACGGCCCACGCATAGAATTAGGGGGAAACTAGCCGCTTGAGTCTCACAATAAGTGGAAATGATCGGATGGAACTGCATTGTCAACGTGCTCCGCTTTTGCCCCAAGAAAACCGCCCGTTCAGAATTGGACGAGAATGCTTCGCTGACCGTTGTCGGCACCGTCCTGGTGCAAATCATCTTTCAGGAAGTCAAGGGAACCGGCAACCTGGAGCTGATTCTGAACAGGAAGCTCGGCTGCTGGGGTCAATTCCTGACCTCGCAAAGGAACTGGGACGATTAGTGACAAACGTTGCCAAGCGAGCCTTGCAATCTAGTCTTGGGTCACTTCGCGAACAATGAGTCCGTTATCAAGTTTGAACACGTTCGGTTCAATCTTTTCGGCACGCATGGCATGCATACCCCCATCGACTTGCCTGAAATATCGATCTCTGTATGTAGTTCGAGGTCCAATGTTGTGATTCGTCGTTGTGTCGGTCTCGACTAAGCATTCACACAGCATCATCTCTTGAAGTCCGTCGTCAGTACGCACTAGAAACTCACGCAATACCGTTAACATGTGTGCTCCAGTTCGTAGACTGATTCTTGTCGCCGCCAGCACCGTCGGATTGATTCCTTCACTGGGGAGCATATAGAGTTTGCGACATTTAGGTGGTTTCGAATTCCCCGGTCCACCGTTGGCAAGGTGCTGTCGATTTTACCACCGTGAATAATTCATTCCAAGCAGTGTGTGCAAGTTCTTCAGTGTTTTCGATCTCAAACTGATGGCGCCGAAGGAAGATCCGTTTTGCCTTCGGTCTGCGGCATTGCGGCGATTCGCAGGCATTGCCGATTAAAGTGTAGGTTCCTGATCGATCTCTCGGCTTTGCTGAACCCGCTCTGCCAGCGATCCTCGCTGCTCGGCATTCTTCTTCAGGAATGCCACATACTGCTTCTGGCGTTCCATTTCGGCATAGCCGAAGCCGGGAATCAACCGCTGCCCCTTCGGTTCAAGGATGTGCTCCAACTCAGCTTCGGAGAATTTGAAACGCTCCGTCAGTTCCTGCTGAATTTTGGCAAAATCGTTCTGGTGGCGAAAACAA
This sequence comes from Planctomycetaceae bacterium, assembly GCA_021732845.1. Lineage (GTDB taxonomy): Bacteria > Planctomycetota > Planctomycetia > Planctomycetales > Planctomycetaceae > JAKFUF01. The sequence goes on along the minus strand of JAKFUF010000018.1, from coordinate 55,282 downwards.
AGCTTGTTCGTCTCCTGCATGCGCTGCAGCTTGGCCTCGGCCAGGGTGAGCTTGCTTTCCGCTGGCGTTTCATTGGTGGCCGGTTTGTCCCCGTCAGCCACTTCTGTGGCTGGCTCGGATGGAACCCCTGTTTTCCGTGATCTGCCCATATGTGTACTCCTTCTCAGGTTGTTTGGCAGAATCGACATAGCGCGTATTGACGCTCTTGGCAACCGGAAGTGAAGGAATAGATAAATATTGCGCGTAAATCAGATTTGAATTAAGGGTGGGAATCATGATCAATCCATGTTCCTGCCATGAAACAAAAGCTGCCTGACCGCCTGCAACGTCTGCTGGTATTCCCCCAGGACGGAGTCGACCGGCCGAAATCTTTTGACAATCTCTCCATCGAACGCGAAGGAAGCCTGCATGCAATACAAGACGATCATGTTGGAACTGCTGGAGCTACAACCGGCCCTGTTGGAGCGGCTCAAGAGCGAGAAGATGCTGCTCGCGACGCTGGAGCAATGGTCTGTGAAGCTGAAAGCAAGCCACGAGGCGTGGGCGCTGCGATTGATACCGACGAAGCCGGACAGCGACGCGAGCCAGATTTCGAGCGAGGCGATGGAACTGGCGCTGGAGGAAGTGAGGAACCATTTGTTCTCACGTCAGGAAGGGCGAACCGACCTGCCCTCCCAGGAAATGACGAAATCTTCCGATCGTCATTCTCCTCACGAATAAGGGGATCACGGGGCCAGCGACCGTTGCCGTTCTTTGGCACGTTGCCGAACACTCCCCAGACTGTCGATCGACCGATCTCGGTCTCGCCTGTTGAACAGACAACCTCGGCAACAGCTCGACCTCCCGAGTCGGCCGGTGAACGGCTGCAACCGACTTCGACCGTCGCCAGCGGCGAAAAATCCAAGGCCCGCGACCTGCTCGCCGCCATTCGCATCCTAAAGGGAACAGAGGATGAGCGCCGTCCGGCGACCGCCGACGAACAGCAGGCCCTGAGGCGGTTCGCCGGCTTCGGTGCCGTCGCCCTGTCGCTTTTTCCGGACCCGGTTACTGGTCGCTACAAAGATGCGAGCTGGAAGGTTCTGGGCGAGGAGTTGGAGGCATTGCTGTCACCCGATGAGTATGACAGCGCCAAGCGGACCACCTTTAATGCATTTTACACTTCACCGGTGGTGATGGAAGCGATGCATGCTGCACTTGCCAGGCTCGGTGTCTCCCCGCGGGCGACCGTGCTTGAGCCCGGTTGTGGGATCGGCAACTTCATGGGATGTGGCCCGGAGGGGATGCGATTCATCGGCATCGAGCTGGACAGCATTTCTGGACGGATCGCGCGGGCAATCCATCCCGGCCAGGACATCCGCATCGAAAATTTCCGCGACACAAAACTCCCGGAAAACCGCATCGACGCGGTCATCGGGAATGTGCCGTTCGCCGATCTCAAACTCGATTACCAGGGACAGAAGCTCTCGCTGCACGATTATTTTTTCGCCAAATCCATTGATGGGCTGAAGGCGGGCGGGGTTGCCGCGCTGGTCACTTCGCATTTCACCCTGGACAAGCAAAATGCCGCCATGCGTGAGCATCTGGGGGCAAAGGCCGATTTCCTCGGTGCCATCCGCCTTCCGTCCGATGCCTTCAAGCGTGAAGGGACGGCGGTCGTCACGGATATCGTCTTTCTTCGCAAACGGGTTCCTGGGGAACCGGTCTGGCATGTGGATGATGAATGGTTCGGCGTCACGCCGCTGTCCATTGAGGGTGTTGATGTGCCGATCAATCGGTACTTCCTGCGTCATCCCGAGATGGTTCTGGGAACATGGAGTCGCAAGGACCGGCTCTACGGAGCGGAGACCGGCTACAGCCTGCTTGGAAATGGAGAGCTGCCATCGCAGCTTCAGGGTGCCATCGGCCATTTGCCGGAATTCCCCGAGGCAGGCATCTCTTCTGTTGCCGCTGAACCGCCGGCCACGGCTGTCTTCACACCGCCGCCGCCCCTAAAACATATCGGCGAAGGCAGCTTCTTTGTCGCCAGCGACCGCAGCATCCGCCAGGTGGCAGGTGGGCAAAGCCTGCCGGTGACATTCGGGGGCACCGCGCTCACGTCCGATCGCACCATGACGGGCAGGCGGCTTGCGGCCCTGGTCGGCCTGCGTGACCGCTCCCGACTCGTCCTGCAATCGCAAAATGAGGGGTGGCGAGAGACGCACCGGGATTCGGCCCGTCGTGAATTGAATCGTGCCTACGACCATTTCGTTACCGCTTATGGCCCCATCAACAAGACGACGTTTAGCGAAACCAAAGTCGGCGAGGTGATTCGGAGGATGCCGAACCTCGTGAAGTTCCGGGAAGATCCCGATGCAATGCTGGTGATGTCGCTTGAGGACTATGACGAAGTGACGGGAAAAGCCGCAAAAGCCCCCATCCTGCAAAAGGATGTCGTCGGGAAGACCCCGGAGGTCACTGCCGTGGGATCGGCAGAGGAGGGGCTGCTGGTCTCGCTGGACAAGCGCGGGGCCATCGAACTTCCCTTCATCGCAGAACTCTACGGCAAGTCGGAAGAGCAGGTGATTACCGAACTGGGCGATCTGATCTTTCATGACCCTGATTCCAGAAGCTGGCAGACGGCAGATGCCTATTTGTCGGGGAACGTGCGGGCGAAGCTCGCGACCGCCCAGTCGGCCGGTCCGGCCTACGCCCGCAACACGGACGCCCTCCTGGCGTTGCAACCCGAGGATGTCCTGCCTGGCGACATTGATGCCAATCTCGGGGCTCCGTGGATCCCGGAATCCGACATCCAGGCCTTTGCCGCCCAGTTGTTTCAGGTTGCCCGCTCGTCGGTCCAGGTGGGACATCTCAAGAAAGACGCCGTTTGGAGCATTGAAGCCGACTACATGGCAGAGCACTCGGTTGCGGCAATGTCGGAATTTGGCACGGACCGGGCGAACGGAGCGCATTTGCTGGAGCTGGCGCTCAACATGAAAACCCCGCTGATCTATGACACCGTCCAAAGCGGGCGACGGGAGGAACGGGTGGTGAACCAGGAGGCGACACTCGCCGCCCGTGAGAAGCAGAAACTGATCAAGGAACGGTTCCGCTCTTGGGTGTTCGCCGATCCCGATCGCAGCGAACGGCTGGTCCGGATCTATAACGACACGTACAACAATCTGCGTCCCCGGCTGTTCGATGGTTCGCACCTCGAGTTTCCGGGCATGAGGAATACACATGGAACATCCGCAAGCTACAAACCCGAACGGGGACAACGCTAGGGGCACGATGAACCTGACGATGCTCGTCATCCAAGCATATGCCACCTCTGTTGAGGTGTTCCTCCATCGTGGGTTCGGTGAACGCTATCTCGGATCGCAGGCAGCTCTCGTCTTTCTGTTGGTCCCGTTCCATTCGTACCTGCTGCGTGATTACGACCCGCGCCAACTGTTCCGGTTCCTCGGGGCGTATCTGATCGCCTGCGTGCTTCAGCGAATCGGAATAATTCGGCGTCGCTGGAAGGGGGTGGCCAGACACTCCTTTTATAGCGGGTTCCCAATCCTTGCCACCGGAAACACACGCTTTGACGAATCCTGTTTCAAAATCTGGATTGAACCATTCCTGGTCATGCTCGGGGGTGCTGTGTTTATCTCCCAGGACCGAGCCCTCGGCACGTTCATCCTGGCCGCGGGATTCGCTCTTTATATCAAAGGCCGCATGATGAACCAGCTGGACAGGATCAAGCTTTTGGACATGCAGGACGCCATGTTCGATCAGATGCACCGGGGCTCGCAGGTTCGCGCAATGAACCATGATCATGGCGACAACCTCCGGCACCACCTACGTCGCTAAACCCAATCCAAGCGTTCTCCCGTCGGGCATTCAACCTGTGCTCGTCAGGCTTCACTTCCCCATCCCGGAGCAGAACATCATGGCCAACGAACAGCAAGGCGGAAAGATCGGAGAAGGACATGCACAAGCCATGCTCAGGCAAGGGCTCCGCGAAGTGCGCGGGGCGCTCTATAACGATTCTAATGTGGCTCAACAGCCTGAGTTAGGCCTCTATGGAACAATGACTCCCGGCGAGATTGCTGAGTCCCGGCGCCAGTCCGTCGCACCGGCATTCGAGGAAGAGAAAGACGCTTCGCCTTTGCAGCAGTCTCTACGCCAGGCAGAGACCCGCACGCAGAACCGCGACGAGCGTGATCGAGGGCTGGAGCGGTAGGAGTTCCGTGGTCATCCCAAATCAGCAGACCTTCGACTGACGGGCAACGTGTCCTGCTAAAGAGGAGTTCATGATGTTCTACAAATTGGCGTTCTGCCCACGTTGCGGTCAAAAATATCGCTTTACCGCGGAATTAATCCGCCCGCACCTGACCTGCCTGAAATGCCGCTACGAATTCTGGTCGCCGCGAAATGCCAAGATCATTCTCCGGCGCAGCAAGGGCGGCCCCATTCGTTTTCTAGGCCGAAACTGAATCTCTCTCACGCCCAATTCCTTCCGAGGAGAAGTCATGATCTCAGACATGCCGGTGATGCTCAATGTGAATGATCTGGCGGCCCTGCTCAGGGTCTCAGTTCGCACGGTCTGGCGGCTCCGCTCGGCGGGCAGACTCCCCAAGCCGGTGGAGATCGGCGGCTCGATCCGCTGGAATGAGGATACCGTCCGGGATTGGATCGCGGCGGGGTGCCCGGACAAATCGAAACGCAGATGACAACCTGGCGCGCCGGTGGACATCGCGTATAATCATGCAACTTCTTTTCAAAGGCAGAATCATGGCGAACGTCTTTCGTCGCGGCAAAATCTGGTACGCACGCTTCAAGAACCCGGAAGGAAAGTGGCAGAAGGAAGCGGGATTCACCGACAAGGCCGCAACTCTCCAACTGGCTACCAAGCGGGAGTATGAAGCCGACCTGATCCGCAGGGGGCTTGCCGAAGCGCCCAAGGTTGAGAGGGCGATCGAAGAAGATCTGAAAGCCTTCCGCTCCGCCCTGACAAACAAGGACGTGAGCGACGAACAGGTCGGCCTTGTGGCCGGGCGGTGCGAACGGCTTTGCAAAGGCTGCGGGTTCGACTACGCCAATGACATCGACCCAGTGAAGGTCGAGGAATGGCTCGCCAAGCAGCGGAAAGAACCGAAGGGGAAGAAGAAAAACAAGAGGGGGATCAGCGTCCAGACGTCGAACCACTACTTGCGGGCGATCAAGCAGTTCAGCCGGTGGGCAGCTCGGCACAAGCACATTCGCGAGGACAAACTCGTCCATCTGGAAATGCTGAACGTCGCGGTCGACCGCCGGCACGACCGGCGGGCACTGTCGGATAACGAGGTGGCGAAGTTGCTGAAGGCCACGCTTTCGGGTGGGAGCGTTCTGGGCATGCCAGCCGAGGACCGGCACATGCTCTACGTGATGGCCCTGTCGACGGGACTGCGGGCGTCGGAACTCGCGTCCATGAATGACCGAAGCATGTCGCTGGAGACCAACCCGCCGACAGTGAAGGTGAAGGCCGGGTACTCAAAGCGGCGGCGCCTGGACGTACTGCCGCTTCCCTCTGACATCCTCGAAGCTTCGCGGGCGTGGCTGAGCGGGAAAAAGGGTGACCTCTGGCCGGGGCGATGGGCTGCTAACCGGGTCGCCGGGAAGATGCTGCAGGTCGACCTGAAAGCCGCCGGGGTCGAGTACATGGATGCAGACGGGCTTTTCGCCGACTTCCATGCCCTCAGGCACACATATATCACGAACCTGAGCCGGAACGGCGTGCCGCTGATCAACGCCCAAAAACTGGCCCGGCACTCGACCCCAGTTTTGACCGCCGCCCGCTACACGCACATTGAACTCGCGGATCAGCACAAGGAAGTGGAGAAGCTGCCAGGGCTCAACCTGGGGCGCGATTTGGGACAAACTGGTGGCATTTCATGTCCCAAAGCGTCACCGGATGGCAACGGGAATGCGGGGGCAAAGGCGGGAATGCAACCCGCAAAAAACGAGAAACCCCACGGGAAACACGGTGTTTCTCGTGGGTTTTCAAGCGGAGAGATAGGGATTCGAACCCTAGGTAGGCTTGCACCTACTCCGGTTTTCAAGACCTGACGACATTCCTCCCAACAGCATTACCGGTCAGCAGGTTACGACGACTGACGAAGACATGGTCCGTTCTATGGACCGTTTTTGCCGTCATCTCCAGTCATTCCCAGACCTGCAACAGGTCATGGGTGTGTGGCCCGATCTGCCACCGGCGATCCGCCGTGCGGTTATGGCGTTGATCCAAACGGAGTGAAATCCGCGCCACGGTTCTTGACGTTTCAATCACGGCAATGCAAAATGCCTGCACTATCCAAGCGCCTGTTCGTATCGCAATGCGATAACCGTAGGTTGCTCCACTGAAGCATCGAGCTGTCTGGCGTTGAAGGTCCTTGCAGGCCTGTCGGAAGTCGCTTCTGGTGGCTAGTCGCTTCTCATCGGCATGAGTGGTCCTCAAAGGCCCGTCGTGAGACCGACTGATATGTGCGGGGTCCGTGCGCCCAGAAATGGCTGCATTGCCCGCTCACGTCGGTTGTTCCCACGACGGGCTTTTTTCATGACCATCGCCAAGCCGCCTCTCGACCCACGGCCAACACCTCTCGACCCACGGCCAACACCTCTTGGCCGAATACGTTGATCGCGCTGCGCCTCAGGGGGCACTAACGGGCATTAAAGGGCACCACAGCACGCTAAAGGACCGGGAAATACAGGAAGAAACAGAGAGAATAAGAAACAAGCGAAACCAAGCAGAACTAAGCGGGAAAAACGGAACAGACAATCCATCAAAAATTCCACAACTTTATTGTGGCAAACAGTGAGTTCCGCAGCTAAGTCCTGTCAGAGATTTGAAATGCGACTCTTCCACTAGTGTTAATCTATGTCAAGTTGCGTGTTGCAGCATGTTGCATAGTGAACGCTGGCGAACAGTTGTGGACAGTGGCGGGTTTGACAGTCCGCTGCGCATTGCGATTATGTGATCAACCCAGAAGTTAGTTTCATAACCATGATGGAGCAGAAAGATGGTCATGCATGAAGTAATTCGGGAAGCCGAGTCAAGAGGCGTGAAGATTGACCCGAACCAAATCCGCTACGCCATCGGCACGGGGAGAATCCCTAGGCCACCACTAAACGGGATGCGGGTGTTCGAATTTTCCAGCGAACACGTCGAGAAGATCGTTTCGTACTTCTCGGGCCCACGGGTCCGCCGCAACGCCAAGAACAAGCCCGCCGTCGTCTGATCAAGCGTTCCGCCACCAGTGACTATCCACGCCATGACCACCGCGACGCCATCCGCTGAACTTGTCGACATGGATGGCCTGGCCGTGATGCTGGCGTGCAGCAAACGCCACGCGGCGCGCCTGGACGTGGCCGGCAAGTTGCCGATGGGCTTGAAACTGGGCAGGTGCAAGCGGTGGGTTGTGCAGGAAATCCGCGATTGGGTGACAGCCGGATGCCCGCCGCGGTCGAAGTGGGAAGTCATCAAATCTGGCGGCCCGAAACTGCGCGTCGCACGTTAGCGACCGCCAGGCACTTCTGAAGTTATCGATCCATTCTGTGGTACTGGTGCGCTTACTCAAGCCTCAACGAAGGTGGAAAACTCATGATGGATAGTCCGGCCTATTTCCCGAAGAGTCCGACTGCTGATGACCGCGCTGAGCGCGATTTGGTGGCGATCGAGCTGACGGACCCGAACGCCACGACAACGACGCTTTCCGAAATTCCGCCGGTCGAAACGCGGAACAAACACCTGCGGGCCCTGCGGGAGATCATCGGCGACATTCACGAGCGACACATTCCGGTGAGCCTGGAAAACGTGCTGGTCGAGATCAATGACGAACCGCTAAAGGATCTGGCCAGATACTGCGTTGATTACGCCGGAAGCGTTCACATCACCGATGACCTCGTGCGGCATGTGACCAGTTTTTTCGAGCGTCGCCGGAAGGCTGAAGAAAACAAGTTTACCGTGAGAGTCGGCGGGAATATTCGCCTCAACGTCAACGGCACACACGTCAATCTGCGGATGGTGGAGCTGGGTTGCCACGACGCAACCTTCGTGGCCTCCACGTCAACTGCGAACAAACTCAAGGTGAATAACCACTGCTACATCGCGGTGGAAGGGCGGGATAAGCCAGCACCAGAGCCGGCGAGCGAGTCCAATAAAGAGATCCTGGCAAAGGCAAATCTGAAGGCCGCCTTCGACTTCATCGCGATGCCCGGTCCCTCCAGGCCCGATGCTGACAATGGTGCGACGCGTGAGCAGGTCAAGGCCTTCAACGGCCTGCTGGAGAACACCATGGGCTCGGCGAAAGCTGTGGGCGTCAAAATTCCGGTGTGCATGTACTGGCCGTGGGCCTTAGCGGACCTGATCCACGTCGCCACCATCATAGAGGAACTGAAGCGCGCCCCGAACAGATGGCTGCAGCAAGTGCTGGAAATTTTCCTCCAACGGATCGACCCCGACAGCCCCAACCGCGATCAGGGGCTAATTGACTCGGTGGAACAGAGTATCGCCAAAAACAAGGCGAAGAATGCGGCGTGGGCCAGAAAGACCATCGATTCGCTCAAACCAAACGGCGATGCCAAAGAGCGACTGCGGGCCGCCACTGAGTTTCACCGCAAGAGGGTGTCGGCACCACATCCAGACGACGAGGATTCGATCTTCAGCGGCCCGGTCACGATTCAGAACATCTTCGAACGGGACCTTCTGCACATCATCCTGAGAGTCGCTCACTACCGCGAACGGGTTGTTCAGGCGATCGAGCCCGCAGACATCGAACACGGGGTGCTGCGCGAGATCTTCGCGTTCTACAAGCTCGGGACGCAACCGAAGTCGCCTGACATGCCGTTTGTGGCTGCGTACGTCGGTCGCCACAAGCCCAAACACCACATCAACGATGTGTTCGTGGACGCCGTGATGCACTACTTCCGCACCAAGCGCGAAGCCAAGCAGGGTGCAGTCTGAGGTGGGACGGAACCGCCGGCCAGCATCGGGCTGTCCGGCCTGTCAGGGCCTTGAGGACGGGCTGCAGTGGCTGATAAGCGAGGGGGAATCTACGCGCTCCGCTACACGCGGCTCTTGGCAAAGTCCGGGGCCGGCGAGGATATCGGACCGGTCGCGATGGCGTTGTGCTGCATTGTTGCCGCCTACCAAGACGTGAAGCGGCACAAGGGGCCAGCGACATTCTTTAATGTCGTCATCATGGGCATGCTTGGGGTCTCTAAATGGGAAACCCTAAACAAGGCCAGGGACAAGGCTGTTTCGGCTGGCTGGCTGACCTATCAAGACGGCAAGGATCGACGCGCGCCAGGCAAGTACTGGGCCTGCATTCCGGCTGGACTGGAGCGGATCCCGGATGAGCCATTCGACGAAGCACCTGACGAAGAATCATATCCGAAAAACGGTGAAGATCGGGGGGAAGATAACACAGATGATCATATCCGAAAAACGGATAAGGTCGGGGGGGAGATAGGGGGGAAGGTCAGCGACGGATCATCCCCCCTATCATATCCGAAAAACGGTGAAGATCGGGGGGAAGATCGGGGGGAACCTTCTTCCTATACCATACCTACTACCCATACGCGCGCAGAGGGGGTCGCCTTCGAAATCGGAGACCATGGGTTGCCAGCCAAACAATTCAACCTCCAAGGTATGCCGGCGGATCTCTCGATACCGCCATCCGGGCAACTGGCCGAGTGGTGCAAGATTTGGAATTCGACACCTGGCGCAAAGCCATTCAGTCGGCTCGGCAAAACTTCATGGGACGCACTCGTTGACCGCTTGAATGACCCGAACTGGCGATGGGGGGAATGCCTTCGCAAATTCCCCTTGAAGGGTTTCGACTCGGATGTAGTGCCGATCGGAACATTCATTGGCAAGAAATTCGTTGATGGCGTGGTGGACGCAAATTACTTCGTCGTTCCGCGTGGTGCCAAGAAATCGGGCCTGAAACCTGGTGCCTTCGACCCGAACGACACCGCAGACGTGGAGTTTTGAATCATGATCATCACCGCCGAAGAGTCCATCGCAGCCGCCGAGCGACGAAAAGCAATGCGGCGCGGTGTTGCATGGCGCGATTTGGTTGGCCACATCGGAATTGCCTACGCCGGCTGCAACTTCGCGAACTACCGGGTTCACTGCCAAAAGCAGGAAGCTGCCATGAAGGCGTCCAGCGTCTTCGCGGACAACATTGAAGCGATGGCAAAAGTCGGCCGTGGCCTCGTGCTGGTTGGAAGCGTCGGCACCGGGAAGGATCACTTGCTGGTCGCCACAATGCGCGCAGCCGTGGCTCGAGACATTCCCGTGGCGTGGGTCGATGGGGCCGCGCTGTCGAGCAAGTTGTGGTCGCGACAGGAGAGCCAGGAGCGCATGCTGCAGGCCTACTGCGGCCGTGGAATCCTGGGTATCAGCGATCCGTGCCCCTCGGGGACAGAGCTGACGCCAGTGCTGGCTTCGGCGTTGTTCTACATCGTGGATCAGCGGTACCGACACCGCCTGTCTACGATCGTCACGCTGAACGCGGTCGGCGATCAAACGGTTCGCGGCATCCTGGGGGAGCCGATTGCGGACCGACTGCGTGAGCGGTGCAAGTTCATCACCTGCAAATGGGAGTCGTACCGAAATATGTTGAAGGAGGCCGGTCACGATGCGGGATGAACTGCCAGTTCAACCTGACCCCGAAGAGTACCCGCCGCGGTCAATGGATTCCGAGCGCGCGCTGCTTGGGTGCATTTTTATCCTCAACGACTTGATGGACCTGGTCGATGCGGAGATGCAGGATGAGTATTTTTATCACGATGCTCACCGGCGGATCTACAAGGCTATGCGGCGTGTCCGGGCCCGGCACTCCGAGAACGCCTATGATGCCAGCCTGATTGCAACTGAACTTGAGACCACGAATGAACTCAGGGAAGTGGGTGGGATCGACTATCTCCGTGAATTGGTCGAGTGTGTTGGCTACACGGAGCATTGGACGCACTACGCAAAGGAAATCCGCAGGACGGCCGCACTGCGGATGATCGACCTGGCGACGAGCAACGCCAAAGGCTGCATCAGGAAGCGTGCAGACCCAGCGGAGATCATTCAAGAGACTGATTCCGCGCTGATGGGAATTCTGTCCCAGATGAGCAACGCGGAGTTGAAAACTTGCGTTGACGATGCTGCGGAGTTTTATGCCGAACTGAATTCAACTGACCCGATCGGCATTCCAACCGGGTTCCGTGACCTGGATGACTTGACCCACGGGTGGCAGCCAACGGACTTGGCGCTACTTGGGGCTCGAACAAGTGTTGGAAAAACGTCGCTGGCCGTGGCGTTTTCGGTTTTTGCGGCACGCATGGGGCATCCAAACCTGTTCATTTCCATTGAAATGAACCGCAAGTCGCTGTTCCGCCGGTTCGTGTCGTTCGTGTCGAAAGTTCCTCTGATGGACATTCGCAAGCGGGCTCTGACGAACGAGCAGCACCAAATGGTTTCGGATTCACTAACTGAGTTGAACACGATTCCCGCCCTGATTGACGATCGAGCTAACACGCTTGCGAAGATCGCAGCGTCATGCCGGATTCACAAGCGCCGATCAAAAATCAAGCTGGTAATTGTCGACTATTTGGGTTTTATTCAGCCAGAGAAAGGCGACAGGGATAGTCGGGAGCGGCAAGTTGCCAAGACGACCTACGGGCTGAAGCAGATTGCGAAGGATCTGGACATTGCAATCCTGTGCCTCGTGCAGCTTAACCGCGAGGTGGAAAGGCGTGGCGACAAAGACAAGAAGCCGAAGCTTAGCGACCTGCGCGAAAGCGGCGCGATTGAGCAGGACGGCGATTTGATCATGCTGCTTGATCAGCCATGGAGGACCGACCAGTCCGCCGCGGAGAATGTGGGAAGGCTTCAGGTGGCCAAGCAGCGTAACGGGATGCTGGGGGAGGTCAGTCTCTTGTGGACGCCAGAGACCTCCAGCTACTCCCCGAAGGAATGGGAATCCCCATTTATGCCGTTGGAGGGTATGGGAAACCTGGAAAGGTTCCTTTGAAGCAACTTCTATTCGGAGAAATCACATGAAGCGATTCGCACAGTGGCTGAAGATCCATCGCGAGGTTTCCGGTTTGACGATCCACGATGCCGCGAAAAAGCTCAACATGGGAGTTGGCCGGTATGAAGACATCGAGGTCGAACGGGACAACGTTGGGTACGCCGAGCGATACGGCATGCTGGTTTTGCTTGGGATGAGCCACAGTGAGGCGCTGCACGTGATTCAGCCCCGTCTTGAGTTCATCAACTCTGCGGAGTTGTGTGCCATCCCATTTGATGAAGCCCCTCTGGCGCGGGAAGAGAATGGCGAGATCATCATGTCGGACCGCTTTTCAGATACCGAATACACGTTCGAGAAGCGGGAACTGAGAACCAAAGGCCGCATTCTGGAGTGGTTACTACACCTCACAGAAAAGCGATGGGTGACAGGCAGGCACATCAACCAGCTTTTGATGCTGATCGGAACCCCAAGGATTCACGGGTAGCCTACGAGAGTCAACGCAAGCTGGCTGCCTGATAAACGCAACTCCATCAAAGGAAACAGCATGACGCAACAGAATTGGTTCGCAGAGAAGTCCGAACAGATCGTTCCGGCGACTGTCAAGGCATTCGGCATTAGCTGCTTTTCCAGATACAGCCAGTGCGACGAGATGATCAGGCTGCTGGCGTTCGCGGAAGCTTCGGCCAAGGCCGGCGTGAACGGCTATGTCACAGAGGCGTTCTTCGATTCGAAGGCCTGCATCATCAACGTGGTGCTGAACTCAACTGTGGTCAAAGACGACGCAGCGCACCAGAAGGTGGTCGAAGTCGGGAAGAACACGCTCGGGCACTTCATGATTGACGGTGGCGAAAACTACTACAGCGACGACTGGGACGGGCCAGACGAAGAGTGCCAGCAGCAAGGCCAAATGAACCGCTGCCGCTTCATCCACCATCCAGCAACTGACAACCTTGCCGACAGGCTGAGCATCGCTACGGGTCATGCCATCGGGATTCTGATGCTGCTGGAGAACTTTCAACGAACGTACGCGCCTGACGGTCGTATCGGGAAGTGGACAGACAAGGACATCGCAAGGGCCTGCGACCTCAGGGACATGGGCTGCCCTGGTGAAGCGATCGAGCCTCCAAGCCCAGCGGAATTCGTGGACATGCTGGTGGAGTGCGGATGGCTCACACGGCACCCAGAACACAGATTGGTTTATGAGGGCTTTGCTCACCCGCCATTTTCCGGCCAGGACGCAAGCGGAGAAATCGGCGAATCAACTTGAATTGGGTCCTCCCGGCGAGTTGACATCTTTTTGAGTACACAGGGAACAGTCGCAAATTGCGTGTGTCTTTCTTTCGGTGGTGAATGAAACTCGAATCCTTCGACGAAACTCCGCAGGTTGCGCTTGTTGATCCTGGCGACGCCCATCGTGTGCGGATGGCGAAGCGTTCGCGTGAGATCCACCGGAAGGCGGCGGACATCGGCGAGATTCCGGCCGTGGTGGATCCGGACCGGCGCGAGGCGTGCCGGCTGGATCTTCCGCTGTTCCTGCAGATCTATTTCCCGAACTCCACCGGCCTGAGCCCGTTCGGCGACGACCACATCGAGTTCATCACCCGCACGCAGAACATCCTGACCGGCGGGAGCGGGGGCAAGTTTGCCAACGTGTTCTATCGCGGGGCCGGCAAGAGTTCGGCGGCCGAAAACACCGTGATCTGGTCCACGGTCTATGCCCACAAGCGATACTTCCCGCTGTTCGCTGCCACCGGACCGCTGGCCAAGGACAGCATCGCCAGCATCCAGAACGACCTGATCGACAACGATCTGCTGATGGAGGATTTCCCGGAGGTCTGCCACGCATTCCGCCTGCTGGCCGGCAACCATCAGGGAGCCCACAGCCAGAGCCACAACGAAGAGTTGACACACATCAGGTGGCTTTCCGGGTCTGTCGTGTTCCCGGCGATCCGGCTGGGCAAGGATGAGGCCGCGGCGAAGCACATCCCGATTGACGATCAAGGCTATACCCTCTGCAGCGAAGCCAAGATCGAGACCCGTGGCATCCTGGCGGCACTGTTGGGGATGAAATACAAGCGGCACTGCGACGGGGTGAACCAGCGTCCGGATGCAATCCTGATCGACGACCCGCAGACGCCAATGAGCGCGGAGCAACCCCTGCAGACCGCCAAGCGACTGAAGGTGATCAACGCCAGCATCGGCAACCTCGGGGGACACCGCAGCTCACTGGCGATCATCTGCAACGGCACCGTGATGAACAACGGCTGCGTGATGCATTCGCTCCTGGATCCGGAGAAGAGCCCCGGTTGGGAGGGTCGTGTCATCCCGATGGTCAAGCGGTGGGCTGATGCTCACGAGACGCTGTGGCGGGAATACGAACGCATCTTCATGTCCTACGACAAAGAGAAGGTCGGGGACCGGCAGCGCGCGTGGAAGAAGGCTCACGAACTGTACGTCGCGAACCGCCAGGTGATGGACGCCGGTTGCGAAGTGTCCTGGCAGAGCTGCTTCAATCCGAAGGTTGAAGTGTCGGCGGTGCAGCACGCGTACAACTATCTGTTTGACAAGGGCGAAGAAGTGTTCTCCACGGAGGCCCAAGGCAAGCCTGTCGAGAAGAAGCTTCTGCTCACGGAAAGCCCGCCGCTGACTGAAAGCCAGGTGATGAACAAGGTCAGCGGTATCCCGCGCAGCCTGGTGCCCGTTTGGGCCACACACCTGACGGCATTCTTCGACGTGCATCAGGAGATCATTTTTTGGGTCCGGATGGCCCTCGTGGACGGGTTCACCGGTGTCTTCACGGACTACGGCACATGGCCCGACCAGAAGCGCTCCCACTTCCTGCAGCGTGATCCACCGGTGCCGATTTCGTCCGTGATCAAGACCGGTGGCGTCGAGGCCCGGATCATCGCCGCGCTGCAGGCCTGCACTGAGGAAGTGCTGGGGACTCCCCTGGAGCATGAAGGTGGCGGAGAAATGTCGGTGTCCCGGGCGCTGGTCGACGCCGGCAAGTGGACGAAGGAGATTTACGAGTTCTGCCGTCGGTCGAAGTTCAAGGCAATCCTGATGCCGAGCCACGGCAAGTACGTCGGAGCGAGGAACAAGCCGCTGCACGAATACGACCCGAAGCCTGGCATGATCATTATCCCGAACGTGATCGTGAGCCCGCCGAGTACTGCCGGCCGCCACGTCAACTATGACGCCAACGCCTGGAAGACATTCCTGATGAACCGACTCCGCGCGGCGATCGGCGACTCTGGTTGCCTGTCCCTGTACGGTGACAAGCCGATCGAACACAAGCTGTTCGCCCAGCATCTGACGGCCGAAGTTCCGATCCAGACCGCCGGCAACGGCCGCACGCTGGAGGAGTGGGTTCACCCGCCGAACAAGCCGGACAATCACTGGCTGGACGGAGCTACTGGGGCGTGCGTGGCTGGGGCTTTAATTGGGCTCAAGGTTCATGTCGGCCAGACGACGGCGAAGAAATCCAAGAAGAAGCGGAAGCCTAAAACACGTCGCGGCGGCGCATATACGATGGGGGCGGAATGAGTACCAAGCAACGCGGGAGACCGCCAGGAAAATCTACTGTGAGCAAAATCGACGTGACGGTTGAACTGTCCCGCTGCCAGAACTGCGGAAGCACGGACCGGACGCCTTATGAGGGCACAACTCAACAGGAGTGCCAGGGCACACGAACCGACCCAGCGACCGGGAGAGAGATCGCGTTTACGAAGATCGTCCGGCGCAGGACCTGTTGCAAGGCCTGTGGGCAGGCGCGAATTGACCGGACCTACGAAAAATAATTCGGGATCCGAATTTATTCTGGTCGCGTGCTGCGTAAAGGGCTTGATCACCCACCGCAGCGATTTAGAATCGACCACATAACGGCCTGATCAGCCTAAAAATAAGAAGCCCATGCGGGGGCCGCAATCCTCTGCATGGGCTTCTGGTTTTCATGGCTGACGCGTTCGCTCAGACGATGGTTACGAAACTGGAGACGTTGCTTGCGGCAAACGTCGGTGTCCAGTCCGTGACCGTTGACGGGCGTTCGGTTTCCTACGCCGATCTCACCAAGCAGTACGACTATTGGAAGCGAAAGCTGGCCAGGTCAAACGGCAGCCGGCCGCGCGTGGCTCAAGTTTACATTCGGGGGGATGTATGACCTCCCGAGTGCTCAATGCGATGAAGGCCGCGTGGCGGGAGCTGTCCGGGAACCGCCGGGCACAATTCAAATACGACGCCACAACGTCGAAGAACAAACGGAAAGCTCCGGACGGCATTCTCCGCAGCGAGGACGCCGAGCTTACGAACATCGAGCGGCGGAAGCTGCTCAGCGCGGCTCGGGACATCCCGCGTAACTTCTCGCTCGCAGCGTGGATGATCCGGAAGCATCTGGACTATGTCAGCACGTTCACGTTTCGGTCATGCTCCGGTTCGGACCGGGTAGACAACATTGTCGAAGCCTTTATCCGCAACTGGTCGAAGGCGAAGAACTGCGACGTGGCGGGGCGACATCCGCTGCGGCGGCTGATTCGGCTGGCCGAGTGTCGCCGCACGGTCGACGGTGACATAGGGATTATCAAGCTGAACGACGGGCGGCTGCAGGCGATCGAGGGGGACCGGATCCGCACGCCGGACGGGGGCATTCCGGGGTTTACCGGTCCAATGCCGCTACTGCATGGCGTGCAGACGGACGACGCAAACAAGGCGATTGCCTACTGCGTTTGCAAGCGGCTGAAGCAGTACGACCAAATCGGCGGTTCGTCCGCCATGATTTTCGAGCGGATGGTGCCCGCCGAGAACATGATCCTGCATGGATACTTTGACCGTGTTGACCAGACGCGGGGAATCAGTCCGTTCGCACCAGCGCTGAACACGTTGCGGGATACCTACGAGGGCTTTGACCTGGCACTGGCCAAGGCCAAGGTCCAGCAGATGTTTGCCTTGTCCATCTTCCGCGAATCGTCGGACAGCCTGGGGACCCTCAGCGATCTGAACGCTGAAAGCGAGGTTGAAGACGACGAAGAGGAAGAGGACGAAGAGGCGACCACTGAGGACGAGGGCCCGCGATACAAGATCGACCTGGGGGCCGGTCCGCAGATTCTGGACCTGGACCCAAATGACCGGGCCGAGTTTCTGGAGTCGTCATCGCCGTCTGATCAGTTCCAGAACTTCAGCCAAATTATGATCAGCGTCAGCATGAAGGCGCTGGATCTGCCGTTCAGTTTTTATGCAGAGAATTACGCGAACTATTCAGGGGCGCGTCAGGCTCTGTTGCAGTACGAAATGTCGGCTCAGGACAAGCGGTCCGACAACAACGATTTGCTGGACGAACTGACGTTCTGGCGGTTGATGATCGCGATCGAAGACGGCGAGATCGACGTTAAGCCGGAAGACATCCGCTTCGAGTGGATCCCGACCGGGCTGCCGTGGATCGACCCTCTGAATGAGGTGCAGGCCGGCATTGCCGCACTCGGGGCGGGGCTCACAAGCCGCACGCGTATTCTGCGTGAACAGGGCATTGACTGGCGCGATGTTGTGCGCGAGCAGGCGCAGGAGAAGAAGGTTTTCGAAGCCGCCGGGCTGCCACTGTCGGCAAACCCACTGAACGCATTGATTCCTGGAGTCGCAGCGAAATGAGCACCAAAACAAAGAACATTCCCGCGGCTGCGCTCTCGTTCTTCGCAGCCTGCACCTTCGGCCGTCCACCCAAAAAGGCTGCCAAATTCGCGGACGGCGAGAAGTCCGACACGGATGAAATGGACGATGACGACGCGTCCAAAGACGAACTGGACGACGATGACGAAGACGGCGCGGACAAAGACAAGGCCGACGGCGAGAAGTCCGACGCTGAAATGGATGACGACGAATCCAAGGCGAAGGACAGCGACAAAGAGTTCAACGCACCCGTCAGCATCCTGGCTCGCACCGCCAATCCCACGGAACATTTCTGGTGGGGGAATGTAATCCACGACTTCAGCGGCATGAAGGTGGGGCCGTCGATCCCACTGGACTACTGCCATAACAGCAACGAAATCATCGGCAAAGCGGACAAGTTCAACGTCGGGGCCGATGGTCTTTCGATCGCGGGGAACCTGGTCAGCCTGAAGCCATCCGACCGGGCCGCGGAAGTGTTTGCCAAGGGGAAGGAGGGCATCCCCTACCAAGCCAGCATCTTCTTCGGCGGCGACGGGATCAAGGTCGAAGAGATCCCCGAAGGGTACGTCACGGAAGTCAACGGCCGCCAGTTCTCCGGGCCTCTGACTGTCATCCGCGAATGGCCGCTGCGTGGCGTGGCTCTGTGCCCCTACGGCCAGGACGGGGGCACGATGGTCCAGTTCAGCACGAAGGAAAAGGGCGTTCCCGTCACCTTCACACAGGGCGGGAAGAAGGCCGAGAAGTCTGCGGCGAAGCCTGAGGACGGCCAGAAGTTCCTGAAGGCCTTCGGCACGATCGGCGGGAAGTGGTTCGCGCAGGGGCTCACGTTCGAGCAGGCGCAGTCCAAGTATGCCGATCGGTTGAAGGCGAAGAACGAACGCCTGAAGGCCGAGAACGCGGAGTTGTCGGCGAAGGCCAACAAGAAGCCGCGCGGCGAGATGACGGCTGTGTCGGGCGGCGTGAAGCCACCGGAGCCGATCAAGTTTGCCGGGCTGTCAGACGGCCAGGCCAAATTCGCGGCGGGGATCAAGATTCCAAAGAAGTGAGCGACGGGGGCAACCCCTCGGGTTTGAAGTGACGGGTTTTCTCCAACGCCAGTTTCAACGAAGGGTCAATCATGGCTGTTACCACACTGCTCGACATCGCAAAGGCCAACGGCCATGACGCGATTGCCGGCATCATCGAGGAAGTTCAGCGGGCGCACCCGGAAGTGCAGATGGTGCCCATGCGCCCCATCAAGGGCATCAATTACAAAACCCTCGTCCGGACCACGCTCCCCACGGTCGCATTCCGCAGTGCGAACGAAGGAGCCGCGGCAACCAAGTCGACCTTTGAGGAACGCCTGATCGAGGCGTTCATTCTGAACCCTCGGTGGGAATGCGACGTGGCAGTCGCTGACGCCTACGAGGACGGGGCGGCGGCCTGGATCGCCCTGGAGGCGGCGGCTCAGCTCGAAGCCTCCATGATCCTGCTGGGCAGCACGTTCTATTACGGGCGTGGCACCGGTGGCGATGCGAAGGGCAATCCCGGACTGGTGGATTCTGTTCACTCCACCATGGTCTACGACGCCACTGGCACGACTGCCAACACGGGCAGTTCATGCTGGGGTGTGCGGGTTGGCGTGCAGCAGACCATCTGGGTTGCTGGCAACAACGGCAATCTGCAGATGGAGGACGTGGCGAAGATCCCCGTGACTGACGGCAGCGGTAACAAGTACACCGCCTACATGCAGGAAATCCTTTGCCGGATCGGATTGCAGGTTGGCAGCAAATACGCGTGCGGCCGGATCAAGAACCTGACAGCAGACAGCGGCAAGGGCCTGACGGACGCCAAGATCAGCGAACTGCTGGCCCTGTTCCCGGTCGGTCAGAAGCCGGAATTCCTGCTCTGTTCCCGCCGGTCGCTGAAGCAACTTCAGCAGTCCCGCACGGCAACCAACGTGACTGGCGCTCCCGCACCGATCCCCACGGAGTCGTTTGGGATCCCGATCCATCCCACGGACAGCATCCTGGACACCGAAGCGATTGCGTGATCGGTGACGGCGGCGGGTAGAGGCTGATCAGGCTCCCGTTGCTTCAAAAGACCTCAACCCCACGGGGATTCAATCATGGGTTTTCTGCTCAAAGACGCACAGTTGATCGCCACCAAGGCGCTGCCGGCCGGGGCGTCGTCCGTCTACACAGACGGATTCGACCTGGGGCATGGCACCAAGGGTGACCATCTGGCCAATGTCGAACTGAAGATCAGCGCTCCGCTGCTGGCTGTGGGCGAGTTGGCCAACGCCAGCACGATGAAATACAGCGTTCAGATGGATGACGATGTGGCGTTCGGCTCGCCCACGGTCATCTATCCGGACGTGATCGTTCAGACCGGGGCCGGCGGTGTCGGAGCGGCTGCGGCAACGATCCAAGTCCGGCTGCCGGTCGACGTGGAACGGTACATCCGTGTCCGGGCGACGAACTCCGCTTCGGACAGTGCGGCCGCCAAGTCCATGACCGCCGAACTCCTGTTCTGATCCAACCCGCCGGGTTCGCTGTGGGCCCGGCCTGTTCGCCTCTTTGATGAATCACGCCATGAATACAAGCATCTATTTCGGCCGCGGGAACCACAGTGTTCGCGTGGCGGCAACCGTGGAACCGGCGGGGGATCTACGGGAATACACCGTCGACCCTGCCGGCCTGGAACTGGACAGCAAGCCTGTCGTTCCGCAGGCTGGCGACGAAATCCGCGAGGTGATCGACGGCCAGGAACGCACGTTCCATGTTCAGCAGGTCGAGACCCAGCCAAACGGGCTGGTCGCCATCGTCGCGGAGTGAGCCGTGGACCCGTTCGAGCTGGCATTGCAGGGGGCACTGACGACGGTCAATCAACTGGCCGGCCGCAGTGTCCTGTACGCCAGCGGTTCGAAGTCGGCGACGGTCCGGGCAGTGGTCGGGCAGACAGTGGTGGAGAACGCCACGGTCGAAGGATTCGTCGTCACGCAGCGGCAACGGGACTACCTGATCCTCGTGGCGGATCTCGTCCTGGCAGGGCAGCCGCACGAGCCGCAGCAGTTCGACCGAATCACAGATGGAACCGAAGTCTACGAGGTGCAGCCCGTGGCGAACCGCGAGTTCGAGCGGTCGGGCACAGCCAATTTTGAGTATCGCATCCACACCGTGCAGGTGCAGTGAAAATGAAGATTGAATCTTACGATTCTCGGGCCTTTCAACTCGACTGGACCGACCTGCGGTCACTGGCTGCCAAAGGCGTGATTGCCCTGGCCGCTTTCGTGTCCGCGTGGCTCATTACGCTGGGCGAACCGGACGTGGGGATCTATGCCCCACTGGTCACGGCTGTCGGTCTGATCCTGGGAGATGTGGCACTGCGGGCCAGGGCGGGCTGGCCGCTCAGCCTGGAGGACAAGCGGGCCGCGTGGCGGAATGCAACCTATTCCCTCTCGGCGATGGCGCTGGTCTACCTGCCGGGGGTGCAGCAATACGTCAGCCACCTTGACCTTGGGGTGGCCAGTGCGGCCGTTGCGGTGTCGCTCAAACTGGCGGGTGACGCGCTGCTGAAACTCGTGAGGGACAACCGACCAGACCTGCCACTTCCACCGGGGCCGCCAACCCCTCCCGCGGTGATGGCTTGTTTCGCTTTTCCGCTTCTGTTGCTGGCCGACATGAACTGGGAACGCGTGGCTGACTGGGGGCCGCAATGGTTCCTCGTGTTCTCCATGCTGTACGTCGCGTGGTTCCACGTCGCCAACCCGATCGTCAAGGCACACCGGGAATACCTGGCTGCGGAGGTCGCAACCAGCAAGACGATGGCAATCGAGATGGCGGCACAGTCCAAGTCTCTGGCCGTCATTCCGGGGCTGCTCGAAGAGATCCGGGACAACACAAAGCCAACGCCGGAGGTGCAGCGGGCCCTGGAGGAACTGGCGAAGAAGCAGGCGGAACATCAGGCGGCGTGCAAAGAGTCGCACCAAGGATTTCGCCCAGCACATGCGTGAAGTGTCGGGAGTGCGTCGGTATGCATCCGGGTCTCATAAGCCTGGACGAGTGGGTTCAACCCCCACACTCCCCAATCGGTCAATTTTTCTCGAGGCATGCATCATGGCCAAGAAACGACGGAAGCCAACTCCGCAGTTTGACGCTCAGGCGAACGCGATCGCGACAGCGCTGTGCGCGGCCCCCGCGATGGTGGGGATCGACTTCGTTTCGATTCTCGCGATCGTCACGCCGGTTCTGCAAAGGCTGTTCGGGTGCCTGAAGCCGGACACGCCTGACGAGGTGGTTGAGGCTGTTGCCTCAAAGTGGGATCCAGTGAAGGGCTACAAGCCTGGACTTCTCAACCATGTCTCAAAAGAGGTCATGGAAGAGTCACGGGGAACCAAGAAGCGGTTTGCCAAGCAGCAGGCTTTGGCGACCGCAACTGGCATTCTGGACCACGTTCGTTTGTCGCAGCGGGAAGTCGTCGGTTCGTGTGTTGCTGAACTCGGAGCGTGATCCGTGCAAGCCCTGTTGCTACTGCTGCTCTGCCTCCCGCAGTCACCGTTCGAGCCCGAGCCGGTGCCCGTCGTCCCTCACATCGAGGGGCCGGCGGAACTGCGTCTGGGGCAGAAGGCCAAGTTCACTGTCGTCGGGCTGCCGGCGGGAGTGGAGCCCACATGGTCCGTCCCTGCGTCCCTGGACAATGACGACGGCCACGAGGTCACACCGACCGGCCTGCTGATCTGGCCGCCGGTCAATGGGCCTTATGAGATCATCGCAGCGGCACAGCACGACAACGGGAAGCTGGTCGTGATGCGGATGACGACGGAACTGAAGGGTGCTCGTCCGCCTCCAGCGCCAACGCCAGTTGAGCCATTGGTTCCACCGGTCGACCCTCCCCTGGTTCCGCCAGGTCCGACGGACGTGACGCCGGCAACTGGCTTGCGGGTGCTGTTCATCTATCCGCCGACGGCCACACGGGAGCAGTTGACCATTCTGAATTCCGGGGCAGTCAACGCTGTGCTGGATGAAGTCTGCGCGAAGTCTGGTACCGGGCGGGCCGAGTGGCGGAAGTGGGATCGGGACATTGACAAGCGCGACCAGTTGAAGAACGAGACGCCAGCGTGGCGGGAGTTGTGGACCGCTGCGAAGGCATCGCTGGCCAAGCCGGATGCGGCAACGAAGCTACCGTGTGTGTTCATCCAGCGTGGGGATGCCGTGTCGCTGTTTCCCTTGCCAGCCACTGAGGCCGCAACGATCGCATTGCTGAAAGCGGGTGGCAAATGAGCTTCACCTCTCAACTGCTGAAGGGCGAAATCATCGTCGATGATGACTCGCCATCGCACATCTTGAACCCGGAAGGTGTGTCCCGCGGCCTGGACCTGAATCTGCGCGGCAACGCTCCCTATGCCTACGGGGTAAGTGCGGATCCGTTTGACCCGGAACTGCTCATTCCGCGGAGCGAGTGGGAATACTGGATCAAGGACGCGGAGCAAACCAAAACCCGGCTGTCGGACCGGATCGCGGCGGTGAAGCTGCCACCGAAGAAGCAAATCGAGGTGAATTTCTGCTGGTCGTTCGGCATCGTCCACCCCATTGAGATCCTGTACGCGCAATTGCACAACAAGCTGGTCAGCCTGTCCGCCACCAGCGTGGCCGCGCAGGTGACCGGGTTCCGCAATGTGGGCGGCTGGGGCCGTGACGCTGTCCGCTGGATCGCAGCGAATGGTGTCGTGGCGGACAAGTACTGGCCGGAAAACGCACTGAACCGGAAGTACGCCACGGCTGCCAACAAAGAGCGGGCCCTGCAGGTCCGTGTCGAGAACTGGACGGAGTGCCAGCCCCGCAATTTGGATCAAGCCGTCTCCCTGCTGCTGCGGCGGATTCCCGGTGGCGGGGGCCGCATGGCCTGGGAACACGAGACTGCCGATGTGGAAGCGATCTGGCTGGACGGCCAGGTTGCAATTCGCACCCGCAACCAATGGCCAGGGCAGGCAGAATGGGTGGTGATGCGGGGCAACATGCTCTTGGCCGATGACTGGGTGTTCCCCCGGTCCGTGTCGGCAATCGGGGAGGCACTGTGATCAACCGGCGGGAATTCGGACTGGCGACACTCAGCGCCATGGGGCTGGCGTGCATCGCGCGGGCAGAACTGGTCGTCACAGACCACGGAGCCGCACAGGCGACGCCATTGATCGTAACAGACCATGGCGCGGCGGAAGTCGCAGCGGTGCCTGTCCGTCCGTGGCGGCGGAAAGTCCTGCTGCTGTCGACGACATGGTGTGCGGGCTGCAAAACCTTCGATCGGGTGGAGAAGCCGAAGCTGCTGGCCTGGAAATGGAAGTTCGGGACCGGGCCGCGCGATCACATCCACCACATCGGGGACAGCGACAAGGAAGCCTTCGACAAGCTTTGCGACCAGTACGGCGTCACCAAGATTCCGGCCGTCGTCGTTCTGGACCTGGGCAAGCCGATCGCAGTCCTCCAGTGGACAGAGCAGAACCCGAAGCTGCCGACAGCGGAAGACATCGTGGCTGCGTACAACACACCAGCGAAGGCCGTGGCTCAGGCAGCGGCCCGCCAGGTGCAGCCGCAGCAGACGGCACAGCGGGGCGGATACCCGTCGACGTTCGTGGGCACTGAATACACCGTCGATCCGCCAAGCCGCCGCCGGATCATCTGGCACCTGTACGCGGAACACGGCGGGTTTGGTTGGCAGTGGCTCAACAGCCTGAGTTGGCCGCAACTGCTGGCCGCACATAGTGACCTGCACAACGGCCGGCTGCAGTGGCAGTTGGTCGGGCGTTCGTAACTTTTCACAAGGTGGGTACCAATGGCAGTTCGCGCGAAGTTCAAAGTCGAAGCCGTCACACACAACGTCAGTGGCGCGTCGATCACTCTGTTCCCGGTGACTGGAGAATCGACCGAGAACAAAGAGTTCTACAAGTACACGCCGGGGGGCAAGATCGAACTGGCGACGGTCAACAAAGCCGCTGCGGAACAGTTCATTCCCGGAAAAGAGTTCTACGTCGATTTCACGGCCGCCGATCTGGCCAAGTGAGACTCGGAAGCCCGACCGGGCATGCCGGAGACGGAAGACCATGCAGCGGCATTCAGCCGCACCGGTCGGGTTTGATTATGAGGGGTGCAGCGTGTCGAGACTCAGCGAGGTTGCAGATGCAGTTACGAAGGACCTGAATACGGCGGCACTGGCCAGCCAGTTCAGTCTGCCGTTCGTGGCCGTTCGTCGCTATTTGCCACGCTTCGAGGTGGAGGAGTTGACCGAAATGAAAGTTTCGGTTGTTTCCGCCGAGAAGGAACTGAGTCAGGCGGCACGAACAAAGTACCTGCAATCCGACAGCAAAATCGACATCGGCGTGCATGTGCGAGTGAACGGCACCGACCCGGAACTGGTCGACCCCTATGCCAATTTGTTGGAAGAGTTTGCCGAGTACTTTCACGGCATTGCATTGACCGGAGTGTCCGACACGTTGACGGGAATTGATATTCGAACCCCCTGGAGCCCGCAGGACATGGCGAAGGGCATGTATGTGGGAATTGTCAGGCTCAATTTCTTGGCGGTTTATACGAAATGATCGCAATCCGCCAAAGTGCGATGAAGGCGAACTTCTTCGACCGCACGGCGGTCATCAAACAACTTGACCAAAAGTTACGAAAGGTTCTCGGTTACTACGGCGGGTACATCCGGAAGTCTGCCAGGAACAGCATCAAGCGGGCCAAGCCGGGAGAGCCCCCAAGCAGTCCGGGAGATCCGCCAAAGTCGCGAACAGGGCTGCTGAAGGATCGGATTTACTATGCCTACGACATGGGGGCTCGCTCAGTAGTCATTGGTCCGGAGAAGCTGAACGCGAAGTCGGGGCCGGACATCCCGCGAACCCTGGAAGAGGGCGGGACGATGCGTGTCCGCAAGGGCGGGCGATGGGTGACAGTCACGATTGCCGCGCGACCCTACATGGGGCCGGCGGCGAAAGCGGGTGAGAAGAAGCGGGACGAAATTTGGGGTTCAGTCTGAAAGGTGGATGATGTCGCAAAAAATCGGGATGAACTGCAAGTTGTTCCGCAACACTGGCTCATACGGCTCGCCTACCTGGGTGGAAGTGCCAACCGTGCGCGATGCCACGCTGAGCTGCGAGCGAACAGAAGCGGATGCGTCCTACCGTGGCGGCGGCGGGTTCGAGAACGTCATGTGGACGCTGATGAAAATCAACGTCGAAGCGGACATGGTCTGGGACACCGCCGACGCTGGTTTCGCGGCGATCCGCGCGGCGTTCTTCGCCAACACGCCGATCGAGTTCATGGCACTGGACGGTGCCAATTCGAGCGGTTCGCAGGGTGTCCGGGCGACGATGGGCGTCGGCAAGTTCAACCGGGCGGAACCGCTGGCCGGGATCGCGGCGGCGGCGATCAGCCTGAAGCCCTACCCCAGCGCCAATAACCCGGCCTGGGTGACGATCTGATGTTCGCGCTCGCAGTTGTCGCCGGGCTCGGCGTGCTGGCAGTGGCTGGCACGCTGTTTGTCGCGGCATTCGTTAATGCAGTAAAGGCTGTTCGGAAAGCGAGGCGGCGACAATGAAAATCGGCATGAACTGCATCCTGTACATCGACGTGGACGATGACTACGCCGATCCCACGTTCGAGCAGGTGGAAAACTGCCGTGACCTGACGCTGAATATCGAACGGACCGAAGCGGACATGTCGCGTCGGGGCGGCGGCGGTTACGAAGAGGTCGTGTTTACGCTGGCCAAGGCGTCCATCGAATTCGACATGGTCTATGACCCGACCGACACCAAGTTCCAAGCCATTCGGGATGCGTTCCTGAACAACACACCGCTGCCGATGTTCGTGGGCGACGGCGATGTGGAGACGGAGGGGACGGAAGGCCTTCGCGCGATGATGGGCGTCGGCAAGTTCAACACGCCGCAAACGCTCACGACCGGCTGCATCACCAGCGTCAGCATGAAGCCTTACCCGTCCGCTCACCCGCCAGAGTATGTGGCGGTCGACTCCGAAGGGGCGCTGGTGTCCGTCACGGCGTGAGGCCGGAAGCTCCGAGGTTCATAACATCTGTCGCAATGGGGAATCATGAGGACCTTTCGAGACATCACCGGCCGGGAGTGGCAGCTTCGCATCACCGTTTGGGATGTGCAGCGCGTCCGCGAGGAATTGAAGATTGACTTGATGGACATGAACACTGGCGAAACGCCGCTAGTGTCCCGCCTTCACGTCGACATGATTCTGTTGATCGGTGTTATCTGGGTGTGCGTTGAAGATCAGGCGAAGAAGTTCGAGGTGACCCCAGAGCAGTTTGGCCGGTCGCTGGGCGGCACGGAGGTTCAGGGAGCCACGAAGGCATTCTGGGATGAACTCCGGGATTTTTTCCGCCAGCAGGGACGCGAGGAAGTGGCGGTCGTGATCGAGAAGGGACAGGAACTGGCGGAAGCCGTGGTCAAGGAAGCGACATCGCGGGTGGCAGCGGTGGATCCCGTGGAGGAACTGAGGAAGCGATTGCCACCGGTTGGGAACTGATCTGGCAGTACTCGGGTGTGCTGGGGGTGCTGCCTTGGGAGTGGACCTGGCGGCAACTGGAGGAAGCGGCGATCTGGCGACTCCGGCACCAGTGGAACCAAACCGCCGATCTGCTGTCGATGCTGTTCAACACACACGTCAGCAAGGATGAGACGACGCGAGCCAGCTTCCATCCCTACCCGCTGGAGAAGAAGGCGAAGCCGGCGGGCGTGGCTCCCGTGGCAAAGAAGGGCGGGGCGCAGCCGTTGAAGGTGTTTTTGGAACCTGGTGCTGTGGGAGTGTGAGGCGTGGCGACAACTGGCGCAATCAAGGCGGGGCGAGCGTTCTACGAGTTCTTCGCAGAAACCAGTCCCCTCGTGCGCGGCATGCGGTCTGCCGAAAAGGAGGTCAACGCCTGGGGCAAGCGTGTGGCGGCAGCCGGGGCCGGGCTGCAGGCGATTGGCGGATCCGTTCTCACCGGCCTGGCCACTGCGGCGACGCTGTTCGCCCAGAACGGCACCGCGCTGCAGCTCATGTCGCAGCGAACCGGCATTGCCGTGGAATCCCTCTCGGAACTGAGCCACGCCGCGCAAGTGTCGGGCGCAAGTCTTGAAACAGTCGAAGGGGCACTGGGCAACGTCAATAACGTGATGCTGGACGCGGCACAGGGATCACTGGAAGCGGAGCTGGCATTCCGCAAGGTGGGCTTGTCCTGGACTGAAGTTCAGAAGATGACGCCAGAGCAGAAGCTGGAGTCAATCGCGGACGGGCTGGCCAAGATCAGCAACCCAGCACAGCGGGCGGCGGCGGCAACCAAGCTACTCGGGGGATCTGCCCAGCAGTTGCTGCCGATGCTCAGCCGGGGTTCTGCCGGCCTGAAGGAAATGCGGGCGGAAGCCAAGCGACTCGGAATCGTCATGTCGGGGGAGGATGCTGCATCGGCTCAAAAGCTGTCCAGCGCATGGTCAACGCTCACTCAGACCGCAATGGGCGTCGTGAACGTGATCGGGGCGGCAATGGCACCGACCTTCACGGAGATCGTGAGCGCGGCGACGGAAATTACCGCTGAGATCATTCAATTTGCGAAGGCGAACCGTGAAACGATCGTCACGATTGCCAAGATTGCGGCGGCCGTGGCGGCGGCGGGCGTGGCTGTCACGGCGATCGGGGCGGCGATCCTCGGGGCCGGGGCGGTTATTGGGGCATTCGGCACCATCCTGGCGGCGGCGGCATCGGTCTGCGGGCTGCTGGCCGGGGCGTTCACGTTCCTGATTTCTCCCCTTGGGCTGGTGCTGGTGGCGGTGACGGGCGTGACGGCGGCGGTGCTGTACTTTTCCGGGGCTGGGTCCGAGACGGTCAAGGTGCTGATGACAGAGTTCGGAAAGCTGGCCGCGTTCGCCACGGAGGTGTTTGGTGGAATCTCTGACGCACTGGCCGCGGGTGACCTGGCACTGGCTGGCAAAGTGGCATGGTCCGCACTGATGGTCGTTTGGACCGAAGGCGTCCACCAGGTCAATGAAGTCTGGACCGGGGCGAAAGAGTTCTTCCTGTCGACATGGGCCGATGCCGTGTCGGGCCTGGCGTTGATGTTCACCGACGCATGGGCTGGCATTCAAACGGGCTGGCTGGATCTGATGAACACCTTCCAGCGGACGTGGTATAGCACGCAGAACGCGATCAGCAAGGGCGTGTTGCGGGTGCTGCAATACTTCGACAAGAGCATCGACGTTGAAGGGGCTTCGCAAATTCTGGACGAAGATTTTCAGCGAGAGCAGGCGAAGGCCTCCAGCAAACACACGGAGCGCCGGCAGGAGATCGAGCAGGAACGCCAGGGGGCTCGGCAGGAGATCGTCGAGCAGAACCAGCGCGACCGGGATGAGCGGGAGCGGACGAATAACGAATCGCTCCGGTCGACACGGAAGGCGGCGGAAGAGGCCGGGAAGGAATTCGCGGACGCGAGAGCGACGGCCGCCAAGAAGGCTGAAGAAGTGCGGGCGAACCGCAAGTTTGGCACGGGGCCGAACGCTACGGCGGTCCCGAGCTTGGAGAACCTGCGTCAACGCGCTTCCAGCGTTGGAACATTCAGTGGGGCAGCCGTTCGCGGGCTGTTTGGCGGTGGAACGGTACAGGATCGCATTGCGGCGGCCAGTGAAAAGACGGCGAAGAACACTGGCAAGCTGCTCACACAAAACACGGGACCGACTTGGAAATGAGCATCTGGAACATCAATGGTCAGGCGGTGACTGTGTTCGAGGCTCAAGAGTCTCGCGACGCATCTGTCGACGCGGACAGTTCCAGCATCGACGTTGTGTACATCGTCACAGGCACCGACAGCGAAGGTAGCGTCTTTGCTGCCGTCAACTTCGAGGCTCCGGCGGCTTGGCAGCTATCTTCGGGTGTGACGCTGGTGAAGGCCGGCATCAGCAGCACACGAGTGACTGACTACTGGTACAAGGCCACGGTTCGATATGGCATCGCGGCGAAGATTGAGCGACAGGAGGATAGTCCGCCGATTTTTAGTTTCGAAATTGGCACCACTACGGCGCACATCACGCAGAGTCTGGAGACCGTAAAGCGTTACAACAAGTTCGGAAATTCTGACGAAGTAATTGTTGAAGACTTCGAAGGTGCGATCGGCGTTACAAACGACGGAATTGACGGCTGCGACATCCTTGTGCCAACGCTTGATTTCAGCGAAACCCGCTACATCCCGCGATACAAAATCACTGGGGCTTGGAAGAAGAATCTGGCACGCATGGCCGGAAAATGGAACAACGCACCATTCAAGGGATTTCAGCCAAACGAAGTCCAGTTCTTAGGTGCTTCGGGTTCACAACGTGGCGCGGAAGACTTGGAGATCTCGTTCAAGTTCAAGGCCGAAGAGAACATCGAAAATCTCACGGTTGGAAAGATCACAGGCATCTCTAAAAAGGGGAACGAATACCTGTGGGTGCGATACAACGAAGAGCTTGACCCGAAATCCAAAACTATCGTTCGTCGTCCCCGATCCGCACACGTCGAGCGTGTTCATTTAACAACCAACTTCGCGCTGATCGGAATTGGAACATAAATGTCCAGCATTACCTTCCTGGGCTCCGCTCCCAGCGTCGCCAAGCAAAAAACTGCCACGCCGGCCAACGTTGGCGTGGGCGACATTTTCACGCTAACGATCAACGGCAAGTCGGTCAGCTTCACGGCGGCGGCCGCGACGGTGGCTAATGTGACCGCAGGCCTGACAACTGCCTGGAACACTTCGACGATTGCTGAGTTCATGGAGGTCACGGCGACGGACATGACGACGCACGTCCTGTTGACGGCCGACACCGCAGGCAACGACTTCGAGGTCACTTCCTCCACAACTGACGGCAACGCCAGCAACACGCAGACGCTGACGATGGCCACCACGGTGGCGAACAGTTCACCGACTGACATCAGCGTGGCCGCGAACTACAGCGGCGGGGCACTGCCTGCCAATGGGGACACATTGTATTTTGATGGGTCTGTGTCCAATGTCTCTGCGAATCAAGGCCTGTCGGCGCTCAATGCCGTCACCCTGGCGGGCCTTTACGTGCTGAACGGCTACAGCGGGGACATCGGGCGGGTTGGATACAACGCGAGCGGATACAACGAATACCGCACGCGTGAACTGACGGTCGGCGCAACACTGTTGCAGGTCGATACGGACAAAATTCGGCTGTTTCGGATCAACAACGGCAGCGTGCAAACTGCAGCCACCTTCAACCAATCCGGCGAGACGAAAGAGCAGGGGCTGCAGGCCCTTCAGTGGCGCGGCACACATGCCAGCAATGTCGTCAATGTGACCGGGGATGCCGTCAGCCTGGGAATCGGTCAAATCGGCGGATCCATAGCCACGGTCGCAGTTCTGAACCACTACAACGGGAACGTTGTCTGCGGTCTGGGGGCGACGATCACAAGCCATATCAAGCCCAGCAGCGTTTTGGGCACTTATTCGCGTCGATAACAGGTGATTTATGTCAGGTGACCCATTCCGCCGCGTTGCAGCCGGCCAGGCTTGTGAGCCAACGGCGGCCGCGTGGAACGCCATGCTGGACGCGCTGGATTTTATCAAGCAACTGAAGTCCAAAGGCGGCGGGCTCAACACGGAGCGGAAGAACCCGCTACGGCTGCCGATCAAAAACGACAGCGGCGAGGATCGCGACCAGTACGACATCCTGGGGATTGACGACATCCTGATCACTCCCGCGGATAATGAGGATGAATTTAAGGCCTATCCGGCACTCAAGGGCGTGGCGGTCGAAGATGGCCATGTCGGCAAGTTCGCGGTTCTGCAGGAGCCGGTCAAAAAGGATGTGGGCGACCTGCCGAAAGCCGTCGTTCACGGACTGACGATCTGCCGCATTGACTACACGCCAGGGGATGAATTCGCTGACGCGAAGCCGGGCGACTGCACGCAACTGAAGAGCGGATCCAGCGGGGCCGCGCAAATCCTTTATGTCGACGCTGGCGATAACAACGCAGGTGGCGAAGGCTGCCTGGCACTCGTGCGGCTCGGCAATCGAGCCCCGGCGGCGGCGAAGCACGTCGGGCCGGCGATGGTCCGCAAATTGACGCTGGACGGCGAGCAAGTTTGGGGGGCGGACTTCTCGCTTTGGCCCACAGCGTCCAGCTTCCTGAATGTCAAAATGTCTGACATCGTTGTCGCGAATGAAACTGTCTATGTGATCACATCGGAGGCGTTTTGCGGTGCCAGTGGTGCGAACTCGGCGGACCGCACGCAGGTTATCGCACTGGATCCAGAAGACGGGAAGATCACCAAACGCATCGCGATGTCTGGCGTTTCCACCCTTCCCAATCGGCCGCGAATTCACGGCAACGACGACTACATCATCGCGCACGGAGGTTATGTTTTTGACCACAACGGCGATGTTGCTTGGTCATTCACTCCCGGCCCCTGCTCGAAAATCGGTCCAGATGGCCTGATTTACACCCAAAACACCAGCGCCATCCGGTCCTATACGATCGGAAACTCGACCCCCGTTATGGACATTTCGAGCGTCACGGACTCGCTTCGAGCCATCGCGTTCGATGGTAGCAATATCTACGTCGGCCTGGACCAGAGCAGCGGCAAGGAACTGCGGTGCTACACCACTGGCGGTTCGCTGGTTTGGGACTTCGAACACGGTGCCAATGTGCTGGCCGTGGATGTTGATCCGACAAACGGCAATGTGTTGATGGGTGGCAATAATTCTGTCGTTGGTTTGCCACCATTTGGGACCGACTTTTACAGCATCCGGCTGTTGGACAGCAGCGGAAACCTTCTGTGGAGTGCATACCACGGGGATCATGACCATCTGGGCGGGTACGTTTATGCAGTCGCCTGTGACGGGAACGATGGCTACTACGTCACCTGCCTGCGAACGATGAACAACACTCCATTCACCGGCTCGCCTGGCGGCAACTCTGACACCACAATTTCCACGACTCGCAAATACGACATCAGCGGCAATTTGGTCTGGGCGTTGGATCACGGCGAGGACACCTATGGGATGGTGCTTCACGATGGACATCTCTACATCTGCGGCACAAAGTCGCTGCTCACCCGCGTGCAGTTGGAGCCAATCTGACCATGACCAGCGATGAACTGCGAACACTAATCCTGACCAACTCCGATGCCAAGGCTTTGGCGATCGACGGCCGCGACGAAGAATGCGCCGCGCTGATCGGTCCGCTGATGCCGTGGGAGCCAACTTCCCGCAAGATCGGCGAACTCGGCGTTCTGGACCTGTTTCCCAATCCACTGGAAGGGGAAGCGGCGATGCAGGCCCTGGAGTCCGCGGCGGTGTCCGACTCCCCGCTGGCGGCCGTCGTCAAGCGGGCGTTGAAGTCGATGCAGCCGAACGCGGAGGGCATCGACATTGGTAAGGCAAACACGCGGCTGATGTTGGACATGCTCCGAGACGCCAGCGTGTTCACAGAGGAGCAACACGCCACCCTCAAGCGGGCCGGCGAACGGCAGGTGACGGTGTCGACCGCGGACGTTTCCGCCGCGCTGCTACCACTGCGGAAAGAAGGCAAGGCCACACAGAAGTACTGGCAGGGGGACTGAGATGCCGACAAATTATGCCGGAAGGATCGTCAACACGACCGGGGCCATCGTCTGGGGAGTGGCCTCGGCAATGATCATGGGGCTGGCTCAGACCAAAGCCCTGAGTCTGGACGCACTGGCCAACGGATCCGCCAGGATGGGCGTCTACGCCGATCTGGGGGCCGACTGGCACCAAGAGTGGGTTGTCATTCTGCTGGTCGAGACGGGCACGGCACCGACCGCCGGCAACGCGGCGTTTGCGTTCCTGGCCGAATCCCTGGACGGAACCAATTTTCCTGGGAAGGTGACCGGGGCGGATGCGGCCTACCCGACAACTGTCGTGGACAACCTGAAGCAGCTCGGCGCGCCTGTCTGCTCACTGGTGGCTTCAAACGATGGCAACACTGTGCTGCAGCAGCAGGGGTCAATCTACGTCCCCCTGGCCCGCTACGTGGCTCCCGTGGCCTACAACGCACTGGGGCAAGCCTTCCGAGACGAGGGGACCGATTCGAACAACAATTCCGGCATCGTGATGGTTCCGGCGAAGTTCTACTTCAGCGACACGGAACCGTGACATGCCGGCAGTGCCTGAATATTTTCGTCGCATCGGCCGCCGGCCACGCTACCCGCAATTCTGGGCGGGCTGCATTGGCGCGTGGGCACCGTGCCTTGGCCCGACTGGGGCGCATTTGTTCGATTTGACCGGCAACGGCTCGCGGGGCGTGTTGACCAACACAACGCTGGCCAGTGCCTGGGCGCTCACCAACGGCCGGTATGGTGTGCTGCTGGATGGATCCAATGACCAAATCATCATGGGTGACCTGCCGATTCTGGAGCCAGAGAAGCACGTCAGCATTTGTGCCTGGATCACACCGAGCGTGACGACGCAGGCGACTGACGCATCGATCGCGGTCAAGGAATACAGCAACCCGCGTGGTTCACCGTTTTGCTCCTACAAACTCGGGGTGTCCGGTTCGCAAAAGTACAAGTTTGAGTTTGCTGCCGGCTCCGCACCGATCAAGCAGGTTTTGGGCACCACAAGCCCAGCGGCTGGCGTGACGGTATTTCTCGCTGGAACCTACGACGGGGCGACCGCGCGAACCTACGTCAACGGCATTCAAGAGGCGTCCGGATCTTTCTCTGGGGCCATGCTGTATTCGAATGGTCGCATGATGTGTGGAACCGACGAAACCGGTGGATCGGCCTACGCTGGATCAATCCACGAACTGCGGGTCTACAACCGGGCTCTGACTCCCGGTGAAATCTTCCAGCTCTATGCCGGCGGCCGGGGCTGGCTGTTGCCTTACGCCACGGCAACGCGGGGCTGGTACCCGAATCCAGCAACCTTCAATCCCGCATGGGCGGCGAACTCGCGAATCATTCAACCGGGGGTGTTTTGAGCCATGCAAAAGAACGTCGCCGGACAAAAAATCGGCTGCCAACTTGTCTCCGCTTCGGACGGGAGCGCCTTCACTGGATCCGTAACTGTCTACATCACCGGGGACGCCGGCACGCAGGCCATCGGCTCTGTGGGGGCCGGGGCCTGCGCACACGAGGGAAACGGGTATCACACGTATGCACCCGCGCAGGCCGAAACGAATTACGACCTGATTGCCTTCACGTTCGTGGGCGCGGGAGCCATCACGCAGACGCTGCAGGTCTATCCGGACGCCACGGTGGCCAGTCGGGCCATTGCTGGCGATGCCATGACCCTGACCAGCGGCGAGCGGTCCGCGGTGGGAACTGCCGTTTGGGCGTCGGGAACGCGCACCCTGACCGCATTTAGCTTCTCCGTGACTGTCGGGACCAACAACGACAAAACGGGCTATGCGCTCACGTCCGGCGAGCGGACCAGCATTGCCAATGAGGTTGAGGCCCAAATCATCGACGACACGGACAGCGAGAAGGTGCTAACCGCGATCACGGACAAGATCGCGTCGGTCAACCCGTCGCTGGACGATCTGACCCTGGCAGGGATCGCGTCGGCGGTGCGGACTGAATTGGCAGTCGAACTCGCTCGGATTGACGCATCGGTGGCTTCGCGAGCCAGCCAGACCAGCAACAACACGATTGCCGGGTACATCGACACGGAAGTGGCGAACATCGTGGCGGGCGTGGCGGACCTGCAGAACCGCGTTCCCGCCGCGCTGGGGGCCAATGGCAACATGAAGGCCGACGTGCGGGATTTCAATGGCTCGGCTGCGACTGCCACCGGGGGCCGGCCGGAAGTGATCGTCACCGGCGACGCGGCGACGGCCGGGACTCGGTTCCTGACGATGATCGAGCTAGACGCGGCTGTGTACCGGTTCACGGAAAACAGCTTGGAAATGGGACCTGGCGGCGAAGGCGGGGCCAGCGTCAATGTTGCGAGCTTCGACGTATCCGCGCTCAATCAACTCTCTGCCTTCAAGACGATCACGACTGTCGGCCCGGTCATCAGCAACACGAGAATTAAACTCGTGCAGGGTGACGATTACCTGGAGGATGATGACCGGCAGTTGCCGTTTCCCAATCCTCTGGGCAACTGGCCTGACCTGGCAGGAGCCACGGTGACGCTGACCATTTGGCGAGATGTGGACGGGGAGCCGATCAAGATCACCGCAACAGGCGAGATTGTCACCGCCGCGGGGGTCGACCAGCAAGTCGATGTTGAACTGACGGCCGCCAAGACGATCGACCTTGATGTTAGCGACTGGGAGTTCGATCTGGTGGCTAGGTGGACCGGGCCGCGGACAGTGACGCTGAGGCGGGGTAAGTGCGAAGCGGTTGTTCGACCGTGGATTGAGGAGGAAGATTGACGGCTTGACGTGACGTATGTCCACTGGCGACAATTCCCATCGCCAAGAACTCGCATTCTCAAATACGAAATATCCGGTTCGCCGGAGCAGAGCCGCCCGACTGTTCTTGGCAGACATCACGGGCGGTTTTTGCTTTGGCCAACATGTCCGGGCCACACGGAAAATGTCGAAAAAACCAGTGAAAAACGAGATTTCCCTGTCATCCGGGCCACGCTCAAAAATGCAACAGGGGGCGTTGTTTTCAGTAGTCGAGGTGGAGGCAGATGGGATTCAAATGGGGGTTCTTCAAGATGGAACCCCGTATCTAACCGGCCGAGGCCTTGCACGTCTGTGCGGCGTGGATCACGGGATGCTCATCAGGCTGGCCAACGAATGGGACAAAGAGAAGTCGAAGCCAAGAGGGCAAAAAGTTACGAAACTGCTGCTGGAGCATGGACACCCGGCAGACGCGCTGCACTTCAAGGCCGCTGCAAAGGTCGCAGAAACCCACGTCTTCACCGACGCGGTTTGCATGTCGCTTCTGGAATACTACGCATTCGAGGCAGACCAGAGCTCTGGACTGACAGCACTCAGGAACTACCGCATCCTGGCGAGGAGTTCGCTTCGCTCGTTCATCTACAACCGCTGCGGTTACGACCCTCACAACGCAATTCCGGCGGCGTGGAACAACTACCGCGAACGAATCCTGTCCAATGACCAGGTGCCCATCGGCTATTTTCTCGTTTTCCGGGAGATGGCGGACCTGGTGAT
Source organism: Planctomycetaceae bacterium (assembly GCA_021732845.1). GTDB lineage: Bacteria > Planctomycetota > Planctomycetia > Planctomycetales > Planctomycetaceae > JAKFUF01. The sequence continues at coordinate 18,486 of JAKFUF010000018.1, read as the reverse complement.
TCACATGATCCAAGGTGGCTGTCCAATCGATCACCATACGGTACCTGATATCAGCGTTGGGCAACGTTGGTCAAAGCACTGGGTGGAATCAGGTTTCGACGGAACTTACGGGCTGCGCAAGAAGCACGAACACTACTACCCAGAGTCATTCCCGCAGTCGGCGTCCAATCCGCAGGAGGCCTACATTTACCCAAATGCTGCCCTGGGGGCGTTCCGCGAGTGGATCTACGTCGCGTACATCCCGACCTATTTCCCGCAGTATGTGGACCGCAAGGTGAAGATCGGCGATTTTCTCCCTGGACGTGGACAACTCTTAGTCGAAGCCCTTACGGCGAAGGCGATTGAACGACAACCGTGACGGCCAAATAGCAAAGGCCAGCGATTCAACTCGCTGGCCTTCCGTTGACTGTGCAACCGCCTCGCTTGACCTATTTCGGCAGCTCCCCGCCACGCATTACATAGGCATCCAGAACGGCCTGAATCCGGCGACGCTCCGCAGACTCCATGTTCCGGTCACCAGCGACCTTCGACCCCTCGTACCGCATGGGGCATTCTTTGGCGCTGCTGCCAATGGCCTTCAGCATCTCAATATCATCGGGCGACGCCGGGAAGTCGTACCATTCGGCGATGTGAACAGGGTCGGTTTGAACCTCACGCGTCACATCCGCCAGAGTCGGAGCAGTGAACTCGAATCGCTGCTCCCCCGCGCGAACGACCCACTTCGTGGCGTGAACCCAGTCTTCCGCAATGTAGCTCACCCGGATCCGTAGCGGCTGAACCTTGCCATCCTTCTCGCCAAAGTAGGCCACGAGTGAACTAGCCTTGCGGGGGCTAGGGGTGTCGACATGCTCCCAAAAATCGATCGCCTCAATTTCGTCGCGGTGTTTCTTCACGGCCGCCTGGAGGAACTGCCGGCGCGACAGCATTTTGATTTTTGCCCGCTTTGCTGTCGCAGGGTACACAAGTTTCCCGCGGACTTCCTTGGGGCGGTACAGCTCGACCGGCACTTCCTGCCCGGCCGACAATGAGTCAATCACGGCACTAAAGTCATCGGACGTAGAGACAGGCTTGTTCATGATTTTTGTGATCACGTCACTTTGGATCACGCCGCCAGCATGGGCCGAACTGTAGGCTTCAACGTCAACCACAAACATGCCGCGTGGCGGAAATTTAACATCGGGGTTGGCCTGCTTCGCTGCCTCAACCGGACACGGCAGAACGCCAACCGAAACGGCATCAAAGTTTGGGTCGGCCAGGAGGGCGGCGGCGAGCAAGATGGCGTTCATGGCGTTGGTCCATGCAGTGGCGGGGTCTCGATCAAGTAGAACCTCGCCACTGTGCCACGCCTGCATGTTGAAAGTCAACCCGATGCGACATCGCGAGGTGATCCGGACCGCGGGTAGTCTCGGCGCGGAAGCCTCAGAATCTTAAGGCGATTGCTCAAGTGTTCGCACCCAGGGAAGTCTTGGCGGCACGACACGACGAACTCCTTGGCGCTATTCATCGTGTATCGATTGGCAGCTGTTACAACCTCATGGCTACTTGGGAGATTCAATCCAGAGCGTGTGGCGTTGACCATGAAAAAGGCGAGTTGACTGCTTACTGGAAAGAAAAAGAAGCATCCAGAGCCGTCTTCAAACTTCTGGCCATAAACCGGGCTGTCGCTGATTATGAATGGCTCATCTAGCGATGTTGCTACAGGGTGCCACTCTGAGTTCATCAGCAAATGGTATAATTTGTCGATAATCTCACACACTTTTGCGTGGTTATAGTCCGTTAAGAGTTCGACGACCCGAGCTCTCGGATTGTCTGGGTGGATGTGAGAGAACAATTGGTCTGCCATCGCTTGAGTCGTTGCCGTCATATCTTCGTCGAAGCCATCAATGAACGAGTTTAATGGCTCTGTCAGCATTGACGGTGTGCGGGCAGCGGTTAATGCAGCGTATTTGGCGATCCGCATTTTTATTGCGTTCGTCAACTTCGACCCAGCGGCCAACTCTTTCATTGGCTCAACCGCGTAGTTTTCAATGGTGATCTGAAGAAACTTGTCGAATGAGTCATTTAGTTTTCCGTCAGGTCCAATCGCTGAACAGTTGTGAGGACGAAAACCAACAGAGGCGGTTGATCGCCCTGCTCGCCACTTCGCATCAATGAACCTGAAGACCGAAATGGTTTCAGCCCCCGGGGACTCACAGAATAGCTTCAGGTGAAACCGTGCCACAAAATGCTGCTCTATGGTGATTTTCCCATCTGCGTCCTTTTTCGGCCTCATTTGACACCCTTCTGTTTCCGGCTGGCCACCTTGCGCGGTGCTGACACGACCTGGCCAGTTTTCTTGACGGCCCGCTTCCGCGGTGCCGTGGCTGCAGGTTCATCGTTCGCGGCTGTCTTTTTGGGGCGGCCCTGGACGACGGTGTCCGCAAGATCCGGCCGCCCGAAGTGATTCGCCAAAACTCCGCGGATGAACCCGGCGATCGTAATGTTCGTGCCCTCAATCTTCTCTCGAATTGCAGCCTCAAGCGGTTCCCCCAGGCTGATGAACTGCTGCCGTGTTTTCCGTCGAACCGCCATGACTTGAGCCTTTTTTCAAAAAATGTCGCATTGCACTATTGACGAATGTCGCATTGCACTTAAGATATCATCCATCAGACGCACATGCAAACCGCTACTCAGGAGATTCAAGATGCCCGCCACCAAGACCCAAGCCCGCTACGGAGTCCGCTGGTTCGATGGCCTGGAATGGGTCGGACCCTTCGCCAGCCTGACGAAGCGACAGGCGATGAAGGAAGCCGAGTCGACAGCGAAGGATGGGACTGCGGTCAAGGTGGTCGAGATCAAGGCCGAGTAGGCCAAATGAAACGGGCCGGTTCAGGTGACAGCCTGACCGGCCCCGATGCAGCCGACGCGTTGTTCAACCCCAGCATCACCCAGAGAGGAGCAAGCACATGACCGCAGCGACCTATCGTAGAAGACACTTTAACCCGAGTGAAGTCCGCGAGCCCAGAAGACGACGAATCCCCGCCTCACTGCGCCGTGCCGATTCCCGGCCGGCGCTCCCCTCTCTCACGCCCGACGGTCCGCCCGGTGACATCCAGCACCTGGCCGAGCAACGCCAGCGGCTGCTCAGGATGATTCGCCAGACGGCCCACGACACCGGCCTGACCCCCGCTGCGGCCCTCGATGACATCCGCAGGACATTGACCGCATGGCAGGAGCTGTGGACGCCCCGCCAGACCGCAGATGAGCCACGGTCAGCCAACCCTGCCATCCAAGCCCTGCTCAACGCCCTGGAGACCGCCGAGCGGCTGCTGTTCGGGGATCGCTGGTTCTACAGCGGGCGAGTGCCACGGCCGTTCATTCAAGGCCGCCCCGAGGGCTCACTCGGCAACACGGTTCGATTCGACGGCGTTGTGCTGCAGGAACGCGACAGCTCTGGCGTCTGGCGGGTTATCCGCACTGTGGTTGCCGCGCCCGACCGACGGTAAGGCCCACTTACAAGATTCTGTAAATCTGTAATTCCCGCTTTTCACAGAAAACCGGGAATTTCGGCCAGTTCTTCCCGCCGGCCCGGCATCCACCTCGAGACATTTTGCGTGGCCTACGGTCCGCGCCCGGATTCAGAAGCTTCCGCCGGCACCTGTCATTGCCGGTCCATCATCACCCGCAGTGAAGGCCTTGTACCATGAACACCGCCACCGTTGCGCCCAGAACTTCGCGACCCGCCAAGCCCGGAATGGCAAAACGCCAAAGCGACGTTCTGGCGTTCGTCACAGAGCGACTGCAGCAGAAATCACCCGCCCCCAGCGTTCGGGAGATCTGTGCCCACTTCGGGTGGGCTTCTCCCCAGATGGCACAAGCGTGCCTGGATGCCCTGCACGCCAACGGATCCATCAGCCGCGAGTCACACAAGGCCCGCACTCTGTCCGTCAACACCGTGACAATCGGCGGCCGGACCTTCCGTAGTGACAATCTTCGCGGGGTCGCCATCCCGGTTGACTCGGCGCTCCTCAACTGCCTGAAAGCTGATGGCATGTGCCTGGTCCGTGTCGAATGACCATCTTCGCCACGAACTAAGACCGGATCCAAAACAACGCATCACACGATCCAATCCACATCGACCAAAAACGCCACCGGAGACCACCATGCAGACTTTGCACCAACGCCCCATGTCGGAACTTGACCCACGGGAACGCGAACGCATCATCAGGCAGGAGCAACGCAGGCGAGCCACGAGAAGACCGATCCGGCGGGAAATGCTGGAGACCCTGCACGCCCAGATTCCGCTGTGCCACCACTGCGGGAAGTCCGTCAGGCTCGCACCTGAAAACGCCCGCGTGGATGCGACGTGTGCCGTGTTAAATTTCGAAGGCAGGTTCATCACCTGCGGATACTGCGTCGGCGGCCCTTCACCCGTCGCCATGCAACCTGGTTCCCTGGCAGAGATCGCATTGTCACGGGCGAGGGATCGTGCCTTCAGGCTCAATGGTTTCCTGCCCGACAGAAGATGATTACCTGACATGCTGGTGCGAGGCCCCGGCGGCAATCGTGCTGCCGGGTTATCCTTGCCAGCTTTTGAACATCTCCATCCCGTTTTGTACCACGTACTTTCCAGCGTCCTGCAGCAGCATCGTGAGGCCGGTAAATGACACGGCTACAGCCCGCTCCTTCACCTGCGCCTTTACCTTTTCCCAAATGGTGTTGCTTCTGGCCATGTCGGCAAACTCGTGGCCAGACCAGGTGAGCCGACGAATCAGAAAAACAGGCGACGGGTTGTTCGGGTCTCTGGTGTTGTCCTCCGCAATGATCAGCCCGTGTAACCAATCTGCCCTGCGGTGAAGCCGCTGAGTTCAATCGACTGCGAATAAAACTGCGCCGGAGCTTCCTCCACCAAGAACACCAGTTGTCGGATTAAATCCATGTCCCGCTTCATGCTCAGCACCCCGAAAATGTTCACTTGCCCCAAAATCCGCCTTCAGTGTACCGTCATTCCTTCCGGGTTGGAGTGCGGGTGGCCACCTTCACAACAGAACGCGGAATGCAGGTTGTGGCGTCCTCTGATGCGCCCGCCTGCATTCCCGCCCGGTTCCACATCAGAGGAACAGGGCATGCGCGTCTACAAGCGGAAGCGAAAAGCCGGCGGGAAAGTCCGTGAAGATGAAAAGTACTCGGTCGAATTCCGCGATCACCTCGACACGGTTCGGCGGCTGGTGGCCTTCACCGATCGCCAGCAGTCGAAGGCCCTGGCTGAGCGGATCGAGAAGCTGATTACCTGGCGGAAGCTGGGCGGCACACCAGATGTGACGCTCCAGAACTGGATGGCGGTGCTGAACGCGGAACTTCTCGCCAAACTCGCCGAATGGGCACTGGTGCCAGAAGAACTGCTGTCTCGTGACAAGCCGCTGGTGGACCGCCTGGAAGCCTTCATCAAGAATCTGACCGCGCAGAAAAAGTCACAAGATCACTGCTCGCTGCTGAAAACGCGAATCGGCCGGATTTTGGACGACTGCAAGTTCAGCTTCGCACGTGACATCAACGAAGAGGCGATCCAGAACAAGCTGGGCCAATGGCAAACCGCCGGCATGTCGCAGCAGACGGTGAACCACTACGTTCGGGCGATCAAGCAGTTCACGAAGTGGATGAAGCGGCACAAATACATCCCGGAGAACCCCATTGAGGAGCTGGCCGGCGGTAACCCGGCAGCCGATCGACGCCTGGAGCGCCGCGAACTGACTGGCGCAGAAATAACGCTGCTGTTGCTCACAACCCGAGCCCGTCCAGTCCGCTCGAATCTGACGGGCGATCAACGAGCCATGTTGTACACCGTGGCTCTGGGTACCGGCTTGCGGGCGAAAGAGTGTGCCAGCCTCACAGCCCGATCGTTCGACCTGAATTCCGACCCATGCACCGTGAACATCGGGGCGTCCGACGAGAAGGCCCGCCGCGGTGCTGACCTGCCAATTCCGGCTCACCTCGTGGCGAAGCTTCGCGAATGGCTCCCAACGTGCGCAGCAGGCCCGCTGTGGCCCGGCAAGTGGGCGGCGTACAAACAGGCAGGGAAGTTCATGAAGGCCGATCTGGAGGCCACCCGTAAGGCGTGGCTGCTGGAAGCGGAGGGGCATCCGGAAGAATTGGCCCGGCGGACCGAAAGCGACTTCCTGCTGGAGTTCGACCATGACGGGAAGGTGGCGGACTTCCATTCCCTCCGGCACACATACCTCTCGCGTCTGGGTCGTTCGGGAGCCCCGGCCAAGGTGATGCAGATGCTGGCCCGGCACTCCACTGTCGAGCTGACCCTGACCCGCTACACGCATGCGAATCTGGTCGACCTGGCGGGGGCAGTGGCCAAGTTGCCGGCACTGGAGGAATCTGCCGAACAAGTTCCCGAGGTGCTGCGCGCTACCGGGACCGACCTGCGAACCATCACAGAAAAACAAAATTCCGACACCAAAAAAAGTGGTCCGCTTTATGGACCGTTTTTGGGTACATCTGGTGTCATTTCAGGTCATTCTGAGGCATTTTCGGAGGGTGAGGATGGCCACCCTTTCCACCGGCCTAAAAACGAGAAAACCCCCGGAAAACACGGTGTTTCCGAGGGTTTTCGAGCGGAGAGACAGGGATTCGAACCCTGGGTAGGCTTGCACCTACTCCGGTTTTCAAGACCGGTGCAATCGGCCGCTCTGCCATCTCTCCTCAGCGCGGAATCCGTTGGATTCCAATTGAAGAGACTACAGACAATTCGGTAAAAGCTCAAGCGCTTGGCTCTTGGGCTCGTGGCTCGGTTGCCCGGTTGCCGGTTGCGGTTGCCTCCTTGCCGGTTCGGTCGTCGGCACTTCACACTGCGGCAACTTGACCGTTCGACTTGTGGTCACCGCGAGCCGGTCGAGTCGTTGTGGATGGGGTCCTTATCCGCGGGTCAAAACTCCATCTAGGTTGAGCAGGACGTTGGCAACGACGGTCCATGCGGCGAGGTCGGCGGGGGCGATGCCGGCGGGGATCGGGCCGAGCGGTTCGGTGGCCAAGGCGGTGGCCGCTGGCAGATCCGCGCGGAAGTGGGAGTTCTCGCTGGTCCAGAGAGCCACGAGTTGGTTGATCTGCGCGGGATTTGCAGGGCGTCCCAGGCAGAGTTGCAGGGCGAACTTTGCCTGGGCCTCCGGCGTGGCTCCGCCTTCTTTGACGATCCGCCGCGCCAGCGCCTGGGCGGCTTCGACATAGACCGGGTCGTTGAGGGTCACGAAGGCCTGCAGCGGCGTGTTGGTGCGGATCCGGCGGATGGAACAGATCTCGCGGCTGGGAGCGTCGAATGTCGCCATGGAAGGGTAGGGGATCGTCCGCCGCCAGAAGGTGTACAAGCCACGGCGGTATTTGTCTTCGCCCTCACTCGTGGCCCATGTCCGCTGGCCGTTGAACGCGGCCTGCCACAGGCCGGGCGGCTGCGGTGGGTAGACCGAAGGCCCATGCATCTTGTGGCTCAAGAGCCCGCTGAGCGCCAAGGCTTGGTCCCGCACCATCTCCGCTTCCAGCCGGTACCGAGGCGACCGTGACAACAGTCGGTTGCGGGGATCTTTGGCCAATGCTTGCGGAGAGACCTTGGCCGACTGCCGGTAAGAGGCGGATGTGACAATGGTTCGCAGGAAGGCTTTCATGTCCCATGGAACGGCGGCGCTGCCATCACCCTTGGCCATGGGGGAACGGAATTCGACGGCCAGCCAGTCCAGCAGTTCCGGGTGCGATGGCAATTCGCCCTGAGTGCCGAAATCCTCTTCGGTCTCGACGAGGCCAGAGCCAAACAGTTGCGACCAAAAGCGATTGGCAGCCACGCGGCTGGTCAATGGATTCGACGGATCGAGGAGCCAGCGGGCGACGCCGAGTCGGTTCATGGGAGTGTCTGGCGGCAGCGCATGAAACGCAGCGGGTGTGGCTGCGGTGACCTCGGTGCCCGGACTGAGGAAGTTGCCCTTCATCATGATGAACGTCTTGCGGTGCTTGTCCGCGGCGAGTTCGACCATCACCGGAAGGGTGGCCGCGGCAGGCCGCGACTTCTCCAGCTTGGCAATCTCATCGCGCGTGGCCTGAAGTGCCGGGGCGATGCTCTTGTAGTACGCAGCCAGCTTCGCCAACTGCTCGCCTGTTCGTAGAGCGGCGGCAGTGTCGACAATCGCCAGCATCTCGGTTGGAACGGCGAGACGGCGCTGCACGCCGGCATCGGTGGTGGCCGAAACTCGAAACCTTCCCAACAGATGCTGAGGCTGGCTGAACTTCTGATCCAACTGGACCGTGAGCAAACGATCTCGGGCATCGATTGGCGTTTTGGGGACGAAAGTGATGTGATGGGGCTGTTTGGACTGGGGGCCGACGGCCCAGCCGTTCTTGGCCACATCGCCCGCAAGGGCGGCCGATGCCGGGAAACCTTCCTGCGCGAAGTCCGCCACGGCCTGCGAGAGGGCGATCGGCATTACTCCCGTCAGCGCGAACTCTCGGCTCGGGTTGGGATAGTCCGCGACATCCTGCTGCCAGACCGGCTGATGCTCGCCATTGAGCAGCAGCACGCGGAAGTTCACCAGCCGGGCGGCGGTGCCTCCGTCGGTGCGGTTCCACAACACGATGCGGTCGAGGTTCGACACGGCTCCCAGATCGACCTCCCACCAGGGCGTATTCTCGGTGCCGGTGTGTGTGGTGGACTTGGCTTCGAAGTAGTGACCGTTGGTGTTCCCGTCGATCGCCAATCGCGGCGGACCGTCATAGTCGGTGCTGGACTGTGAGGCCTTGCCTTTGACCGCCAGATTCTCGGCAGCGGCGAACACTTGAACTTCCGCCAACGATAGCAGCTTGTCAGCCCCGGGCACTTCGACACGCACGAACCGCGCCGCGACGCTTGGCGAATTGGCCTGAACAGGCCTTGTGGAGACGGTTGCCCGCGACAAAACAAAGTTGCCAGGAGCGGAACGGCCAACACCCGGCAGCGTGGGGTCGGGAAGAACATCGAGCCTGAGGGCGGTCCATCCTTTGGCGTCGGCTTGCGAGAGGCCGGCATAAGTGACCGTGTAGGTCTCCTGCTCAGGAGCCGTACCACCGGGCAGGACCGCACCATCGGGTTCCAGCGACAATGCCGAGCCGTTCAAGGCCGTGGCTTCCACCGGCTTGAGTACAGTCCACGGAGCCTGGATGGCAAGTCCCGCTTCCCATGCGGCCTGCTCCGTGACCAGTGCGGCAGCCACCGGCGGAGCGGGAGAGTCCAGTTGCTGTTTCAAGGCGGCGATCTTGGCGTTGATCTCTTGAATCTGAGCCACCTGTTCAGCGCTGGGGGCCTCCAGCCGCGGGCCTTCGTCACCCAGGTCGGCATCGGCGGTCTGATTGAAGAAGCCGTAGAACTGGTAGTATTCCTTCTGCGTGATCGGGTCGAACTTGTGGTTGTGGCACTTGGCGCACCCCATGGTCAGGCCCATCCAGACCTGCATCGTGGTATCAACCCGGTCCTTGATGGCGGCGACGCGGAACTCTTCGTCGTCGGTGCCGCCTTCGGTGTTGGTCATCGTGTTGCGATGAAACGCCGTTGCCATCCGTTGTTCAAGGGTCGGATTGGGCAACAGGTCCCCCGCGATCTGATCGATTGTGAACTGGTCAAACGGCTGATTGTGGTTGAAGGCGTCAATGACCCAGTCGCGATACCGCCAGATGGTGCGGAGCGGGTCGGAGCCATAGCCCATGGAGTCGGCGTAGCGGGCCTGATCGAGCCACATCCGCGCCCAGCGTTCGCCATAGGCGGGGTCGGCCAGCATCCGGTCGACCATGTTTTCGTAGGCTTTGGCGTCCTTGTCGTTCACGAACTGCTCAATCTCGGCGGGTGAGGCTGGCAAGCCGCGGAGGTCGAGGCTCACACGGCGAACCAGCGCGTAGCGGTCGGCCTCTGGGGCGGGCTTCAGCCCGGCGGCTTCCAACCGGGCCAGAATGAACAGGTCGAGGTCGTTTCGCGCCCAGTGCTTGTCGGTAACGACGGGCGGAGCGGGCCGTTTGGGTGCCACGAACGACCAGTGCTCGGCATAACCGGCCCCCTGGGTGATCCACAGTTTCAGGGTCTCGATTTCGGCGGGCTTGAGCGTGCGGCCCGAGCCGGCGGGGGGCATCTTCAGGGAGTCGTCCGTCTCGGTGATGCGAGCCACCAGTTCACTGTTGCCGGGTTGACCGGGAACGATGGCATGGGCGGAGCTTTTCAACTCGGCGAGAGCCTGATCGCGCTGGTCGAGCCGCAGTCCGGCTTCCCGGTGTTCGGCATCGGGGCCGTGACAGGCGAAGCAATTTTTCGCCAGAATCGGCCGCACGTCGCGGTTGAAATCGACCTTCGTTTCGGCCGACTTGACCGCGGACATCTCCGCGTTGGCGTTCGTGAGCATCACCATGCTCAGCAGCGTGATGCCAATTCCGCCAATCGCCGAAGTCGTGATCCACTGCCGCATGCTGCTCTCCCAAGATTGCTGATCGCAAGCCTTGAGTGTATCCCAATAGGGAACTGCCGCAAATCACGCGCCGCTAAAAGGGGAATCGATCCAGGGCTATCCAGTTTTTGATGAGGGCGAAGCCATCGAGCAGTAACCCAGTGCGTCGCTTTTAAGGTTGCGCATTTCCAAAATCAACACAAGCGAGCCCGGTGGCGTCAGCTCCGGGGTGCGTGGCTTACCGATCGATGCCGCTTGCCGGCACCGGGCCTTGGAACCGCTTCTCTCCTGCACGCCTTTGGGTTGCCTGATGACATCTTGCCCGTTGGGTCCGCTTCCGAGACAGGCGGCGCGGCGGGCAGGCGGGCACTTCTCCGTGTCCAGGAGCCGCCGGAACTCATCAACGTCGGGTTTGTTGACATGGCCGTCTTCTGAGACAGGCGGCGCGGCCAGTGGACGGGCTTCCCGTTCCAAAATCAGCCGGCACGCCTTAGCGTCCGGTTCGTCAACATGGCCATTCTCGAATATCTCTTGGAACCGGGGACTCACGTCCGCCGGCTGATTGGTCATCTTGAATTGTGCGTTTGCTCGCGGTTTCGATTCCACGACAGGCGGCGCGGCCGGTGGACGGGCTTCCCGTTCCAAAATCAGCCGGCACGCCTTAGCGTCCGGTTCGTCGACATGGCCATTCTCGAATATCTCTTGGAACCGGGGACTCACGTCCGCCGGCTGATTGGTCATCTTGAATTGTGCGTCGGCCCGCGGTTCCGATTCCACGACAGGCGGCGCGGCCGGTGGACGGGCTTCCCGTCCCAAATTCAGCCGGCACGCCTTAGCGTCCGGTTCATCGACATGGCCATTCCCGAATATCTCTTGGAACCGGGGACTAACGTCCGCCGGCTGATTGGTCATCTTGAATTGTGCGTCGGCCCGCGGTTCCGATTCCACGACAGGCGGCGCGGCCAGTTCGGTCCGTGCGTCTTCGCCGGCGACCGGTTCCGCTGCGACTTCCGCTTCCGAGACAGGCGGCGCGGGCGGCAGTTGGATCTTGTCTGTCAGCACGCCATGACGCAGTTCGGCATATCTGGCCGCCAGCTCAAACTCTTCTGGATCGATGGCTTCCTGGGGCTCATGGGGGCCGTGAGCGAACGACTCGTTGGGTTCGGTTCCCGAGTGGTGGCTCAGCACAAACAGGGTCGCCCAGCGGGCCTTGGCCTCCATGGCTTTTCCGAGCTGGTCCCAGGCGACGCTGACCAGGCTGGCCCGTGCGGCGTCCCGGCACGCGCGCAGTTGCGGAGCGCGCTCGATCCGCCTGTAAAGCTCCGGCAGGCGGATTCCCAGTGCCAGAGCCACATGCGTCAGCACCCCCATGTGCGACACGATCGAGACATGGATCTGCAGATCCGTGACCTGGCAGTCATTGCGCGCTTTCCGCGCACGGCCCTCCGCCACGTGCTGTTCCGGGGACACACCCGCTCCCGCCAACCCCTCCGAAACCGCCGCCGCCGAATCCTGGTTGCAACCGTTCACGACCTGTCTCCGCACGCACAGCAGGATAATACACAAATGTGTACATCACAGTACCGCTGCAATCCGTGACAGTCAATATGTAAAATACATTTTTGCTGCAAAAATATCAAAACAGTGGATTCTGGAGACTGGGTGCGATTGTCCGCGTGGCGCGGATGTCCGTGGTGCAAAGGCCCGGCGAGCAGCGAGATAAACTCGGTGGGGAGGCAGGAACAACTGACGCTCCACGAAAACCACACGCCTTCGTGTCCAGTTTCGGTCGACAGTTCCCGTGCACCACATCCAGGAACCGGACGCAAACAATGGCCAACGCGTTCCGGCTGATTTTTTGGAAATTCACAACTTCAAGACTGTCGCGTTGGATCAATGGCAAAATGCCCTACGGCGGTGCACAATGCACGCACATTGGAATCACCCATCCTGAGCTGTATCCCTGAGTCACATATGTCCAGCCTGTTGCTTCAATCCTGTCGTCTGGTGGCAATTTTTGTTGCATTTTTTTCGGCGGCGGCGCTGGCTGCGGACGAGCCGGCAAAAGCTCTTCTCGACTTCTCCAAGCCACAGACAATCGTTTGTCTCGGGGACAGCGTGACTGGGGTCTATTACCACACCGGCGGATGGCGGGCCTATCCGGAGATGCTGGAAATCGGGCTCAAGAAGCTGCATCCCAACGCCAATGTGACCGTGATCAACGCCGGCATCAGCGGGCATACGACCGTGAATGGACTTGATCGACTCGACAAGGATGTGCTCGAGAAGAAGCCGAACCTCGTCACCGTGAGCTTCGGGCTCAATGACATGACACGTGTTCCGCTGGAGACGTACCAGAAGAACCTGGCGGAGATCATTGCCCGCTGCCGGGCGATCAATGCCCAGGTTGTGCTATGCACCCCCAACGCGGTGATCGACACCGGTGATCGTCCGCGCACCAAGCTGGAGTTGTACTGCGAGGGGTTGCGAAAGGTTGCCAAGGAACTCAACGCGCCGGTCTGCGATCAGTATGCGGCGGGTGAAGCCCAGCGAAAAAGCGATGCCTGGAAGTGGCGACTGACGCTGAGCGATGCGATTCATCCCAACATGGCCGGCCACAAGCTGATGGCCGAAGAACTCTGCAAAACCATTGCGGGCAAGAGCGTCTCCCTGGCCGATGTGCCGCCGCCCGTACCCGCTCTGAAGAAGACGTTGGCGCTCCTCAAAGAAAAGAAGCCCGTCCGCGTGCTGGCCATGACACCCTACGACAAATTGATTCTTCCCGCGTTGCAGCAGATTGATCCTGACGTCAAGGTCGAGGTGACAGTCTGGGAGACGGCAGGGAAAAAGGTGGAAGAACTGGAGGTGGAGGCCAACGCCAAGGTTCGCAAACTGGCCCCGAATCTGGTGGTCATCTCGGTGCCACGCGAAGCCGCGGATGCGGGGGACGAATCGTTTGTGAAGTCGTACTCGTGGATCATGAACTGGTCACTCAGCTTTGGGCATCAAGAATGGGATTGCCTGGTGATCCATCCTGCGGTGGCCGCCCCGGAGACCAAGGGGCCGCGCGATGAGTTGGTCCGGACCTTGGTCCATGCGCAGCACCTGTACCTTGTCGACCGGCCTGCGGATGACAAATCCTCTGCGGCAGATGTGCTGGCTCGGTGGGTGAAAGCGAATGCCCAATGAGCTGAATTTGACCCCACCTCGCTTGTCGGGGTGGGGTCGGGCCTTTGCACTACGAAAACCACGCGCCCGTAGTGCATAGGCCCGGCAACCACCGAGATGAACTCGGTGGGGGGCAAAAACACAGGCTTGACAGCGGGGGGGCATCACTTCGTTGAGTCATGGAATTATTTGCACCATGCCGGATCTTCGTGTCGACTGGGATGACCAGCACGTGTTTGCCACGTTGACATTAACGCGGGGGCACAAGCGGAATGCGTTGACGCGGGAAATGCTGCGGGAGCTTCGCGCGGCATTGGCTTCCGTAGCCGATGAACCGGGGCTACGAGGGCTGTTCATCGCCGCAGAAGGTCCGGTGTTCTGTGCCGGGATGGACCTGGGCGAAATGCAGGCCACGGCGACCGACCCCCACGCCGAGTCGCTGTGGCTCTCAGACTCCAAGCTCTATGCCGAGGTCGTCTCCGCCATTTGGTCGGTGCCGGTGCCCACTGTCGCCGCTGTTCAGGGGCCGGTGGTCGCCGGAGGTATGGGGTTGGTTCTGGCATGTGACATGGTCCTCGCCAGCACGGCGGCCACGTTCACATTGCCTGAGCCACAGCGGGGGATCACCGCATCGATCGTCACGCCGCTGCTTGTTCAACGTGTCGGCTTCGGCGCGGCGGGGCATCTGCTGTTGTCGGGACAGTCGTGGGATGCCCAAACCGCCGCACAACGCGGCGTCTGTCATCAGGTCACGCCGCCCGAGGAGTTGCCCACCGCTGTCGAAGCGATACGGGCTTCGCTGCGGACGGGTGCTCCCGAAGCGTTAAAGATTACCAAGGCGCAGTGGCGGGCGAGTGCGGGTACAGCCCTGCCACCGCTGCTGGAGGCTGCCGCGCTGCAATCGGCAGCGGCACGCGGTCATGCCGAAGCACGCGAAGGGCTGCAGGCGTTTCTGGAGAAACGACGGCCGAACTGGATGTAGGCTGGCCACTCCGTGACCGGGGTCGAGTCACGGAGTGACTCGGCAACTTTCAGCGCCCCCAGTCTCCAGCGACTCTCACCCAATTAATTCGTACCGCACGCGGCCTTCACCCGCGATCGTGTACGGCCGACCCAACCGATCAGGAACCGTGGCTTCGGGCGAAATCCCCAGCAGGTGGTACATCGTCGCCTGCAGGTCTTTGGGAGAGACCGGCGTCTCCAGCACATCGCCGCCGTTCTTGTCGCTGCGGCCGACCACTGCGCCGCGGCGCGAGCCACCGCCAGCCAGAGCCGCTGAATACACGCGCGACCAGTGATGCCGCCCGGCCCCCTTCGGCTTCGAGTCGATTTGCGGCGTTCGGCCGTGTTCGCTCATCCAGACAACGAGTGTGGAATCGAGCATCCCCCGGTCTTCCAAGTCGGTGATCAACGCGGCGTAGGCCGGGTCGAAGCCGGGCATCAGTTCCTGTTTGAGCCTCGGGTAATGGTTGGCGTGGGTGTCCCACGCGCCGCCGCCGAAGAGGCCGAACGGATCCCAGAACACCGTCACGAACTGGCTGCCGGCCTCGACCAGGCGGCGGGCCGCCAGACACGACTGGCCGAACAACGTCTGCCCATAGCGTTCGCGGAGGGCTGTCGGTTCGCGGCGGATGTCGAGTGCCTGACGGACTTCGTCGGACAAGACCAGAGACATCGCAGTGCTGCGGTTCTGGTAGTAGGCCTGCACACGGGCGGCGAGGCTGGCAGGCACATTTGTGCCGTCATCCAGCCGGCCCAACAGCGACTGCCGCCGCTGCATGCGGTCGGGGGTCATCGCCTCGAGGAGCGTTCCCGCACCGCGGAAGGTGAACAGGCTTTCGGGCTCCACGCCACAGTAGGGGTCAAGAAATTCCTTGCTCTGCCCATCGCTCAGCTTGGGGGCAATGGTGGTCGCCTTGCCTTCAAAATCGGCCCAGACCGGGTCATACGACTGGCCGAGGAAGGCCGCGTACGGACCAGCCAGCAGCGAATTGTCTTCCACGCGTGAATTCAGCGGCCAGGGAAGACCGATATGCCGTGGCACAACCGCCTCGCGGCCGGCCTTTTGGTCGGCAAAGTATTGCACAATCGAGCCGATATACGGCCAGTGCTGCGGATCGCGCGGGCGGGCTTCAATCTCGGGCGTGTACGTCGGCATCCCGGTCAGGGCGTAAGCCACGCCATGCAGCGGGTAGGGGTGCGACATCGACCTGACGATCGTCAGCCGATCGACCACGCGGGCTGTCTTGGGCATCAGTTCGCCCACCTGGACGCCCGGCAGGCTGCTGTCGATCGACTTCAGTTCACCCTGAATCTCGGTGGGCGCATCGGGCTTGGGGTCAAACGTCTCGTGCTGCGGCGGTGAGCCAAACGGAAACAGCAGGATGCAGGCTTTGGCCTGCCCGAACGCTGTGCCCGCTTCAGAAGCATGGACGGGAGTGCCGTTCGCCCAGTTCAGGGCAAGTCCACCCGCGCCTGCAGCACCGGCTTGAAGGAGATGCCGGCGGCTGATGTCACGAGCTTCAAATGCTTCGGGCATCAGTCAAACTCCCTGCGCTACGAAGGCGGTTCCAATCGTTCAATCTCAAAGATGATATCAGTTCACCTTGATGTGTAGGAAGGGGAGCCGTTATGAAGCCGCCGTCTCCGTCGAATGGTCCCGCGGCCCGTGGGCGAAGTGGGGGACCTCTTTGAAGCTGGCCATGGTCTCCGGGGCCATCAGGCCCATCCAGCCCGCGGAGTCTTGCGACATTGGCTCAGCGGTGTTCAGGGTGAGTACCGACTGGGTTTCGATCGCCACCTGTGAGGGGATCTCGTTGTAGGCGAGCACGGTCAGTTCGGGCAGGCAGCGGACCAGGGCATCGCGGAGGGGGCGGCGGAGCAGGGGGTCGACCACGAGGGGAATGGCGGTATTCGCCAGCCGCCATTCGGCGCGGACCCGCTGGCTCAGCGCCTCCAGCACATCCAGAGCCACGATCAAGCGTGTGCCACGGACACTGCGCCAGAGCGTCTGTTCGACGGCCGCATCCAGCACGAGGGCTGGCATTCTCCCCGGCACGCGCAGGAACGGGCCACACAGATCCCACCCGAGGTCGGCTCGGACGCGGCTCGTCAACTCTTCGACCTCGCGGGTCGCCAGGCGCGACGCGGAGGCGAGGCTTTCCAGGATCCGAATCAGGTTCCGAATGGGCACGCGCTCGGCCAGCAGAAGCCCCAGAATCCGGCGCAGCACACCCAGAGACATCGCATGCGGGAAGATTTCTTCCACCACGGTGGGGGCAACTGACCGCGTGCGGTCCACCATCCGCCTCACATCTTCCAGGCTGAGCAGTTCATCCGCGTGGGCCTGCACGACAGTCGTCAACTGATGGATCAGCACCTCCAGTCCATCCACGATGGCCATGCGGAAGCCACTGCCGGGTTCGATCTCTTCCGCCGGCACCCAATGGGCATCGGCGCGGGCATCGCCTCCCAGAGCCTCGGCCAGAGTCGAGTTCAGGTCGAAGCACAAATTGCATTTGGGTGGGATGACCGACCGCAGGACTTCGTTGCCCATCAGCAGGATGCGGTATTCACCGGTGCGGGCCATGACACAGTCTTGAATGC
Source organism: Planctomycetaceae bacterium (assembly GCA_021732845.1). Classification (GTDB taxonomy): domain Bacteria; phylum Planctomycetota; class Planctomycetia; order Planctomycetales; family Planctomycetaceae; genus JAKFUF01. The sequence continues at coordinate 1,282 of JAKFUF010000018.1, read as the reverse complement.
GGATCGGCGGCAGCCAGACACCGAAGTCGCGGGCCAGACTACGGCGAATCGGCTCCAGCCGTAGCGACAGCGCCGAGGCTTCGGCACCCAGCGGCCCCGATCCGGAACGCGTGCCCGACCGCACCAACGGCAAGAGGCCCACATCCACTTCCAGCACGATCCGTTCGTGACCCGCCAGTTGCTCGGCGTAGGGCTCAAACCCATCGCCTGTTTCGCGAGAAGGATCCCGCAGGACCGACGCCACATTCGTCTCCAGCCGTCGTGGCTCAGGCACCGTCAGCAGCACCTCGGTCTCGGTCGACTCCGACTCGCTCGGGGCGGCAATGGTGTCAACGCAGGTGATCGACACAATATGGTTGAGCTGGACCACCGTCTCGGAGTAGCGGACATGCGGCGAATCGCCGTCGTCGGCATACAGGCTGTGGTTCATCCACTCCTGTTCGTCCAGTTCGTTGACCACTGAGGTGTCGACCAGCCGCATGCTGTCGTGGCACACATTGGCCACGCGGCCCCAGACCTTGTTCTGCCCATAGAGCGTCACGCAGACCCGGTGTCCAACATAGCGGGCCAGCAGACCGGCATGATCCAGCATGACGCATCACACTCCGAGTATCTCAACGCGGCAAATCGCGAATCGCCGCGCGGACTTGTGGGCAGCCGCAATTCCATCCCCCGTGCCACGGATGCCGCCCCGCCTTCGCATCCAGCCCGGTCACTCTCCTTTCGATCATACAGGTCCGTCGTCCGAAACTGAAAGTGCCCGAACGAGCCGGAAGCGACTTTCCAGGAACTTTTTGGACGAGGCCAGAGGGGGAAATTTGGCGCTCGTTCCATCTCCGCTGGTGGTCCTCCGGTTCATGATCATGCCGCACCGTCCTGCGGTGCTTCAGAAGCAACACGACTTGCTCATCCAGCTCTCGGCCCGAGCCAGTGAGTATTCCGTATCGCCCACAACCCGCTGTGCCATCGGCCAAGCCCGGCCAAACGCAAAAACCCCCTCGCCGACAGTTGTCAACGAGGAGGTTTCGTGAATGATTCCGGCAATAACCTACTTTCGCACTGGTAGGCACTATCATCGGCTCTGGAAGCTTAACGGTCGTGTTCGGAATGGGAACGAGTGTGACCTTCCAGATATGCTCACCGGAAATGTGCTGGTCCGCCTTCGCTCCCCTCTCAGGAAGTCGACGCTCTGACCAGCGTCACCTGCAAAGGGCTGTGTCTTTCGACGAAGCCCTCACAGGGTATAAGCTTGGTAGCGGCAGAAAAAGTGGCTTTTAAACTC
>JAKFUF010000132.1 GCA_021732845.1 Planctomycetaceae bacterium | reverse complement strand
GGTCTGGAGCGCCTGCGATCGGAAAAACTTCCAGTGTTGACTGAACTGAAGAGAATATTGAGGATCCATGCCCGCGGCCTCCGTGCCTTTAGGGTTGTGTGAGAACTTCCCCAATGTGCGCGAGAGGCCGCGTTTTGCCTATGTCATTTCCCCCTGAGTACTTCCTTTCGATTAAGTGCCATTCGACTTCAGTCCACAACCAAGTTGCCGGCTCGTCATGGCCGTGTCGGCTCGAGCCGACGCCACGAAAACAGCCTGTCTCGCGCCCCCTGTCTCTGACTGCCAGTTCGAACGTCGGCTGCGCCTTCCCGCCGGTGGATCAGGGGTCGGTTCCGGCGAAGCGCCGCCTGTCCGCACCCGTAGTGTGGACTTCAGTCCACAACCAAGTTGCCGGCTCGTCATGGCCGTGTCGGCTCAAGCCAACGCTACGAAAACAGCCTGTCGTCGGAGTCGTCCTCACACGAAAAGTCGCACCACGAGCCACACGCCCCTCGACGAAGCTTGATGGTTCCCAAGTTGATTCAGTCGTGCGTTTCTTTCGTGCCGGGGTAATATTATTGCCGCAATCCTAAGAGCCGATTGACGCCGGGGATCAATGCCGCTCGTCAAATTCCCCAAAATCGGCCCGCACGGAACATTCGCTTCAAGTTGTACGGTTTCCTCGTCCGATGATCAGAGATGAGGCATCGTAGGCATGTCGAGCGAGGATCCGTATGTACCGGGCGCGACTGACGATCGTGGCGATTTTGGCGGTGGCCGTTCTGGCTGGAACGGTCGACGCTGCGCAGGATCGGGCACCGGTCTATACCAACAAGCCCAGGTTCCGCATCCCCTTTAAGTTCAAAGCGGCGGACTTGCAGGCTTTGGGGGCTCGTGAAGTCCTGTTGTACATGTCCCACGACCGCGGCGGGCATTGGGATCGGGCTCAATCAGTGGCTCCCGACGCCGGCAAGTTCAATTTTCAGGCACCAGAAGACGGCGAATATTGGTTTCTGGTGCGAACTTTGGACGGTCGCGGCCGGCTCCTTCCCGAAACAAACGTCAACGACCCGGAGTTGAAGGTTGTTGTTGATACGCAGGTTCCTGCCTTTCGCCTGGATCTGCGGCAAACAGCGCCGGGCCGGGTGCAGTTGCGGTGGGAAGCCAAGGATGACAATCTCGATTTGACGCAGTTGCGTCTCGAATACCAGCAGCCCGGCGTGCAGGGTTGGCAAAACGTGGGGGTGGTGCCAAGCGCCTTGGGCCAGACGGAATGGTCTGTTCCCAACGGCGGCACGGTCTCGGTTCAGGCCAGCATCTCGGATCTGGCCAAGAACTCCGCCCGCGACGAATCCCGGGCGGTGATTGCCGCCGGCGGACGGGGACCGCGGCTCGACACCCGGGAGCCGATCGCCAATGCCAACGAAGAGAATTCCGTCTCGACTGCGGTCACTCCCAAGGCACCCATGACGATTCAGGCTTCGACACGAAACGACGTTGCTCAATCCGCTCCGGCACTGGCGGGGCCAGGCATGTCGCCGAATGCACGTGAGGAGGAAGTCGATCCGGGATCGGGCAGTTTCACGTCTCACCGTCCGGAACCGGATGAGCCACGTCCCAACCGCAGTGTGCGAATCGTCAATACACGACGGTTTCAGATTGGCTACAAGCTTCAGGATGTGGGGCCTTCCGGCGTCAGCAGCGTCGAACTGTATGTCACCCCAGACGATGGCCGGGCGTGGTATCTGTATGGAACCGATGACGACACCAACAGCCCTTTCAACGTCCAGATCGACAAGGAAGGCCGTTACGGCTTTGCGGTCGGTGCCAAGAGTGGTGTGGGACTCTCGTCCGATCCTCCTCAGCCGGGTGACAAACCGGCGATTGTGGTGATCGTGGACCAGACGCCGCCACGCCTCGAACTGCTGCCGCTGGAACAGGGCCGTGGCCGGTCGCTCAACAAGATTTTGATTCAGTGGCGGTATGAGGACAATCTGGCCCCTGCCGAGAAACCGGTCTGCATCTCGTACTCGTCTTCGCCGCAGGGACCGTGGCAGCCAATCAGTGGGTGGATCGAAAACACCGGACGCTACGTCTGGACCGTCGGCGCGGGTGTCCCCCATCGGTTGTTCGTCCGGATCGAAGGTCGGGACGCGGCAGGCAACACCCGCGTGGCTGAGACTCCGGATCCCGTCCTGATCGATCTGGCACGGCCGTCAGCGAGGATCATTGATGTGGAGTCGCCAACGCCTTAATTGCAGGCACTGGATGCCTGTTTGACAGGCTCGGTTTGAACACGTGCCGATCTCGTTTTTGGCCTGATGAAGGCTTTGCACGAGTCGGGAATACCGTCGGCATATTCGGTGCGACACCTGCCAAACGGCTTCGCGACAACGGTCGCGAAATCTTGCAATGCCTTAAGCCATGGGCGGCCCTGCGACAGGGCGCGGTTTTTGCTACCATTGGGGTGTTTGGTTCGTCCGGTGCGGGTAGTCCTCGCGGCTCTCTGCCTGTCGGTTCTCGCTCTCCCCAGGCGCTCATGGTCAGCAACGATTTACTCCGCCGCGACGTGCGGATGCTCGGTGATTTGCTCGGTTCGGTCATCACGGAGCAGGCCGGTTCTTCCGCCTTGGTGCTCGTCGAAGAAGTTCGCCAACTCGCCCGGGCTCGGCGCGCCGGAACCTCGGGGGCCGAGGCGGAACTCGCCAAAAAAATTGTCGGCCTCACCGAGGCTGAAACCCGCGTCGTGGCGCGGGCCTTCAGTGTCTTTCTCGACATGTCGAACATGGCCGAAGACCGGCACAGGGTGCGGGTTCTCCGACAGCGTGAAGCGGACAAGGCTCCCGAACCGATCAGCGAGTCGATCGGCGCGGCGATCAGCCAGCTCAAGCGCGAGGGTTTCACCGCGAACCAGGTGCAGTTTGCCCTCAACCAGTTGCAAATTGAGCTGGTGTTCACCGCACATCCCAGCGAAGCCAAACGCCGCGCGATCCGCGCCAAACTCCGGCGGATGCGGCATTGTCTGCAGGAACTCGACCGCGCGGATCTGCTGCCCCGTGAACGGCTCAGGCTGACCGATCGGCTGCAGACCGAGCTTTCGATTCTGTGGCAGACTGAATTTGTGCGGCCCACGCGGCCCACCGTGCTGCAGGAAGTCGAGCGCGGACTGTCGATTTCTCCCCGGCTGTGGGAAGTTGTCCCACAGATCAATGCGGCCCTGCGTGCCGCGCTGCACGCCGCTTATCCGAGCCACGAGTTTGAACTGCCGGTGTTTTTGCGGTTCGGCTCGTGGATGGGTGGCGACCGCGACGGCAACCCGAACGTCACCGCCGAGGTCACGGCCAAGACGCTCACCTTTCTGCGGCGCTCGGCGATTGAACAGCATCTTGCCCAGGCGCGGCAGATGTACGATTTCCTCAGCATTTCGGTGCGTGAGATCGACGCCGACGAGACGCTGACGCAAGGACTGTCAGCGGCCGTGGGCCGCTGGCCAGTGCTCGGTTCCATTCTGGAGGCTGTCTCGCCCGGCGAAATCTATCGCCGCTGGCTGACGATGATTCGCTGGCGGCTGGACCAATCGCTGTTGGTCACTTTCGACACAACTCCTGCCGGCGCGTATCGCGACGGCGAGGAATTCGTTGCCGACCTGCGGCAGATGTGCTCCAGTTTGCACCATCATCACGGGCAGTTGCTCCTCGAAGTTGAAGTTCAAAAGTGGCTCGATCTGGCCCGGGTGTTCGGTCTGCATCTAACCCGGCTCGACATTCGTCAGGACTCGCGGCGGCACGAGCAGGTCTTCACCGAAATTTTTGCCAAACTCGGCAAGACAGAGAAATTTGAAGAGCTTCCCGAAGACCAACGCCAGGCGTGGCTCACGGAATCCATCGGGCAGCCCGTCATTCCCGATCTGTCCAGTCTCTCACCGCTGTCCCAGGAGACCTTGGAACTCTTCCGCGTGCTGCGGCGGGCGTTCGCGGCGTTCGGTCCCGATGTCATTGGTGGCCATGTCATCAGCCTGACGCGTTTTCCCAGCGATGTCTTGTCGGTCCTGTGGCTCTGGAAATGGGCACTGGCGACCAACGATCCCCAGGTGGTCGGCCCGGTGTCGGCGACCGCGCTGCGGATCATTCCCCTGTTCGAAAAAATTGACGATCTTCAACGGTCGCCGCTGACACTGGCGGCGATTCTCGATCATCCCGTCTACCGCGATTACCTCGATCAGCAGGGCAACCGGCAGATCGTGATGGTCGGCTATTCGGACAGCACCAAGGACGGCGGCTATCTGGCCGCCTGCTGGGGGCTGTTCATGGCTCAGCAGTCCCTGCACGGCGTTGCCGCGGAGCGGGGCGTCAAATTGACCTTTTTCCATGGCCGTGGCGGGTCACTCGGCCGCGGTGGCGGTCCGGCCGCGCGGGGCATTCTGTCGCTGCCGCCTGAAGCCCTGGATGGCACGCTGCGGCTGACCGAGCAGGGCGAAGTTCTGGCCGAGCGTTATGACGATGTCCAAATTGCCTACCGGCACCTCGAGCAGGTGACCTGGGCGACGCTGGTGGGCAGTGCGGTTCCTGCGCGCGAGACGCCTCCGGCGTGGTCCAAGCTGATGGAGATTCTGTCGCGAAGGTCGCTCAAGGCCTATCGCGAACTCGTCGATTTCCCTGGGTTTATCACGTTCTTTGCTGAAGCCACGCCGATCGAAGTCATTGAAAACTTGCCGATCGGTTCGCGACCCGCCCGCCGCCATGGCGAACGCACACTCACCGACCTGCGGGCCATCCCCTGGGTCTTCTCGTGGACACAAAACCGCTGCCTGATCCCCGCCTGGTATGGCTTGGGCACCGCGCTGGGGGAACTCCGCGACAGCAGCCAGGAGGAATTCTCCGCGCTGCAGACGATGTATCGCGAATGGACCTTCTTCCAGGCCACCATCGACAACGCTGCGCTGGCCCTCGCCAAAGCCGACATGCGCATCGCCCGCCGCTACTCCGAACTGGCCGGTGACGAATCCGTCCGACAAAAACTGTGGTCCATGATCGCCGGAGAACGCGACCGCACGCGCTTGTTGCTCAACGACCTGATGGGGGAATCGGAGCTGCTGTCCGCCACACCGTGGCTCGCAAGTTCCATCGAGGTCCGCAACCCCTACATCGACCCGTTGAACTTGATTCAGATTGAACTTCTGCAACGGAAGCGGGCCATGTCGCAGGAATCCGGCCCCGAATTCGAAAGCCTGCGTGACCTCCTGCGTTTGACGGTTCAGGGAATCGCCGCGGGGATGCGGACCACGGGGTAAGTCCAAGACCGAGCTGCAAGCGGGCTGTCATATTCAGCGAATTGAACGCAGCGGAATGTAGCCTACTCCCCCGCATGTGTTTCAAACCATTTGAGGATGTAGGCGCACTTGGCGATCATCTGGCTCGGACGGGCTCCGATGTCGTGCGACGAGTCGGGAACGCGGACGAGCACGGTGTCGATCTTCCGCAACTTGAGCGCCTGATAATACTGTTCCGCTTCCGAGATTGGAGTGCGATAGTCGGCTTCGCCGGTCATCAGCATCGTCGGCGTGCGGACGTTCCCGACGAGTGACAGAGGTGAGCGCTTCAAATACGCCTCGGGATCCTCCCAGGGATTTTTCCCGAACCAATACCGCGCGAAAAAGTTGTAATGGTCGGAGGTGAGAGCAAAGCTGTACCAGTTGATGACGGGCTTGATGACCGCGGCAGCCCGGAACCGATTGGTCTTGCCGATGATCCAGCTCGACAGGATTCCGCCGCCGCTGCCGCCGGTGACATACAGCTTCTTCGGGTCGACAAAGCCACGGGCGATGACGGCGTCCACGCCGCTCATCAGGTCGTCATAGTCGTGGCTCGGATAGTTGTGGTCGATGAACGCGGTGAAGGCATCGCCGTAGCTTGTGCTGCCGCGAGGGTTGACGTACACGACGACGTAGCCAGCGGCGGCATAGAGCTGCATTTCCACTGAAAACCTGGTGCCATAATTGGCGAAGGGGCCGCCGTGAATCTCCAGGATCAGCGGATACTTTTTCTTGGCGTCGAAGCCGGGCGGCGTGACGATCCAGCCGTGAATCTGCTGCTTGTCGTGCGATGACTGGTACCGGAACGATTCGACCTGGCCGAGTTCGTGGTAGGGCAGGAGGTCCTCATTCAACTGTGTCAGGCGCAGGGGCGCAGCACCGGCGACGGTGGTGGCGACATCGGCTGGCCGCGCGGCATTGGTTTGCGTGAAGGCCACGCGGCCGTCGTCGGCCGCAGTGTATGAGCCACTGGCGTATGGCCGTCCGAAGTTCACACCGCCCACATCCACAGCCACCTCTTCCAGCTTGCCTGTTGCCAGTGTCACCAGGCCAATCTTGGTGTTGCCCTCATCGTCGTATTGAAAGCAGACCGCTTTTCCGCCGCGGATGAAACGGGGATTTGTGATGTCGCGATCGAGAGCCGTTGTCAGGCATTGGCGGTCTTTGCCGTCGAGCGACATCACATACAAGTCGGTCTGGTGGTGGCTGCGCCCGACATCGTCGAACCCCACGAAGGCCGCCAACCGGCCATCTGGTGAAATGACCGGACTGGCGTCTGTGCCACGGCGGTCGGTGAGCTGCGTGATTTCACCATTGGCCAGAGACACGCGATAGAGATCACTGTCGAGCGGCTCGTGTTCCCAGTCGTCACGCCGGTTCGCGGCGAACACGAGTGACTGGCCGTCGGCGGCCCAGGCCGGACGCTCCTGGTGATGGAACGGTCCACTGGTAACCTGGCGGGGGGTGCCGCCATCCGCAGGCAGGACGTACAGGTGATGGAAGCCTTCTTTCACATAACCCTTGCCGTCGTCCCGATACACGAGCGTGTCATACAGTTTGAACGGCTCGGCCCACTTCGCCCCCTCGGGTTTCTCCGGGAGTTCAATGTATGGCTTGCGCTTGTCCCGCGCCAGCATCGTGAACGCCAGCCAGCGACCGTCGGGCGACCACGTGAGTTCGCCTGGAGACTCCGTGAGGTTCGTCAGCCGCGCGGTCTGGCCGCCGTCAATCCAATGGAGGAAGACCTGCGTGGCCTTGTCTCCCTTCGCAGCATAGGCGAGGCGCTTCCCGTCAGGAGACCAACGTGGCGACGCGGCGTCGATACTCGAATCGGTCAGCGGCCGGTGTTCGCGCCCGTCAGTGCCGACCATCCACAACCGCGATCGGACGGTGTCGGTCATCACGTCGACTGAGTTTCGAAGGTAGGCGACCTGCGAACCATCAGGCGAGATCTGTGGATCGGAAGCAAACTCCAATTGGAAAACATCGGCTGGCGCGAACTTCCGTGACTCACTCGTCGCTGCTGGTTCCGCACTCACGGCCAAGCCGGTGGCGCACAGGCAAAGCGCGAGGCACGTGGCAACTGCCATGAGCATTCGAGGACGAGAGTTCATCGACTGGTTCCCTTTTGTCCGACTTTCCGTGGATGGCTTGATCCTGGCCCCTCGGCCCGTGTGGCCATCTTAACCATCCAATCTTTCTAAGCCCACTGCCCATTCCGATGCGGGACTTTATAATCGTCCACGCGAAGACGGGCGTTTACTTCCTCAATGAATCTCCAAGGGGTGACCATGTGGCTCAGGACGATTTCAGTGGCTTTGGCTGTCGCCCTGCTGGCAGCGGGGAATGCAGTGTTCGCGGGCAACTGGCCACAGTTTCGCGGTCCCGGCGGCGCCGGAACTGCGGTGGGGACTGACAGCCTGCCACTGGAAATCGGGCCGGACAAGAATGTCATCTGGAAAACCGATCTTCCGCCGGGACACTCGTCGCCGATCGTCTGGGGAGAACGCATTTTCCTCACCGCGGTGCGTGAGCAGAAGCTCCTCACGCTCGGTCTGGACCGGGCGACTGGGAAAGTTCTTTGGGAGCAGGTGGCACCCCATGAACAGTTGGAGCAGATCCACTCGATCGGCAGCCACGCGCAATGCACACCGGCGACTGATGGCGAGCGGGTGGTCAGTTTCTTCGGGTCCAGCGGCCTTTACTGTTATGACATGGATGGAAAACTGCTCTGGGAGCGGCCGATGGGGCCGTTCAAAAACGACTTTGGCGCGGGAAGTTCGCCCATCATCGTCGACGACCTGGTGATCCTCTGCCAGGACCACGACACCGACTCCTTTCTCGCCGCGCTCGACAAGCGGACCGGCAAGACCCGCTGGCAGACCGACCGTTCGGAGTTTCCCAGAAATTATGGCACCCCTGTTGTCTGGGAGGTGGGCGGCAAAAAGCAGATTGTGGTCGCAGCCACGCTCCGGGTCGTTGGGTATGACCTGGAGTCAGGGAAAGAACTTTGGACCGTGCGGGGAATCGCCCGCTTCATCAGCGCCTCACCGGTGGTTGCCGACGGCCAGCTCTATGTCTGTGGGTGGGCCAAGGGCGGCGATGGCAATGACGCCCTGGCCATCGAACCGTTCGACACAGTCCTGCCCGCGTTGGACAAGAACAAGAACGGCCTGCTGGAACGCGACGAACTGGCCAAGGGTGATGCGGTTGAACAACGCTATGTGCAGGTTGACCGCGACAAGTCCGGCACTCTGACCAAGGAGGAATACGAGTTCTTCCGCCGCCTGTGCTCGGAGGGCAAAAACGTGCTGATCGCCATCAAGCCAGGCGCCGAGGGGGAAGCGACGCAGACACACAAAGTCTGGGAACAAAAGCGGCACGTGCCGTTCTGCGCCTCACCGCTGATCGTCGACGGCACGCTGTTCACGGTGAAGGACCGGGGCATTCTGTCGACACTCTACGCCAAAGACGGAAAGCTGGCCCGCGAAGGCCGGCTGGCCGCGGCGGCCGACTATTACGCCTCTCCCGTGTCTGGCGACGGGAAGGTCTTTTTGCTTGACCAGCGTGGGAAACTCTCGATCGTCTCGGCCAATCCGAGCTGGGAACTGCTTGGCAAGGCGGACTTCGGCGAGGACGCCTACGGCAGCCCCGCAATCGTGGACGGACGGATCTACCTGCGCACCAACGGCCACCTGTACTGCTTCGGCCTGCGGTAGGCCACGCTACTCCGTCGTGGCCTTCAGCCACGTGTACAGCGAATCACCGATCTGACGGTAACCGGACACTGCCGGATGGACGCCGTTGTTCTGACGGCGGCCTTTCTCGGCGTGTAGGTTTAGTTCGGACACCTCTTCCGGATAGTTGTGCACACAGTCCAGATTCACCACAGTGGGGACAAGATAGACCTGCTCCGGTTCCTTGCCGGCATAGTGGTCCAGCATCCGTTCGACCAAACGGTGCTGGTTCCGCTTGTACTGCCAGCGCGTCTGTCCTGTCGTGTAGTTTGACCCGAAAGCGTCCTGGCTGGCGGCCGGCGGCACGGGCAGCATGACACCCACGCGCACCTTTGGATTGTGGGTATGGATCATCGTGACCAGTTGGTCGTAGTGCGCGAGCATCGTGTCGATCCCCGCTTCGATGCGGGTGTCGTCGTACGAGAAGATGTCGTTCGGTCCAAGGAAGATGGTCACCGCATCCGGACAACGGCCTTCGTTCACATCCTGGCAGTATTTGGCGAAGTCGAGTTTCTTGCTGCCATCCGCCTGCTCGTACAGGAACGGGCTTCCGCGGAGCTTGTAGTCGCCCGTTCGCGCGGTCGGCGTGAAATGCGTGGCGAACCGCTGGGCCGTCCAGCCGCCGTACCCTTCGTGCCGGATGTCACCCAAGGGCGATTGCAGTCCATGCGAACCAACGAGCTGCAGCTTTGGATTTCCGGGAGTCTGACACAACTCCCACACGCGCTGCGGATAAACCGAGCCATGAGTCAAACTGTCGCCAACCATCAGCAGGCTCAGTGGTTTGTCCGTGGCTCGATCGGCGGGCACGACCACGAGCTGGCTTTCGGCTCGTGCCACGATTTCGTTCTGGTCGTTCCGCACTTCAACAACGAACGGATGCTTGCCAACCTCTTTGGCCGATGGGACGGCAGTCCAACGTTCCGCCTGTTGCTTGCCGATCGGACACTGGATGTCGAACCCCCAGTTGGCCGGGTTGAGGGTGAGGCAGACATTGTCGAAGTAAAGGTTCGTCTCCAGCCCCACAACGGCGTACAGAGTCGGCGGCAACCGCAGGCGCAGAACTCCGGGAATATTCGTGGTGGCGGACGCCGCGCTTGGCTGTGGCTCAGCTCGCAACGGTGTGACAAGGGCGCAAATCAGCAGACAGATGGAGATGCACGCGGACAGTCGTTTCATGATGGTGCCGATTCCAAGAGATACGGGTTGCCGAGCCCACATGATATCGACTGTCCATCAGGCGTGTCGTGCAGGGCCCATGAAAGGGCGGAGTCCGCCCGTTCAACGGGTGCCGAGCACGGACTCAGAGGCTCTTGCGTGGGCCTCAACCGAACTGATGGCCATCATCAATCCGTGGTGCTCAGTCGGTCCCGATGGCAACTGGTTCGGCCAGCGCCATCTCGGGCACAGGACCGGCCAGCACTTCGGCAGCGTTCTTCTCGAGGATCTCGATCGGTTGTTGCTCGGCCTCTGAAGCGGGCGTGAGGTACAGGCAAATCAAGGTGAGAGCCCGAACCAGAGACGAGGCGGCAAACAATGTCAAATACGCCTCTGGACTTTCGCCCAGGTATTTGAGCAGCACGCCTCCCATCGCGGCACCCAGGACCAGTGCGGCCGCATTGCCCAGGTTGAACAGCGTCAGAATGCTGGTCCGTTCATCACGGCGGACGGTCTCGAAGAACAGCAGGAACATGGCGAGTTCGTAGGCGGCCCACACGACACCGGCCACAAACTGGACCCCGATGATCGCCACAAATGAATTGGCATAGAGCCACAGGCCTGCCGTGGGGACAATCCCCGCGCCGCCGAGCCACAGGAGCTTGCGGGTGCCGAACCGGTGCGCGATCCAGCCCATGGCCGGCAACACCAGGATTTTGGCGACGTAAGACGTGGCCAGCATCGCCACGTACTCGAGGTACGAGACCTTCAACTGCTTGAGCATGTACGGGGTGAAATACGGCCCGCTGATCTGGACCGCCACCTGCACCGCCAGGAAGTACAGCAGCATCCGTTCGCTGCCACCTTTGCGAATCCGTCCGATCAGTTCGCCCAGCGAGACATGCACCTGCCGGCGCATCTTCGCGGGGTTCTCGTGCTGCTGTGACAGATAGCGGGCCGAGATGCCACGACACAGGCCGGCCACCGCGAAGATGGCGGCGAAGGCGAGCAGTGTATGATCGACGCTCTTTCCGTACTGGAGGGCCGCTCCACCAGCGAGGAATCCCAGCAGGATTCCCGCCTGGCCCATGCGGGTCCGCGTGGCAAAGAACCGCGGACGAACTTGATTCGGGATGACTGTTTCCATCCACGCGTTCCAGGCAGGGCTTGAGGCCAGGCCCGCTCCCCAGTACAGGGACACCGCCGCGAAGACGAAGAATGCCGAGGCGTGTCCCATCAGGCCAGCCACGACAAGCGGAACGAAGCTGAGTGCCTGAGCAGTGACGCTGAGCAGGATCCAGCGCTGGTTCGAGCGCAGACGGGCGACCGCCCACGGCGAAATCAACTGCAGGATCGCGCCGATCAGCATCGGGATCGACACCACCAGTCCCGCCGCGATCTCGCCGAGTCCCAAAGCCAGGACGAAGGCCGGGATGTAGGTTTCGCCAATCCCCACCATCACGCTGAACGCGCTGGCGTCGGCAACGCTGCTGTGCAGGTCACGCCGCAGCGTGCTGTGCTGCCGTGCCAGCGGTGGCGCAGCGGGAGCCGTGCAGGCAGATGGGGAGGATCGCGCCACGAGAGGTGAACGCGACGGCACGCCGTGGCGTGCAGACCCACGGCGCTCGGTGCCGTGGAACAACTGAATCTTCATGTCAACGAGGCAAAGCCTCGACCTGAAACCTGAATAAAGGCCCTGAAGCGACCAATCGCGGAGGGGCTCGGCAAACACGGACACGAACCACAAAGGTGCGGTTCACGTCAATCTCTGCCTGCATTGGGGGTGGGGACGCCTTTGGATGCTATCAGCCAGCTCATTTTGTGAGAAGATCAGCTCTACGGATTTTTGCAATCGTCAGCGTTTTAGCACGTAAACTGCCAGTGTTTGACGCCTTCGGTCCCGGTGCCCACGCAGAGTGAGAGTTTGTTATTTTGGTCCCTTACAAATTCTGCCGGAGGATGCTGGAAGGCCAAAAGAAAAAACGGCCTCAGTCGACGCGCGGCACGTGCAGCCTGCCAGAGGGCCGAGACCCTCGGCATGGACAGAGCAAACACGACGCGGATCGGCTGAGGCCGAAACTCCAGCATCTGCGGTGACAGTCGAATCAACAGCCATTGACCCTGAGACAGCCGGTCCTTCGCAGGTCCGGCGGGCGTTGACCCGTGCGGTGGCTTCAAAACTTGTTCTGGACGGAATCGGCAGGAGCGGCATCGTCCCTGATACCGCGTGCCAATCCATGACACCTTCCGCCGGTGCTCCAACCGGCGTTTGGCATCATGCCAGTTGCTTCTTGCGGTTGACGAGGGTTCGAATCCGTTCGGCCAACAGGGCCGTGTCGAAGGGCTTGCGGAAAGTTTCGCTGAACACGCTGCGGTCGAAACCGCTGGCGTTGTCGTCGTCCGAGAGCAGTCCGATCAGGACGACGTCCTGATACTCGGAATTCTTCCGGAGGTTCTGGGCAATAAGAACGGCTTCATTGCGGCCCATGACAAAATCGATGACCACGCAGTCGGGGTGCAGCGATTCCGCCTGGATGCCGGCTTCGAAGCCGCTCGAGGCATAGTCGAGTTTGAACGAGTCCGCGGACATGGTATCACGCAGGCTGCCGCGGATGACGGTATCCGCGCCAACGATCAGAATTTTGCCCACTGCCTCGTCTTCAAGTTCTCCCAGCGGCATCCCATGTTCCTTGAGGAACCGGATCAGGTGGTCGCGCGGGATGCGACGGTCCTGAGAGCCTGGGATGCGGTAGCCACGGAGACGTCCGGAGTCGAACCACTTGCTGACGGTGCGGGGGGCAACTTTACAGATCTTTGCTACCTGTCCAGTAGTGAAGATCATCTTCATGAGAGGCTCTCCAATCGCTTTCAATCGTTGCTGACACAGAGGGTGCTGGGCCCTCTGGAGCGTCACCCCTACCACGCTGGACGGCCGTCCTTAGCCGGTTCGTCCGTGTTGGCGAGCCAACGTGGTCTTGGGTCGGGGCTGATCTCGGGTTGGGAAGACGACTGCTGGATTTCGCCACAGCAGCGTCTGCACATGAGGCGGGGGTCGTTGTCGCAGCCCGCGCTTATCCGGCGGGCCTGCCGCGGGGCAGGGTCCGGACTTTTGGCGGGGCTGCTGCGGAGTGCAGGCAGGCGGGACCGGTTGACCAATGGTCACTACGGTGGAATGGTGGCGTGGTGTTCAAAGCAGTCAGTCCCCCCTGAGACAGTCGGGCGGCCCAATCGCGGGATCGGGCGTTCTTCAGCCGGCTTGAGCCACATCCTTGGTGCCTTGGAAGAATTCCAGTTCACCTCGGAGGGGGCGGGCATGCCTGCTGAAAGTGCATGCGATCCCAATTCTTTCCGACTCGACTTGTCTAACGTATAGTTTCGATCGACAGCGGGTATGGACTTGAGGATGTTTGGGTCTGATGCCTGTTGTGCCGCCCGCAGATTCCGTCCAGGCAGTCTAGGTGGCATGCCGCGCCGGAATATCCCCGTCAATCCTCCCTGGATCTCCGTGGATTTGGCCGCATGCCGGTCACTGCGTCTGTGGCTGGCCAAACATTTCAGCTTGAGAATGAACTGGGGAAACGCGGCGAATGTCGCGTTCCCTCTGCCTGAAGCCTGGTTCGCCGATCGCGCGCTTCAGCCCACCTCCATTGTAGGCCCGGCAAAATTTTCGTGTCCGTGTTTTTCTCAAGATTCTGCAGCCAGCCGCGCCGTCACAAGCCGCAGACCGCGCGGCAAATGCCTCAGGCAAAAACAGACATTCCACCAAGATGTTTTAAGACTGGAATCTCAGAACTTGAGTGAGGATTTTGGGACAGGGATGAGAGAGGATCAGCAAGGCTGATCTCATGGAACGCCGGTACAAACAGATCCTTTCCTGATCCTCAACCATCCTTTTCATCCTGTCCACCTCCATCCACATGACGCAGCCCGCCCCCAAAATCCGTTGCGGTCAGGAAATTTGAGATTTGAGATCTGTTGAGAATGAAGGAGACGACCTTGGTCGGAAATTTCAGCTTTCCACTGCATGTGCCAGGCTGCAAGTGATTTATTCTCAATTGTTTATGAAAGCGAACCCCGAAGTCTCGCCGACTTGTCTGCGCGGCCCGCACGGGTCCACGCAATCACTGCGGAATATCTTTCCCGTGGGGGTCGGTCTGCGGGCTGTCGAGTTCGGCCGCCAGTTTGGTCTGCAGATCTGGCCCAATGAAGTGTTCCAGCCGCGAAGCGGTGGCGTGGAGGTGATCGTCGGCCAGCACGAAGTGCCGCGCCATGTAGCTTTCCCACAGACGGTGCGAGCGGACCAGGTGCGTGGCATGCTGACGGCCCGCGTCGGTCAGGCGATAGCCTCCGGCGTCGTAGGCGAGTTGTGACGTGCGGCGGAGGTAAGCCACCGCCAGCCGGGTGATCCAGCCGGCATGGCCACGGACAGA
Organism: Planctomycetaceae bacterium; assembly: GCA_021732845.1. Lineage (GTDB taxonomy): Bacteria > Planctomycetota > Planctomycetia > Planctomycetales > Planctomycetaceae > JAKFUF01. Next base: position 67,747 of record JAKFUF010000132.1, on the reverse strand, counting down.
CTGCACGAGAAACCGGAGGGAGACACCCTCGGCGGGCAGATGGGCTTCGTCCAGGCGGTACAGCAGCCCCAGAATGTCTTCACAGGCAATGGTGAAGGTGAGCCTCAGCCGCCCCGCAATCTTGGAGACCAGCCCATGCTGTGGAGCGGCAATCCAGGCCAGGAGGAACAACGCCCCAGAGGCGAGCGCCGTCATGCCCGCCGTGCTGGCGGCACCCACATCGGCATAACCCAGCCATCCGAAAACCAGCGGGGGGACGACAATCGCCGCCACATGCCCGCCGATGGCGCTGAGGGCCGCGATGCCGAGGCTCAGGCCGATGAGCCACGACAGCCGGTCGGTCAGCAGGTGGGCTGCCGCCGCCGGGACGATCAGCATCGCCACAACCAGAATGCTGCCGACACTCTCGAAGGCGAACACGACCGTGGCTGAAGTGACCGCCATCAATCCCAGGTGGATCAAGCGCGCGGGGAAGCCCAGCGCGGTTGCCAGCCCGGCGTCGAAGGCGGTCATCCGCAGTTCTTTGAAAAACAGACCAGTCAACAGCAGGTTGAGCAGGCAGATGGCCCCGACGGCCAACGTTGCCTGTGGCACTCCTGGCTCGCCCAACGCGACCGTTTCGATCGTGCCGAACAGCACGCACTCGGGGTCGACATGCACGTTGTCGGCGAACAGGCGGATCATCAACAACCCGGCCGCGAACAGCGTGCTGAGCACCACCCCCAGCGCGGCACTGCTTTCGACCTGCCCGAACTGCTGCAGCCATTCGGCCAGGAATGCCGACAGGATGCCCGTCAGCAATGCTCCGCAAAACAGGAACAGATGCCGGGCGGCCGGTTCGTTCTCCGGTGGAATCAAGCCGGAAGCGGCCAGCAAATGGACGGCGAGAAACGCCATCACCAAACCTGGCAGCGTCGTGTGGCTCAGCACATCGCCCATCAAACTTTGCTGCCGCAGCACCAGCCAGCAACCCGGCAGGGCACACGCCATCGCCGCCAGGGCGGCCGTAACCACGACCCAGGTGTCGTCGCTCGACCACCCCGCCATCCCTGCAGGCAGGGCGAGCTTGGCAACCTGGTTGGTGGCGAAGAGCAGAGTCATTCCCCCAGCCCCAGCACATCGTTCATGTTGTAAAGTCCGGCCTTCTTGGTGACCAGAAACTTGGCAGCGGCCAGCGCGCCGTAGGCGTAACTGTCGCGGGTGTGCCCCTTGACGCTGACATCGATCGTTTCGCCGATGAGGCCGAATACGATGGTGTGCTCACCCACGTTGTCGCCGGTGCGCAATGCGTGATAGCCGATTTCATGGTGCGGCCTCTGGCCGACGCGGCCGTGCCGACCATGCACATGCTCGGTTTGATTCATCTCTTCGGCGACAATCTGGCCGAACCGCAGGGCGGTGCCGCTGGGGGCGTCCTCTTTGAAGCGGTGATGCCGCTCGATGATCTCGACATCCACCCCTTCTGGAACATTCTTGAGAATCCGCGCGGCATCGCGGACGAGCTTCATGGTGAGATTGACGGCGAGGCTCATGCTGGGCGACAGGAGGACGGGCGTGACCTGAGCCGCGCTCAGCACCGCCTCGCGTGGCTGCCCATCGATCCCGGTTGTGGCCACCACCAAGGGGATCTGCCGGTCGGCGCAGAGTGCGGCCGCGGCAGCCGTGCCCGTCGGCATGGAAAAATCGATGATCACATCGACCCGCTCACCCAGCTCCGAAGTCACCGGCACGCCAATGTGGCCGATCCCCGCCAGTTCGCCGGCATCTCTGCCCAGCGTCGGAGCCGTCGGGGATTCTAGAGCGGCGGCTACCTCAAACGCCGGATCCTTCGCGGCCAGTGCGACAATCCGCTGCCCCATCCGGCCCCCGGCCCCATTGACTCCCAACCGGATGCGCTGACTCATGTCTGTTCCCTGAGATCGATGGATGTGATTCGTTTTGGTTGCAATGTACCCCTTAATGGTGTCTGAGCCAACCGCCGCCGCACCGTAGCACCGTAGCGTGGGTTTCAACCCACACTTGAAAGCTTTCTCGTGTCTGATTGGGAATCACCGATGAAGGTGGCCCGCAGAAGCCATTGGTATTGGGTCATTGCCAATGGCAGGTCAGCGCGAATTCTCACACATTCCCCTTGATACCTTGTCGCGCAAGGCGTATACCTATTCACGCAAGGTATAAGGCAGGTCATCGACCGCGAGGTGCAGCATGGAGATTCGACTGGTCAGCGGGACGGTGGAGATGCTGGTAATGGAAGTCCTCTCCGCCGGAGCGAGCTATGGCTACCAGATCGGCCAGACGGTGCTGGAGCGTTCGCAGAGCCTGTTTGAACTCAAGGAAGGCAGCCTGTACCCCGCGCTCCACAAGCTGGAACGCGAGGGCGTGCTGGAATCGTATTGGACGGAACACGATGGCCGGCGGCGGAAGTATTATCGGTTGACCGCCAATGGCCTCAAGGATCTCGAGCGGCGGCGGGCCGAATGGCAGGCGCTCGCCCGCGGCGTGAACGGCGTGCTGGGCCTGTCGGGCTCCGCATCATGAGCAACCCGCTCATTGGCAATAGGGCCAACCCCCGCCCCACCTTTCACGACGCCCTTGCGGCGGGTCTGCCGCAGGGACGGGATGACGAACCCGCCTCCCTCCGGCAGGACATTCTCGATGAACTCAACGATCACCTGGCCTGTGCGTGGCGGCGCGAGTTGCTGCGCAGCGGCGGCCTGGCGAACGAACTTCAGGAACAAGCTTCGGGCCAAGGTCAGTCCGAGTTATGGCAGCGAGTGGAACAGCGTTTCGGCGATCCGCGGGCCCTCGCCCGGCGGTTGTGGTTCGATGCCATGTGGAGCAGGATCATGAATCAACGCTTGCAGGTGGTGGCGATGTTCGTGCTGGCCGTGGCCAGCTTCGGCTCGGTGGCGTTGGCGTGGAAAACGCTCGCGGCGAGTCAGGCTCTCGCCGAACAGTCGCAGGCGAGCAATGCGGAATTGATCAAGGAATTGAGAGGCTTGGTCTCACGGTTGCCCGTGGCTTCACAATCGCCCGCCGCTCCTGTGGCACCTGTCGAATGGAATCGCGTAGGCATTCGCTGTGTGTCGGAGAAGGCCGGCGGGAAGCCACTGGCGGGAGTGTCTGTGGAATTCGGCGGCAACAAGCCCATCCTTACGAATGCGGATGGAGTGGCAGATCTCGGATTGATGCACATCGGTCCCACACATCTGACCTTCACGGTCGACAAGCGTCTGCAACTGATGCACACGATTCAAGTTCGCCCTGGTGAGGACTTCGAGGAGACTTTTGTGTGCCCACCAGCGGCTTCACAAATCTCGGTTTCGATGCCGATGATACTGCCGAATGGTATTCCACCTGCATTGAAATCGAGAATCTGGTGCCGGGTGGTCATCTGGCGCGAGTCCGGGGGATTCGACTCCTGGTCAGAGACTTTCACCAAGGACCATCGCCCCTTCCTGACAGTGTTCTTGGCACCCGATGGGAAAATCTGGCCGATCTCAGACCCCAAAGCCCAGCTTCGCCAGCAGCATTATCAAGAGTCCGACTCCGGCCAGCCCGTCGAGATTTCACCGCGACCGGCGCAGGGGATCTTCGCCAAGTTTGCCGCGTCACGGATCGAGTTGTCGAAGGACTTGCAACCTGTGGACTCGCTTCAATTGCCGCAGGGGTGCTATCGCCTGAGCTATTTGTTGGCGGTCAGCGACGACCTCGCCCCGCACGCGTTCTTCATCTTGCCGAATCATCTGGCGCTGTCCACCCTATACTTCGACAGCACAAACGGCCCCTCCGCTGCAGCACCCATCAGATTGGCTGGCTCGCACGAAATCCAGATCGACGACAATCTATTCAAGGCCCAGTGGCCCGCGCCGAATATCTGGAAGGTCGAAGTTTCGCCACGGGAGTTGGAGAATGTCCAGTTTTTGAGCACATTTTCTGCAGAAGCCGTTCCCATGGCGTTGATCTCTGTGGCTTATCAAGGCAGAAAAGTTCCCACTCTCACGGCATCCGATCACCTCGACTTCCTGTTGGATGACAAGGTCATTCTCAGCGGAGTGCCGGTTTTCTCGCAGCAAGTCTTGAATGACATACCTTCACCACAGATTTATCTCTTTGCCTCCCTCCTGGTCCAGGAAGTGGATCTCTTCCGGCAGATCCAGCAGGGGAGTTGGGGAGCATCGGTGGCTCAGCGGTTCAGAGTTCGCATTCGGCCAGGGACCACGGAGGAACAACGCGGCACACTGCCCGCTGACTTCGAGGAGCAGTTGAAGAACCTGCCGCGACCGCCCAATGAGTCCATCTGAAGGTCACTTGCGGATCAATCGTTGGTTCTTCCAAGGGCAGTGACCGTGGGCAATCGACAAGACTTTCAGCACATCCTTTCTGCCCGACTGCCGGCTGGGAATGACGACGAACCGGCGTCGTTGCGGCAGGACATTTTGGACGAGCTGAACGATCACCTGGTGTGCGCCTGGAACCGCGAGCGGATGCGGACTGGCCTGCTGTCACAGGCCAGTGGCGACGCCCAAAGCCAGGATTCGGAGAACGTCCGCGCTGCCTTGTGGCAGCGTGTGGAGCAGCGGTTTGGCGATCCGCGGGCACTCGCCCGACGGCTGTGGTTCGATGCCATGTGGAGCAGGATCATGAACCAGCGTTTTCTCATGGCCGCGATCTGTTTGCTGGTGGCGACGAGTTTGGGGTCGATGGCGCTCGCGTGGCAGTCGCTGGCAGCGAGCCGCGCACTGGCCGAAAAAGTTCAGTCGGCAAACGCAGATTTGTTAAAGGAACTGCGGTCCATCGTGGAGCGGCAGCCAGTGGCTCCGGTCGTGGCCCCCGTTTCGACTCAGCCACGTGAGTGGAACCAGTTGCTCATCCGCTGCGTCTCTGAAACACCGGGTGGCAAGCCACTGGAGGGGATTTCGGTGACCTGTGCCGATGCGGAGCCATCGTCCAGGCTGCCTCCCAAAACTGTCGTGACCGACAAGCAGGGGCTGGCGGAAATCGGACAGGTTCTCTACGGGCAGTACGTCCTGACAGTGTCCATCGCGGACAAACTCAAGCGCTCCTACAAGATCTCTGTCTATCCCGGGCAGGATCGGAAAGAAGTGATTGTCTGCCCGCCTCCCAACGCAGTCGTCCAGGTCCCGCTGCAACTGAAGCCCCCGGAAGTGCATTTGACGGAGGCGATGAAAAAGCGGTTCTGGTATCAGTTTCGGATTCAATCGCTCAGCCACGAGGCAGGCGAAAACTGGCTGGTGCAACCGAACAAGACCCAGCTCACAATCGCCATTGATCCGGATGGCAGGATGTGGAGATTTGGAGATGCCAACACACCATTGGCAGAGCAGTATTACGAACAGCCTTGGCAGGGGGCGAACGTTGAGACTGTTCCCCGACCCGCGGACGCCAGTCTGGCGGAATTTGCCTTGGGCCGGTTAACGCTGTCTTCCACAGCGCAGCCCATGGAGCGGTTTGAACTTCCACTCGGTGCCTACCAGGTCCGATTTGACGGAGTGGCCGTTGTGGACGACCGCGATCCGACCGAGCGCGCGTTTTTCATTTTTTCCGAACAGCCTGCATTCCGCCCGCTGCCTTTGGGCATCGTCCGTCCAGGGCGGTCGGAGCCCTATGAGCCAACGGACAAAGAGAAAGGGATCCGGTTCGTCACCTGGCCTTCGACGGAGACCTGGATTCTCGAAGCCCCGCGTAAAAAGCTGGATCTCGTTGAATTTCTGGTCAATACGCCCGAGGGAAGCAGTTCGGTCGCCATCAGTCCAGCCTCTCACGTCTTGCCAACGGATCGCCTGGATATCCTCCTGGATCGCGAAGTCGTTCTAGCCAATGTTCCACTCTTCGGCCGAAGGGTGCAGTTCACATCACAAGGCGTCCTGACCTATGCCATTCTCTGCCACTTAACGAAGGAAGAACTTCAAAAGTTCCGGGAGGTCTCGAAGCCGAACCGCGGTCTCTATTCGTCATCCGGGCCAAGGCTCAAATACCAAATCCACCCGGCAGGCGAGGAAGACAAGCGCGGCACTCTCCCTGCCGATTTCGAAGACCGCCTCAAGCCGGTTTTACCTCCTCGAGTCAAACCCGGTGAAAAGGCCGAGTAATGTCCCCAGCTGGCATTGCGAACGCTTTCGACGCGTGCTGATTAAAGCAAACAGCTAGGCTCCGGATCGTGAACGAACCGCAAGACTTTCAATCCATCCTCGCCGCCCAGTTGCCGACCGGGCATGACGACGAACCGGCGTCGCTGCGGCAGGACATTCTGGACGAGCTGAACGATCACCTGGCGTGCGCCTGGAACCGCGAGCGGATGCGGACTGGCCTGCTGTCACAGGCCAGTGACGACGCCCGAAGCCAGGATTCGGAGAACGTCCGCGCTGCCCTGTGGCTACGTGTGGAGCAGCGGTTTGGCGATCCGCGGGTGCTCGCCCGGCGGTTGTGGTTTGATGCCATGTGGAGCAGGATCATGAATCAACGCATTGCTGGATGAAGAGTTCAGCCAGTTTCGGCCGTTGCAGCAGACACGGTTCCGGTCGTCACCCACGGAGCCCCGGCCGCATCAATTTCGCGTTGAGATCCGTCCGGGAAATCCCGACGAGCAGCGCGGAACACTGGCGGGCGATTTTGCGGAGCGACTGAAAACGCCCACCGCGAAGCCGGTCAGAAGCCCGACTGACTCTTAGAGTGGGAACTGGAAATCAACCCTCCGGAAATGCTGGAGTTCGAGAAAGCCTACATTGATTCGCGGGCAAATCGCTGAAATGCGGCTCGGCTGAGACCTCCATTCCCCCCTCTGGCAGCATCTGGTATCCTCCGCGATCCGGTTTCAGGGGCGGCTGAGGTTGCGCGTCCAGACTCGGACGTGCAATTTTGTTGCCGAATCGCTCACTGCTCAGGAAAGATGGACGCGTCATGCCGCAGATCAACGCCGGAGATTTCAAAAAGGGCGTCAAGGTTGTCATCGAAGGCGATCCGTATGACATGCTGGATTGCCACTTTGTGAAGCCCGGCAAAGGCCAGGCGCTCTACAAATGCCGCCTGCAGAATCTGCTCAAGGCGACGATCATCGACCGCACCTACAAAAGCGGAGACGGGTTGGAAGCCGCCGACGTGCGCAAAGAAGACGGCCAGTTCCTGTACAAAGACCGGACCGGCATGGTGTTCATGGACACCGACACGTTTGAGCAATACACCGTTCCGGAGGCCATCTGCGGCGATGGCGGCAAGTTTCTACAGGATGGCATGGCGGTGGGGCTGACCTACTGGAACGACAAGGTCATCGAGGTCATCCCGCCGCCGCACGTGAATTTGAAGATCACATATACCGAGCCGGCGGTGCGCGGCAATTCGTCCGGCAACATCACGAAGGCGGCCACTGTCGAGACCGGCGCCGAAATCCAGGTTCCGGCGTTCATCGAGCAGGGAGAAACCGTGCGGATTGACACCCGCACGGGCGAGTACGTGGAACGCGTGAAAGTCTAGCGGAATACCCGCACGAATTCGGGCAATTAGACCCCGCACAAATTCGGAACACCGATAGCGGATTGGGAAGCTCGCCTGCCGAGCCAATCCGCGACAGGTGTGCCGAGTTCGGGCAATTAAACCCCGCACGAATTCGGAACACCGGCAGCGGATTGGGAAGCTCGCCTGCCGAGCCAATCCGCGACAGGTGTGCCGAATTCGGGCAATTAAACACGGAGCCACGACATGGATGTCTGGCGGATGGCGCTGTACGGCGGGGCGTTTGTGTTCGCGTTGCGGTCGTTGACGACCCTGATGACCACTCACCGCAACCGCCAACTTCGGCAGTTGGAGCATGAACAGGCACTGGCCGAGCAGGCTCGGGCCAAGGAGAAAGCCGAACAGAAGGCCGCAGAGAAGGCGGCAAAGAAGCAGCGTGCTGGAGTGCGTTGAAGAGCTGAAGAAGAGAACAAGATGTCCAATTTCATACGATTTGGGATGTCTTCGACTGAGCCCAGAAGGCGGCGAATTCGAGTCAGGGAGCGCTGGAAAAAGACATTTTACTGTGAACTTTGAACTCTGAAATTCACTCTCGCTCAACACATCGATACTGAATCTCCAAAGAGCATTTCTCGAGCCACCAGGCATGACCACTCCCCACAACCATCGCCTGTTCATTGAAACCGTTGGCTGCCAGATGAACATGCTGGACAGCGAACTGGTCGTGGCTGCGCTCCGCAAGCAGGGGTTCGAGCTGACGGCGGATGTCGATGCGGCGGACACGGTGTTGTTCAACACCTGCAGCGTCCGCGAGCATGCCGAACACAAGATTTACAGTGCCCTCGGGCGGCTCAAGCACAGCAAGAAGCGACGGCCGCAACAGGTGATCGGCGTCATCGGCTGCATGGCCCAGAAGGATCAGGAGCTGATCTTCAAACGGGCGCCGCATGTCGACCTGGTGGTCGGCACCGGGCAGCTCGCGCAGATTCCAGATTTGATTGCGGCGTCGCGCGAGAAGCGCGAGTCGCGGATCGCCATCAGCCTCGACCGGACGGAAGCCACGCGGCGGGAAATCAGCGACAGTTTTCAGAGTTTCGACCCGCTGCGCGATCCGGAAATGCGGCCCTCGCCGTATCAGGCGTTCGTGCGGATCATGATCGGCTGCGACAAGTTCTGCACCTACTGCGTGGTGCCGATGACGCGCGGCCCCGAACAGAGCCGCCCGCCGAAGCATATCCTGCAGGAGGTCCGGCAACTCGCGAACGAGGGCGTCAAGGAAGTGACCCTGCTGGGGCAGACGGTCAACAGCTATAAGCACACGGAAGACGGCCGATTGTGGCGGCTGTCCGACCTCTTGGCGGCGATGCATGACACGCCGGGCCTGGAGCGGATCAAGTTTGTCACCAACTACCCGCGCGACATGACGCGCGACCTGCTGGAGGCGGTGCGCGATCTGCCGAAGGTCGCCCGCTACCTGCACGTTCCCGCCCAGTCAGGCTGCGACGAGATCCTGAAGCGGATGAAGCGGGGCTACACCATCGGCCAGTACCGCGACATGTTCGGGCTGATTCAAGAAATCGTCCCCGACTGCGCGGTCTCCAGCGACTTTATTGTGGGCTTCTGTGGCGAGTCTGAAGAATCGTTCCAGAAGAGCATGGACTGCGTCCGAGAGTTCCGCTTCAAGAACAGCTTCATCTTCAAATACAGCCCGCGACCGGGCACGAAGGCCGACGACAATCTGCCGGACGACATCCCGGAAGACGTCAAGCGGCGGCGGAACAACGAATTGCTCGACCTGCAAAACGAAATCAGCGAAGAGGACAACGCCCGCCTGATCGGCCGAGAATTCGAGATCCTGGTCGAGGGGGCCAGCAAGAACGAACAAAAGCGTGGCTCAGCCGACGAAGCCGCCGCGGATTTCCAGACCGCAAAGATCCAACTCTCCGGACGCACCCGCTGCGACCGGATCGTGGCCTTCGAAGGCAACCGCCGCCTGATCGGCTCGCTGACCCGCGTCCATGTGACAGACTGCACCCCGACCACACTCCTCGGGATGGTGGTGACGCAGGAAGTGCAGCACGGTAGTTCGTCGCTGTTGCCGATTTTGACGTGATCGACGGCCTTGCGTCAGCAAAACACACTTCGTTTCCTTTGTTACCTTCCTTTCAAATTCAATCTCCCACTGTCGCATATCGCCGAATGGTTGTGTGCATCGCAGCCAGCATGTATTCGCCCAAGTCTGGTTCTGCGCGGTGATTTTGGAACAGAAGCAAACGAAGGTAACGAAGAGAAAGTTCAACCAAGCCAAGATCGCTGCGACCGAGGCTGTTGGCGAAGCATCAAATGCACCCGTGGAATGGATTCGCCATGAGAGACTTTCCCACCCGCTGGACGATCGTTCTGGTCGCTGCTGTTGCACTGCATGCCGCAGTTCCGCTCTGCGCCGCAGAAGCCGAGGAAGTCTGGCGGATCGTGCAGATTGGCGGCGCGCGGGTCGGTTACGTGCGGACCTGGAGCGAGATGCAGACGCGGGGTGGCGAAAAGGTGCTGGTCACCGAGCGCGAGCATGTGCTTTCCCTGCTGAGGCTCAACGACCGCGTCTCCACCCGCATGGTCGAGCATGTGGAGGAATCGGCGGCGGGCGAACTGCAGTCCTATGAATTCGAGATGCACAACCCGCCCGGCGCGCCGCTGCGCCGCAAGGCTGCCATCAAGGACGGCAAGCTGCTCACCGAACTGGAGGTCAACGGCAAGATCTCGGCCACCGAGAAGGCTTGGGATCCAGCGGTGAAAGCCTCGGTCGCGCTGGACCGGTTGCTGGTCGAACAGCCCCTCAAACCGGGTGAGAAACGCAGCTTCCAGGTGCTGGAACCTTCAACCGGCGAGGTGCAGACCGTGCGGATGGAGGCGGCCGTGGCTTATGCCGATGTCAAACTCCTGTCCGGCCAGACCAAGTCGCTATTGAAGGTGCATACGACAGCAGGCCCCATGCAGGCCTACGATGACTACCTCGACAGCACGGGAGTGGTGTGGCAGGAGACGATGGATTTTTTAGGGATGGCGACATTCCAGACTTCCAAGGCCGAGGCGCTCAAGGCGCTGGCCGGAGGCCAGGTGGACCTCGGCGCGGCGATGCTGATCCGCGTGCCGGGTCTGAAGAATGCAGCCACGGCGGGGCGGATTGTCTATCGCGTGACGACTCCAGGCGAGGATCCCGCAAAACTGTTGGCGAACGGCCGTCTGCAGCAGGTCAAGAAACTGTCTGCCACGCAGGCGGAGGTGACGGTCACTGCGTCGGGCGAATTTCCCGGCGCGAGCACGATCAAGCTGGGGGCGGAGTTTCTTGAGCCGAACAGCTACCTGCAAAGCGATGACAGCCTGATTCAAAAGCAGGCCGCCGCCGCCGTGGGCACTGAAACGGACGACTTAAAGTCGGCGTTGCGAATGGAGCGGTGGGTTTTCAAGAACCTCAAAAAGAAGAACTTCTCCATGCTGCTCGCTTCGGCGGGTGAAGTGGCCCGTGACCTCTCGGGCGACTGCACCGAACACGGCATGCTGCTGGCCGCAATGGCCCGCGCGCGGGGCATCCCCTCCCGCGTGGCGGTCGGCTTGATCTACGTCCGCAAACTTGAGGCGTTCAGCGGCCACATGTGGACGGAGGTCAATATCCAGGGAACCTGGGTTCCGCTGGACGCCACGCTCGGCGAGGGCCGGGTGGGGGCCGACCACATCAAGGTCTCCAACACCACCTTCGCCGCCGACGATGCCTCCGGCCTCAACGCCTTCCTGCCGCTGATGTCGATCATCGGCAAGATGAAGATCGAGGTAGTTGAGGTGAAGTAGCCTCTGCCGGGGGTGTTGTTGGGAGGCCGACATTGTCCATTCGTTTGTCGCCGCCGAGCGCAAAGATCGGCTTAAGAGCCTTCTGCAATCGAAAAAGCGTTATTCAGACTTCTTGGATGAATTGCTACATAATTCACGACACATAGACGCTGCCCGTCATCGAAGTTTTGGCTGGGAGTGACAGATTGCTGGAAGGCGTTGTCGCTCGAATGGCAGCCTTGGGTGTATCAGGGAAGGCGTACTTGGTTGGTAACTGCGGTGTGCATGACTATGGTGTAATTGATGATGTTGAAGTTCTGCTTCAGGCTTGCGTCGGCTCAATGACAGACTGGTGTGTATATTCCTGGACGTCTAACGTTGCGTATTACGAGGGGCACGAAGGCTTTGGGTACATATATCGAAAGAAGAAAACCCATGGCCGAACAAAGCGGTGAACCGGAGCCGCCGATGACGCGAGTTTGTTCAATCACACTTTCTTGACGGCGGCCCGGATACCGCCAGTGCCATTCACAAAACACACATGCATTTTCAACCTAATCTTCTTCACGACGCCTACGCTGTCATTGACGATCCAGCAACCTTTGCAGCATCGCATGATGCCGCAGCCAAGAGGGTTATCACTTGGCGGCTAGCCACAGGTGACATGTCCATCGCCGAACCCTACGGAAATGAACTGCACGGCGACAACGCAAAGTGGAAAAAGGCAGACGCTAAGCCGGGAAAGAGAGACTTTCGGCACGGCTTTGGTGCCGATCAAAGACTACAACTTGTTGAAACCCCGGAAGGTGAGCATGTCTGCCACTTCGAATACACTGACTCCCATGCTTTACGTTTCGGGCACTCACCACCAATTCCCAACAGATGCGTACGCCGCTTCGAGTTCGACGCACAAGCCCGCCTGGTCAGACAAGATGTTCTTTACGCTGGCCATGGTTGCCAGCGTGAGTACACTTGGGAAAACGGGGTTCTTAAATGCGTTGAGTCGTATAGCTGGACACAGAATTGGAAATCGCCGGAAACAAACTGGAATGAAATCCAAATTGAGGCACCTACACATATTCGGCAAGACTATGTGTACGATGACCAGGGCCTGTTCCAGATTGCAGACAGGTATTTCCACAAAAATGGAACAATCGATATGGACGCAGCCGGTCGGGTTGTCTATCTGCGGGTTCCTGATGGCATGACCCCGTCTAGTATTGCTAACGACATTGCCAGGATTGTTGCGGCCCAAAGTAAAACATTGGTTGCAAAAAGCGTACTAAAGGACGCAACCTATTATGCGTTGCTGATATGCTACTGTGCGGAAGATCCCGGTGCGGGATGGCCTCCATTTGTGCTGCTCGCCAATGAATCAGCACTCAGTTCAAAGGAATGTCCCAAATCCGAGTTAAAGTACCTGGCATGGGCTCCTGACGAACTTCGAACGATGAAGGGAAATGCTGAAATCCACTTTTCAAATCCTGAACTCCTCAATCTCTGCCGCCTCCATTCCCAGCTCATGCTCTGTCATGGGCTTTCATCGATGAAACTTTCGCTGCGCCAGATCGTCACTTTGCTTCGTGAGATAAAGTGGTCTGAAATAATGAACGTGACGCCCGATTTCGTCATCGCGTATGTCGACAACACTGGCGGGATAGATCCCGCGAAGGACATTAAGGCACAAGCGCCAGAAGTGTTCAAGCGTCTTCGGCAACGGGGCCAGATCTAAATCGTGAATCACAAGCGGTGAGCCGCAGCCGCCGATGACGCGGGTCTTGAAATCATAGTCCTTTGGCGGCGGCCCGGTTACCGCCACCGTCAGGCCGACACTTCCAATGCTAACTGACTTTGAATACCGATACCTCAGACGCAACAAGCGAAGCTTCAAGATGACGCGGGCTGAGGCGGCTTCCGCGTTAGCGGCAGCAGGAATCCCCCAGCTTCCAGCATTCGTGGAATTTCAGACCGCATTTGGCGGGTATCGCCCAGATGAAGACGTGATCTACGGGATCGTTGAGTTGAACGATAAAGGGAATGGCGAACCACGATGGATTGAGCAGGGCGAACTTCAGCTAGCAAGATGCGATCTTCAAAACCGAACACAGATTCGGCTGCGACTAGACCAGAACGGCGTAATTTACTACGAACACACGCCTGTTGCGACTTCCTTCGAGTCATACGTAAGGTTCAACGCGTATTGCGACCAAACTCTTTCGCCACTCCGGTGGACTTTCATCGACCACGAACGAAGAGCGACAAAACGATTTAGAGCATTCTTTGATTGTCTTGACGATGCCTCTTTTGTACACACTGCTACCGACCAATATCATTCAATACGCCAAAGCAATCAGTATTTTGAACTCGCCATTGGCGGTGTCCAGCAACTGTTCGTTCGGCCGGAACTGCTCAAGGCCCCTTAAATAACACAGTACACGGCGGAACAATAAAATGCACCCAAGTTTCCGATTCGGCGTTCTCTGAGGTCGAAATCTCTTGCCGACAGCCGGGTGATTGTGGGTGTTAGGCAAGCATCGCCGCATTGGGTGGCGTGCGGGGTGCTGCGGCTGTCAGCATCGCGAGGCCGCGGCGGTTGTTTCAGGTGCGGGAACGCGGGTGTGTTGTTGGGAGGCCGATGGTTCTGCGCTTCTCCGCGGATCCACAACCGCTCGTGTCATCGGTCTGGCCGTGCCGGTGGTGAACCAGGTCAATCGGCAAGCCTCGTGACTTCGCGGAGACCGGGGCACGCTGCCTGTTCCGCACGGGAGCCACGCCGGCCGATTCGGCGACTGGGAGTGCCGGCGTTGCGGTCGCAAAGCAGGGCGTTTCTGACAGAGTCCGCAGTTGCGCGGTTCTGGCGCGGCCTCGGCCCGTGCCGTCGGGCTCGTCCGTCTTCCACCCTCCCTGCAAAACCATTCCCAACCCCGTGGCCGCGTGGTAGCATTCACCCCGTGCCGTGCCGTCCGCGCATACGTCCAGCAGGGCCGCTCTGCCTGACAAACGGTTCAACCCGACGTGTGCCGCAGGCGGCATTTTCCCTAGCAGTCAATCCCGCCTGCGGCACACGCGGGTTAACCTTGGCGTTCGGCAAAGGCTGTTCTCCACAAAATGTGAAAGGCGCACTCATGTCCGGAAAACAATGGCTCATTGGCCCTATGATTATCATCGCGGCCATCGTCAATATTGCAAAATCCGAGAAAGTCGACCTGTCGCCAGCGCAGCTTCTCAACACAGCGACACATGTCATCGACGGCCAAGTGCTTGCTGTGTTTGAACGTACCGAGACGCATGGCAATTGGAGATACACCAAGTACGTGGCAGAAGTGCGGGTCGACAAAAGTGACAAAGGCGAAGGCATCAAGAACGGGGAATTGATCTATGTTCGCTATTGGCAACGCGAATGGATTGGTAAGGGAGACGTTCCTCCAAGCACAACTGGACACCGTGGGTTGCCTAAAGACCGTGACTCAATACGCATGTATCTAGCACGGAACGCTTATGATGGATTCAGCAACGACAATAATGATGGCGGCTTCAACGTAATTGGTGCAAACGGCTTTCAGAAGAGTAATGCGAATTCTGGCAAGTGAGGATTGCCGAACAAGGCCGTTAACCCGAGCGGCGGACCGGGCGTTTTCACAGATCAAAGGTGATTCTTGGTCGCCGCCGGGTTACCTTGGACGTAGGGCGGTTTTCGATGAGTGAAGACGGTGATTGTTATGGGAAGCGCAATGTTGTCTGGCGTGTTTGTAGGGTTAATTCTTTTTGCGATGCCGGCGGATGCCAGCGACGGCGGCATTACGCCCGCACTAGGGCCGCTCACAGTGTTCAAGGCCAACCCGCGGTATTTCACAGACGGCTCTGGCAGGGCGGTGTACCTCACCGGCTCGCACAACTGGGACACTTTTCAGATCGGATTTGAGGGGACTACAATCGGCGGAACACTTCGTGCGGGACGGCCCGGCACGTTCGCCGAGTACCTCGACGTACTCCAGAAACACCGTCACAACTTCATCCGGCTCTGGATTGCCGACACCGCGTGGAGTCCGATCACGAAGGCTCCATTTGAACCGCAGCCCTATGTCCGGACCGGGCCCGGGAAGGCCACCGACGGCGGACTGAAGTTCGATTTGGAGAAGTTAAATCAAGCCTATTTCGATGAACTGCGGAAACGGGTCGTCGCCGCACGTGAACGGCGTATGTACGTCGCGGTGATGCTGTTCAACGCCGGGGGGACCAGCCGCTATGCCGCGCCGTTCAACAAGACCTGGGACTATCATCCGTTCCACAAGTCGAACAACGTGAACAGCATCGACGGCGACCCAAACGGCGACGGCCAGGGCCGGGAGTACCACACGTTGCAGATTCCCGCGATCACGCGGATGCATGAGACCTATGTCCGCAAGGTGATCGACACCGTAGGGGACCTTGACAACGTTCTCTACGAGATCACCAACGAGAGCAGGGCCGAATCGAAGGATTGGCAATACCACCTGATTAAGTTCATCCATGATGAAGAGGCCGCTCGGACTAAGCAGCACCCTGTTCTCATGAGTGGCGATAGCGGCGGGGTGTTGATCGACGTCCTCTTCGCCAGTCCCGCAGAGGCGGTTGCGCCCAACGGCTTGGCAAAAGGCGGATTCCCGGCTGCTACGGGGATGAAGGTCGTCATCTTGGACTCGGATCACAACGGCTCGACGCGGAGTGATCCTGAATTCGTCTGGAAAGCATTCCTGCGAGGTCATCATCCGATTGTGATGGACTGGTGGAGCGGGCCGGAGTGGGAACCCATTCGCAGCGCCATGGGGCATGCGCGCACCTATGCCGAGCGGATCAACCTCGCCGCGATGACGCCCCAGAATGACCTCTCGTCGACGGAGTTTTGTCTGGCCGATCCGGGACGGGAGTATCTGGTTTACTTGCCCTCTGGCGGCACAGTCACGGTGGATTTGACAGCGGCGAATGGGAAGCTGAACTCGGAATGGATGCACCCCGTGAAAGGGACGATCACGCCCGGCGAGACCATTTCCGGCGGTGGTAAACGAACCTTGGCGGCCCCGTTCCGGGGACACGCGGTGGTTTACCTTTGGAAGGCGAAGTGAGCTTACGTCGGCGCAAACGCTGTGGCCGAACAAGGCGGTCAACCCAAGCGGCGGATCGGGCAGATTCTGAAATCAAAGGGGTTCTTGGCCGCCGCCGGGTTACCTTGGGCGTTAGGCAGAGGAGTGGTTGATGCGGCTCTTGTTTCTTATTTGCATGGCGGCATCTCTCCTTCTGCCCAATTTCTCCCTTGCACAAGACTCGAACCTGCCCCGGGAAGTAGCTGCAGGCCGTGAATGGCCGCAACCTGCCGAACTGCGCACGAAGAAGTTGATCGACGCGGGCATCTACACGATGGACTCGAAGATCAACTCGCGGTGGCTCGCCGAACACCCGGAGTTCACGACGACGCACCCGTTCGACGGTATCACGCTGCGCATCCCGCTCGATGCCGACTGGTGCAAGACGCAGGGGTTGCAGGACGGGTTGGCGTTCGACGATGTCGTCTGGAAGAAGTTGGCGGTTCCGCACGAGGCCGTTGCGCCCGCCGTTGCGGATCTCAAGCGGGCGAAGTGGGGCCAACTCACCGACAACTTCTTGTGGTGGAACCTGCGGGGAGGGACGAAGATACTCAAGAACGCAGACCCGGAGAGCGACGACGACTGGAAGGTCATCGAACACAACGCCGCCTTGGCGGCCCGCATCTGCAGGGAAAGTGGTCTCAAGGGGTTGCTGTTCGACACGGAACAGTACGGCTCGTTTCCCGGCACAAAGTCGCACTACCCGTTCGGCAAGGCGAAGGCCGAGGTACTGCAGAAGCGGGGGCGTGCATGGATGAAAGCCGTTCAGAAAGAATGCCCGGACATCGTCATTATTTTTACTTTTGCCTGGGCACCGGATCTCGATCAGGCAGGCTTCCTGGCCGGCGTGAAGGACTTCATCAACGGAATGCTCGACGCGATCGAAGGGAAGGCACGGCTCGTTCACGGGTACGAGAACACGTTCTACTACGGCCAGCGACCGGGGAGCCGCTTCACCAGGGAGGGCTTTCGCGGCGACCGCACCCGCTACGACGAAGCCGTCGCCTCCATGCGGAAGTGGAGTTCGTTCAGCAGCGACACGAAGAAGTTCGCGAAACACGTCCGCGTCGGCATGGCCGCCTGGCTGGAAAGCGACCCGTGGAACCTGTGGAGCGGTTGGCCGAGCGGCACCAAGGATACGATCTGGTCGAACCTGCCTTTGGCGCTGGCAACGAGTGAGGAATATGTCTGGTGCTGGTCGGAACACACCAACTTCCTCCACACGCTCACCGATCCGGTCCCTGGTCAGACCGGACTGAACCCCTACATCGCCTCGCTCACGAACCAGACGTTCAACACCGGCAAGGAAGCGGTGACGCGGTTTGACAACGACTTCGCGACCGATCCGTTGATGAAGGGGTGGTACTTCGACTTCGACATGCTCGACGTGGCCCGAAAGAAGAGCCCGGATCAAGCGATGCCCGTGTTCTTGCGGGAAGGTGTGCCGTACTGCTGGGTTCCGGACAAGAAGCACTTGCTCGTCGGCAACGCCTGGACGCGCGGCCCCGAGGGCAAGGAAACCACCAAACACGACCGGCAGCGCCGGCGCTACGTCCGGCCGATCCGGGAAGCGACACAGACGCACACGTTCGAGACTGCCTTTGAGTTCGAAATCGACTCGTTTGGAACCGATCCGAAGAAGCCCATCCTCATCGGCCTGTTTCACAGCGACCGCCCGGCGGATCGCTCGTCCCTCGCCCTCCGAATCGGCGGCCCGAAAGACGTCTCGATCGTACTGGCAGGCGGTGAAGGCGTGTGGGCCTCCAAGGTCGGCGGCGGGATCGGCACCGGCCGCCCGTACCGCTTCGAGGTGAAGTACAACGGCAGCGGCCGGACGCTGGACGCTCGGCTCGTCGAACGTGGCGGTGACAAGTCGGTCTGTGAACTTCGCGGGCCGCTTCCACCCGAGGTCAACGACCTCCGCGTTGACGAGGTCGGCGTGGCCCAGGCTGACTGGCTGGAGACGGAAACACCACCCGCGAAGGCATACTCTTACCTCGTGACGCGAGTACAGTACGAGGAAAAATGGCTCGTGAGTAATGGTGATTAAACCCCTCCCTACAAAACCATTCCCAACCCCGTGGCCGCGTGGTAGCATTCACCCCGTGCCGTGTCGTCCGCGCGTACGTCCAACAGGGTCGCTTTGCCTAACAAGCGGTTCAACCCGGCGTGTGCCGCAGGCGGCATTTTCCCGTAAGTTCAATCCCGCCCGCGGCACACGCGGGTTAACCTTGGCGTTCGGTAAAGCAAGACGCATCCAGTTTCCAATCTCCCGAGACTCCTACGGTGGGCCATGTCAAAACGGATTGAAGGCGTACTCTTGAAAATCGAAGCGTTGTTGGTTTCGCACATTCCCAACGTCGTCAAGGCAGCCAGACTTCGCGAGCCGGTTTACTGTTTGCGAATTTGGTATAACGGCACTGACAGCGACGAAACCGCAGTCCCTTGGCTGATGCTGGTCAAAGAATCGACTCGAAAGTCGTTCATCCTGGAGCACCGAAAGGAGGCCCCGTATTACATTTGGTGCGCCGACGAGGCGACCAATGCAGGCCAGTCATTTAATGTACAGATAGACAACGCTGAATTGGTCAAACAATATGGCCTTTGGTACGACTATCTATGCGATCTTGACGACGATGAGGAATTGCAACCTTTTCGCGAAATGATCCAACGCGTCTCCGCAAAGTTGAACACGTTGGATTGGGCGGCCATCGTTCCCGCAACCGATGACTTTGTCGTCTTCCCAGCCGATGGTTCGCATACGTTTTGCGATGATCTCGGTGACTTGAATGCCAGCGCTCCCGAGAACCGCTTGAGTCTTTTGCGATCACGAAATCTTCTTGGTCCGGCAGAATGAACGCAAGACGGAATAACCGCGTCAGTGAGTTCGAAAGCAAATGCAAAAGTCGATCAACCGGAGCTGCGGGCCACGCGGTTTTTGAATTTTGAATTCAACATTGGTTGGCCGCGGCCCGGTTAACCGTGGCGTTAGGCCAGCATCGCCGCTTTGGGTGGCGTGCGCGGCGCTTCGGCTGTCGGCATCGCGAAGGCACGGCAGTTGTTTCAGGTGCGGGAACGAGAGGGCCGGCATCTGTGGGTCAAAGTCGGTTCCGGTCCGCCAGATATTCTGCTGGCCTCTGATTTTGAAGGGGACGATCAGAATTGTTCGGTGGCGTACCAACGCTTCTCATCCGTGTTCCACGTCAGCAAGTAGGTCGTGACCTTGGTCAACGGAGTTCCATCCTCTGACTTCCATTCGATGGCCGCGTTCAGTTTGAATGCTGGCCACGTTTTCCAATCCTTCGGCAGGTTGGCGGTGTCCTGACAGGCCAGGACATCAGGCTCACTGGAGACGATGCTACGGATGTCGTAGCTGATTGGTGGGGCGAACATCATCCGTTGAGATCTCTTGGTGGCGACGGTGCTGGTTTCCCCTGCCATCCACGTCTTGAATTCGATGCCGAAATACTTTCGGGCAGCAGCCTCTGTCCCTTCGGTATTGGACGAACATCCAACCATCATGACGACGAACAGAACAGCTCCCAGTTGCCAGCTTTTCACAGAACTTCTCCGGTCCAGAGGTTGAAGGCAGGGACGAGTCGACGACGCCTTGAGGTTCCCCGACCTCGTACCACCAGATACCCGAAGGAGTGCGCAGCAGTGGGACAGAGCACTCTCGAGACTGGGAGATTTCGTTTGGCGATTGGGTTCTCCGCTGACCAGAATTCAGACACTGGCCCTATTCTTCGTTCATCGCGAGGGCTGCTTTCAGCCTCTCAACCACTCGATCACGAAGCGCCGCGGGCTGGACCACTTTGATTTGTCCCGTCCAGGACATCGCCCAGTTGGTAATCTCTTCCAACCCGTCCACGCGGAACTTGAGCGTTACACTTCCGTCCTTGTGAGTCGTTGCCGACTGCGTGTGGTGCCTCACGGTTTCGGTGACGACTCGGGCAGCAATGGGTGTGAAAAGCACCTCAACTTCATGTGATTCTGTGCCTCGGAAGGCTGCCCATGCGTTTCCGAAGTAATCGCGCAGGCTGAAGTCTTGCGGCACATTTGCTGAGTCGTCCAGCATCCGAATGCTCTTGAACCGAGCGACGCGGTATGTCCGTGGGGATTCTTCATCGACTGGCCGCGCAATGATGTACCATGCGTTCTTGATCAGGCACAGCCGGTAGGGATGGAGCCTGAGTTTAACCGGCGACGATTCGTAGGGGCTTTCATAATTGCCGGTAAGCTGCTTTCCCTGTACCAACGCTAACTGGACAGTCTTGATCGCGTCATGATGGCGGCTGTGATCTGCTAGCTTCAAGTCCAGAACGGCTACCAGTCGGGCGGCGTCTTCGAAGAGTTGCTTGGCCTTATCACCAGAGGTTGCCGCCAGCTTTCGCGTTGTTTGGGCTGTTCCCTGTGACTTGTCCAATCCCTGCGTCCGCATTAACGCAGTGGCCATTGCCTGTCCGAGAATCTCATCGTCGGTCAGGCTTAAGACGGGAAATCGAAAGTCCGATCTCACCCGAATCGTATGGTCATTCAGGTCACGGTAATACGGGACTCCCGAGAATTCCAGCACTTCCAGGTCTCGATAGACCGTTCTTTCCGAGCACCCGCCTCAACTCGCCGGTTGAGGTCTCCTCTCCAGCCGCCGCGACAGTCGCCGGCGAAAGCATCGTCTGCAATTTTGAATCGACGCCCGCCCCGATCGGAGTGGGAGGTGCTTTTGCAGTTCGCGCCGCCAGGTCGAAGAGGCCCTCAAGCAGCGCAGTTGAGAATTCGGGGAACCGAGCCGCGTACTCGGCAATGTCTGGTTGTTGTCCACGCGCGAGGCGATAGTCAAGTTCCAACCCCAACAGTTCGACCAACAACGCCGCCCGCACTTCAGGCGGCAATTCCTCCAGGAAAGTCTCGATGACAGGGAGTTGATTGGCACCCAGGGCGCATTCAAATTTGTCGCACAAGGCGTCAACGACACGGGCCACTTGCAAGTCAGAGGCGTCGGCCGGCATTGGAGGTCCAGTGGCAGCGTTGTGGGATCAACGTGGATTGCCGACTGTGGCTCGGCAATTTCCTGTTCTGATGGCCGGATTGGGGCTGAGTATTTCCCGGCTTAACAACCCGCAAGCGTACAATACCACGCGAACTCTGTGTGTGGCACATGTACGCCGCCGAATTTGAGTTGTGCATTCGTGTTTGTCGTTCCCTCCGCGCCATGACACCTGCTCCCACTCAAAGGACTGCTTGAGAACACCACCAACAGACGCCTGCCCATTATCACCCAGACCGCGCCAGCCAAAATGGGCACACCCATAACGTGCTGAGAGTCGTCAGCGGGGACAATTTCTGACATTGTTTCGCACAATGAGGGTTGCTGTGCGGTCACTGGGAAATCGGTCGAAAATCTTCGGACCGACCGCGAAGTCTGAGCTAGAGATGAGCAGTGCCAGTTTCTGACGGACATCGGCGTCATTCAAGGCGTTTGTTCTTCCGATCACGGCGCGGTTCTGACCGTTGGAACGAGGATTTCACATGCAGTCGCGCGCACGGAACAAATGCCCCCACTGCCGGACCGGTCCTGAGACTTACCGCTATCTTTCCGGCCGTTACGTCTTTGACGTGGATGCGGCCCGCGCAATCGTGCAAGATGGGCGCGACCCGGTCGAGATGGAGGTGGACGATGTGCGGCACTGCGTCGACAACAGCCGCATCTATCAGCCGCATCTCCAGCATGTCCACACGCGCTATCCTGGCATCGTGGCTCACCTCTGGTTCCCCACCCCGGATGGCGAACTGGTCCACAGCCACCTGCTGATCGACGGCAATCATCGCGCCGCCCGTTGCCTGCAGTTGTGGAAGCCCTTCTTCATCCATGTGTTGAGTGAAGAGGAAAGCCTGCGGATTCTGGTCAAGAGTCCCGCGCCCGTGACCGAACTGATCGCCTGCTGCTGAATCGCTGCCCTGCCGAAGTTCAGACAAAAAAGACGGGTGGGATTCGCATCAGCTCCCTGATGACCGCCGCCGCTGAGGGTGGCTGCGCGACTCTGACTGCCCATCACAGAAGGCGATGCCTGCCGACTTTTACCGGAGGCTGACGGCCATACCGGCTCGCGGGCGGGAGGTTCGGCACCGCGCCGATTGGGCAACTTCCTGCTGGATCTCCAGCAGCAGATCTTCGGCCCAGGCGGGCATCGTCTCGCCTGCCGGCCGCACCGCGTGGCACAGCCCCTCATCGACCTGGGCCATCAAGGCGTCGAGCCGGTCCGCCTGGTCCTGTTGAGCCACGCTGACGGGTTCGCCGGCCGGGGCGGCAGCCTTTTCGAGTTCTTGTTCGATCTGGAGCAGCAGGGATTCCGCCCAGAGCGGGAGCGTTGGCACGGCTGGCGACGCAGTTTCAGACGCAGACGAAGTTCTCAGGCGCAGTGCGGCAATCCGCGTGGACGCCGAAACCAATGGCTGGGCGGGGAATCCTGCATTGAGCGCTCCGGTGCCGACGAGGACTTCGACGAGTCCGCCCTGCCACAGCAGGCTGTTGGGGGCCACCCGGTCTTCGAGCCGTTCCATCCGAAACTGCCGGCGTGTCGCTGGTTGGGCGGTCATTGGGTGAGTCCTGTTGAAGCATGATCTGGCTCCAGCGCAAGCGTAGCTCACGTCGCGGCCACCAGCGGCGGGAAACCAGAACCGGTTCGGATCGCCGTGTGGGATCTGCTCGCCAACGGCGCAATCCGCGTCATTCTCATTTTCGGCAATCTCCCCGCAAACTGGATTTTTTCACGTGCTGCCGGGCAGTCGGGGTCAGGGGACGGCGAGTTCGTGAAACATATTTCCGTCAACGTTCGCTTATTCCCCTTCGCTCATCGGTGAAAGACAACATGACGCAGAACAATGACGGCAAGAAGTCCCGCTTCCAGTTCGAACGCCTCGAAGACCGAATCGCCCCCAGCGCCTTCTACTGTGACACCGGGCATGATGACTCCTGTTCGTCCGGTTCGAACCACAGCGGCAGCGACCATGGCGGATCGCATCACGGATCGCACAAGGGCGGATCGCACAAGGGCGGTTCCGCCAAGTGTGGCTCCAAGAAGGGCGGATCGTCGCACAAGGGCGGTTCGTCGAAAAAGGGCGGTTCCCACAAGAAGGGCAAGTCCGCCAAGTGCGGTTCCAAGAAGGGCGGATCGTCGCACAAGGGTGGATCCCACAAGAAGGGTGGTTCCGCGAAGAAAGAGACCGCCTGCAAAGTCGTGGTTAAGCAGACCAAGTGCTGATCGTCGCCGCGCGCCTGGCGTCTCAGGATTGAGACGCCAGTTTTTTGTCTGACCACGGAAACTGGATGCGTCATATGGCCGGCCCCGGAACTCCCATTCCCCGCCTGCGCAGCGACGTTTCTGTCAAACCCGTGGGAAACGACGAATATGTTGTCAAGGACCGCCGGACTCGGGCGTATTTCCGAATCGGCCCTGTCGAGAGCTTTCTGCTGGAACGCCTGGATGGGGTGACCCAGCCGGAAGTCGTCTGCCGCGCCTTCGCCGAAAAGTTCAACGAACCCCTGAGTCCCGACGAACTCGGCGATTTCGTCGACATGATCCGCGGCCGCAACCTGCTGGAAACCGCCGCCGCAACGCCCTCGGCGGGCGGCGTTGCCGACGATGAGGAACTGCAGGACCTCAACGGGCAAAGCTGGCTGTTCTTTCGCAAATCCCTGTTCGATCCCGACTGGATCCTGAACCGCATTGAACCGTGGGTCAGGTTTCTCTGGACGCCAGGGTTTCTGGCCCTCTCCCTGGCCTGCATTGGACTGGCCGGCTTCACGCTATGGTCGGCCCGCGCGGAACTGGTGAGCAACTTCCCGCAGGCCGTGCGCTGGGAGACAGTCGCACTGATCTGGTGCACTCTGGTTCTTATCACCACGGTCCATGAATTCGCCCACGGACTGACCTGCAAGCATTTTGGGGGCGAAGTGCATGAAATGGGGGTCTTGATGATCTTCTTCATGCCCTGCTTCTATTGCGATGTCACCGATGCGTGGCTCATTCCCCGGAAATCGCAGCGGCTGTGGGTCACCGCCGCGGGCGGCTATTCGGACCTGTGCGTCTGGGCCTGTTCGGTGTTTTTGTGGCGGGTGACCGTGCCCGACAGCCTGCTGCACTATGTGACGCAGGTGGTGCTCACGACGTGCGGCACACGGGTGTTTTTGAATCTGAATCCGCTGCTGCGGCTGGACGGCTACTATCTGCTGGGCGACTGGCTGGAGATTCCCAACCTGCGGGTCCGCGCCCGGGACTACTTCATGGCTCATGCGCGGTGGCTCTTCTGGGGGAGCACCCGGCCAGCGGCCGCGGCGCGTGGTGGCTGGCTGCTGATTTATGGCGGCGTCATGTGGCTCGTCGCCGTGGGAACCCTGAACCTGCTCACGCTGGGGCTGTACCACTTCGTGCTGGGGAAGTTCGGCCTGCCCGGGGCGGCAGTCAGCGGCCTCCTGTTGATTTTTGTGTCCCGCCGTGTGTTCAAAGGCCTGTTGACAAGCGAGTTCGTGAAGATGTTCAAATCTCGTCATCGTCGCACCGCCCTCTGGGCAATGCTGGTCATTGGCGTCCCTGCCATCCTGTTCTGGGTTCCCCTGAATCATTCGGCAACGGGTGAGGTGCTGGTGCGCTCCGGACACCGGGTGGAAATCCATGCCGCCCTGGCCGGCTTTTTCCGCGACATCGCGGTGGAGGAAGGGTCTCCGGTCTGTGCAGGCACGGTCATCGGGCAGATTCATGCACCAGATCTGGAAAGTCTGCTCGTCCGCAAACGCGCCGACATCCGCGAGTGCGACGCCACGCTGGCCAAACTCAAAATCGGACCGCGGGCCGAGGAAATCGCGGAACAGAAGGCCCGGGTGCAGCGGGCGGTGGACTGGGTTGAACTGGCGCGGACGGACCTGTCGCGGGCCAGGGTCAGCCTTGAGCATGGATTGAAAAACCTGGGCCATGCGGTCATGCAGTCGGAAACGGAACTGGCCTATGCCCGGCAGTCGCTCGAACGGGCCACCATTCTCTCCCAGCGGGGCGCATTTGCCGGAGAGCAGCTCCGCGCCGAGCAGAAGCGCGTGCGGCTGCTTGAGTCGCGGCTGGCGCAGGCCGAGGCGGAAAAGCAGGGTCGAACCGTGGAGGGTGTGCGGCTGGCCGAGGCCGAGCTGGCCCGCCGCGAAAAGGAACTCGCCGACTCACGGTCGGCCCTCACCCTGATGAATGCCGGAAGCCGGCCCGAGGACATCGCCGCGGAATCCGCCAAGCTCGCCAGGCTCCAGGAGGAGCTGAAGTTTCTGGAGGGGGAATGGGACAAGCAGGCTGTTGTCTCCACCGCCACCGGCGTCGTCTCAACACCCCGGATGGCGGAGAAGTCCGGCATGCTGCTGGAAAAGGGGGCGCTCGTCTGCGTCGTCGAGGACATGTCGACCTTGTCCGTGGAAATTGAGGTGGATGAGGACTCGATCATGGGGGTCCAGGTTGGCCAGAGCGTGGAACTCCGGATCCGTGCCCTGCCGTTTGAAACCTTTCATGCCACGGTCGAACGCATTGCTCCCAGTGCGGCGACCGCGGACCAAAGCCGCAGCCGGGTCAAGGTGCACTGCCACGTCGACAACACCGCGGGGCGGCTGAAAGCGGGGATGACCGGTGCCGCCCGCATCTGCCGGGGAAAAAAGCTGTTGGGAATGATCCTGACTCAGCGATTCCTGAAAGAATTTCGCACCGAGTTCTGGTGGTGACACTCAACTCCCGGGGGTGGGCATGACGTTCCCGACAGGCTGCGAGAGCGGCGAACCGGTCGGCGGGGGAAACGCGAGGGAGTGGCCGCTGGGAAGATTTTCGGGGACGAATCCCTGGGGATCGGGGTCGTCGCCGTTGAGCCACACCTGCCGCCGCGCGAGCAGCGTCCCCTGCGCCTCTTCGAGGCGGGCATGCAGCGAATTGTAATCAGCCAGCAGTTTTGCGGCGTCGGTCACAGCGTCCACATGGGCCTGCAGTGACTGCTGATAGTCAACGAGCAGAATCGTCAGCAGATCCTGCCCGCCTGCTTCTGCAGGCGGCGGGTAGGAGAACCGCGTCCGCGAGATCTCCACCCACTTCAGGGACTCCCGGGCCTTTCGCTGTGCCAGCTCATACTGCTCCCATGTCGCCTGGATGGCCGTGATGTTTTCGGCGATTTGGTAGCGGGTATTGTGCTCCATCTGCTGCAGCAGCGCCCGCTCCCTCGCGATTTTGAGCTGCGCTTCGTCGCGTGCGGCGCGCGGCGCCCGGTTTCCAAGAGGCATCGAGTACGATGTCCCGAGGGTCCAGTTGGTGTAGCCAAAGGTCAGTGCCTGATCGAGCGAGGCGTCCAGCCTGTCCGCCAGGCCGCCGGTTTTGTAGCGGGCGAAGGCATCCAGTTTTGGTTTCAGGCCATTCTCAGCCACGAGCAGTTCCTGCCCGCGAATATCGACCTCGAGCCGCTTTTGAATCAGGTCCGGGCGGTTGTTCCATGCCAGCTCGACGGACTGCTCAACGTCCAGCGGAATCAGCCTCTGTGTCGGGGGATCGATGGGAATGAGGCCGGGAAGGTTCTGTGCCGGCAGTCCCAGAATGTTCCGCAGACGAAGTTCGGTTGTCCGCTGCAGGAGCTGTACCCGGCTCCGTCGCTGACCAAACTCGGCCAATTGGGTTTCCGCCCGTGCCAGGTCCGCCTCGGTCACCAACTGCCCCTCGAAACGGTTCCGCTGGATCCGGACCGTCTCCTCCGCCAAGGGGATGATGGCTTCAATCGACTGCCTGGCAACGACCGTCGCCTGAAGCTGCCAGTAGGCCTCCTCGACACTGCGAATCTGCTCCATGGTGGCCTGCCGGACCTGCCAGTCCTGCTGGTCGGTCCGCAGATTGGCAATGCGGATGGGCGCCAGATTGACGGCAAACCCTGCCCCCCTCAGAAGCGGCTGACGAACATCCAGCGCAAAGCCAGTCTCGTACGCCGGGTTGAATGGTCCCGAGGTGCCATCCGGAAAGAACAGATAGTTCAGCGGAGCGTCAAACGCGAGCGAAGTCGTGGCTCCGGTGGACCAGGGCTTGGTGAGCGTTGCCACCAGATCGCCCTCATCCCGTTGCGTGTTGGTCGGAATGCCTGGCCCAAAAAACGAACTGGGAGGATCATTGATCTGGCTGCCAATATATCCCAGATCAATCCGCGGATCGAATCCGGCCTCCGCCGCGCGAGCCCGCGCCGCCGTGATCTGTGGATCAAAGATTGTCGCCGAACTGACCGTGACACCGCCTGGTCCCAGCAGCCGCACCACTTCGGAGTTCGTCAACGACTGCACAACCGCGTTCCGCAAACTCAGCGGAAGCGGAGGGGGTGTCGGCGGCCCCATTGCCGATTGCGAAGCCCCCGCTTGTTTCACTAGATCGTGGCTGGGAGTCGGCTGAAAACGTGGAGTATGGAAACTGTCCCCGACTGTCCGAAACTCTGGCGGTGGCTGCACGGGCGCAGATTGACACCCACAGAGGATCCCTGTGATGGCTGCCAGACAGAGGAGGCTGTACGGGCGCATCCGTGCCGCGTTGGTCAAATTGTGCGGAATGGGGTGAGAGAGGTGGAATAGACCAAAAGTCACAATCCGCGTCAATTTCAAGGTTTGAGGCCGGATTGGAGGCTTTGGCACGCCTGGCGTCGGGTGCCACAGGTCCCCTTGTCGTCGGCATTTGGAAGGCCGTCTGCGAACGAGCCACGCTCAGTGGTTGACCGGAAACAGATCCATCGTTGGGATGGCGGGACCGATGGTGGTGGGCTGCACCAGCCGGCGGCCCCAGGTGTGAACTTCCTGCTGGGCTTGAATTCCTAGGTCCTTGACCAGAATCCGCTCGGTGGGCATTTCCCACGGGGCGCCGAGCACGCCGGAGGTCTGCAACTGGATGAACCGCTCGGGTGAGACGAAATCGGTGTATCCGTAGGTCGTGCGGTAGCGGAGCAGTTCCAGCCAGTTGATGTAGATGTGGGTGATGCCCTGCTCGTCGAGTTTGCGGCGGATGGAGGCGGGGTCCCGGATGGCGCGGGTGGCTGGGTTGTCCCCGGGTTGTGGATTGGCGCACCATTCCTCGAAGATCGAGCGGTCGAAGACGGAGTTGTAGACCACCGGGAACTCGGCATCGAACACCTCGGCCTCGCCCACGCACAGCACCCGCACTGGTTGTCCGGCCTCAATGAGCGGCCGCAACTGGGCATTGAGGGACGCAATCTTGCGATTGGCCGATTTCTGCCGGGCCACGGTCAGGTCGAGAAAGAACTGGTTGTTGCCCACCATGCCAGCCAGAATCAACGACAGATTGAAGGCTCCGGAACTGATCAGGACGAGCATGACCAGCAGGCTCCGCAGCGGCTTGTATCCACCCCGCGGAACGCTCCCCGGCGGGAAGGGCTGCACGACGGTGGCTCCGAGCCCTGCCAGAAGTGCGACCAACGGCAGTTGTGGCACCCAGAAGCGGTCAATGCGATGTGTCAGTCCCCACCAGGTGGCGAACAGCCAGCCAAGGTAGAGCCACTGGCCAACCAGGGCGCGGCCTTCGGAATCGCGCCAGCGCAGCCGCAGCAGAGTGAGCGGGGCGAGGGCGAAGAGGGCGGGGCTCAGCCAGTCGTTTCTGGCCGTCACCTCCCACAGACCGGTAACGAACGTCCGAAAGCTGAAATCCGTCGAGGAATGGCCCCGCTGCCATTTCGCGTAAAGCATGGGATCCAAGTCACGCCCGCCGAAGACATTATAAGCCAGCGGGTAGACGGGATTGCCGGTTTCGATCAGGTTTTTGAGCAGCCACGGGCCGATAGTACACGACACGCCGACAGTAAAGATCAGCAGGGTCTGCAGACAGGACTTCCATCGTGATGCCGGATGAACCGAGGAGGAACTGAGCCACGGATGGAGGATGACGGCGGCACCGATCGGGATCACCACGGAAAACAGTCCGGGGTACTTGCACGCCATGGCCGTGCCGGCGAACAGTCCGACGAGGAACACCTCCCGCCAACCGGTGCCGATGTTAGAGGACGATGGAGCTACTGAATTGGGCGCTCCCATACCCCACGCCCGCAGGAGCGCGAGCAGGGTGGCGGCAACATAGAAGCACAGCGCCCCTTCGACATGGGCCACCGTCGAGACGCGGAACATCCAGGGCGTGGTGAAATAAATGATGGCTGCCAGGAACCCCGCCCGCGGGTTGCCGAGACGGCGTCCCAGCGCGTACAGCGCGAGGGAGGTCAGCGGACCGAAGGTCATCAGCACGACCTGTCCCGCCTGCACGCCGCGGAACCAGTCCTGCCGCAGCACCATCGCCAGCAGCGTCAACATTTCCGCACAAAATGGGAAGTTGGTGTACACGTTGTGCTGGAGGAAACTGATCCGCCCGTTCTGATAGAACTCTTTGGGACCCACATAGTGATACGCCTTGCTGTCGAAGTCCGTCGACGGCAGGCACGCCGCCAGCACCAGGCAGACCAAAAACGGCAGCAGGCCCGCGGCGAGCATGAACCACGCCGTTTGGCGCAGGCGGCCCCTGGGAATGGAAATGTTCAGCGATGGTCCTGCACGCCACCAGTCGGCAATGCCAGCGACGAGTGTCAGTCCCAACAGGCCGCCGAACAACGGGCGATACAACAATCCCAGCAAGCCGCAACCCAGCGTCAGCAGCGAGAGTCCAGAAAGCCCCAACCCTGCCGCCAGCACGAAATCCTCGACGGCATCGGCGTCGCGCTGTTCGCGGCTGATGGTGTGTGATTTCAAAAAGCGCAGGAGAAGCCGCCCCAGGCCCCAGGCGGAGGCGACGATGAACAATCCAATGCCGAGCATGTCGGCGCGCTGCGGCAGGTAGATCCAGCCGGAATGCGGGCGGGCTTCGTCCACCACGCTGAGCAGGATGTACGGGACCAACTCCCACATCACCCAGCGCGTCAGCGTGCGGCCGTCATCGAGGGTTTTGTTCTGGAGCGGCGTTTCAAAAAACAGCCACAGGAACAGAGGGATCCACAACAACGCCACCAGCACCGCGCCCAATGGTCGAGAGGGGCGGCGAGTTGGCTGTTCGGCGGGCACGAGGGTTTTCCGGACGCTTTGCCAAGGGGACGGCGACAACTAGAACTTTCGGCTTTCGACTGGTTCAACCAATGAGCCGGAACGCGTCAGCGTCCGGTTTGACGTATGGAAGAACCAGACGCTCACGCGTGGTGGTTTACTTTTTCAGCGCCTCTTCCAAAAAGGTGTACAGCGCCTTCGTGGAGGGGTCATCGGTCCGGCCCAGCTCGGCATTGATCCGAGTGTGGTTGGTCTCGCGGGCACCAAACACGGTGACCGGAATTCCCGCGTCCTTGAGGACCGTGCCGAACCGCTGCGCCTGGGCGGCGTTGTCCGGATGATCGGCGACGTGCAGTATGAGGAACGGGGGAATCGACTTGTCCTTGGCGACATGCGTCACGGCCGAGAAATCCCGGTGCTTCTCGGGCGTGTTCCCAAATTTTTCGCGATGTCCAAACTTCGCCTGTGGCTGGCCATGCACCCGCCGCCGAGTCTCGGCCGTCTCAATGATCGCCGGGATGTCGTAGGTGTCGCCATCGACGGGGACACAGCCTTTGACGATGCCCAGCGGCAGCCCCTCGGCTTTGAGATAGCGGTCGTCGGTGCAGATGAGCGCCGCCAGTTGGGCCCCGGCGGAATGCCCCATGATCAGCAGCCGGCTGGAATCGCCGCCAAACTCTTTGACATGCTCATGCGTCCAATGAATCGACTTGGCGACATCGCGCACGATCGTCTCCATGTCGACACTGGGCAGCAGCCGATAGTTCGTGGAGACGAACACAAAGCCCTTTTCCGTGAAAATCTTGGGCTTGATTTGCACATCGCTCTTGTCGCCCGCCTGCCAGCCACCGCCGTGAATCCAGAACACCACCGGCAGATTCTTCGCGCCGGCCGGGGCATAAACATCCAGCACATGCCGCTCGTGGCCGCCCCCCACATACGGGATGTTGAGTTTCGCCTCCTGGGCCTGCACGCTGGAATGAATCGCCAAGGCGGCGACGAGAAGGGTGAGGTATTTCATGAGATATTCGGCCCGGATGAGAGGGGGAAACGGTTTCATTGAGGCTTCTGGTCCGCGTTTTGTCGTGCGGCCGGACATTCTTCTTGGTCCAGCTCCCGTTCCTCACGCGCTGCGCGGAGCTCGGCAAGTGATCCCTCGCCGCCATCGCGGGTGGTATGCGGCATCGCCCAAATGGCCTGCATTCGCTGCCAGAACGGATCGTCTGGCACGGCTGGCAGAGGTGTGTCCGTCAGGACCACTTTTCCCAGTTTTTCGCATACTCCTCCACATTCGCCTTGGTCACGCGGTCCAGCGGAGCGAAGTCGATCGGCTTGGCCGGGTCTTTGCCGTGCTTGACCTTGTCGACGAGCAGGTTCACGCACTGTTCACCGAAATAGAAGTACTGCTGGCCGAGCAGGACGGCCACGTCGCCCATGGAGAGGTGTTTGAGCTGCGGGGGCAGCGTGTCCATGCTGACACAGACGACTTCGTCATCTTTCCAGGGCAGGTGCTTCTCCGTCATCAGCGGCCAGCCTCCGATCATTGCCCAGCCGTTGACATCGGGGTTCGCCTTTTGCACGGATTCGACCTGCGCATAGGCGTCCTGCGGTGTCTCCTTGTGGTAATAGACCTGTTTGAGCTTGAGGTTGGAGTGCTTCTTCAGCTCCTCCTCGGCCCCATGCACACGCTTCTGCAAATTCGTGGCGGTTTGGTTTCCCGCCAGGATGGCGATCGTCCCGGGCTTGTCACCCAGCAGTTCGGCCACGTTTTGCATCACCAGACGTCCGGCTTCGGTGTCGTCGGTGCCGACGTAGCACAGGCGTTTGGATTCCGGCGCATCCGAATCGAAACAGATCACCTGCACGCCCTTGGCCACCGCGTCATCAATGGCCCGGGTGACCTTGCTGGCATCGCTGCAGGCAATGGTGATCGCCTGCACGCCGCCCGCCACGAGCTGCTCGATGTACTCGGCCTGCTTTTGGGCGTCCTCGTCGTTGGGGGTCCGCCAGTCGACTTTGACGGGCATGTTCAGCTCCGCGGAGAGGGCCGCGGCGCGGCTCTCGGCCCCCTTGCGGGCCGCCAGAAAGACCGGGTTCGACTGGCTCTTGGCGATCATCCCGATGGTCAGCCCCGTGGCTGAACCAGCACCGCCGGCGGGCAGTTCCGCCCGCTGCTCGCAGCCTGCCAGACCTAACATGGCCGCCGCCGCCGAACCGGCCAGGATCTGTTGAAATTCCCGGCGTGTGTAACGCGACATGTCACCACCTTGCGAAACTGTGTCACCTTGGGGGATGACAGGAAAACAGGGATCGAGTGCAACTTCAACGGGCAGCATTCAATATAGCAGGCGCGGGGCAGAATGCTCGCGCACGCAGGCTTCGGAAACCAGGGCTGGCGAGTTTTGCAAGATGGGGATCTCGAATCAGCCGGAGGCCGTTAGGTCGCGTTGGCGTCCGGTTCCAGCAGTCTCATTGGCGGATCAACGAATCGAAATCGAACGTTTTTTTTGCGGCGATCCTTATTCGTGAAAAGTCGTGGTGAATTTCTAACCGAACGATCCACTCGCCGTTTTGCTTTTTCAGGACCGCGGCAAGAATAACTGTCGACTTTTGACAAGCCGTACAGCCAATGAGCCGGAGGGCCTTAGCCGGCTAAGGCCCTCGGTTGGAGGATCATCGGAAGACGCCAACGCCACGAACCGGACGCTAACGCGCGCTAACGCGTACCGGCTGATGAATCAGCGTCCATCCCAAGCAACTTCACCATGTTATTGTTGCCGCGATCCGCAGCCGACTTGACCAAGACGTTCGCCTTCGGTCAGCATGCCTTTCGCAGAGCGACAGGTGACTCTGCGGTATTCATTCTTGCTGGCCGCGGGTGCCGGACCTGTTCCTCAACTGAAAGCCGACAACCCCGTGATTTTCTCTCCCAGAATGAGCAAGTGCATGTCATCCGTCCCTTCATAGGTCTTGACGCTCTCCAGATTGCACATGTGCCGAAAGCACTGGTATTCATCCAGGATCCCGACAGCACCCAGGATGTCCCGCGCCGTGCGGGCGATGTCCAGCGCCATGGCGACGTTGTTCCGCTTCGCCATCGAAATCTGCACGTGTGTGGCCTTGCCCGCCGCTTTGAGCTGTGCCAGGCGGAAGACCAGCAGTTGGGCCTTGGTCAGTTCGGTCAGCATCAGGGCCAGCTTGCGCTGTACAAGCTGGAAGCCCGCGATCGGCTTGCCAAACTGCACGCGTCGCGCGGCGTAGTCGCGTGCCTCGTCATAACAGGCCATGGCCGCCCCCAGCACGCCCCAGGCGATCCCGTAGCGCGCGTGATTCAGGCACAACAAGGGCGACTTGAGCCCCTGCGATGCCGGCAACAGGGCGGTCGCGGGAATGTGGCAGTCCTGCAGTTCGATGCGGCTGGTGAACGCCGCCCGCAGAGAGAGTTTGCCTTCGATGAGCGTCGGGTTGAAGCCCGGCGTTCCGCGTTCCACGAGGAAGCCCCGCACCGCCTGCGGACTGTCGGGGTCGATGCCCGGCAGCCCGTCGACCTTGGCCCAGATGACCGCGACATCGGCATAGGTGGCGGCTCCGATCCAGATCTTGCGGCCGTTTATGACATAACCGTGGTCCGTCTTGACGGCCCGCGTCTGCATTCCGGCCGGGTTGGACCCAAAATCCGGCTCGGTCAGCCCGAAGCAGCCGAACTTCTCGCCGCGGGCCATGGGCGGCAGCCACCGCTGCTTTTGGTCCTCGTTGCCGAACATATGAATGGCGTTCATCGCCAAGGCCCCCTGCACGGAAGCACAGGTTCGCAGTCCCGAGTCGCCACGCTCCAGTTCCTGCATCAGCAGGCCGTAGGCGACTGGTCCCAAACCGGCACAGCCGTACCCCTGGATGCTGCCGCCAAAAGCACCCAGGGCGGCAAGTTCCGGGGCCAGTTCCAGAGGGAACGTGCCGGCGGCATAGTGCCGGGCGACGACGGGTAGGAAACGCCGCGTCACCCACTCCCGCGTCCGCGTCCGCAACTCGCGCTCGCTGGGCGTCAACAGGTCGTCCAGGTCGTAGAAATCGACTCCGGCAAATTCGCTGGCCATCGGCACGGTCCCTGAGGTGTTCGACATGTCGCAAAGTTGTCTGGTCACTCCATGACTGGGAACGAGTCACTTAGGAATGCAGCAACAATAACTGTGGCGTTCATGTCCATAGTCAACAGCGAACGCCGTTAGGGACAACGAATCAAGCTGTTGGTCAGTCTGGTAGAACGGTGCGGCCTTCGGTCAGCATCTTCAAGCGTGCTTTTATTCTTTGTCTGGCGTCAATTCCTGGCCTGTTTGACGCGGATTTCGTAGAGGCGCGGCCAGTTCTTGCCGGTCACAAACAGCCGTTCGTCGGTCGCATCCCAGGCAATCCCGTTGAGCACACAATGTTCATCCTTGCGACCGCTCGCTTCGACCAGTGGCTTCAGGTCAATCCAGCCCAGCACGCGGCCCGATGCGGGGTCAATGCGGGCGATCACGTCTTCGTACCAGATATTCGCCAGCACCTCGCCGTTGACGTATTCCAGCTCATTGAGCTGGTTCACGGCCGCGGGCATGCGTCCCGCACATCGGACGTCCACGCGCTTGACGACTTTGAACGTCTCCGGATCGAGGAACCGGAGCGTGGCTGAGCCATCGCTCAAGATCAGGTGCTTGTCATCGTGCGTCAGTCCCCAGCCCTGGCCCGAATAGCGGAATTTCTTGATCAGCCGCAGGGACTCCTTGTCGTAGACGAACCCCTCGCCGGTCTTCCAGGTGACTTGAATGATCTGGTCCTTCCAGACCGTGATCCCTTCACCAAACAGCCGCTTTTCCAACGGCACGATCTTCAGCACCTTGCCGGTTTTGAGATCCACCCGCCGCAAGGAAGACTTGCCATTGAGCCCCGTCCCTTCAAACAGGTTTCCGCCGTCGAACACCAGTCCCTGGCAATAAGCGTCCGGGTCGTGGGGAAACTCCGCCACGATTTCGAACGACGAGGTCACGGGCAGGTCGCGGGGTGTCACGGTACTGGGAGGGGCGAAGGCGAGTGCCATACAGATCAGACCGAGGGAACAGGCACAGACAAGGAGCGGCAGAAATCGCAGCCGCCCACGACCGACGGGCATGGCGGGTGGGCTGGCTGTGGAAGAAGTCGTGGTGGCAGCTTGGCGCGACACGCAACACCTGGCATTCAATGAAATCGGGCGGCGGCGTTCGCGACGGAATCGTCAATGACAGCAGGCTGCCTCACGACTGCAACTCCTGAACAGCCCCTCGAAAAGTGCCACGCGTGGCACGAACCGCGCTGATGAGAATTCGGATTCTTCCAGAAATGACGGATCTTACTGCTATTCGGGTGATGATAGGAAAAACTTCAAGGAAATGCACTTCTTTGCCTCAAGACCTCCCGCTGAAACGGCCGGTCCCTCCTCACGGCAACAATGTAAACCACACGTAGCGTGGGTTTTAACCCACGCGTGACAGGAATCTCAGCCTAAGGGGCACCGCCATGCTGACGGGCGGGGCTGCAGATCAATGCACCGACAATAAAGTTCACCCTTTAATGATGGTGCGATCCTGAGGAGTTTTCCGTTGCGCGGCGCGGGCCACTGCGTCTTGTTCAGCAAGTGAAATCCGCGTTACTGGAAAGGATCCGTGGGCTGTCCGTGGGCACACATTCGCCAGTCTTGAAACTCCTGCCGGCCGCATTGACGACCTATCGCATCGGGTTGGCGGCGGTGTTGTTCGGCCTCATTGCTTCAGGCTGGCCGCGGCCGTTGCTCTCGCTGATTGTGCTCGGGGCCCTGCTGAGCGACTGGCTCGATGGTGTCATTGCCCGGCGGCTCGGCATCGCGACGCCGTGGCTCAGACGGTACGACGTGGTGGCCGACATCATCTTCTACCTGGCGGCAGTCATTGCCGCATTCCTCCTCGAGCCAGAGCAGATGCGGCCCTATGGGCCGTGGCTGGCGTTCTTGCTGGCCGTCGAGCTACTCGTGCAGGCGTGGCATTACCTGCGTTGGGGGCTGGCGATCGCCACGCATTCCTGGACCTGCAAGGCGTGGTCGGTTGTCATGGCCGTCTCCCTGACCGTGCTGCTTGGCTTTGGCTACGGCGGGTGCCTGTTGTTCACGGCCTTCCTGCTGGGCAGCGCTGCCTATGTGGATGTCGTGCTGATCTTGTGTTTTGCCCGTCAGGTGCCGCTGGACACGGTCAGTTGCTGGCATGTCTGGCGGGATGCTCAGCGACAAGGAGTCGCCCCTTGACTGCCTGGCTTCACTTCGAAAATGTCGATGTGCCGCGTGTTGTCGGCATGGTCGCGGCGATTGTTGGACTGTGGTGGATCACGGGGGAGGCGACTCTGCGCGGCATCCTGAAGTCTGGAGACGCCCGGAAGATCAACCATATCTATGCCTTTGTGGGCCTGGCACTTTGCTTTGGCTGGCTGCCCTCGTCTGTCGCCCGGGCCAGCGCCTTTGCCGTGGGCGTCGTCCTTGTGACTCTGGCGATTTTCAGTTGCCTGCGGGCAGAGCGGTGGCCGTGGCGGGTCTTTGTGGCGGGCAACTCACGCGTGGAAGATCAACCACACGCCTGCCTGTTTTACTGGTCCTCCTGGGCATTGAGCTTTGCCGCGCTGCTGGCAGTCGACGCGTGGCTCAATGACATCCGCGTTGTCCGCCTGGTCGGAATGATCGTCGGACTTGGCGACGGACTGGCGGAACCGGTGGGAAAGCGCTGGGGTCGCCATCGGTATGCGGCCTTGGGGTGGCCGAAAGGGCAATTCTCCCGCAAGTCGCTCGAAGGCAGCCTGGCGGTGTTTCTAGGAGCGGTGGCCGGTGTCTACATTTGCGAAGGGCCGGGGTTGCAACAGTGGTTGACCTTTGCCGCGGCAGCGACGTTGGTGGGAGTCGCCGCAGCGGTCGTGGAGGCGCTTTCGCCTCGGGGGCTCGACAATGTGACTCTGCCGTTCGCACTGGCTCTGTTGGTCGGCCCGCTGTTTCCGTGAGTTATCGATGCAGGTCGAGTTTTTGTTGCCGCAGAAGCCAATTCATCGAACACCCCGGCCGAACTCGGTTCCGGGCAGGTTACGTTTGACTTCTTGAGCTTGGGTCAAAAGTCGTGCGCCAGCCGGAATCCCAGGCCTTGAATGATGCCGTCGCTCTGCCGGTCTGCTGACTGCCGATGGGTCACGCTGTAGTTCGATTGCAGCTTGAGGTTGGGGTTCAAGAACCAGTTCAAGCCCAGCGTGATATCGTCAAGAATGCCGCCGTTGATCCCCTCGCTGTTCAGGTCGAGGTGATTCAGACGGACACCCGCCTGCCACGCTCCGCGACCCCAGGCCGGGCCGCAGTCCGTCTTGACCAGGAAGGCGTTTTCGAACGGAGTCACCCGCTCAAATACGGCCGACTTCTTGTTGTAGACGCGATGTTCACCCGTCAGGAACCATAGGGCTTCGATGTAGCCACCGTGATAAACCGCTGTCCCGCCAGGTGCCTGCCCGGTGAGAAAAGCGTTGGGAATCATGCTGACCATGTAGTCCGCTTGAAGATTCAGCGGACCGAACACGGCGGCGAATTCTCCGTTGACCTGGTCCTGCCCATCACCGTTGATGTTGCCGGTGTTGGCATAGACCGGCCAGGCGGAACTCAGGCCGGAACGCTCCGGTCCGCGGGCCCGGTGCCGGACGATTCCGTCATCCATGGCGGCATGGCGATAGGAGACGCCGGTATGAATCAGCCCCCGGCCCTCGGCCACATACCAGGGCAGGTATGTCAGACGGCTGGTAAAGGCGAACTCGCCGCCACCGGTGTTGAACTGGAACGCATTGGTGGTGACCTTGTACAGGCCGGCGGCCCATGTCCCGCGCTCCTCCGCGTACTGGTTGTAGAATGTCAGGCCCGGCACAAAGCCGTTATTAAAACCTCCATAGAACGCGTCCTGGTTGAAGGACCGTTCCATGAAGCTCAGGTAGCGGCTGCTCGTCAGATGCTCGAAGCCAATGGGATCTTTTTGCAGGCCGATCCGGAAATTGCCCACTGCCGGGAGCTGCGAGAAGGTGAAATACCCGTCGGTGGGAGCCGGGTTGGCCTGAGCGGCACCGGCCGAGTTGATGAAGTCGTATTCAACAACGAATTCCAGCGTGTCATACAGCACGCCGTCGGCGCGCAGGCGGCCCCGGCGAAAGTTGAAGCCATCCCGAATCGCACCCGTTCCGCCAGGATTGAACTGGACGTTGTCGGGGGCGTTGTAGGCACCCAAGTCCATCTGCGTCCGACCGCCGATGTGCAGACGGAAATCCTTGTTCTTCGATTCAATTTCGACGCCATTCTTCCAGTAGGCGTTCATCTTTGTGTCCGAACCGACCTCATAGGGCTCTGGTGCCGCTGGGGCTTTCGTCGCAGCCGGCTTCTTCTCATCGGCTGTGAACCGGGCATCGAGACGGTCGTCGCTTGGCTCCACCATTCCGTCTGGGTCGTCGGTGAGCGGCGCGACGCGGTCCAGCCGTCGCTGCAGTGCCCGGTTCTGCTGTTCCAGACGCTCCATCCGCGCCCGCATCTCGGCCAGTTCTTCCTCACCCTCATCTGCCGACCCGCTCACCGGAAAAAGCGCGATGAGACTGACAAGACAGACCGCAAGGCTGGCACGCAGCGTCTGAAAGTTCATGGATGATCAGGTGTTATGGTGGACGATGGCGTCGAGGCGCGGCGCGCGTGTCCGCCCGAATGAGCGGACATTAATGATTACATCGGCTTTAACGCATGCGCGAATTGAATAGATTGCACATGAACCTGCCGCACCGCCTGCTCTCTCCCGCCAGCACATCGTCACTTCACATGCCGAAAGTCGAGCGAGGCGAACAGCGTCTGGACAAGCTGGCTCCACGACTTTTCCTCGAACTCGGGCGATGCTGCAGCACTGGCAGAGTCACCGTTCAAGAAATTGGCCGCGACTTCGACTTCCCGGGCGGTGGGTGGGCGGCCCAAGATCAGCCGGTAGGCCCGCATCAACCGCGTCGCAATGTCGGCTTGTGGCAACTCCTTCAAGATCCGCCGCGCGGTCGCCTGGGATTGTTGCAGGACGAACGGGCTGTTCATCAGGAACAATGCCTGCGGAGCCACGGTGCTGATGTTGCGGCGACCGGTGACCGTGCTGGGGTCGGCGGCATCGAACACTTCGAGCATCTCGGGCATGGCGTTGCGAAACACCGGCAGATACACGCTGCGGCGAAGTTCGGTGGCAATGTAGCCGTAATCAGCAGCGACTCCGGGCTTGATGGTTGAGCCACCGGTGCTCAGGTCCAACTGTCCGCTCGCCATCAGCAGCGTGTCGCGCAGCGAATCGGCGTCGAGGCGGCGGCGGTGCATGTGCCACAGCAGGCGATTTTCAGGGTCGGCGGCCAGCCCAGCCTTGGAATCGCTGGCAAGGCTGGATTGTTGGTAGGTGCGGGACAACACAATTTCTCGAACCAACGCCTTCACCGACCAGCCGTGGCTCACAAACTGGACCGTGAGCGCGTCCAGCAGTTCGGGGTGCGATGGCAGTTCGCCCGTTGTGCCAAAGTTGTCGGTCGTTCGCACCAGTCCCGTCCCGAACAGCCAGTGCCATGTGCGATTGGCCATGACGCGCGCGGTCAGCGGATTGTCATCGCGGGCAATCCACTCGCCAAACTCCAGCCGGCCGCTCTGACCGGTCGAAATGGTGGCGGGACTGTTTGAGGCCACCTGGAGGAACCCGCGCGGCGCGATGGGGCCGAGGTTGTGGACTGATCCACGGATGTGAATGGCTGTGTCCGCGGGAGCCGGATCTTCCCGCACGGACATTGTCACTGGCCGCTTCGGCCCTTTCTCCGTCAACTGCTTCATTTCGGCCTCAAGCCGTTTGATCTCCTGTTTCGCGGCCGCGACGGCCTGAGCCACACTGTCGGCCTTGGCATCCTTCGGCAGGGGAGATTCGATGGCGGGTTTGGCGACAGGATCGCCGCCATCCGCCAGCAGGAACTGCACGGCGTCGGCGATCACGTGGCCCTTGGTGTCCTCGTTGGAGACGATGACAAAACCTTGTCCGTTCTGCTCGAAACGGTGCTGTCCCAGCGAGACGAACCGGCCGTCAAGGGGCGGTGCCACCTGTTCGTTCACCAGCGTGGTCTTCTCACCGTCAGCGCTGAACACGGTCACCGGCACCTTGTCGGCGCGGTTGCCGCCGGGAGTGTACGCCAGCCGGACTTCATATTTTCCGGCCTGGGGCAAGGCAGGCTGAAACGTCAGCGTTTTTGTGCCTTTTCCCTGGTCGAGATCATGGGTGTACCCCGTGCCGATGTACCGGCCGGAATGCTGCGAGTCCTTCCATTCGCCCACCTTCTTCGCCTGCGCGTCATCCACCACAATGCCCGGAAACGCGCTCGTGGCCACAACCGCGGCCGTCTGCGTGTCCTTGGTCAGCGCCGCCAGTTCGGCCTGAGATTGCTTGATCTTCTCCGTCAGGGCCGCGACTGCCTGTTCCTGCTGCTGATGGACTGCTTCTTCCGCGGGCGGCAGCGGCAGGGGCAGCTCCAGCCAGTTGGAGACATTGGCATGCTCGAGCGTGGTGGTGCTCCGCAGGATTCCCGCCATCGCATAGTAGTCGCGGGTGGGTATGGGGTCGAACTTGTGGTCGTGACAGCGGGCGCAACCGATGGTCTGCCCCAGCATCCCCTTGCCAATGGTGTCGAGCTGCTCATCCACGACATCCATCCGCAATTGGCCCTTGTCCTGTTCCTCCAGGTTGGTGTTGCCCAGCGTCAGGTAGGCGGTGGCGATCAACTGCCGCTGCCGGTCCTCCAGCGAAGCCGCCGGCAGCAGGTCGCCCGCGATCTGCTCCACCAAGAACCGGTTGAAGGGCCGATCTTGATTGAACGAATCGATGACATAGTCGCGGTAGCGCCAGGCCTCCTTGAAGACAAAGCCCCGCAGCGTGAGCGATTCGGCGAAGCGGGCCACATCCAGCCAGTGCCGGCCCCAGTGTTCGCCAAACCTGGGTGACGCCAGCAGCTTGTCCACGAGCCGCGGATACGCATCGGGTCCGGTGTCATTCACAAACGCCTCCGTCTCCTCGGGCGTGGGTGGAAGGCCGGTCAGGTCGTAATAAAGCCGCCGGCACA
The DNA here is from genome assembly GCA_021732845.1 of Planctomycetaceae bacterium. GTDB lineage: Bacteria > Planctomycetota > Planctomycetia > Planctomycetales > Planctomycetaceae > JAKFUF01. The sequence goes on along the minus strand of JAKFUF010000132.1, from coordinate 26,110 downwards.
ATGTGGCCCGATCCGCATCGGCCGCGGGTGAGAGACCCTTGGCTTCCAGTGCGGCCAGGATGAACCGGTCAATCTCGCCGCGGGGCCATTGAGCGTCCTGGACGGCGGGAGGCTCGACCGAACGCGGTGGCTGAAACGCCCAGAACTTGCGTCCGGCATCCAGATCCAGCCCGGCGGCGGGCTTGGGGTCGCGAGGCTTCTCCCCGGCCACTCGCGGGTCGGCGGCACCGGTTTGAATCCAACGCTCAAAATCGGCGATCACCTCGGCGGGAAGCTTGCCCGCTGGCGGCATTTTTAGACTGGAGTCATAGCGAATCGCTTCCAGCAGCAGGCTCTCCTCAGGCTTGCCAGGTTCGAGGGCCGCGCCCGAATCCCCCCCCGTGGCCCACCCGTCACGCGTGTCGAGCCGCAGACCACCTTTGATCTTCTTGTCCGGGTGATGGCAGGCGTAGCAGTGCTGGGCCAGCGCCGGACGAATGCGCTTCTCGAAGAACTCGAGGTTTTGGGGAGAATTGATGGCGGGTTCCTGCGCTGGCCCCCGCGCCGGGCAGCTCATCGAACCGAGGATGACGCCAAGTGCGAGCAGAGATCCGCGCAGTCTCATCACAAAGTTCCCCAATAGACTTTTCATCCGCGGCGCGTCTGCAGCCACCGATTCTGCAGGACGTCGTCTGCCGTGCTTCGAACCATTGCATTATGGACATGCGCCGCAGAAGTCGCCATCAATCCGGGCAACTCCACGGCGGTGGCCATGGCTGGAGTTCGCTCCACCAATCAGCCGGCACACGGCTGCCGTTCTGAATGGCAGGGCTGGCGAGTATTTGGAAATGGCGAAGTCACCTTGCAACCCGAATGCATCAGCGAGCGCGATGAATCGCCATGCCTCGCTGACGGGTTACAAGAAGTTGCTCTGTTCTGGTGGTCGGTGACGGGAATTCAGCGGGGACACCCGTTATCATCTGGCACCAGCAGATCCTCAGAAAAGTCGTGCCCGCCGATCGGCGGGCGGCCACCAAGGAGCACGAGTGATGGGTTCGAGTCCTGTTCGCAGCCTGGCGCTGTTGTTGTCATTCTCGATCTCCCTGCTGGCCGCCGGGCCTGCGTTCGCACAAAAGACTCCCCCCGAAACCATCGCCGGAATGCAGGCGGTCGAAGGCTTCGAGGTCAAGCTGTTCGCCAGCGAACCGATGATCGTCAACCCGATCGCCTGCGATGTGGACACGTATGGCCGGGTGTGGGTGACCGAAGGGGTCAACTACCGCCGCAATGTCGCCAATCCGCCTGACAACAAGATCAAGGTCTTGGAGGACACCGACGGCGACGGCGTGGCGGACAAGGTGACCGTCTTTGCCAGCGACCTCAACGCGGCGATGGGGATCTGTGTCGCGGGTTCCAAGATCTATGTGCCCGAGTCGCCCAACCTCTATGTCTATGAGGACAAGAACAACGACCTGATTCCCGATGGGCCGCGAAAAGTGCTGCTGACCGGCTTCGGCGGGCAGAACCACGACCATGGCGTGCATAGCCAGGTGTTTGGCCCCGACCACAAGCTGTACATGACCAATGGCGACACTGGCTACAACGTGACTGGCCCCGACGGCAAGACCATTGCCTTCAAATGGGGGGCGATGATCCGCTGTGAGGCTGATGGCACGCAGCTCGACGACTTCGCCGTGAACTTCCGCAACCCAGTGGAACTCGCTGTCGATTCCTTCGGCAATGTCTGGTGCAGCGACAACGACAACGACGGCCTCAAGAGCGTCCGCATCTGCTGGATTCTGGAAGGTGGAAACTACGGTTGGTTTGGCGGTCCAGAAAACATCCGCAACGCCGACGGCTCGTTCGACCCGATCCACCACTGGCGGGCCGACAAACCGGGCTTTGTCCCCTACACGCTGATCACTGGCTTCGGGTCCCCCTGCGGGATGACGTTCTATGAAGGCGATGCCTTTGGGACGAAGTACAAGAACCAGCTCTTTCACTGCGACGCCGGACCGCGCGAGATCCGTGCCTATTTCCCCAAGCGGCTCCCCGGTGTGGGATATTCCGCCGACTTGGAGAACGTGGTCACGAATTCCGATGGCTACTTCCGCCCGGTGGATCCCTGCGTGGCTCCGGATGGTTCGCTGATCGTCACCGACTGGTATGACGGTGGCGTGGGCGGACATGCCTACAACGATCCCACAAGAGGCCGCATTTACCGCATCAACCCTCCAGGCAAGAAACTGGCCCGCACGGGAAAGGCCGGACCCTACGCCACTGATGCCGACGCCCTCGTGGCTCTGGCCAGCCCGAATCATGCCACGACGTTTCTGGCACGCGAACGGTTGCTGGCCAGCGGAAATGCCGCGGTGCCCGGCCTGCTGGACCTCACCAAGAGCGAGAACCGTAACCTCAAGGCCCGCGCCCTGTGGCTCCTCGACCGGATCGGTGGCTCGGGCCGCGACGCGGTCAAAGCCGAACTGGCCTCCAAAGATCCCGCCTTCCGCGCCCTCGCCGTCCGGATTCTTCGTCGCCACGGTGCGGAAGTTGAAGCCGACCTGCTGCCGCTGGTGGCCACGGACACCGACGGCGAAACCGTGAAGGAGCTGCTCTTGAGCCTGCGCAGCCAGACATCGCCCTCAGCCACGGCGGCGTTGATCAAGGCGTACGACCGGTATGACGGCAACGACCGCTATCTGCTGGAAACTCTGGCGATTGCCTCCAAGGGCCGCGAAGCGGAAGTTTTCAAGCAGGTGGTCGAAGCCGCGCGGGAAGTCAGCCCGCGGTTGGTGAACATCGTCCGCATTCTACGGCCGGATGACGCCACCAAGTACTTGACAGAGAAGCTCAGAAACTCCGCGTTGCCGGAAGCCTCGCAGCAGGCGCTGATCGCGGCCCTCTCTGGGGTGCCGACACTGGAAGCCGGAAAGAGCATGCTCGCTCTGCTGCTGCAACCGGTTCCGCTGGACATCAAGAAACTCGCCCTCAACGCACTGCGGCAAAATCTCAATGGTCCGTGGAGCGGATTGAACCCGGCTGAGGTCACCGAAGGATTGACCGCCGCGCTGAAGGAACCACCGCTGGTTCTGGAGACCCTGGCCGTGATCGGCGAGGCCAATCTGAAAAGCTTCGAGCCCGCCGTGGTGAAGCTGATCGAAATTGGCACCAAGGAAGACCTGCGGCTCAGCGGCATCGCGGTGGCCAGCCGGCTCGGGTTCGCCTCCGCCAATCCGGGGCTCAAGGCAATTCTGGCCAGCCAGCCGCCGGCCAGCCCCGCCCTGCAGGCGGCGGCGATCAAGGCTCTGGTGGTGCTTCGCGACCCCAAACTGCTGCGGCCGATGCTGGCAGGCGCGCAGGCACTGCCCTTGGCTCAGCGTCAGGAACTTGCCGGCCAATTGGTCCAGACCATCGACGGAGCGATCTTCCTGTTGCGGCTGATTGACACGGACAAGGCGCTGGAGAAGCCGGTCGCCGACCAGATCATCGCCACTGCCGCCAATCACCCGGACGTAAACGTGCGGCTGTTGTTTGAAAAGTTCATCCCCGCCGATCAGCGGCCCAAAACCCTGGGCCAGGGGTTCAAGGCGGAAGAGATCCTGAAGCTCAAAGGTGACGCCGGTCGCGGCGAAATGATCTTTGCCCAGAGCGGCGCGGCAAGCTGCAACAAGTGCCACCGGGTGAAGGGCAAGGGGGCCGACATCGGCCCCGACCTGAGCCAGATCGGCAAGAAATACGAGCAGAAAGCCCTCCTGGAAACCATCATGAACCCCAGCCTGGGCATTGCTCCCGAGTACATTCCATACGTGGTGGAGACGAAGGCGGGCCGGGTGTTTGCCGGGTTCATTCATGAGCAGAGCGACCAGCAGGTCGTTCTCAAGACGATCGAAGGCAATTTGCTGAACATCCCACGCGGCGACATTGAAGAGCTGGTCAAGCAAAAGACCTCGCTGATGCCGGAACTGGTTCTGAAGAACGTCACCGCGCAGGATGCGGCGGACCTCCTGGCATACCTCGTCAGCCTGCAGTCGACGATGATGCATGCCTCCAGCTTCCGCGCGGTGGGTCCGTTCGCGAATGTCCGCCCGGAGAATCTCAAGCAGGATTTTGGACCGGAAGCCTACGCGGCGAAGAACGCGGGCAAGATTGATCTGGGGGCCAAGTACGAGGGCCGCGGCGCCAAGTCCTATGGTTGGGAAAAGGTCAATGTCCCCATCGGACCCGCGGGCGTTCCCGTGGTCGATCTGGTGCAACTGGCCACCCAGCAAAAGGCCCCCACCGACAACATCATTTACTACTTCCATACAGAGATCGAATCGACGGCCGATCAGGAGGCCACGCTGCACATCGGTTCCGATGACGGCATTCAAATCTGGCTGAATGGCGGCAAGGTTCACGAGCACTTCATCGCCCGACCCGTGGCTCCCAGCCAGGACATGGTCAAGGTCAAGCTCAAGCAGGGCAAGAACCCGTTGCTGCTCAAGCTCGACCAGGGCAATGGCGGCAGCGGCTTGATCGTCTCGATCGAAGCCCGGGCACCGCTGAGTTTCGTCACGCCGTAGAGAATGAACCCCTGTGACAGGGAATTTGGACAGGATGAAAAAGGATGAAAGAGGATGCTGTTGAAGGAATCAAATCCTTTTGCATCCTTTTTGATCCTGTCCAATTCCTAATGCGTTTCGCGTTCAGCAGTTTGGAGCGTTGAACATGCGCTTGTTCGGCATCGCCTTGGGAATGTGTCTCCTCGCTTCTGTGGCAGGCGCAGCGGAACTGATTCAGGAGCCCGTCTACGTCGGCGGGCAGGATGGCTACCACACGTATCGCATCCCCGCCGCCATCCTGACCTCCAAGGGCACGCTTCTGGCATTCTGCGAAGGACGACGGGCTGGCCGGGGCGACGCGGGCAACATCGACCTGCTGCTCAAGCGCAGCATTGATGGAGGGAAAACGTGGGGCAAGACGCAGGTGGTGTGGGATGACGCCGAGAACACCTGCGGCAACCCGTGTCCCGTGGTGGATGCGAAGACCGGCACGATCTGGCTGCTGCTGACGCACAACCTCGGCCAGGATTCCGAGGCGATGATCCTCGACAAAACCGCCAAGGGGACGCGAACCGTCTGGGTGTCGCACAGCACCGACGACGGCGAGACTTGGACCGCGCCGCGGGAAATCACCGCCGATGTCAAGAAGCCGGAATGGACCTGGTACGCCACCGGCCCGGGGATCGGCATTCAACTCAAAAGTGGGCGGCTGGTCATCCCCTGCGACAACTATGTGGCCGGCACCAAGGCCCGCCAGTCGCATGTGATCTTCAGTGACGACGCCGGACAGACCTGGAAACTGGGTGGCGTGGTCGGACCGGATTGCAACGAGTGTCAGATCGTGGAGTTGAGCGACGGACGGCTGGCGCTCAACATTCGCAGCTACCGTGGTGCCAAAGGCCGTCTCGTGGCCCACAGCGCGGACGGCGGAGAGTCTTTTGGAGAGCTGTTCGTGGATCCCGTGCTGGTCGAGCCTGTCTGCCAGGCCAGCATCCTCAAACTGCCCCAGGAAAAGGCGACACTGGTCTTTTCCAACCCCGCCAGCACGCGCCGGGAGAATATGACCGTCAAACTCAGCCTCGACAATGGCAGAAGCTGGCCCTATGCCAAGGTTTTGCATGCTGGTCCGGCGGCCTATTCCTGCCTCACGCCGCTGCCAGATGGCACCCTCGGATGCCTCTACGAGTGTGGTGACCGCAGTCCGTACGAACGGATCGTGTTCGCCCGCTTCGCCCACCATTGGCTCCCCAAGCCATAAGACTTTTGGTGCTCCGCCCGCCCGCAGAGTTGCCTCAAGCATCGCAAAGCTCCCAGATTTCGGTGGGGTGAGTCTGCCCACCCCACGACTTGGGGTTTTGGGAAATTCAGTACAACATTTTCGGTTGTAGCGGTTGTAATCATTCGTCACGGGATTCAGTCGTGACGGATCGCAGACTCGTCATATCCGGTGCGACCGGTCTCCGATGAATATGTCAGCGATTCGGACTTGTCCGACAGTCCCAGCGACGCGCGGCATCCGAATCGAGTTTGACGCACAACGCCTAAAGACGCGGAACGACCCCAGATCGTTCCCCATGATGACGGTCCGCCCGCACAGCGGCCGGTCGCTAAGAGTCCCGCACAGAGTCCATGTCACGGAGCGTGGCTGCCCGGCCTGCCGTGACCAAGGAGATGGGTAATGACCCCACGGATTCACGTTCGCGCAGGAGCCTGTTTGCTCACCGCGCTGGGAGTTCTCAATTCCAGCGGAGTCTGGGTTGCGCAAGGCAATCCACTCGTTGGCGCAGAGCCGGCCGCCGCGCGTTCGTCCGCGTTCCCCTCTTCGAGCCCCTCCGGCGCCGTCGGCGCGAACCGCTCGCGGAGTGAAATCCTGCAGGTTGCCAGCAAACAGCCCGTGCAGCCGGCCCAGCAGTCGGCGGCCGTTCAGAAGCGGCTGCAGGAACTCTACGACCGGGATGGCCGGGAGATGCCCAACATGAACCTGCAGCAGATGCCGGTTCAAGGCCCGCCTGCCGCCAACATGCAAAATTCGGGACCGGCCAACGGGCAGACGGCCGCCCCCATGCAACAGCCGCCGCGCAAGCGTGGCTTCTTCGACCGTCTGGTTCCCGGCTTCATGCGGAAGTCCGAGGCTCCGCAGCAGCCGACCGTTCAGGCACCCCCACAACGTCCACAGTTGCAGCGTCCTCCGCAGCCGTACCAGCAACCACAGGCTCCGGCCATGGCCGTCCAGCCGCCGGCTCCATTCCCTGGTGCGTTCCCCAATGGTCAGCCACAGTCACAACAGCCAAAGGGCATCCGTTCGACTCCGCAGACGGCGACGGCACAGCGTCCCGGCAATTTCCGGATCCCGCTGAACGCCCCGGCCGAGCCTGTTCTGCGGGAAGGTTCGCGGGCCAAGACAGAGGACCTGGGTGCCCTGCTGGATACCCTTGAATCCACGCCGGAAGCGAAAGCCCCCGAAGCGGCGCCCGTCAAGGAGAAGTCTGTTCCGAAGCTGGAAAACGCGCTTGACGCTGAAGAGACCTATTTCACCGATCAAGAGCCCGACCTCGGCGGCAAGCCCAAGATCACACCCAAGGGCACCACCCGCGAGCGAGGAACCCCGATAGCGGATGAAGAAGGCGGCGCAAGCCGCTCATCCGCGCCAGGGGTTCCGGAGCGAGCAAAACTGACCCGCGAGCGAGGAACCCCGATAGCGGATGAAGAAGGCGGCGCAAGCCGCTCATCCGCGCCAGGGGTTCCGGAGCGAGCAAAACTTAACACCCCTGCTGCCGAGCCGCTTCCTCCGAGTCCCACGACACCCAAGCTGAATCCGGTCGAAGAAGTGGCTTCGCCCTTCACGGGACTGAAGCTGGACGCCGAATCGAAGGAACTGGGCATCGCCTCCCAGGCCAACAAGCCCTCCACCCAGATCGGCATGGCCACCGGTGCTCCGGGGAGCCGCGTCACCAGGCTGTCGGGCAAGACCGAGATTGCCGGCCTGAAGGGTTACTGCCTGGTGACCCTCAAGAACGAACGGAAACTGGTGCTGACCCTGTCTGAACACAAGTCGGAATACATGCAGCACACCTACACGTTTGCCTCGGCCGAAGCCAAGGCGGCATTTGACGCCGCCCCGGCCAGCTACGTCCCGACCCTCGCCGGCAGGGATGTGGTCCGCCTGGAGGATGGAGGCGGCGAGGCTGAAGGCAGCCTTGATTACGCCGTGTGGTACAAGGGCCGGCTGTACATGTTCTCGAACGAAGCGTCGCTGAACACGTTCTCCGCCTCGCCTTCGAAGTTTGTCGTCAAGGAATAATCAAATTCCCCGGACCGTGGCTCAGCATCCGTTCGCTGTGCCACGGTTACGGTTCAGCCTGCGGCGGAACCGATTGCGGAGCGACAGACGACTGTTCCTGCTCGTACTTGTGGTGGGAACTGCTAAAACCAGGAGCGGGCGCGCTCGACCAGGCGCAGCCGGCCACCCCGCTCGCGAATGCCAGCACCAAAGCATCCCATGCCACGCGCCGCAGGTATGCCCGAACAATCTGCTGTTCGCCCGCCATCTGGTCCTCCAAATCTCCGTTCTTAGGTCAAATACAGAGCCACGTCCGACGAGAGTCGGTTCGCCGCTCAGAAGAATTTCAAATTTCAGATTTCAAATTTCACAGTAAAAAGAGTTTTTGCGATGCTCAATTGGCAGGCCGGGGGGTTCACCTTCGACCGAGATTTTGCCGACAGTTCGACGTTGCCGTACAGACTGTGAAATCTGAAATTTGAAATTTGAAATTAATTTTTGTCACAATGATCAACGCATGGGCGCTTTGAGCGATCAAAACGCCACTGCCGGCGGTAACAGCCGCCGGCAGTGTTGCTTTTGCAGTTTCACTCAGACCCACAGCGGCTGTGCCTACTTGGCCAGCTTGCGAATCGTGTCGATGACGGCTTCGTTGACGCCGCTTTCCTTCATCTCTTGAATCGCCTCGGGCGAGACATCGAATTCCGAGTCTTCCGCGTGCCGGGTCAGCAGGTCGATGATCTCGTCGGCGCTGAAGTGCTTCTTGGACAGGAGAATCACCCGGCGGTTGTCGTAGCCACGGTTCTGGCGAACCGTCAGTTCGGCCGACAGGTTGAGGAAGTTCGCCCGTTCGATGACCGGTGCTTTTCCAAACGGGCTGCGGTGGCTGGCGGCCTTGACGGCACCCGCTGCTGCGGCCGAACTGGCCTCCGTCGAATCGACCGGAGTCGGGATCGATGCCGGGGCCAGGCTTTCTTCCGTGTGCGACCGGATCAGCCGGCCGGTGGTGTTCGAATTGGCACAGATCGACAACGCACGGGCATGCGTCTGGATCGCGTGGTAGCGAACAGCGTGGGCCGGAGTGACCGCGACCTGCGTCACATTCGTCTCGGCCGAACAGCAGTTGGTGGTGCAGGCGGTACCCGCTTTGAGGCACGAAGCGCATGCCCCGCTCGCCTTCGTCACGCTCGGTGCCGGTGCAAGGCAGGCGCCATCAGCGTCGCCAGAATCGATACCCCAAACCCGGTCCCCAATATGAGGCACCTTCCCAGTGACCGTCTTGTCATGCAACAGGACGTTGACGCGTGTTTCGGGCTGAGCCGCGAAGACCGTCACCAGGCCGACCGACTTTGGCTGCGCGGCGACAGCCGCGTCCTTCGCGTTCCGTTCCAGCAAAGCCACCTGTTCCCGCAGGCCGAGGGCCTGGTTGAACTGGTCCAGGTAAGCCTGATGCAGCAGTTCCACCTTGATGGACAGAGCCCGGTTCTTGATCCGCAGGGCGTCCTGGGGCATCGCGGCGGAATTCAGGTGACCGGCGGCGTGCAGCAGGTGCTCGGCATGGTCGTCATTCGCTTCAAACTTCAGTTGGTGAGCCACGCCTGTGTTCTTGAACAGTCGGCTGACATACGGCACCTTGTCGAGAACCGGAACGCTTTGCGTTGTGCTGGCACGGACGTAGGCGTCCGGGTCGTTGTGCAGTGTGTCCATCCGCACCGGTGGCTGACCGTCGGCCCGCGCCTGATTGCTGGGGATGTCGAAGTCGAAGTCCACACCGATTCGCTGGATGCCGTCACTGTTGGAAGCGGGCCAATGAATGATCTGCACGTCGTTTGTCGTGAACAGAAAGTCCGCCGGTTCGCAGTCTGACATGCCGCCGATGGAACCAAAGGCGAGGTCCAGCACGGTTTCGGCGAGGAATGGCAGCCAGTCCAACTCAAGTTGGGGCTGCTCGGCTTCGGTCGCGGATGCCTCAGAAAAGTGAATGTACTTAACAGGTGGCGGAAGCAAGGCCGTATTGAGATCACTCCCGCTGGAGTCCGCCGGAGCGTCACCTTCCAGCTCCTTGAGACCGGAATCTGGCTTGATTGTCTTCGTGGCCTCCACCTCATATCCCACGCGTTTCACGCCGCTCGACGTAATGAATTCGCCGCGCATCGCATCGCTGTTATCCACCTTGGCGTCGTCGGCCAGCAGGCCGGGGAACGCTTTGGGCTCGCCGTCTTCCGTGATCTCCACCGCTTCGTGGGGCTGCTTGACCACACCCAGGGGCTTGCGGCGACTGGCTGGCGGGCCGTAGCCCGCCTGCAGAATCGGGGTGAAGACCGGGACGAAATGCTGGTCCTCGGTCCCAAGGATTGTCCCGGCAACGATTTCTTGGATTGGTGACTCTGGCAGATCGTAGCTGAAGTAATCGAACGCCTCTTCCGATCCACTGGCCTTGGCTTGGCGGTCGACCGCCTCTTCGTCGGCGAAGACTCCCGCCATGTCGGCATCGGGTTTCTTCATCTGTCCGATCGTGGACGAGATCGCCTTTTTGACCGCTCCGACCGGCCTGGGACGGCTGGCGGGAGGCGCATAACCCGCCCTCAGCACGGGAACTTCAACTTTGACGAAATGCATGTCGGAGGCGGAGGAGGCGGCGGGGGCCGAGTACATCTTCTGCGCGGCGCGAACCGCCCGCGAGGGCGAGGAAGATTCGCCGTCGGAGATTTCCTGGATCAGCGGCACGAAAAAGAAATCCGGGGGCGAATTCCGCTTCTGCGGTGGCTGAGCCACCAGCAGGGAACTCATCACAACCACCAGACACGCAGTCATCAGGACCAGCGTGCGCATGCAAACCTCCTTGTCAGAAACGAAACGTGCGGAACCGTTTCCGTCGGGCCACTTCCGTGCAGTGCGTTCGCCGGCCGGCCGTTCTGGGGACGACAGACCGCGTTGGCACACCCTTCGGTGGAAGGCGTATATCCGCAAAAGATTTCGCAAGTCAATCTTGACATGCGATTTCCGAAATTCTTCTCAAGTGGCGCGGACTTCAGCCCACGCGCGCCGTCCGGTGAATGGGGACCGACCTGCGTGGCTCACCGGAGGGCTCGCGCCATTTCGCTACAACTCGTGCTTCAATGGTGATGGTGTGGGACCGGCTGAACATTCGGTCCGGCCATCGTGCCCAATGTCATCTTGACCTGCTGCTCCACCATCGTCCGGTATTTTCCGCCCTTGTCCATCAGTTCGGCGTGCGTGCCGGTCTGGCTGATGTGGCCGTTCTCGACCACCACGATCAAATCGGCACCGGCGATCGTGCTCAGCCGATGGGCAATGACAAAGCTGGTACGGCCGTGCATCAGCCGCGTCAGGCTTTGTTGAATGAGCCGCTCACTGTCGGTATCCAGATTGCTCGTGGCTTCATCCAAAATCAGCACGCGCGGATCGGCCAGGATGGCGCGGGCAATCGCCAGCCGCTGGCGCTGGCCGCCGCTGAGCCGCACTCCCCGTTCACCAATCACGGTCATGAAACCGTGCGGCATCTTGTCAATGAACTCCAGGGCATTGGCCGCCTCGGCCGCCGCCCGGACCTCCGCCTCTGTTGCCTCGCGCCGCGCGTACGCGATGTTTTGCTGAATCGTTCCATCAAACAAAAACACGTCCTGTTCAACGACACCCAGCAGCGCCCGGAACGATTCCACCTCGTAGTCGCGCAGGTCGCGGCCATCGAGCGTGACGCGGCCCACCGTGGGGTCATAAAACCGGGCCACCAGATTGCACAAGGTGGTTTTGCCCGCGCCGCTGGGACCGACAAGTGCCACGGTTTGGCCACCGCGGACCGTGAGGTTGATCTCATGCACGGCCGGGGAGGCTGAGCCGGGGTAGGTGAACGAGACCTCTTCAAAGGAAATGGCTCCGGTGACCTGTCCGCGGTCAGCCTTGAGGGAACTGCTCGTCGACGGCATTTCCCGTGGCTCACCCAGCAGATCCAGCACTCGATCCAGACCGCTCAGGCTGTTTTGAAGCTGGGTGGCGCTTTGCGCCAGCGTCGCCAAAGGCTCCAGCAGCATCAGCAGGTAGACCATGAACATCATCAGGTCACCCACGGTCATGTGGCCGTCCAGCACGCGCCAGCCGCCATACAGCAAAAGCCCCGAAGTGGCGATGGGAATAAGAGCCTCCCAGACGATTTCAACAATGCGCATCCACCACCACGCATACAGTTCCTGCCGCGCCATCAGATTGTTTTCGGTGGTGAAACGCACGGCTTCGCGCTTCTGGCGACTGAAGGCGCGGACGATCCGCATGCCGGCGAAGACCTCGGTGGCGCTCGCATCGATCAGTTCCCGCTGCTTGCGGATCACGCGAAACTGCGGGCGGATGCTGTTGATCCAGGCCCGGTGCGTCAGGAACACCGATGGCAGCAGCAGGATTGCCCCCAACAGCAGCGTCCAGTCGACCCACGCGAGGATGGCCAGGCTGCCCAGAAGCTGAATGATCGCCTTCCACGGGTTGAACAGCATGCCGAAGACGAGTTCGCCCACGCTGCCGCCATCTTCGCGGAGGATCGAGGCCACGCCGCCAGAGCGGATTTCCTGGATTCGGTGCAACGGCAGCCGCACGGCATGCTCAAACACACGCCGCCGCAGGTTCAACTGAATCTGTTTGGTGATCTTCGTGGCATACCACCGGCCAAAGATGTGAATCAGGATCTTGACGAGCGCAATCAGCGACACCGCCGTCACCGTCGCCAGGAGCAACTGCCGGCTGTTCGCCAGCGAGGGAAACCACTGCAGGATCGTGGGCGGCAGTGTCCGGCCCGTCAGCCCATAGTCGATGATGAATTTGGTGCCCGCCGGCGGCAGCAGGCCGATCAGCGTGGACACCGTGGCCGACGCGAGCACCCAGAAGATGGGAACTCGATACGGAGTCAGCAGGCCCAGGAACTGCCAAACGAGTGTCTTGACCGAGCGCACGCGTGGCTTGGGGCTGCGGTCGTCGTTCGAATGGAAGCTGCCTTTGGGCAGTTCTTTCCGCTTCACTTTTGCGCGATACAGCTCAAACCGGGCGCGGCTGGCTTCGGAATTCGCGCCTCCGGCTGAGTTTTCTGCCTGCGGCAGGGGATGCTTGGCCATGTGCTAAGGTTATGCAACTCCGGTTGCGATTGCCATCAGTCGCTTTTCGGCGGGAATCAGACGTTTGAAACGCCGGCACCCCATGACACTCACCCCTTCCGCGACACCACCGCCACTCCCACCGACGCCAGGAAGATCGCCCATTCGACGCCTGCCAGGATCAGGGTGGTGTTGCCAATCCCCTTGTACATGCCGAAGCTGACAGTGCGGAACAGCACGATGGTTCCATGGACGATGAGACACAGGGCGAGAGCGTTGACGAAGGACAGGTCCTGCGGTCGGAACCACGGCCACAGAAAGGCGAGGCCCAGGGCCATCTGCACGCCGCCATAAAGCACGAAATACTCAGACTGGCCGGAACCGGGCTGCAGCTTGTATCCCACCGACTCGGCCGTCTGAGCGGGCATGATGGCACACCAGAGGGCCAATACGATGTAGGCAGCCCCGACAACAGTCATAAATCCGCGGATCATGGTCGATTCCATTCGCAGGTGAAGGAAAACTTGTCTGGAATTGGCTTTTGTCGGACACGTCAAATCTGCAATTATTTGCAGGAGCGTCTGTCTCTCTTCATGAATCCCCCACCAGCCAAGCGGCACACCCACGGCAGAGAAGTTCTTGCCGCATCATGGCAGATCAAGCTGCGCGGTTCCCTATGGCAGCCAGCTCTCGCGCATCTTGTCGGCAGGGCGGGTCAGTTTGTCGGGAGTTGGCGGGCCCTCCCACTGCCAGCCTCCCGTCTCATACCTGTCGCGTGTCCATCCCTCATAGTGCCATGTCGTTTCCCGCTTGGAATTGTATTGAAACCACGAATGCGCATGGCCCGCGCGAATGGGATAGTCATGGGAGTCGGAAACGTGCACCCCTTTGACATGCCACCAGCGCTGGATGACGAGAACCTGACGGGTGTTCCCACAATGAACGCAGCTTAAGAGTGCCCGCCGCGCCTCATACGGTGGAAATTCCAACAGGACCCAAAATGCCACCATCCCGCAGGCGATGATCGACAGAATTGTGATCAGGCTGATACGGTGGGGCACCTTCACGGGTGATGGTGGCGCTTCACTTCTGTGCTCGGCAGATTGCGGCTGCGTGCCATCGTCACCTGGAGCAAAGGGTTCCGTGGTCAAGGCAGCCCCTTCCACCTCCGCAACCCCCACTCGCCAATCAGGCAACACATGGCGGCGGCCAATACCGACCATTGATGCCACAGCGGGTAGGTCCAGCGTTCCACAATCGGCAGTTTGCGATTGGGCAGGCTGCTGACAAAACGGTCCAACTGATTGAGGGCGATGACTTCGCCTCCCGAGTCGGCGGCGATTCGCTCCAACAACGCCGTGTTGCCGTTGAGTTGTTGAAATTCTTCCGTCTCGGGTTCGACGGCCCAGCCCGTTTCGCGCTGGCCAACCGGGCTGCCATCGGGAGCGGCCGCCGTCGCCATGACACGGTAGGCACCCGGAGTGCGGGGTGTGAAGCGCGCGTGGTATTCGCCCGCCGCCCCGGAACTGCTTTCCGCGGCAAGCTGAATCTCACGCTGGTCGGGTGTTTTGATGTTCAAGGTGATGCTGGCGTTGTCGAGCGGCGAGAACTTCTTGTCGCGGGCCCGCACCACGATCTCGACCGCCGGCAGCCCCGCGCCGGTGGAGCGTTTGGTTTCGAGTTCCACGGGCTGGGGCACATCCGCCACGAGCCACCGCACCGTTTGCCGCCAGGAGCGTTCCAGGTCGTTCTGCGTCGCATCGGGACGCCGCAGGCCCCACCGCCACAGGTCTCCGATCAACAGCGCGGCCGTCCTGCCGCGACCAAAGGGCTGCACTGCCAGCGCCGGCCGCGTCGAGCCGTCGGCGGCCTCTGCCGAGAGCAAAACGGATGCCGCCGGCTTGATGGCATCAATCCGGTTCAGGGCATGAAACCCGGGCATTTCCGTGAATCGCTTGTCATCGTCTTCTTCATTGGGACGCAGCCGCACCCACGGCTGCAGCTTGCCTTCGGGCGTGATCTTGAGCCGATACCCGCCGTTGCTGACAGCGGGAGCGGTCCGGTCGAGATAGACCGGCAACATCTCAGCCACCGGACTGCGGATGTACCCCCCCTCGGCGAAGGAGGCCTTGCCGCCCATCATCAACAGTCCGCCGCCACGCTGGCTGACGAACTGCTGCAGCAGCGACATCTGATCCTGCGTGAAAAACGCGGATTCGATGTCGTCCAGAATCACCGCGTGATACTTGTAAAGCTCTTCGGCATCCTTGGGGAACCCTCCCTGCAGTTCGTCCTTGTCTTTAGTCCCCAACCGCAGCAGCACCGGCTGGTCGTATTGCTGGGCATCCTCGTCCTTCTGGTTGGTGAAGCCACGGAACAGCGGGTTGGTGCTTTCGCCATCGCGTGAGAGGAACGTGAACTTGGGCTCGCGGCGGGCGATCCGCACCAGCCCCACCAGGTCGACTTCGTCGTCTTTTTCGACAGCCCGGCGCAGAAATTTGAACTCCCAGTTGGGCAGCCCGGAAATGTACAGCACGCGGTAGGGGCCGCCGCCACGATCGACGGTGGCGATGCGACGATTGTTGGCCAGCGTGGCCTCCTGCGATTTGTCGCCGGCCTTAAACGCCTCTTCGCCTTCCAGCGCGGCCTGCACCTGGTAGAAGCTCACGCCGGGCTTTTCGGCCTTGATGAGAAACCGGTGGACCTGTGGCTCACCATTCGGAGCGGTGGGAAACTGGTGTCGCTCGACCTCGGTGCCGGCCTCGTTCAGGACGCGCACGATAACCTTTCGCTGCTGCACGGATTGAGCCACGACCGTGGCTTCAATCTTCACGGGTGCCGCTTCGAAATTCGTCTGGCTGACAGCCACCTGCGTGAGCGCCACATCGAGCGCCGGCGAGGCCGATGCCACTGTCACGGGAAACACGGGGGGCAGGTTCTTCCAGTTGATCTGCTGATCGACGAGGTCCGTGGCATTGCCGTCGCTGAACAACAGAATCCCGGCAACCGGCTGTCCCTTGTACCGTTCGACCATTGCCGGCAGCGACTGCGCAAGCGCCGAGGCCTCGCCATCGAAAGCCAGCGTCGAATAGTCCTGCATGGAGTGCAGGGTCGTGTCGAATTTGTATTGGCGGACATCGAAGTCCTGGGCCAGGCGCGTCAGCCAGCCCTCTTTTTCGTTAAGCCGCGCGTGGAGTGCCGAGCCACGGCTTTTGCCCTGGCCCTGATCGCTCAGTTGCAGGCTGCGGCTGTTGTCGGCGAGCACCAAGAACAGGTTGCTGCCCGGACGAGGCCGCGAGCCGACATACAACGGGTCCACCAGACACAGGGCCAGCAGCACAAAAGCACTTGCCTTGAGCAGCAGGCACACAGCACGCAGCACAGTGGTGGTGCTGGTGCGAGAGTAGCTCCACCCCAGAACGGCGAGCGCGACGGCGGCCAGGGTGGCTGCCAGCGGAAGCCACCCTGCGGCACCGAGAATAATGTTGCCCAGCAGCATTACTTGCCGCTCCCGAGTTGTTCGTAGTAGCGGCGGGATTTCTCCGAATACTGTGGCGGCACAGGATCGCGGTCCAGTGGAACCAGGGCCTTCTTCGATGTCCGCCGCAAGAGTTCTTCGCCCACTCGATTTTCCAGTTCGGCCAGCGGCCCGGCCAACTGCGACCGAACCAGGTCCCAGGTTGGCACGGCGGAGTGCCGCTTCAACTCGGCCCGCAGGTTCTTGGCCCGCTCGCGAATCCGCGCCGCGTCAGCCCGCAGTTCGGGATCGGAAACCATCTCTTCGACATCCCGCAGCCGGTCCGACCACTCCCGGAAATTGTCGCCCGTCAGTGGATTCGAATTCCGCCGCGTCATGTCGACGGCCGTCTCCTGGTCGTCGTTGGGACCAGTCAGACCACCTCCCAGCTCCGCGCCCCGGGGACCACGCTGGCCGCGCTGTTGCCCGCGACCTGGCTGCTGACCCTGTGGCTGGCCAGGCTGTTGGCCGGCTTGGCCTTGGCCGCGCTGACCTTGTCCGGGCTGTTGTCCAGGTTGCTCTCCGAGCTGGCCTGCCGGTTGTTCGCCCGGCTGAGGCTGCTGACCGGGTTCACCTTCAGGATTCTCGCCCGGCTGCTGACCCTCACCCATTCCGCGTTGTCCCGGTTGACCCTGGCCTGGTTGCCTTTGGCCCGGTTGACGCTGGCCGCGTTGACCTCGACCGGGCTGCTGTCCCGGCTGTTGACTGGGTTGTTCCCCCGGCTGCTCTCCCGGTTGCGGTTGCTCGCCGGGCTGCTGACCGGGTTCGCCATCGGGAATCTCTCCGGGTTGTCGACCGGCATCTTGAGGACGTTGCTCTCCCTGGCCGGGCTGGCTTCCCCGCTGCTGTCCCGGCCGTTGACCTTGTTGTCGACCGGCTTGACCCGGTTGATTCTCCTGCTGGTCCGGTTCACCCTCGCGGTTCTCACCTGGTTGAGGCTCGCCTTCGCGCGGCTGCTCGCCCGCTTGGCCCGGCTGCGTTTGACCTGGCTGTTGTTCCCCGTTCTGTCGCTGTCCAGCCTGCGCACCGGGCAGTTGCCCCTGTTGGGCTCGTTGCTGTCCAGGCTGTTGTCCCTGCGGCTGACCCTCGGGACTCGGCGCGTTGCGTTCGAGTTCGTCATTCAATTCCTGCGACAGGTTTTGCAGCTCTTCCCGAGCCCGACGCAGAGCTTCCGTCTCATCGCCCAGAACGCCTTCTGCCGCGCGCTCGATATTCTCCCGCAATCTCTGGATTCCGGCGTTGGCGGGAGCCTCCTGCTGCTTCGCATCATCGAGCAGCCCCTGCCGCACGGAACGCTCTGTGGTTTGCAGTGAACGCTGGATCGACTGGTCCCGCAGGTTGCGGGCGGTGTCATACAGGCGTTCAGTCAAAATCGGCTCGGTGGCTTCCGCCCGCTCGATGGTATTGCGCATTTGCTCTTCAAGATTCGCCAGCCGCTTTCGCTGCTCACCTATTTCTTCCAGCACGCCTTCGCGCGGGTCCTTCGACTGCAGGCTCGGCGGACCCTCTTCGGGCTTCGTGGCCTGCTCGAGCTGTTCGGCCAGTGACTTCTCCTTTTGTTCCAGCTCGCGCGCCGTGTCGCGCATCTGCTTCATCTCTTCGTTGAACTGGCCGGAGGCCCGTCGTCGGAACTCTTCACGCAGTTCGTCGAACTGCTGCTCGGCCCGTGTTCCCGCCGCCGCGGCCTGGGACACCTTTTCCTGCTGCAAAGCCTCGGACGCCCGGCGGACCTGGTCGCGTGTCTCGGCCAACTGCTGCTGTTGCTCAGCGTTCTTCTCCTGGTTCTCCGGTTGATCGAGCCGCGACTGCAATTCGTCCGTGTCCTGCAGAATCTGCCGCTGTTCGTCCTGCAGTCGTTGCAGTTGCCGGCGGATTTCTTCCTTCTGTTGCTCCGTCTTGGCAGCCTCCAGCGAGGCCTGCATCTCCTTCAAGCGTTCGTTCAAGTCGTGCTGTCGGCGTGCCAATTCCCGCAACCGGTTGAGCACCTGCCGGTTCTCGCGTTCCTCGGCCGTTTCCTGCTGCTGTTCCTGCGCCTGCCGCTGCGTCTCGTAGCGGTTGTCTTCCTCGCGCAGGTCGAGTTGTTGCAACTGTTCGCGCTGCTGCTGAGAACGGGCGCTGCTTTGGCTTTGCTGTGACTGTTGCTGCTGCTGCTGTTGCCGCACGACTTCGTGCTCACGCGCCCGCAGCTTCAGCAGCGATTGATAGGCCGACTGTGCCGCCGCCAGCGCCGGCCGCAAGGGCTCTCTGGCCGGTCCCTGTTCGGCCGCCTCCAGCGCGGCGGTGGCCGCACTCATTTGCTGCAGAACGGCTTCGACATGTGCCTGCGACTGTTCGTCCTCGACTTTCTCCGCCAGGGCCGTCGCTTGCTGTCCGGCGGTCTGCTGCGATGTGCGGACCTGTTCAATATCCGGTGCGAAGGCGTCCGTCAGTTTTTCGCCCGTTTCGCGGCGGATCAGTTTCCAGATGGCGTTGATGATGTCTTTCTGCAGTTTCGCCAACTCCTGGGCCTGGCGTTCGTTCTGGCCCTGGCCCTGTTGGTTCTGTTGCTGGCGCTGCTGCTGTGAGCCACCGGGTGGCTGTTCACCCTGCCGGAAGATCTCTTCAAACGGCCGGACTTCGGCGAAATACATGTCGCTTTCGGTTCGTCGGATCTGTCCCTTGGCATCAAAATCTTCGACCCACCAGTGATACGACAGCAACTGGTCGGGTTCGGCCTTGAGGGATTCGAGGCGGATCTGGTGAGCCACGTCATGCTTCTGCCGGGCGGCACCCTTCTCCAGAACGACCACCTCCAGTGGTGGCTTTCCTGCCAGTTCGAAACTCAGGCCCATGCGGGCCACGCCATGGTCGTCTGTGACCTGGGCTTTGACATCCAGTTCTTCGAGGGCCGACACCTCCAGGTCACGCGCGGGGAAGACCGGCTTGAGCGACGGGGGACTGTTGGGCAGCACATTCAGCGAAAATTGGATCGGTTTGTTGTTCTTTCTTCCCGCGTCGTCCACGAGATCCAACTGCAGCCGCAGCGACTTCTCGGCGACGAGCGTCGTCTTGTAAACCTGTGGCTCAGCCACAGCGGCCGCCAGTTTGAAATCGGCGGTGGTGGCCGTGCCTGGAACGGATGTCAGCAACGCGCTCACGACCGGCTTGTTTAAGCGGCACAGCAAAGTGACCCTCGTGCCTTCAACAACCGAGACGGTGCGAACGTCTTCGATCAGCTTGTCTTCCAATCCGGTGTAGGACGGATAGGCCAGCAGCACGTCCGCCCGCTCCAGACGGGGAAACTCAAACACCGTGACCTTGTAAGTCGGCGTGGTGCGGCCGGGAAGCTGGACAAGGTATTCTAGGGGATCTTCGACCATCGGGATGCGAACGCCGAACACCGGGTCGTTCAGGCTGGAGGGCATCGGCAGTGACACCGGGGATGGTGTCTGGCCCGTTGCCGGATGCGACTTATAGACCAGCGTCGCATCCGTGGGCATCGGCCCTTGAATCCGGGCCAGGACCAGCAAACTTGAGCCACGCTCGACTTCGACGGATCCGGGTTCAACGGTGACCGTGACCTGCGCGGCGGCTTCCGAAGTTGTGCGCTTGATCTCCGAAATGGACGACGCCCGCGCCTGCACGCGGGACGCACCAATCAAAGTCGCCCCGAACAACGTGAATGCCACGAGATTTGCCAGCACCGCGAGTGTCAGTCGGCGGCTAGAAATCAGACTGGGCCAATTGTGCTCTTGGGCATGTTCCAAAGCGTCGCGAATGACGCTCGCCTGCAGGAAGCCGAGCTTTCCTTCTGGTGCCTCTGGCGACTGTTCGACGGCCGCGAGAAGGCGTGTTTCCAAGTCGGGGAAAGCGGTTTCAATCCTGTGGGCGACCCAGGCGGGATTGCGTGCCAGACGCCCCGAAAACCACAATGCCAGCACAGCCAGAATTCCGGCCGAAACGCCCAGAACAGGCAGTGCAGCGTCCAGCGGTGTCCCCGTCCGCACTTGCCACATCCAAACCAGTCCAGCGGCCAGTGCAGTCAGCAGCCACACCACGGAAAGTGTCTGCCACATCCGCAATGTGCGGTGCCGGCGGGCCACCTTGTTGAGCTGCTCGAGCAAATGACGCTGAATCATGCCACGGCCTCCGCGGATTGACGCTCGACCCGCGCTGCGCGGCTCGACCACCAAGTTTCGAGAATCAGAACACCCACACACCCTGCGAGCAACCACCGCCATGTCTGCTGACGGCTCTCCAACTCTGTGTCCCGTTGCTGCCTCATGTGGCTCAATTCCTGAGCCCGTGTCACATCCCGTCCCATCCGCACGCCCAACTGCTCCAAGGATTCCTTGGGCAGGGAAGCCGTATCGCTTTCCGCTTCCGCCAGATTCACCGCGAACCGCAGCTCATCCGTTCCGCTTCCGGCAGTATACACCCCGGGCATGGTCGCCTGCTCGAATTTTGTCTCCCCCACGGCCAGCAGAAGCTTCTGACCATCGGGGGTCTGCACCGTCAATGGCGTGGTTCGCTTGTCGGCGAGCAGGGTGGGAAGCGGGACCGGCTCATTGACCACAACGCCCGCCAGTGGCTGAGTTGTGCCACAGGCCAGGTCGAGCAGACTAATGACGAAGGGGACAAACTTGGTCGAAACGGCAAACTGGCTGTCATCCGGCTGCCAGCCACTGGTCAGCGCCAAGATCCGCCCCTGGCCCATCGACCGTTCCAGAATCCAAGGCTGGCCATCATCGAAGCGGGCCAGAACATGCGGCGTGGCCGGGTTCATCGGCTCGTCTTTGACGGGTTGAGTTTTCAACTTGACCGCCCGGGAATTCCAGAAATGGATCCTTGTGAAATCGTTGTAACGCGGATTGGCGAACGGCGCGAACAAAGGGTGCGTGAAGTCGATCTCACCGAGCAGTGCGAAGTCGTTCTCCCCGCGACGCGGGGTTGCGTCGGAGATCTCCAGTCCGTCAAAGAGTTGCGGCAGGGATGCCAACTCCTTCTGGTCGCGTGGCACAAACAGCAGCGTTCCGCCCTGTTCGACGTAGGTCTTGAGCGCGGCCTGCCACTCGGCGGAGCCGGCCTCGACCGCCACAACCAATTGCGGCGGCAACGGGCCTCGCATCGCTTCCAGCAACTTGGCGTCTGGCTGTTGCGGATTGAGCGCGGGAAGCTGCACCTCGCGCAGAGGATCCCCCGTCGTGGCCAGCTTTAAGTAGTAGCGCATGGCCTGAGGATCGTTGTCGGCCTCATCCCCGGCGTAAACCAGGGTGATCTCCTGTTTGCGCGGCGGCACCACGTAGAACGTATTGTCAAACTCGTGTTCATCTCCGCGCAGCAAGAGACGGTCGGCCAGCAGCTTCGGCGGTCGCGGCAGCTTGACCACGCGGCTCTGGCCGGGTGGAACATACACTGCCGTTTCGCCCTCGACAGCGCGGCGGGGATCCAGTTTCGCTGCAGTCTTGGTGGCAGCCTCAGCAATCGACGCGTCGGCCCAGCGGACGAAGAACTGGTCTCCCGTCGAATCGGCGGCGTTCACCAAACGGACTCGAACTTCATCGGGAGCAGCCTCGTCACTGGCCAGAAGCTGGGCAAAGGCATTCGTAGGCTTGGGAGTCTCCAACCGTCGTTCGATCAGTTGCAGCCGTTTGGGCCATTCGAAACCCTGCAGGGCCTCAACGCGGCTCCCTTTTTGAAAATCGCTGATCACCACCAACTGTGGCTCAGCCAGTGACTGCTGGACATCGGCTGCCGCGTCGAGTTCCTCGGCCACTCTCCGCAAGGCCAGCCCAAGGTTGCTTGTGGCCCAGGTCAGCTTCAATTCCTTGATCCGTGGCCGCACCAGCTCCGCGGCAGGGACATTGGCCTGCGCTTCGCCAGCGTTGTCGCCTTTGTTCGAGGCGAAATCCGCCAGCCTTTCCAACCGGTCGGAGAAGGCATACAGGGCAAGGTCATCTTGAGGAGCGAGCCCCTCCAGTTCCTTCTCAACCTGCTGAAGTGCCTGCTGCCAGAGTGTGCCACGATGCATGCTGGCACTGGTGTCGACGAGAATCGCCACGCGGCGGCGGGGCAAATCTTGCAGCGAGAGGAGGGCCGATTCACGCAGGAACGGGCGGGTGAAAGCCAGGGCGAGCAGCGAGAGGGCGGCCAGACGCATGAGGAGCAGGGCGATCTGGTCGAGGCGACTGCGGCGCGTGAGCCGCGGCGGCGTAGGGCTCAGGAACATCAGCGAACTGAATTCCTGCCGGCCGCGCGGGATGCGCCGCACGAGATGAAAGATGAGTGGCAGCGCCAGCCCAGCCAGCCCGGCGAAAAACAGTGGCGCCAGTATCCCCATCAGCGGCCTCCCGCCGAACGCTATCGAGACACGCCCGCTTTGCGGGCGACCTGCCGGCCGCGCCGCATTCGCGAATTCAACAAGTCGAACAGGGCATGTTCCAACGGTTGCGACGTCGGCAGATCATACAGATCCACCCCCAGCCGCGTACACAGTGACCGCACGGCCGCGGCATGTTCCGCGAACCGCGATTGATATTGCTGCCTGGCAAAGACCGGGTCGATGTACAGTTCGCGGTCCGTCTCGACATCGTGAAACATCGCCGCCTGGTTGAATGGGAAGTCGATCTCCGCCGGATCCAAGACCCGCAGCACCGCCACCTCGTGCCCTTGAGACCGCAGGTATCCCAGCCGTAGTTCCAACGATTCCGGCGGCGCCAGCAGGTCGGACAGCAGCACCACAAACCCCCGTTTTCGCGCAGTGCGGGCGACTTGTTCGAGCGGTGCGGTCAGGTCGGTCCCCTTCCCTGCTGGTGAGCGTTCCAGCGCCAAGAACAATCGGTGTAAGTGACCCGGTCGAAACCGGGCCGGCAGGATTTCCTGAATCTGGGTGTCGAATGTGACCAGCCCGACGGCATCGCGTTGCTTTGACAGGAAGTAAGCCACGGTTGCCGCGGCGGTCTTGGCGTAGTCTGCCTTGGTGTACTCCAGCGATCCATAACCCATGGACCGGCTCAAGTCGACAAGCAGATAACACCGCAGATTCGTCTCGTCTTCGAATCGTTTCAGATAATATCTGTCGCTGCGGGCATACAACCGCCAGTCCAGATATCGCGGGTCATCTCCCGGCGTGTATTGCCGATACTCCGTGAATTCGACCGAGAATCCATGATACGGACTGCGATGAAGTCCACTCAGAAACCCCTGCACCACCAGCCGCGCCCGCAGCTCCAGACTTTTGATCCGCATGAGCGCGGCGGGGTCGAGAAATGAGCCGCGAGGGTGAGTGGCGGATTTCGCGTTTTTTTCGACTGGTGGCATGATCAGAACGCCCCCCCCGGTAGGACGGCCTTCCAAGGCCGTCCGGTGTGAGGATCGACTCCCCTTGCTCCGGGCTGGGAAGCCCATCCTACACGTGTTGGTTTTTGTCGTAGGATGGCCTTCCCTGGCCGTCCGGTCGATGGGTCGACTTCCGTTCCACCGGACGGCCTGGGAAGGCCATCCTACGGTTTCTTTACTGAAACAGCTTCGATTTGGGAACCGTCAAAAAACTCAACTCATCCGTTTCGAGGTCGAGCAAGGCGACGGTGTACTCTGGCGCGCGATGCAACGCTCCGGGGTTGATCCGGCGGGTCGGTCCCGCGCGGCGATCTTCGCGCAGATGCGAATGGCCAGAGAAGAGATAGTTCGGCTGGGCGGCCATGATCCGCCGCATGTCCGTGTCCATGTGGCCGTGCGTCAGGCCGATCGATTTGCCAGACAATTCGAACAGCCCGCCCCATTCCAGACAGGTCGCTCCAGCGTCCGTCATCGCCAGGTGCAGTTCGGAAACGGCGTCGGCATCGTTGTTCCCGTAAACATACCAGACCGGCAACCCCACGGCGCAGGCGAACACAATATCTGTGCCCGTGAGATCTCCACAATGGACGAGAGCTTCGGCACCCGCGTCACGCAGCATCTGGACCGCGCGGCTGGTCCGCTTCAGATGGTCATGCGTGTCGGAGAGGATGCCAAGTCGCATGCAGGGTTTGAACCTTCAAGCCTCAGGAACGGTCCCATCGCGCTTCACGGATTGACCGGGGTGATCGAAAGTTCATTGCGGACTGTTTTAACGCCTGGCTCCTGCCGGAGCATCGCGGCGGCGAGTTTGCTCTCGGCAACAGATTTCACTTCTCCACGCAGCACGAAGACCCCATCCGCTTCTGGTGCAATGGTCAGTCCGCGCATCAGGGGCGTCGGGAGCGATTGAAAGCGCGTGGTGATCGTTTCTTGGACAACCGCGGTCTCGGGCACATTGTACTCGAAGGCGACGCGCTGTTGCGGGCGGATGACCCGGGCCGCAGTCGTGCCCGCGCCGCCAAATTGATTTCCGAACTGGTTGCCAAACTGCCCGCCGAAGCCACCACCAAAGCCGCCGTTGTTTCCGCCGAACCCGCCGTTGCTGCCCGTGCGGCGGGTCGAGCCGCCCCGCCCGGCGCTCGTCGCTCCGCCGGTCTGTTGCCCAGCCATCGACTGCCCGACGAATCGTCCTGAATTGTCAGAGCGCCCCACGAAACCGCCCTGTCGGGCCTGACCCGGTTGAATCGTCCCCGTGCCACCCAGGTTCAACGTCCCTGTTTGCGCCAGGTTGTTGGCACCGATGCCGCCGCCGGCACCTGTGGCTGACCCGCCGGAGGTCCCCCCCGTGCCCCGCCCAGCCGATGTGCTGGAGCTTCCTCCACCGAACAGGCTGCTCTGCTGTGCATTGGCTGGTATCGCGGACAGCGAGACGCATAGAAGCGCCAACGCCATTCCCGCAGATCGGACAGTCAGTGTGGTCCAGGAGAAAGCGATAACGCGCATCGAAGCCTCACTTGGAAGGCAAATCGGTCGTGACTTGCAACACGGTCGGATCGGGTATTGGCAATGTCGTCTCTTATTGATTGTACCCGATGGATTGGGAAGCGTTACAGCAATCGCCAGAGATTTGGCGAGGCGCGCCGGTTTTCGAGCGTCGTGGAGTTCGTTGTGACAGCTTCGTTGTGGAGGCGGAATCTGGCCTGTCGGGTGCAATTCCGCGGCGCGCAACCCCAACCGCACCCCGAGCCGACCGCCAATTCTCCGGAAAGTGCCGGAAAATTCGGAGAAAAAGCTGCCTCAGGCACAGTCGTTAGTTTGACTTTAAGCCCTGTGACAGACAATTTGCAGAAAAATTCGTTCGCGCGGCGAACATTTTCTTGCAACTGGCTTGCTGACGGTTAGAGTATCACTGTGACTTGGTGTTTCGGTCGATCTTATCAGCAGACAACCGCGGCAAACCCCACCAAGACCAATTGCGGCCCTTCTTCCAATCGCTTCTCTGCGCCACAAGGAACCGTTGTCATGCCGAATCGGACTCAGACGATTACCACCCGTGCCCGGCTGGGGCTGGTGGCGACCTGCATCGTCGTCGCGACCGCTTTCGGAGCGACCGGTGGTGTGAAGCGACCCCTCAAAAAACTCTCCTACGACCCCAGCGCGACGGAAGTCGCCCTGTTCGATGGGATCGAAAGCGATCAGCTCAACGTGTTCATGATTCCCAAGAGTTCGCTCGAAGGGAATGTGTTCATCGAGAACAAAACCGACAAGCCGATCTCCGTGAAGCTGCCAAAGGCTGTGGTCGCCGTGCAGGTGCTGAAGCAGGGCTTCGGTGGAGCCGGGGGGGGCGGCATCGGCGGTCAGGGTCAGGGACAGGGTGGGC